>NZ_JAANTF010000015.1:0-127290 GCF_011290655.1 Rhodococcus sp. D-46 | reverse complement strand
ATGTGTCGGCAACCATTCAGACGGAAGAATGAACAATCACCGACGAAAAATACTCACACCACACACAAACCAACCAAACCCCAAGAGGCGGTTGATCATTCGCGGATGTGAAGTACCAAAAAAATTTGGCACTGACATTCATCGACACACTGTTGAGTTCTCAAAGAACACGCACACACCATCACTTCAACCAGGTTGAAAGCTCCGGGGCAAGGGTTGCAATCTTAGCTTGTTCGCTCCAGGGAAGCAAGTTCCCGCTGAGCGTGATTGTCTCCGACTTCGTCCAACCGCGTTTCCCCGGCCTGTCGGTCTGGGTTGGTGTCCGTGTCGCTCTGACTTGGACAAAGTTACGCGAATGAAAACTGAGCGTCAAACGTGCAGGTCGCAGATGTTCGACAGGTTAAATCCGCTGGTAGCCCGCCCGGAGGCGGGCCACCAGCGGCCACAGGAGCCCCGCAAGACAACTGTGACCCCACACACGTCAGTTTGGAAGGATTCTCACGCCGGCGAAGTTGCGCTTTCCGCGCCGGACGACCAACCAGCTGCCGTGAAGCAGATCGGATGCGGTGGGCTCCCAGTCGTCGGCCGACACCTTCTGGTTGTTCACCGAAGCACCGCCCTCTTTCACGGCGCGTCGAGCGGCCCCCTTGCTCTCGCACAAGCCGCTCGTCACGAGCAGATCGATGATCGTGCGCGGCTCCCCCGGCGCCAATTCGCTGACCGATGCTTCTTTCAGCGCCGCGGCTAGCGTCGACTCGTCGAGTTCCGCCAGCTCCGCCTTGCCGAACAACGCCTGACTGGCGAGCTCGACAGCACGGGTGTTGTGTTCCCCGTGAACCAAGGTCGTCATCTCCGCGGCAAGTCGCTTCTGCGCTTCTCGCGCATGCGGCCGCTCTGCCGTTGCAGTCTCCAACTCTGCGAGTTCGTCCGCAGTCAGGAAGGTGAACCAGCGCAGGTACTTGATCACGTCGGCGTCGCCGGTGTTCACGAAGTACTGGTACCAGGCGTACGGGCTGGTCATCTCGGGGTCGAGCCACAAACTTCCGCCACCGGTCGACTTTCCGAACTTTTTGCCATCGGCCGAGGTCACCAGCGGAACCGTCATTGCATGAACGCTCTCACCGTCGACACGACGGTTGAGTTCGACGCCGGCAATGATGTTGCCCCACTGATCGGACCCGCCGACCTGCAGAGTGCAGCCGAGGTCGCGTCGCAAGTGCAGGTAGTCGTTGGCCTGGAGCAGCATGTAGCTGAACTCGGTGTACGACATCCCGTCCGACTCGAGACGACGCTTCACGGTGTCACGCGCAAGCATGACGTTCACGGAGAAGTGTTTGCCGACATCACGCAGGAAGTCGATGGCCGACATCTTGCCGGTCCAGTTCATGTTGTTCTCGATGACCGCGCTCGTCGGCGAATCGTCGAAATCCACGAATCGTTCGAGCTGACCACGGATGCGACCTGCCCAGTCCGCGACGGTATCGGCGGAGTTCATCGTCCGTTCCCCGACGTCACGGGGGTCTCCGATCAGGCCCGTTGCACCGCCGGCAAGAACGATCGGGCGGTTGCCGGCGCGCTGAAACCGCTTGAGCGCGAGGAGCGGAACCAGGTGACCTGCGTGCAGGCTCGGTCCTGTCGGGTCGAAGCCCGCATACAACGTGACCGGTCCGGCCTCGAGATCTTTACGCAAAGCGTCGAGATCGGTTGATTGGGCGATCAGCCCGCGCCAGGTCAGTTCGTCGAGAATATTCTCAGTCACGGACTCGATCATCCCATCTTCACGAAATGACCGGCGCTCGCGGGCTTCGGCGATACGCGGACACCGCTCGCGAGTCCGGAATCCACAGGCGCCACGGAACCTCCGCCGCGGTACTGACCCCCACCCGCGGTCCACTGACCCATTCCTTCGACTCCCCCAATTCGAGCCGAATCCGCGAGGCAGGGTTGAACACGTCTGTTCCGTTGTCCGCCAACGTGATTGCGACAGAAGCACCGAGATTACCCGGCCCTCTGGCCCATTGGTGAGATGGTCGATCCGGCGATCTCCGAGCAGACACCACATCGTGACCGGCCTCGATTTCGGCCGCTCGGAGCAGAACACCACCCGCGACACCATCCGGGCCGTACGAGATGTTCATACAAAAGTGCATTCCATAGCTGCGGTAGACGTAGAGACGCCCCGCCCGCCCGAACATCACGCTGTTCCGCGGCGTTCTCCCCCGATACGAATGTGCTGCCGGATCCGGCCATGGCCCGTCCTTCTCCCCTCCGTACGCCTCGACCTCGACGATCCTCAGCGAGATGTCGTCGACGGTCAGGGTCGAGCCGAGAATTGTCAGGCCCGCTTCCAACGGGTTCTCCACATTTTCCAAGGTCTCGATGCTCACCCTTCGATTGTGCCCACGCCGTTGACTCATCGGTCGGCCGAGTCGCATAATTCAACAAGTGATGAATTATTGAAACGAGGCGAACCGTGACCACAACGCCGGCAATAGATATCCGCGGACTACGAGTCGTTCGCGGCAAGCACGAAGTTCTTCACTCGCTTGACCTGCAGGTATCAGCAGGATCGATCACCGGACTGCTCGGACCCTCCGGCTGCGGCAAGACAACCCTGATGCGCGCGATTGTCGGAACACAGATCGTCGAAAGTGGTGAGGTCAGAGTGCTGGGCGATCTCGCCGGTTCCGTTGCTCTTCGCCACCGGGTCGGATATGTCACCCAATCCCCCAGCGTGTACGGCGACCTGACGGTCACTCGAAACGTCCAGTACTTCGGCGCTCTTTACGGCAAGTCCGGCGCCGACGTCGCAGCAGCGGTCGACGCCGTCGGATTGAGCCGATACGCCGACCAGACCGCCGCCGATCTGTCTGGTGGTCAACGCGGGCGAGTCTCGCTGGCTTGCGCGTTGGTGGCGTCACCTGATGTGTTGATCCTCGACGAACCGACCGTCGGCCTCGATCCGGTGCTTCGCGTCGAATTGTGGGAACGATTCGCTGACCTTGCTCGCAGCGGAACCACCCTGTTGGTCTCCAGCCACGTCATGGATGAGGCCGACCACTGCGCTGAGCTGATCCTGATGCGAGACGGGCACCTCCTCGCTCAACTCACACCCGATGAATTGCGCGCCAAAACCAGATGTGAACGGCTCGAGGACGCCTTTCTCGAGCTGATTCGGACTTCACCCGTCGGAGGCGAAATATCATGAGCATCAGGATCTTCGGTGCTACGACCGTACGCATTCTGCTTCAGCTCCGCCAAGATCACCGCACGGTGGCCATGATCTTGTTGGTCCCGTCGTTACTGATGATTCTGCTCTATTTCCTCTACCAAGACGTCCCGACGCCACCCGGCCAGGTTTCGCTCTTCCAACGAGTGGCGATCACGATGTTGGGAATCTTGCCGTTTGTCGTCATGTTCCTGGTCACGTCCATCGCGATGCAACGCGAACGCAGTTCAGGCACACTCGAACGCCTGCTCACCACACCGATGGGCAAACTCGACCTTCTCGCCGGATACGGGGCGGCATTTTCGCTCTCCGCCGCCGCTCAGGCAGCCCTCGCGTGCGCGGTTGCTTTCGGATTCCTCGGACTCACCATCGCCGGCAGTCTTGCCTGGGTCATCGTCATTGCAGTTCTCGGCGCAATACTGGGCGTTGCGCTAGGCCTGTTGGCCAGCGCATTCGCGAAGACCGAGTTCCAAGCGGTGCAATTCATGCCGGTAGTTGTGGTTCCACAGCTCTTCCTCTGCGGACTCCTGGTACCGCGCGACCAATTGCCGACCTGGCTCGAATGGATCAGCAACGTCCTCCCCTTGAGCTACGCCGTCGACGCACTTCAGCAAGTGTCGATGCATGCCGACGCGACGGGTCAGATGTGGCGTGATCTCGCCGTCATGGCGGGCTTCGCCGCCGCCGCACTCTCGCTGGCCGCGGCCACACTCGATCGCCGCACTCCATGACCGACAAGGACACGAGTCCTGCACCGATTCGTTCGGGGCGACGACCGGGCAAGTCGGAGACTCGCGCGCAGATCCTCGATTCGGCGCGACGGGCGTTCTCCCAGAACGGTTTTCGACGAACAACCGTTCGATCGATAGCTGCGGCCGCTGACGTCGATCCGGCCATGATTCATCATCATTTCGGAAGCAAGGAGCAGTTGTTCACCGCTGCGATCGCGCTACCGATCGATCCAGTCCAGGTATTGGGACCGGTTCACTCCTCTCCGACCGAAAATCTCGGCGAAAATCTACTCAGAGCAGTAATCGGGCTGTGGGAATCAGAACACCAGCCGGCGATTCTGGCGGCTTTTCGATCAGCCATTTCCGGCGACGGATCGCAGCTGATCCAGAGCTTTCTGCTCGATGTCGTATTGCGCGACATCATTCCGCGGGTGGACACACCACCTGGTACCGGCTTGATCAGAGCGGAATTGGTGGCCTCTCAGATGGCCGGACTGCTTGTCACGCGATATGTGCTCGGACTCGAACCACTCGCATCATTGAGCGTTGACGCTTTGGTACCGCTGGTGGCTCCGAACCTCCAGCGGTACCTGACCGGTGAATTACCGATCTAGCCTTCAGCCCGCGCGAGCAACTTCTCGTGCTCGTCGTCCGCTACATCGCGTGCCTCGTCGATCAACAGAACGGGAATGCCGTTCTCGATCGGGTAGGCACGCCGCAGGCGCGGGTTGTAGAGCAACTCGTCCCCGACCAGCAGCAGCGGGCCTTTGTCCTGGGGGCAGGCCAAAATGCTGAGCAACGTCGAATCAATAGCCACGTGTGTCCTCTCGAACCGATCAAACAGAATGCCCTCAGGCTACCGTGCTCCGGTGCTCACCCTCGTCGGCATCAACTGCGCGGCAATTGCCTTGGTCAGCCGCTTGTACGACTGCGACTCGGAATCGAGGAACCAGGTCCGTGGCCCCGGCGCCGGCAATCCGGCCGCAGCCAACGCAGTGGAGCTCGGACGGTACGACGAACCCACCGGGATCTCGTCAACCACGTGCACGATATCCGGACGAGCGTCGAAAGCGATGCGCGAGAGGGCCTCTGCAAGCTCGGCAGAACGGAACTGCCGCCCCGGACGCCATGTCACGGCAGCGACCGCGAGCTGATGCGGCGCGTCACCGACTCCGTATGCGACGGCAAGATCCACCCGCGCCACACTCGACAACGCGTCGACGATCGGCTGGGTGAAGACGGGACCGCGGACCGTGGAAATGACCGTGTTCTTGTGGTCGATCAGCCAGTAGTCGCCGTCGGCGTCCCGGCGGAAGAGATTTTCGGTGGGAATCCACGAATCGCCGGCTTGGAAGAGACCTCGCATGGCTCCGCCCGAGAGATCGGCGGTGAATCCCGCGCGCCCGAGCAGCAATCCGACCTCGTCTTCGGCGCACTCACGGACAAATCCGTTTCCGTTCTCGAGGAGCCGACCACTCAGCGGGTCGTATGCCGCCAACCGCACCTGCGCGCTACCCGGCAGTGGGCGCCCCTTGGAACCAACTTTGGAGCCTGCAACATTGGCAAGAATCACGTCGCCTTCGGTCGACGCATAGAACTCGAGTACCTGCGCGGGGTCGAACGCCTCCGTTGTCCGCTTCCACAGACCATGGGGCATGCCCGAACCGATGAACAGGCGGACCGGATGACTACCGTCGATGAGAAGAAGATCCTCGTCGAGTATCTCGCGCATCATCGACCACGTGTAACTCACGACCGTCACGCCGTAGCGGTGGATTTCCTCGACGAACCTCGCGGGGTTCAGTCCACGTGAGAGCGCAATGCGTGAGCCACCGGCCATGGCACCACCGATGGTCGCGAGCAGACTCGACGAATGATGGAGTGGTGCAAGGCAGTACACGGTGTCACCGCGATCGAGATCTGCCGCCGTGGCCGTGCCGAAGGCCGACAGTGCCCACCGGTAGTTGGTGATCTGCTTGGCTTCGAGCACACCGCCGGATTCCGCAAAGATGATGAAGGCGAGTTCGCGGGCGACACCGGGATCCGGTCGGTACCACCCGGGCAGATTGACCTTCGTCGGATCGATTTGTTCGAGATCGATCACGTCGTGTGACGGATCCACCTCGAGGCCACGGGCATCGCCGCCGCCGAGCACCAGTACCGGCCGACCGGTAACCACTGCAGCATCGACGTTTTCCGGATCGGTGATGATCCGATCGACCGACCCCAGCTTGACCGCCGCCGTGATGTCGGAGCCTGGCGGAAGCATGACCGCGACGGCACCAAGTCGCGACAGGGCCGCGATGGCCGCGAGTGCGCTGGGGCGGGTCTCCATCAGGACACCGACATGCGCTGCCGGACGCACTCCCACGGAGATCAATCCACGCACGACATTGTCGATACGCGCGTTGACCGCTTCATAGGTGTGCACGCGATTGTCGAAGAGGAAGCACTCGCCGTTCGGCGCCTTTCGACGCTGCTCCGCCAGCAACTGGCTCAGCGAGATTTTGGTGTGCGGCTGAATCTGGTTGAGTCGAGCCAGACGTGGCAACGCTCGTGCCGCTTCTCCCGACAATTCGAAAGTGCCGCGCAACGCACCGGCGGCAAGGTCACTGATTCCCTTGGTGACTCCTGCACCTACTTCAGCGACCGAGGCGACGGTGTGGATGATCCGATTGCTGATCGACACACCGGTCTGGTCTTCGAGGTCGGCGCCGTAGACCATGTTCGCGATACGGTCCGGGAGGGGTCCACCCGTCTCGGTCCACTGTACGAATTCACCGGTGGTCGGCCAGGTGTGATTGGCCGCGGTGGAACCGACAACCAAACCGAAATGGCCTGCACGCAAGGTAGATTCGTAGACCTTCGCCCGCGGAGCGGCTTGACTGATGCCTCGAACCGCTTGCGGCTGGCCGATGTCGTCGACCTCACCGACGAATGCCAGGATGGGGCAGGTGATCTCGGCGAGCGAGACCAATTGATCCTTGATGACGAACCCACCTGTCATCATTCGGTTGTGCACGATGAACTGCTTGAGCAGTTCGGCTACCGCGGGCCCCGACCACGCGACCCAACCCTCGGTCGCGAGGAAGCGGCGTTGCTGCTCCCGCGGAAGCAACGCCTCACGGTCGTGCAGTTGAAGCAGAAAGTCGACGCGCATCTTCAGCGTCTTCACGGGATCGAGCAACTGGAACCCGGTACGGGCCATCCACCCGGTGACCGCCAGGCGATTGAAGACGTGATCGGCGAGGAAATCTGCACCCTTGGTTGCCAATCCCGCCGGGATGCCGAAGGGTAGCGCGGCGAGTGTGTCGACCGGACTGCCGAAGGTGATGACGCTGGCGATGTTTCGACTACGCCGATACGCGGCAGCCTGATAGGCGAACATGCCACCCTGCGAATAACCGGAGATGTGAACATCTTTTCCGGTGTGACGGTGGATGTGATCGACGATGTCGCTGAGAGCGATGATGTGATCGGCGAGGTTACGATCCCAACCGCCCTCTTCGGAGTCGGGCGAACCGAAATCGACGACCCAGGGATCAAGGCCCATCTCGTGCAGAATTCCCACAGCGCCCTGGTCACGGGTCACGTCGTACACGTTCGCCGACATCATCATCGGCGGGATCAGCAAGATCGGTGCGCCGACGGTTTCCGGGTCACTGTCCGGGAAGTAGCGCCGTAGCCGATACATCGCTGCGCGTTCGACGATCTCGAACGGCGACGTGGTCGCATCCGTTTCCAGCCCACCCAACCGGACGACCTCGAGGCCGTTTTGTGCTGTCGCAACCACCCGACGAATCGGGCCCAGCACAGACTTGGAATTCAATCCCACCATTTCACTCCCAAGTTACTCACCATGTGACGTCAGTCTCATTTTTCCCGCGCGCGACAAGCCTACTGACGGCGAATACGCGTACGCGGTCAGGGAGCAAATTCTGCTACCTGACCGCGTACGACCGAAGGACTACTGCCGAAAAGAGAGCGACAACACTCGTGACCGCGAGGTCACAGGGTCCATTCCCGCAGTGACTGCGCCACTGCTTTGACTCCGTCCAGCTGCTCGGCAACCCGCACCCCCGCGGTGCCGCCTCGCGCGTTGCGCGAAGCGATGGAACCCTCGACTGTCAGCACCTCACGAACAGCGGGTGTCAGCGCGCTGTCGACGCCGGCCAGTTCCTCGTCCGTGAGATCTTCGAGTCCGACGCCTCGCGCTTCGGCGACACGCACACACGCTCCAGCAGCCTCGTGTGCAACCCGGAACGGCACGCCCTGGCGCACCATCCACTCCGCGATGTCGGTGGCCAACGTGAACCCTGCCGGAGCAAGTTCCGCCATGCGTTCGGTGTGGAACTCGAGAGTCTGCACCAGGCCGGTGATGGCCGGGAGCAACATCTCCAGCTGCGCAACCGAGTCGAAGACCGGTTCCTTGTCCTCTTGCAGATCGCGGTTGTACGCCAGCGGCTGAGCCTTGAGCGTCGCCAGCAGGCCGGTGAGGTTACCGATCAAACGACCAGACTTACCGCGCGTGAGTTCCGAGACATCCGGATTCTTCTTCTGCGGCATGATCGACGAACCTGTCGACCACGCGTCGGCAAGCGTGATGTAGCCGAATTCCGGTGTGCTCCAGATGATGATCTCTTCCGCCATGCGTGAGAGATCGACACCGATCATCGCAAGCACGAACGCTGCCTCGGCCGCAAAATCACGCGAAGCGGTTGCGTCGATCGAGTTCTCGGCCGAGCTGTCGAACTTCAATTCCGCTGCAATGGCTTCGGGGTCGAGACCGAGCGAGGAACCGGCGAGTGCACCGGAACCGTACGGGGACACCGCAGCTCGTACGTCGAAGTCGCGAAGACGTTGCACGTCGCGCAACAACGGATGTGCGTGAGCGAGCAGGTGATGCGCCAACAGGACCGGCTGAGCCGCCTGCAGGTGCGTCTTGCCCGGCATCACGGCATCCGGATGGGCCCCGGCCTGAGTCGCCAGAGCATCGACCACGTCGAGAACGCCGGTGGAGATGCGGCGGACCGCATCCCGAAGCCACATGCGGAACAGCGTGGCCACCTGGTCGTTGCGCGAACGTCCAGCACGCAGGCGCCCACCGACCTCAGGCCCGACACGCTCGATCAGACCGCGCTCGAGTGCGCCGTGTACGTCCTCGTCCGATTCACTGGGCCCGAAGGCGCCACTGGCGACATCTGCCGCCAGACGGTCGAGACCGTCGAGCATTGTCACGAGATCGGCCTCGCTGAGCAGGCCTGCCTTGTTCAGCACACGTGCATGCGCCTGCGACGCACGCACGTCGTACGGAGCGAGGACCCAGTCGAAGTGAGTCGACTTGCTCAGCGCCGCCATGGCAGCGGCCGGTCCGGACTCGAACCGCCCGCCCCACAGCGCACCTTCGTTGGTGCCGTGTTTTTGAGCGTCTCCGTCACCGCGAGCCGTCATGGCTCAGAGTCCCAGATCGCGCTTCGCGGCGACCTTCGACGACAGACCGTGGATCTCGACGAAGCCCTTCGATGCGGACTGGTCGAAGCTGTCGCCCTCGTCGTACGTCGCGAGGTTGAAGTCGTAGAGCGACTCCGGGCTGCGACGACCGTTGACGGTGATGGCTCCACCGTGCAGGAAGAGACGGATGTCGCCGGTAACGCGTTCCTGCGTCTTGTTGACGAACGTGTCCAGTGCGTCCTTGAGGGGCGAGAACCAGAGTCCGTCGTAGACCAGCTCGGACCAACGCTGCTCCATCTGACGCTTGTAGCGACCGAGTTCGCGTTCGAGGGTGACGTGTTCGAGTTCCTGGTGCGCGGTGATGAGAACCATGGCGCCGGGAGCTTCGTAGATCTCACGGCTCTTGATGCCCACGAGACGGTCCTCGACGACGTCGAGACGGCCGACGCCCTGAGCGCCTGCGCGCTTGTTCAGTTCCTGAATGGCTTCGAGAACCGACACCGGGCGGCCGTCGATGGCGACCGGGCGGCCCTTGTCGAAGCTGATGATGAGCTCGTCGGGTGCGTTCCAGTTGACCGTCGGGTCCTGGGTGTAGTCGTAGACGTCCTTCGTCGGCGCGTTCCACAGATCCTCGAGGAATCCGGTCTCGACGGCGCGGCCCCAGACGTTCTGGTCGATCGAGAACGGCGACTTCTTGGAGACGTTGATCGGGATGTTGTTCTCTTCGGCGAAGGCGATGGCCTTCTCGCGGGTCCAGGCGTAGTCGCGGACCGGTGCGATGACCTGAAGGTCGGGTGCGAGGGCGCCGAATCCGACCTCGAAGCGAACCTGGTCGTTGCCCTTACCGGTGCAACCGTGCGAGACGATGGTGCCGCCGTGCGAGCGTGCAGCTTCGACGATGTGCTTGACGATCAGCGGACGGCTGATGGCCGAGACCAGCGGGTAGCGGTCCATGTACAGGGCGTTGGCCGCGATGGTCGGCAGGCAGTATTCGTCCGCGAACTCGTCGCGGGCGTCGACGACAACGGATTCGACTGCGCCGCAGTCGATCGCGCGCTGACGCACGACCTCCATGTCCTCGCCACCCTGCCCCAGATCGATGGCGACGGCGACAACTTCAGCGCCCGTCTCCTTACCGATCCAACTGATGGCAACAGAAGTGTCCAGCCCGCCCGAGTAGGCGAGTACGACGCGATCGGCCATGGTTTTTGTGCTCCTTCGGTTGAAAATCTCTATCAAAGAATAAGGGGTCAGGCGAGCGATTCGATCATGGCCGCGAGTTCCGCTCCGGAAAGCGGTTCTCGGGCCACCACGAAGATGGTGTCATCTCCGGCGATCGTTCCCACGATGTCGGGCATCGAGGACCGATCCAGTGCGCTCGCGAGGTAGTGCGCGGCTCCCGGCGGTGTCCGGAGAATCGCCATGTTGCCGCTGAAATCGGTGGAGACCAACAGCTCACCCAACAGCCGTGAGAGACGGTCGGTACCGCCGGACACACCGCGTACCGGGTTCCCGTCCTCCGGCACCACGTAAACACCGGCGCCGCCGTCGGCGGCACGCAGTTTCACCGCTCCCAGCTCTTCGAGGTCACGCGAGAGCGTCGCCTGCGTTGCTTCGATGCCCTCGGCACCGAGCAAGGCCGCCAGCTCCGTCTGACTTCGGACAGGGTGAGCCGCCAGAAGCGCGATGATGCGCGACTGGCGACCAGCCCGAGTGGGAGCGACGCTCACGCCGGGTCCAGTTGGGTTCGCTGTTCCAGCAGCCACACGAGCAACGCCTTCTGGGCGTGCAGACGGTTCTCCGCCTCGTCCCAGACGACGCTCTGGGGTCCGTCGAGAACCTCGTCGGTGACCTCTTCGCCGCGATGGGCCGGCAGGCAGTGCAGGACGACAGCCTTCGGATCTGCTTTTGCGAGCAGTTCCTTGTTGATCTGAAACGGACGGAAAGGTCCGACTCGATCGAGCCCGTCGTTCTCCTGACCCATCGAGGTCCAGGTGTCGGTGACCAACGCGTCGGCGCCGACGACGCCGGCCTGTGGGTCCTGCGTCAGGGTGATGGTCGCGCCGGTTTCCTCGGCGCGTTTGCGTGCTGCTGCCACGACCCAGTCCGCCGGTTCGAAGCCGGCGGGGCTTGCGATGGTGACGTCTATGCCTGCGGTCACTCCGCCGAGCATCAGCGAGTGAGCCATGTTGTTGGCGCCGTCGCCCAGGTAGGTCAGCTTCAGTCCCTTGAGCTCACCCTTCTGCTCGATCAGCGTTTGCAGATCGGCCAGAACCTGACAGGGATGAAATTCGTCGGACAATGCGTTGACGATGGGAATCGTTGCGCCCGTAGCCATTTGCTCCAGTCGCTTCTGGCCGAACGTGCGCCACACGACGGCATCGACGTAGCGGGAGAGAACGCGTCCGGTGTCCGCCAAGGTCTCTTCACGACCGAGTTGAGTGCTGCGCCCGTCTACGACGACAGCGTGGCCGCCCATCTGTGCGATGCCCATCTCGAACGAGAAACGTGTACGCGTCGAGTTCTTCTCGAAGATGACACCGACTCCGCGGGGACCCTCGAGCGGACGCCGAGCGAACGGGTCCTTCTTGAGAATCGCTGCGAGTTCGAGAACTTCGGCCTGCTGCGCAGGAGTCAGATCGTCGTCCCTGAGAAAGTGTTTCACCACGGTAGTCACTTCTCCCCCGGCTGGTCAGCCGATAGTGCGCTGTCGAAGATGGCAGGTAGTGCTGCCACGAAGGTTTCGGCCTGCTCGTCCGTGAGGATGAGCGGCGGCGCCAACCGGATCACTCCGGGTTGCGCTGCATTCACAAGGTACCCGGCTTCGCGCGCTGCGTTTTCCACCGCCGGCGCGACGTCCTCGGTCAGCACGACACCCAGCAACAGTCCTGATCCCCGTACGTAGTCGACCAACGGATGGCCTAGATCTTCGATGCCCGCCGAGATGGATTTACCCAAACTGTCGGCGCGTGAGATCAGGTCTTCCGCTGCAATGGTTTTCAGCACGGCAAGTGCCGCCGCAGCACACACCGGATTGCCACCGAACGTCGTACCGTGCTTACCCGGTCCGAACAACTCGGCCGTTGCCCCGGTCGCGATGCAGGCGCCGATCGGCATTCCGCCACCGAGTCCCTTCGCGAGGGTGATGACGTCCGGCACGATGCCGACTGCCTGATGGGCGTAGAACCAGCCGGTCCGGCCGATGCCGGTCTGCACTTCGTCGAGCACGAGAAGTGCACCGCGCTCGGCGGTGATCCGCCGAGCCTCGACGAGGTATCCCTCGGGTGGCACCACGACGCCGCCCTCACCCATGATCGGTTCGAGGAACACAGCGGCGGTGTCGGAATCGACGGCCTGCTCGAGTGCCTCGACGTCGCCGTACGGCACGAACTCGACACCGGCGGGCATCGGTTCGAACGGCGCCCGCTTGGCCGGCTGACCCGTCAGAGCGAGTGCGCCCATCGTGCGACCGTGGAAGGAGCCTTCGGCTGCGATGATCTTCTTCCGGCCGGTGGCGCGAGCGAGCTTGAAGGCAGCCTCGTTCGCCTCGGTACCGGAGTTGCAGAAGAACGCGCGCCCGGTGACGTTGCCGAGATGAGCGAGCAACTGCTCCGCCAACTCGACGACCGGCTCGCTGGCGTACAGGTTGGACACGTGGCCGAGTGTCGACAACTGAGTAGTGACGGCTTCGACGACGGCCGGATGTCCGTGTCCGAGGATGTTGACGGCGATTCCGGCCAGGAAGTCGACGTACTGCTTGCCGTCGGCGTCGGTGAGTACGGCGCCGTCACCGCGGACGAGAGCAACCCGGGGTACGCCGTAATTGTTCATCAGCGAAGCGGACCACCGCTGCTGCAGATCGATCGTGCTCATGAGCTAGCTCCCTGCTGGGGACCGGCGACGGAGGGACCCGGCACGACCATCGTGCCGATTCCTTCACCGGTGAAAAGTTCGAGTAGGACTGAATGTTCGAGCCGACCGTCGATCACGTGCGCCGACGGCACACCTCCGCGCACCGCGCGAAGGCAGGCCTCCATCTTGGGCACCATGCCGGCGTCGAGACTCGGCAACAACTGGGCCAGGGCGTCGGTGTCGATCTCGGTGGCCAGCGAGGCTCGGTCCGGCCAATCGGTGTACAGGCCCTCGACGTCGGTGAGGACAACGAGCTTCTCGGCACCGATCGCCTCGGCCAGTGCTGCAGCAGCGGTATCGGCGTTGATGTTGTGGACGACACCGTCGGCGTCGGGTGCGATGGTCGAGACGACCGGAATACGTCCTGCCGCAATGAGATCGAGTACCGCGTCTGGGTTCACGGTGGTGACGTCCCCGACCAGTCCGATGTCGGTCTGCTCCCCCTCGACCGCAACAGTGCGTCGAGTAGCGGTGAACAGGTGCGCATCTTCACCGGAGATACCGACCGCGTAAGGACCGTGCGCGTTGATCAAGCCGACGAGTTCACGGCCGACCTGACCGAAAAGCACCATCCGCACGACGTCCATCACCTCGGGCGTCGTCACCCGGAAACCACCGCGGAACTCACCCTTCATGCCAAGGCGTGCCAGCATCGCGTTGATCTGCGGGCCACCGCCGTGCACGACGACGGGATGGATGCCGACAGTCCGCAGGAACGCCATGTCGGCGGCAAATGCCGTTTTGAGCGTCTCGTCGATCATGGCGTTTCCGCCGTACTTGACCACGACCACCTTGTCTCGGAATCGCTGCAGCCACGGCAGCGCGTCGGCGAGGACATGCGCCTTCTGATGCTCGCTGATCACGGGATACGTCTCGGTCATGACGAATACGCCGAGTTCTCTTCGACGTAAGCATGCGAGAGGTCCGTGGTGCGAATGCTCACGGACTCGTTGCCGATTCCCAGATCGATGTCGAGTTCGATGTCGATCCCACTCAGGTCCACCTCACGCGCCCCCGGAGCACCGACGCCGTCGATGCAGACGGGACTCCCGTTGAAGGACACACTGATTCGATCGGGATCGAGCTCGATGGGAGCGATACCCACTGCGGCGAGAACGCGACCCCAATTGGGATCGGAACCGAAAAGCGCTGTCTTGACCAGGCTGTCGCGGGCGATGGTCCGGGCGCCGATCAACGCATCGGACTCGGACGCCGCGCCGCGAACCGTCACCTTGACCCGCTTGGTGACACCCTCGGCGTCTGCCATCAACTGATCCGCGAGATCATCACACACGGCCAGCACTGCGGCGTTCAGTTCGTCCTGCGTCGGCGTGACACCGCTGGCGCCGGAGGCCAACAGGAGCACTGTGTCGTTGGTGGACGTGGCGCCGTCGACGTCGAGGCGATCGAAGCTTAGGTGGGTGGCGGCGCGCAGAGCGGTATCGAGCTGATCCGCCGTTGCGACAGCATCGGTCGTGACGACGCACAGCATGGTGGCCAGCGCAGGCGCGAGCATGCCTGCGCCCTTGGCCATTCCGCCGACGTTCCATTTGTTCGCGTGGTGCAGCGACGCCTGCTTCGGCACGGTATCGGTGGTCATGATCGCGTATGCCGCGTCGGTGCCTCCGGAGATTCCGCCGGCCAGTTCGTGCACCACCTCGGTGACACCGGGGATCAGCTTGTCCATGGGCAAGCGGTCACCGATAAGTCCGGTCGAACAGACAGCGACCTCGATCGCGCCCGTCTCGGTGCCCCAATTACTCAGTGCCGAAGCAACTTCCTCGGCAGTCTTGTGTGCATCCTGGAATCCACCCGCGCCCGTGCAGGCGTTCGCGCCGCCCGAGTTGAGCACCACCGCGCGCAGCTTGCCCGTCGTCAGGACCTGCTGAGACCAGAGCACCGGAGCTGCCTTGACCTTGTTCAGGGTGAAGACGCCGGCAGCGGCCAGATCGGGTCCCTCGTTGAGCACCAATGCGAGGTCCGACTTGCCACTCTTCTTGATACCGGCAGCAATTCCGGCACCGCGGAATCCGGCAGGTGCGGTGACGCCCTGCGTGCGGAGCAGACGTCCCCCGGCGACGTGAACCACGTCTGCAACGGTCGCGTCAGGCTCGATTGCGTTGTCGATCTGCTGCGGATTGTCGGTGCTCACGGAGCTACTCCCACGGTAGAGAGACCTGCGGTCTCGGGTAGGCCAAGGGCGAGATTCATCGATTGCACCGCGCCACCGGCGGTGCCCTTGGTGAGATTGTCGATTGCCGAGATGACAACGAGCTGACCGGCGTCGGCGTCAACGGTGACCCCGATCTGCACGGCATTGGATCCGATCACGGCACCGGTCTGCGGGAAGACTCCGGCAGGCAGCACGTGGATGAACGGCTCGTCGTTGTATGCCTTTTCGTAGATTTCGCGCGCTTGCTCTTCGGTGGCCGTGGTGGCTGCCGTGCAGGTCGCGAGGATGCCGCGCGGCATGGGCGCGAGGACCGGAGTGAAGGAGACACTGATGTCCTTGCCGCCTGCGGCCGAGAGATTCTGAATGATCTCGGGGGTGTGGCGATGGACACCGCCGACGCCGTACGCACGGACGGAGCCCATGACCTCGGAACCCAGCAGATCAGCCTTCGGTGCCCGGCCGGCGCCCGAAGTGCCACTGACCGCGACCACGTTCACGTGTGAGTCCACGATCCCCGCGGCAACGGCGGGGGCCAGCGCGAGGCTCGCTGCCGTCGGGTAGCAGCCCGGAACAGCGATGCGGGTTGCGCCTACCAATTTCTCACGGGCACCGGGCAATTCAGGAAGACCGTATGGCCAGGTACCGGCATGAGTGCTCTTGTAGTACTTCTCCCAGGCTGCGGGATCCTGCAGCCGGAAGTCCGCGCCGCAGTCGATGATGACCGTCGACTCGGGCAGCAACTTGGCGTACTGAGCCGAATTTCCGTGTGGGAGACCGAGGAAGACGACGTCGTGACCCGAGAGGATTTCGACAGTGGTCTCTTCGAGTACCCGCGAAGAGAGTGGAAGCAAGTGCGGATGATGCTCACCGAGCGTCGAACCGGCGTTGCCACCGGCGGTCAGCGAACCGATCACCAGACTGCCGTCGGCATAGGAGGGGTGCCCGAGGAGCAGACGCAGAACCTCACCACCGGCGTACCCACTGGCGCCGGCAACGGCGACTCTGATCGGCTTGCGTGCGTTCTCGGTCGTACCACCTTCAGTCATGTCACACAGTATGCATCATTGTGCATCGGAATGCATAATTACTTACCCATGGATCGCCGGATCTCCTCGAGCTTGGCCTTTGCGGCCTTCTGGCGCTCGTCCCACTGCTCGTCGACGGACTTTCCGGCAGGACTCTCGTGCGCCAGTTCGGACGAACCTATTGAAGTACCGAAGCGCCCCTCTATCTTCTCCCGAACGCGGTCGAAAGTGGGCACTCCGCCTTCGGTGTAGTCGGGTTCGGGAATTCTCGGATCGGTCGCAAGCACCACCGGGACGTCGATGATCTCGTCGACCTCCACAACGGTGTCGGGCAGTTCGACTTCTTCGGCGTCGGTGATCTCGTTCTCGTCCTCGACGCGGTTCGGCTCGAGGCTCGCGGCAGCGGTGTCCACCACGGAAAGAAGGACCGACAAACTCGGACGACGCTCGACCACTGCGCGGACGACCGCGAGGAAGTCCTTGTCGTCGAGTGCACTGGCGGCCTCGACTACCTGGTGCACGGAACCATCGTGCTCGGACCCATCATGTTCGGGCCCATCATTTCGTGACACTGTCAGTCCCTTCTCGAAAATGCCGACGGACAATTCCGATCCTTCCACGACCGTCCGTCGAAGGGGTCAGCGTGACGCGAGATACGCGGCAAACGCTTCCTCGCTCGAATATTCGGGGACGTATCCGAACTGTTCCTTGAGCCGCCGATTGTCGAGAACCGGTCGGTACTGGAGAAATCCGACGCGCTCCGGACCGTGTTCCGTTACGCCTAATCGCCGTCCGACGCGTAGAACGCCTCGCAACAACCATGCAGGAAGCGTCACCGTGCTCTTGCCCATCCGGGAAGCCAACTCGTCGACGGTCAGCACGCCGTCGCCCGCGACATTGAAGATGCCCACTTGGTTTCCGGTCACGGCCTCCGCAAAAGCGCCCGCGACATCGGTGTGCCAGACGAAGACGAAGGGGCTGTCGCTCCCGGCAACCTTGAGCAGCTTGCGGCGATCGAACAACGCGGTGATCTGATTGTCGACGCTCTCGCCCAAGATCGTGCCGATCCGGAAGACAACTTGTTCCAACTCCGGGTGTTCGACGCGATATTCGGCGAGCATCTCCTCGACCAGGCGTTTGTGGCGACTGTATGTGAATTCGTCGTTGCCTCGGACAGGTACGTCCTCGGTGATCCACGGTGGGTTGTCGGAGTGGTAGCCGTACGCCGCTCCGGACGAAGACACGACGACCCGTCCAACCCCGTGTTCGACGCAGGCCGCGAGCACGTTTCGTGTCCCGTCGACGTCGACGCGGTACTCCTGCTCTGCTGTCGTTTTCTTGCCGGGATTCACGATGGACGCAAGGTGGATCACGACGTTCGGTCGGTACTGACCGAACACCCGCCCCAATTCTGTGGGGTCGCAGACGTCCGCCCTGACGCGGCGGATGCGATCGTCCGGCGTGTCCTTGACCGTGAGGTCGACACAGACGACGGTGATGCCCTGCGCGATCAGTGCGTCGATGACAGCGGTACCCAGGAACCCGTTTCCGCCCGTGACGAGTGCGACGGTCATGCCGGTACCGCCTTTCGGGCGCGTCGCTTGGACCAGATCGTCGCCAGAGCCAACCCGGCGATGATGTCCCAGATCCCCCACCAGCCGGCCACGACGGCCATGCCACCGAGCCCGTCGAAGAACGTGAACACCAGGCCAAGCCCCAGCCCGGCATTGCGGATGCCGACCTCGAAAGAGACGGCGCGACGGCTGTATTCGTTCAACCCGGTGACGGCGCCGCAAAAGTATCCCAGTGCTAGGGCAACCGTGTCGTGCAGGAAGACCGCGAGCAGTACCACCCCGATGTAGTCGACGAAGTACGACGCGTTCCCCGACACCCCCGCGACGATGAAGATCAACAACGCCACCAACGAACCGTTTTTCACCCAAGGCTGCGCTTTCGCGGCGATCTCCGGAAACCTTCGTGCCGCCCAGATGCCGAGAACGAACGGCACACCGATGATCAGGGCGATTTGCGCGACCATCTCGAGCGCATTCAGGTTCACGGACTGCAACAGAGCGTCGGTCTCCGGGCGTCGGCTCCCCCAGAACGCAAGATTGAGCGGCATGAGGAAGATCGCGAGGACGTTCGACACCGCCGTCATGGACACCGAGAGTGCGACGTCGCCGCCCGCCCGGTGAGTCAGGACGTTCGAGATGTTCCCTGGCGGGCAGCACGCCACCAGGATCATGCCGAGTGCTACCGACGGAGCCGGCGAGAGAATCAGCGTCAGGAGAAAAGTCACTGCCGGCAACAGCAGGAACTGCGCAGCAATACCCACCGCCATCGCCTTGGGTTTGGTGAGCGCACGACGAAAGTCGTCAACCGAGGTGTCGAGGGCGATCCCCAGCATGATCGTGGCCAGCACCACGTTAAGGATCATCAACGATCCCGGGTTGAAGTTGAGCACCACGTCGTCGATCGGCATCACTGTCCTCCCTTCGTCAGAGCGGCATCAAGCGGTCCGATGTGCCGCTTGATCGCCGAGCGGTAGGCGTCCTTGTTCACGTAGTAGGCCATTCGTCCCAACTTCAGGTACTTGTATCCCCCGGACAGATCTGGAGGAGGACCGGCCGCCGCCGCCGAGAATTCCCGCGCCGCGGCGGGGGCTTCGGTACGTGCGGTGATCAATTTGGCCACCAACTCGGCCTGCTCGAAACGGCCCTGCCACCCGAGACCGGATGCTTCGACCATGCCGAGAACAAAGAGATTGTCGTGGCGGCGACTCGCGACGTTGAGGAACAGGTCCGGGGCAGCGCCCGACCAGTCCAAGTCCTCGCGCGCGATGAAGGGATAGTCGAGGTGATAACCCGTGGCGCAGAGAACGAGGTCGTAGTCGGCAGACGATCCGTCGACAAACCGCACCGTCTTCCCCTCGAACCGGTCGACGTCGGCGCGCACGTGCACATCACCGTGCCCGATGTGGTGCAGGATCAACGAGTTCACGACCGGATGCGATTCGTAGATCTTGTAGTCCGGTGCCGGAAATCCGAACCGCACCGGATCACCCGTGAACTGCTTGAGTACCAAGGTGTCGACGCGTTGTTTGATCCACGGCGGCAACGGCTTTCCCTGATTCAAGGTGTCCGAGGGTCGGCCGAACAGATACTTGGGGACGAAGTAGTAGCCTCGCCGAACGCTCAGGTCGACGCACTCGGCCTGGTGGACGGCATCGACGGCGATGTCGCATCCACTGTTGCCCGCCCCGATGACCAGTACCTTCTTCCCGCGGAAGATCTCGGCGCTGCGGTACTGGCTCGTGTGCATCAACGTGCCGGTGAAGTCGCCCCGGAAAGTCGGCATGTTCGGCTTCGACAGCGTTCCGTTCGCGATGATCACGCCTCGATACCGCGCGACTGTTGTCTCACCGCTGCGACTGCGCGTGGTGACCTGCCACAGCGAATCGACCGGCGAGACGTCGACGACGGTAGTGCCGAAGGCAAAGTGCCTGCGAAGATCGTGAGTATCGGCGTAGTCGCGGAAATAATCGGCAAGTTCGACGTGGCTCGGGTAGTCGGCCACCGAATCAGCCATCGGGAACTCCGCGAATGCGGTGGTGCCCTTCGAAGAGATGAGGTGCGCCGACTCGTAGACGGTGCTGTGCGGGTTGTCGATGTCCCAGAGCCCACCGACGTCGTCGTGGCTCTCGAAGCCGTCGAACGCTATCCCGGCCCGATCGAGGTTTCGCGCGCCGGCCAATCCAGACGGGCCCGCTCCGATCAGCGCGTACTTCTCCTCTGTGATCATCCGTCGAGCGTCGCAGATAGTCCGAATCTTGCAGCAATATGCCGGATAATGACGTTATGAGCGCACCAGATGCCGGCAACGGTCGCAGGATAGATGAAATCGATCTGAGGATAATCAATGCGCTCCAGCTCGCACCGCGATCGAAGTGGCTTTCGTTGGCCGAACCACTCGAACTCGACGCCGCGACTCTCGCCCGTCGTTGGAATCGACTCTCCGAATCGTCGTTGGCCTGGGTCACGGTCACTCCAGGGCCACAGGTGCTGGGCAGCATCGTCACAGCGATCATCGAAATCGATTGCTCACCTGCTCTTCTCGACACCGTCGCGGCACGGCTGACTCGCTCGGCCCACGCCGTGACCATCGAAGCATCAACGGGCAGAGCAGATCTGCTCGTCACAGCCGGTACCGCGGATCTGGCGTCGATGTCGCGCTTCATCTCGGAAGACGTCGCAACGATCGACGGTGTACTGGCGACACGAACCTCGATCATCACACGCTGGTTCACCGAAGGTGGGCGATGGAGACTCAATGCGCTGGCACCGTCCGAGAAGGGTGTGCTGACCACCAGCGAAAACCGTCCTGCCGTGCGCGCTCGGCCGACCGGGATATCCGAACAGGATCGCAAGGTTCTGACGAAGCTCGCTTACGACGGGCGCACTCCCATGAAGGAGTTGGCCGACGCGATCGGTGTCAGTCCCGCTGCGTGCAAACGCCAGATCGACCGGCTCACGTCTTCGGGGTTGGTGGCGCTGCGGTGTGAATTCGCGCGGCCGCTGGCCGGCCTTCCCGTGCTCGCCACTTTGTGGTGCCGCGTCGAACCCGAGCTTCTCGATACGGCGGGACGAGTGCTGAGTCGGGCGTCGGAAGTTCGAAACTGCTTCGCTGTAGTCGGCCCCGACAACCTGGTGGTTCAGTTGTGGCTGCATTCTCCTGCAGAACTCGATGCATTCGAAACTCGTCTGCGCAAGGAGATTCCGGGTCTTTGCGTCACGGAACGATCCATCGTGCTGTATCTGCGCAAACTGCTCGGCCACGTGCTCGACCAGCAAGGGCGACGGACGGACACCGTTGCGCCAGATGTGTGGCTTTCCGATTCACCTCAGTCGAAAAGCCGATAACACGACAGAGCCCACGACCACCGGCAACGGTCGTGGGCTCTGTGATCAGTTGAGGAAATCAGCCACGCATCTGCGCACCGACAGCCTTGGAAGCCGCCTCCACTGCTGCATCGCGCGCGGCACTGGCCTCGTCCTCGGTCAGCGTCCGGTCGACACCACGGAATCGCAATGCGAACGCGAGCGACTTGCGGCCTTCACCGACCTGCTCGCCCTCGAAGACGTCGAAGAGGCGGATGTCTTCGAGAAGCTCACCGCCGCCGGAACGCAGAGCTTCCTGCACCTTGGCTGCCGGAATGTCGCGATCGACAACAACTGCCACGTCCTGGAGCACTGCGGGGAAGGGCGAAATGCGCGGCGCCGGCAGGTTCTCGACCAACGGCAAAGCGTCGAGGTCGATCTCCAGTGCGCAGGTGCGCGCGGGCAGTCCCGCACGCTCGAGAACAGCCGGATGCAGTTCGCCCGCATGACCGACTACGTTGCCGTCAACGACAACCTCGGCGCAACGGCCGGGATGCCACGGCAGGTACTGCGCCGCACGCAGTTCCACCTCGACGCCTGCTGCAGCTGCAATGACCCGCACGGCTGCAAAAGTGTCCGAAGCCTCGGCCTGACGGCCAGGACCCCAGGGGCCGCTCGGCTCACGCAAACCACTCAACACTGCAGCGATGTGCACCGGCTGTGCCGGCAACGACGCGATCAGGTTCGCGATCTGCTCGTCCGTCGGGCGACGATCCACCGGCAATGCATCCACCGGTTCGGTGTCGGGGCCCGGCAGGACGACCTGCGCGATGCCGTACAGCGACAGATCACGCTGACCGCGAGAAGCGTTGCGAGCCAGGATCTCCAGCAGACCCGGGAGCAGCGTGGTCGCCAACTCCGGACGATCGGCTTCGAGCGGATTGAGGACCTTGCTGGTGTTGCGGCGCGGATCATCCGCGTCGAGGCCCCAGACGTCGAAGACGTTCGTAGGCAGGAAGACCGGAGGAAGGACCTCGACGTAACCGGCGTGAGCCACGGCCTTCGAGACCGTGCGCTTTCGCCGCTGCGACGGAGTCAACCCACGTCCGGCCGGAGCGGCGGGAAGCACAGACGGGATCTGCTCGAGACCTTCGAGGCGAAGAACTTCCTCGACGAGGTCCGCAGGCTGCACCAGGTCCGGACGCCACGACGGCGGCGTCGCGACCAACTGGCCGTGTCCTTCTTCGCTGACGCCGACCTCGACGTTGCAGCCAACCTGGGTGAGGCGGCGAGCTGCGGTGCCGTTGGGGTACGTGACTCCGGCGACACGGTCGGGCAGGTCGATATCCATGCGAATGGCAGCGCGAGGGGCGACATCGCCCACGTCGGTCAGGACCGGTTCGATCCGTCCGCCGGCAATCTCGACCAGCAGAGCGGCTGCGCGGTCGACGGCCGCGAGCGGAATTGCCGGATCGACGACGCGCTCGAAACGCTTGCTCGCCTCACTCGGCAGCTTGTGCCGGCGCGCCGTCTTGAAGACTGCGAGCGGATCCCAGGTAGCTCCTTCGAGGAGGATGTCCGTCGTTGCCGTTCCCACCTCGGTGGTTGCGCCGCCCATGACGGCAGCCAGCGAGATGACTCCGGAATCGTCGGCGATGACAACGTCTTCGGGATCGAGCGTGCGTTCGACGTCGTCGAGCGTCGTCAGCTTCTCCCCCGCCTTGGCGCGACGGACCACCAGGTCGCCCTGCACTGCGGTCGCATCGAACGCGTGCAGAGGCTGACCGAGTTCGAGCATCACGTAGTTGGTGACGTCGACTGCCGGCGAGATCGGGCGAACACCCGAGAGCAGCAGTCGACGCTGCAGCCACCACGGGCTCACTGCCTGCGGATCGATACCCGTGATCTTCCGCATCACGAAACGCGAAGCCTTGGACTCCGGTTCGAGGCGCACCGGCCAGGCTTCACCCTCAGCCGGGTGAGCGGGAACCGAAGCGGGATCGGCGTATTCGAGATCGAAGCCGCACGCGAGTTCTCGCGTGAGACCGCGGACCGAGAAGCAGTAGCCACGGTCCGGGGTGATGTTCAGTTCGATGATCGTGTCACCGAGACCGAGCAACTCGTTGCCGTCCGCGCCGGGTTCGGCGGTACCGGGCTCGAGCACCAAGATGCCCGAATGGTCTTTGCCGATACCGAGTTCCGAGACGGAGCAGATCATGCCGTCGGACACCTGGCCGTACGTCTTGCGAGTGGCGATTTCGAATCCGCCGGGCAGCACCGCGCCGGGCAACGCAACGACGACGAGGTCACCCTCGTTGAAATTGCGCGCGCCACAGACGATGCCACGGGGCTCGGGTTCGCCGACCTCGACCTGGCAGAAGCGGATCGGCTTCTTGAACTCGGTCAGTTCGGTGATGGAGACGACCTTGCCGACGACCAACGGGCCGTCGATCGCCTCGAGTGTGTCGAGTTCCTCGACTTCGAGTCCCACCCGGACGAACCCGGCGTCCAGCTCTTCCGGGGTCACCTCCCAGTTGGGAGTTGCCCGCTGCAGGATCTCGGTCAGCCAGGATTGCGCTACTCGCACGTCTGCTCAGCTCTCTCGTTTGTCGATAAGTCTTTGTGAAGGTTCCGCGGACCGGATCGGTCAGCCTGCGACACCGAAGGGCAGCGTGAAACGCACGTCACCTTCGACGATGTCGCGCATGTCCGGGATACCGTTGCGGAACTGCAGGGTCCGCT
The DNA here is from genome assembly GCF_011290655.1 of Rhodococcus sp. D-46. NCBI lineage: Bacteria > Bacillati > Actinomycetota > Actinomycetes > Mycobacteriales > Nocardiaceae > Rhodococcus > Rhodococcus sp. D-46. Next base: position 103,150 of record NZ_JAANTF010000015.1, on the reverse strand, counting down.
CGAGGCCCATGCCGAATGCGAAACCCGAGTACTCGTCGGGATCGATACCGCTGGCGCGCAGAACGTTCGGGTTGACCATGCCGCAGCCGCCCCACTCGACCCAGCCTGCGCCGCCCTTCTTGTTCGCGAACCAGACGTCGACCTCGGCCGACGGTTCCGTGAACGGGAAGTAGTTGGGGCGCATACGGGTACGCGTCTCGGGGCCGAAAAGGGCACGAGCGAACGCGTCGAGAGTTCCGCGCAGATTGGCCATGGTCAGGCCCTTGTCGACGGCCAGGCCCTCGACCTGCGAGAAGACAGGCGTGTGCGTCGCATCGAGTTCGTCGGTGCGGAACGTGCGGCCCGGGCACACCACGTAGATCGGCACCTCACGCGAGAGCATCGTGCGGACCTGCACCGGCGAGGTGTGGGTACGCAGCACCTGGCGAGAGTTCTCGGGCGCCAGGTGGAAGGTGTCCTGCATCGTGCGCGCAGGGTGATCCGGCAAGAAGTTGAGCGCGTCGAAGTTGAAGTGCTCGGTCTCCACCTCCGGACCCTCGGCAACTTCCCAACCCATCGCGACGAATACGTCGGCGACCTGCTCGGAAATCAGGCTGATCGGGTGACGCGCCCCGACGGGGTGACGATCGGAAGGCAGAGTGACGTCGATTGCCTCGGCAACCAACACCGCGGCGTCACGCTCGGCGAGGAGGACCTCACGACGAGCGTCGTACGCGTTGTTGATCCGAGTGCGGAAGATGTTGACGCGCTTACCGGCGTCCGCCTTTTCCTTGCCCGGAAGGCTGCCGAGACCCCGGCGCGCGAGGGCGATCGGGGACTTGTCCCCCAGGTGCTCCACCTTGACGTGCGCCAGCGCGTCCAGGTCAGCGGCGTCCGCCAGCGCCTTCTCGGCGTTCTCAGCCGCAGCGGTCAACGCCTCTTCGGTGAGTACACTCGCGTCGACCTCCGGCGGTGTCGCGCCCTCATTTTTGGCCACGGCTGTGACGCTCCTGTCGCTTCTCGGTTTACTTCTCGTACTGCGTGCTTCTTGTACTGCTTACTTCTTGTACTGCGAGCGAGCATTCGAACTCGCTTGAGCATTGTCTCTGCTCTTGTATTGTCTCAGGCTTCCGCAAATGGGATTCCGTGAGGTCTTCGCGTGCGTTTTCAGCCGTGATCGGTGGCGCGATTTTGCACCCGCGCGCTTGCGTACAGGCAAATTGCCGCCGCTGTCGCGAGGTTCAAGCTTTCGGCGCGGCCATGGATCGGAATCCTGACCCGATGATCAGCCTGCGCGGCGATCGCCGGATCGAGACCGTGCGCTTCGTTACCGAACAGCCAGGCCGTCGGCTTGCTCAGCAACTCGTCGGCCTCGTCGAGATCGACCTCGCCGTCAGCTGCAGTCGCGAGAATCTGAATGCCGGCTGCGCGAATCTGCTCGATCACCGACACTGTGTCTCGATCGCGGACGACTGGCAGGTGAAACAGGCTGCCCGCCGACGAACGAACGACCTTGCCGTTATGCGGATCGACGCTGTCGCCGGCGAGGATTGCCGCGTCGGCACCCACTGCGTCTGCGATGCGAATGACGGTGCCCGCGTTACCTGGTTCGTTGACCTCGACCGGCACTGCGAGCAGGCGGGTCTCCTGATGGACGGCTGCGCTCAGCGGTACATCCAGTAGATCGCTGACGGCAACGAGTCCGGGCGGCGTGACGGTATCACTGAGAGCTTTGATGGCTCGATCGGTCACAAGAGCAACACGAACTCCAGCGGTCAGCGCCCGATCGATGACGTGCTGATAGCGCTCGGCTGCGTCCTCGGTGTAGAAGAGGTCGTGCACCGGGCGGGCCTCGCCATTCGAGAGTGCACCGTTCAACAGTTCGGTGACCGAGTTCTCGCCCTCGACGAGGAAACGTCCTGCTTTGCGTCGTTCTGCTGTGCGCAGGAGCTTGACAGCAGAAACGACCCGCGGAGTCCGCTCGGTGAGCGGGTCCACGGGCCGTTGCTGTGATGCGTGAATCAGGCTGCTTCTCCGGCAGGAGCGTTCACGTCAGCCGGCAGAGCGGCCTTCGCGAGTGCGACCAGGCCGGCAAAGGCCTCGGCATCGGAGACAGCGAGCTCGGCCAGGATCTTGCGGTCGACGTCGACCTCTGCCAGACGCAGGCCCTGGATGAGGCGGTTGTACGTGATGTCGTTTGCACGAGCTGCAGCGTTGATACGCGTGATCCACAGCTTGCGGAACTCGCCCTTGCGCGCACGACGGTCGCGGTACGCGTAGGTGAGCGAGTGGAGCTGCTGCTCCTTGGCCTTGGTGTACAGACGCGAACGCTGTCCACGGTAGCCGCTGGATGCAGCAAGAATTGAACGACGCTTCTTCTGGGCGTTGACCGCCCTCTTTACGCGTGCCACTTGAAAAATCCTGTCAATCTAGGGGCTGAAAGTACGGCCCCGGGTGGTCAGTAAGGGGGCGACTCAGATGCCGAGCATGCGCTTGATGCGCGGAGCGTCGTCAGGGCTGACAACAGCGACACCGTCGAGACGACGGGTAACCCTGCTGGACTTGTGCTCGAGAAGGTGGCGACGGCCGGCCTTCTGGCGCATGAGCTTTCCGCTGCCGGACACCTTGAATCGCTTCGAGGCGCCGCTGTGGCTCTTCATCTTGGGCATGGAGTCCTCAGTTCTTGTTACGTGGTGGATCTTGGGAAATCGACTAGCTGGCCGGAGCCTCGGGAGCGGCATCGCCGGTCGCCGGTGCTTCCGGAGCTGCTTCACTGGAAGCCGGTGCGGCCGGAGCCGGACGCGGAGCAGCCTGAGCCACTGGCGCCTGAGCGCTCTCCTGCGCCTTGACACGAGTCTTGGCGCCCTTGTGCGGTGCCAGGACCATCGTCATGTTTCGGCCGTCCTGCTTTGCCGAGGTTTCGACGAATCCGAGATCTGCGACGTCTGCTCCCAGACGCTGCAGAAGGCGGTAGCCGAGTTCGGGGCGTGACTGCTCACGTCCGCGGAACATGATCGTGACCTTGACCTTGGAACCGGCTTCGAGGAAGCGAACGACGTTGCGCTTCTTGGTCTCGTAGTCGTGGTCGTCGATCTTGGGTCGGAGCTTCTGCTCCTTGATGACCGTCAGCTGCTGGTTCTTACGTGACTCACGTGCCTTCTGTGCAGCCTCGTACTTGAACTTGCCGTAGTCCATGATCTTGCAGACCGGTGGACGGGCGTCAGGAGCTACCTCGACCAGGTCGAGGTCGGCCTCAAGGGCCAAGCGGAGTGCATCTTCAACACGCACGATGCCTACCTGTTCGCCGCCAGGTCCGACCAAACGAACCTCGGGAACGCGGATACGATCGTTGATGCGGGTCTCAGTGCTGATGGGGCCTCCTAGGTTGAACGGTGCGGTCTTCATGACCGCACGCAGCCCGTACCGCCCGCACCCCAACAAAAAAGCCCCGCTGTGATGATTGCTCATCCGCGGGGCCCGATGTCGACCGATCACATAAGATCCAGCTCACGCCGAAACCTATCTCCTCGACTGAGCGAGGAACCTGACGAAGAATGATCTCCGATAACAGGTGACCGGAACCACTGAACTGCAGTTTCACCTGCCGCGCAGAGGTGGGAGTCGGACTCCACTTGCTGCCCCCGAACAAGTCGGAGGCGGTCGTTGCAACAAGAGTAACAGGTCGCCACAGATGAAAGAAATCGGTGCCGCTCCCAGTACTGCCGGGAGAGGCCCGATTCAACACCGTCACGGCCTGATGGAATCCTTACATCCATGAGTGAGAACTTCGAGGCAGAACAGAACACCGACGGCGCGAACCCCGACGTCCGCGAACTCTCCGAAGTTCCCGCGGTCGAGGTCATCAGCCGTGCTGCAGTGATGCTGATGAGTTCGGCTGCCGAAAAACTCGGCCTCTCCGACGCCGATCCGTCTTCCAGCCCCTACCTGGACCTCGACGAAGCGCGTCGCGTCATCACGGCACTTGCCGGACTCGTGACTGCGTCGGTCGAATACCTCGGCCCTCATGCCGGACCCATCCGTGAAGGCCTCCAAGCCCTGCAGCGCGCATTCCGTGAGGCCTCCTCGCACCCGGACGAGCCAGGAAAGGGACCGGGCGAGAAGTTCACCGGTCCGGTCTACTGAGTTGGCAACCGCCAACAAGACTCAACCGACGCCCGAGGACGTCGACGCATTCATTTCACGCGTCGACGACCGCAAACGCGCCGACGCCGTGGAGCTGATCTCCCTGCTGTCGGCCGCAACCGGCGAGCCTGCTGTCATGTGGGGCTCGAGCATCATCGGATTCGGGGCACGGCACTACCGATATGCGAGTGGCCACGAAGGTGACACCCCACTGATCGGGTTCTCCCCCAGGGCCACCGCGCTCACGTTGTACTTGTCGCTGAACTTCGACGACTATACCGACACGCTCGCTCGCCTCGGCAAGCACAAAATCGGCAAGGGCTGCCTGTACGTCAAACGGCTGAGCGACGTCGATATGACGGCCCTGACCGAACTGATCACGGATTCCGTTGCCGCAGCCCGCAACATGATCGACTGAGTCACTCACCTACGGGGAGAAACAGGCCGAGCGTCTTCGGGCGGTTGCCCGAAGACGGTCGAATCGCGTGGTGTGAAGTGATCGTTCGTCAGCGTGGCCCGACGCATTCGATCGAGTCGAAACCACCGCACCGCGTCGCGCTGGCGACACCAGCCGATGAGAAACCACTGCCCACGGTCCTGCGCCAGAATGTGCGGCTCAACTGCCCGCACCGTCTCCGCACCGTCCCCATCCACGTAGTGCAACGACACGACGCGACTCTGCTCGAGACCCTGCTCGACGGCCTGCCGGTTCGCGCGCGAATCCGTCAGAGCCCCGCCGTCACCGCGAATCCACACGCGGCCACCGAGCTCCGCGACCTTGCGACGACTCTCCTCGTCCATCACATCGAGCAGTTTCGCCAGCGCTGCTCGCCCATCCGGCGCAAACGGAGCATCACCCATCGCCGTCAAGGCCAACGCGATCGAAACTGCTTGCGGAACAGTGAAATTCACCGGCGGTAGCGTAGCGCGACCCACGAGTCGGTAACCACCCCCGGGGCCTGAGCGCGCTTCGATCGCCGCACCCGACATCATCAGCGTCTCGATATCCCTCTTGATCGTCCGGGTGGTGACACCGAATTCCTCGGACAATCGGGAGCACGTAGTCCCTCGATCGCCCTGTCGCCGAAGTTCCTCGACGAGAGCATGCAATCTCGCAGCTCGATTCACGTTCACCAGTGTCTCAGATTCCGATACCAAACGGTGACATAATTGGTGACACTCTGTTGTCACCAACCCGGGTGCACTGTGAGTACATGAAAACTCACATCGTTCTTGTTCCCGGATTCTGGCTCGGTTTATGGGCTTGGGATGCAGTACTCCCACACCTCGAACATTCCGACACCCGCGTGACCAGCCTGACACTGCCCGGGCTCGACGCAGTGGACACAGATCGATCAGCGGTCACCTTCGACGCTCACGTCCGTGCAGTCGTCGACGCCGTATCGGACTCCGACGAGCGCACGGTCTTGGTCGTACACAGCGGCGCCGGCCCGGTGGGGTACGCCGTCACCGATCGCATCCCGGATCGCGTCGCTCGGATCGTCTACGTCGACTCGGGCCCCATGCCCGACGGCGCGGCGCTGCGACCGGATCTGGCCGCTGACGTCGTCGAGATACCGCTGCCGACGTGGGCAGAACTTGAAGCAGACGGCAGCAGCCTCGAAGGACTCGACGAGAAGGCTCTCGAGGCGTTTCGCGCCAACGCCGTCCCCGAACCGGCCGGGCCGGCGCGTGAGCCGATTGTCCTGACGAACGAAAAGCGCTACCAGGTGCCGTCAACCGTCGTTTGCAGCACGTTCCCGTCCGCGGTGATTGCCCAGATGGCCGACGGAGGTCATCCCATGGCCGCCGAACTGGCGAAACTCCCCGTGACGTACGTCGACCTCCCGACCGGCCATTGGCCGATGTGGTCGCGCCCCGAAGACGTCGCCCAGGTGATCCTCGAGGCCGCCGCTTCCTGATCGACAAAGCAGTGATGCCGGATCGGATTCCGACCCGGCATCACTGACCGACTTCTACTTGCTCACCTTCTACTAGCTCACGGAAGCAGCTTTCTTCCGTGGCGCCGCCTTCTTTGCGGCAACTGCCTTCGTCGCACGCTTCTTGGTGATCGGCTTGGCCTTGACCGGCGCGTGCTGTGCGGTGAGAACCTCACTGAGGAACTTGCCCGTGTAGCTCTCGGGGACCGCGGCAACGTCCTCCGGGGTACCTTGCGCCACAACGGTTCCGCCGCCGGATCCACCTTCGGGCCCCATGTCGACGACCCAGTCCGACGTCTTGATCACGTCGAGGTTGTGCTCGATCACGATCACGCTGTTGCCCTTGTCCACCAGACCGTTGATCACGATCAGGAGCTTGCGGATGTCCTCGAAATGCAGACCCGTGGTGGGCTCGTCGAGGATGTACACCGTGCGACCGGTGGACCGCTTCTGCAATTCGGCGGCGAGCTTGACGCGCTGCGCTTCACCACCGGACAGAGTCGGAGCCGGCTGACCCAGTCGGACATAGCCCAGGCCGACGTCGACCAGCGTCTTGAGGTACCGGTGAATTGAGGTGACCGGCTGGAAGAACTCGGCTGCTTCCTCGATAGGCATGTCGAGTACCTCGGCGATCGACTTGCCCTTGTAGTGGACCTCGAGCGTTTCGCGGTTGTACCGGGCGCCGTGGCATACCTCGCAGGGCACGTACACGTCCGGCAGGAAATTCATCTCGATCTTCAGCGTTCCGTCGCCGGAGCACGCCTCGCAGCGTCCGCCCTTGACGTTGAACGAGAATCGGCCGGGCTGGTAACCGCGGACTTTCGCTTCCGTGGTGGCCGCGAACAGGGTTCGGATCTTGTCGAACACGCCGGTGTACGTCGCCGCGTTCGATCGTGGAGTCCGGCCGATCGGAGACTGATCGACCTGCACGAGCTTGTCCAGCTGATCGAGACCGTTGATTCGTGTGTGACGCCCAGGTACCTGGCGTGCACCGTTGAGCTTGTTCGCCATGACGGTCGCGAGAATGTCGTTGACCAACGTCGACTTGCCCGAACCGGAGACACCGGTGACAGCGGTGAGAACACCCAGCGGGAAACTCACGTCGATGCCGTCGAGATTGTGCTCGCGAGCTCCGACGACCGTGACCTGGCGTTTGCGGTCCACCGGTCGACGAATGGCCGGAACCTCGATGAAGCTACGACCTGACAGGTAGGCGCCGGTCAGAGATTCTTCACACGTCAGCAGTTCTTCGTATGGCCCGCTGTGGACGACCTTGCCGCCGTGCTCGCCGGCGTACGGTCCGATGTCGACTACCCAGTCGGACGTGCGGATCGTGTCTTCGTCGTGCTCGACGACGATCAGCGTGTTGCCGAGGTCGCGCAAGCGCGTCAGGGTTTCGATCAGTCGTCGATTGTCACGCTGATGCAGGCCGATGGACGGCTCGTCGAGTACATACAGCACGCCGACGAGTCCGGAACCGATCTGCGTTGCCAAGCGGATTCGCTGGGCCTCGCCACCGGACAACGTGCCAGCGGCACGCGAGAGGGAAAGGTATTCCAAGCCGACGTCGAGCAGGAACCCGAGTCGTGCCTGAACTTCCTTGAGGACCTGACCCGCAATCGCCTCTTCGCGCGAGCCGAGAGTGAGGCTGTTCAAGAAGTCCGCGCAATCGGAGATCGACAGTTCACAGACCTCGGCGATGGACTTACTGCCGAAGTCCCCAGCCGCGATAGTTACCGACAGGATTTCCGGGCGCAGGCGAGCACCACCACACGCCGGGCACGGGGTGTCGCGCATGTACCCGTCGTACCGTTCCTTCATCTGATCCGATTCGGTCTGCTCGAGCCGGCGATGCAGGAACGGCATCACACCTTCGAACTCCGCGTAGTAAGAACGGGTACGGCCGTACCGGTTCTTGTACCGGACGTGAACCTGCTCCTCGCTGCCTTCGAGGATTGCTTTACGGGCCTTCGCCGGCAACTTGTTCCACGGCGTCTTCATGTCGAATCCGAGAATGTCGCCGAGGCCGGACAGCAAACGTCCGAAGTACTCCGAACTCTGGCCCATCGACCACGGCGCGATTGCTCCGTCTTCGAGACTCAGGTCGGGATCGGGAACCACCAGATCCGGGTCGACCTCCTTGCGGATACCGAGGCCGGTGCATTCCGGGCAGGCGCCGTAGGGCGAGTTGAAGGAGAACGAGCGCGGTTCGAGATCGTCGATCGCGAGTGCGTGGCCATTCGGGCAGGCCAACTTCTCGGAGAAACGACGCTCACGATCAGGTGCATTTTCTTCACGGTCGACGAAGTCGAGGACCACGATGCCTTCAGCCAAGCGAAGTGCGGTCTCGACCGAGTCGGTCAGGCGCTGCTTCGAACTCGCCTTGACCTGCAATCGGTCGACCACTACTTCGATGTCGTGCTTTTCCTGCTTCTTGAGCTTCGGCGGATCGGCCAGCGAATGGACGACACCGTCGACGCGCACTCGCGAGTAGCCCTGGGTGTTGAGCTGATCGAAGAGATCGACGAACTCGCCCTTACGAGTACGGACCACTGGTGCGAGGACCTGGAACTTGATGCCCTCCTCCATCTCGAGCACCTGGTCGACGATCTGCTGGGGCGTCTGACGTGCGATCTTCTCACCACACACCGGGCAGTGCGCCGAACCCGCGCGGGCATAGAGAAGTCGGAGGTAGTCGTAGACCTCGGTAATGGTGCCCACCGTCGAACGGGGGTTGCGGTTGGTCGACTTCTGGTCGATCGACACCGCAGGAGACAATCCCTCGATGAAGTCCACATCCGGCTTGTCCATCTGACCGAGGAACTGACGCGCGTATGCCGAGAGCGACTCGACGTAGCGGCGCTGACCTTCGGCGAAGATCGTGTCGAACGCGAGGCTGGACTTGCCGGAGCCGGACAACCCGGTGAAGACGATCAGGCTGTCTCGCGGGAGGTCGAGATCGACTCCTCGCAGATTGTGCTCACGCGCACCCCGCACGATCAGGCGATCCGCCACACCAATTCCCTTCATTGTCAATCGTCCGGGGCCGTCCCCCCGGAGAAGTCTCGAGTGGCCTCGCAAACGCGAGTCCTCGAGCGATCGTCATCGTAGGCCGAGCCACCGACACGTTTTTCTCACCAGGCGAGCCCATCGCTCTACCTGCCCCTATTCGAAGGTAGCCTGCGTTTCATGACGAATCAGCCCATCGTGATCGACGACTCCTACACCGGTCAGGTCTCCCCCGATTCTGCCCCTCAGCGGCGCACAGTCGAAGGCGCCGTCATCACGAAGATGTCGGTCGGCCCCATGGACAACAACACTTACCTCGTCGCCTGTTCCACGACCGGGAAATCTCTCCTGATCGATGCGGCCAACGAAGCCGAGAAGATCATCGCGCTCATCGAACAGGAAGCACCTGTTTTCGATTCCATCGTCACCACCCACCAGCACGGCGATCACTGGTTGGCCCTCGAAGACGTTCACGCCGCAACCAAGGTGCCGACCGCCGCGCACCCCCTCGACGCAGAGGTCCTTCCCGTCACCCCGGACGTACTCCTCGAAGACGGCGACAAGGTGACCGTTGGCAACTTGAGCCTCGACGTCATTCACCTGTCCGGCCACACGCCCGGCTCCATCGCGCTGGCTCTCACCGAACCGAGCGGACAGGTTCACCTCTTCACCGGCGACTCACTCTTCCCCGGCGGAGTAGGCAAGACCGCCGACCCCGAGAAGTTCACTTCTCTACTCGACGACGTGGAAAACAAGCTGTTCGGAAGGTACGACGACGCGACCGTCGTCTACCCCGGGCATGGCAAGGACACGACGCTCGGCGCCGAGCGCCCGCACCTGGCGGAGTGGCGCGAACGCGGTTGGTGACGTTTCACCTGTTCCATACTGGACCCCGCTAACCGACTTGGCTGTCGACCTGTTCACCGTTGACTCGAAGTCGCGGAAGCCAGGTCGACAGAGTCCGGCCCAGTCCTTCGACCATCCGTTCCCCGAACACACACAGCGTGCGTTCCCACGGATGGCCGAAGGTCCCTTCCGTGAAGTCGTCCCGACTGAATATGTAGTAGTCACCGTTCGGATAGACCGGGACACGCCACTCCGCAAGCTCCTTCGCAGCAGCATGTGCCTCCGCGTCGAAGGTGTAGCCCGGATGCTGCCAATCCAGAACAACGAAGTTGGGATCGTCGTTCCAATCGGTGACAAAACAGCGCAACGCTTCGGCGTTGATCGCATCCACGCGAGCGGCCCACGCCCCGGGAGTCGCAGCTGGCGCCGCACCCAAATCGAAGACCACGGACGGGATGGGCTCGGCGATGGCGGGCCAAGATCGTGCGTCGATGCCGGGCGTGAACCCAAAGCGGTCACGAAAGACCGCCCAGTTTCTCTCGTTCTCCTCGTCCGACAGCTGTCCCCAGCCGGTGGGAAGGGTCGAGCCGAAATTCTGAGTCATCTTGGTGGTCACAACACCATCGTGCTCGAACGGTGAGCATACTGTGACACCTTCGAACACGCCGTATGCGGACACGCGGTAACGGATGCTTCAGAACGGTGTGTCCGGATCAGTGGAGAAGTCATCGTCGCAGTACAGCGCGCTTCGGCGACCAGGAATCCGGCGACCGGGCCAGGCGTGCCGGGATCGCCGAACCGGACCAATTCCTTGTGAGATCGCTAGGGTGGAAAACGAACCTACATCGGGAGGCTTGAAACATGCTGGTACGTCGAATTGCTCGTCCACTGCTTTCCACGATCTTCATCGCCGGGGGAATCGATGCTTTGCGCAACCCTGCTCAGCGAGCAGCCAAAGCGTCACCGCTGATCGACAAATCCGTCGAGACGCTGCCAGGAGCAGTGACGCAGAAGGTGCCTGCTGATCCGGAAACACTCGTCAAGATCAACGCCGCCGTCCAGATCGGCGGCGGTGCCCTGCTGGCCACCGGCAAGGCGCCGCGGCTCGCGTCGTTGGTGCTCGCGGGGAGCCTGGTACCGACCACGCTTGCCGGTCACGACTTCTGGAACGAAACCGATCCGTCACTGCGAGCGATGCAGCGCACCAACTTCATCAAGAACGTCAGCTTGCTCGGCGGACTGATGATCGCCTCCGTCGACACCGAGGGCAAGCCGTCGCTCGGCTGGCGCGGCCGTCGCGCCGCGAAGAAAGCCCAGGCGTCTATCGCCGCGGCACTTCCATTGGTCGCATCGCAGACCGATCACACGAGCGATCGCGTCGAGCATGCTCTGTCGGTGGCATCCGAACGCGGTTCCGAGCTTGCCGAAACCGCGAAGGCACACGGCACGGATTGGCTCGAACTTGCGAAGGAGCGCAGCTCCGAGTTCGCGGAGATCGCGAGCAAGCGAGCCGCGGAATTCGGAGAGGTCGCCAAAGAACGCGGCCCGGACATCCTCGAAGTCGCGCAGAAGCGCGGCTCCGAACTGGCCGAGACCGCACGCGAGCGCAGCGCCGAACTGGCAGAGCTGGCGAGCAAGCGCAGCTCCGAGTTCGCCGAACTCGCGCTCGAAAAGAGCAACGAGTGGGCCGAAACGGCGTCGGAGCAGACCGAGGTGCTGGGTAAGCGTGCCCGAAAGCGCGCCGAGAAGGCGCTCGAAAAGGCTCGCGCCAAGAAGGACGAATTGACGCACTGAGTGCACCGAAAACACGGTCAGGCCACCTTCGGGTGGCCTGACCTGTATCTATGCGGCAGTTCATCTGGGGGAACTAGACTGTCTTGGCGCTTTTGCAGCGCGTGAATTTCTCATCAAGCCTAGGAGATCCTTTGCCCGACGCGGACCCGTCACTGAACGAGCAAGAGCTCGAGCAGCAGTACGTGACGATGTTGTACTCCCGTCTCGACGATCTTCGAAAGTATGCCCAAACTCGCTTGAGCACGGTGCTCCTCGAGACCGGCGGAACCCCGCAAGCACGCAGTGAACGCGAATCCTTCAATGCCATGTACACCGAAGATCTCGCCAAGTACGACGCAGCCGAGAACGGAATGTGTTTCGGACGCATCGACTTCGACGACGAGCGACGCTACGTCGGCCGACTCGGAATTCTGGACACCGACAACGACTACGAAACGCTACTGCTCGACTGGCGAGCTCCGATGGCACGCCCGTTCTATCTGGCGACGCCCGCGGCACCTGAGGGCGTCAAGCGACGACGCCATATCCGCAGTCGGAGCCGAACAGTCACCGGAATCAACGACGAATACCTGGACCTCGACGCTGCCCGAGCCGCCGGCGTGGTGACCGAAGCCGGTGGCGTCGCCGGTGAGAGCGCACTCCTGGACGCTCTGAACGCAGCGCGTACGGGTCAGATGAACGACATCGTCGAGACCATTCAGAGTGAGCAGGATGCCATCATCCGCTCCGAGCACAAGAGCGTTTTGGTCGTCCAGGGCGGTCCGGGTACCGGTAAAACCGCAGTCGCCCTTCACCGTGCCGCCTTCTTGCTCTACACCTACCGTCAGCAACTGGCCAAGGCCGGTGTTCTCATCATCGGGCCGAACGCGACGTTCCTCGACTACATCAGCCAGGTCCTTCCTTCACTCGGCGAGACCGGAGTTCTGCTCTCGACGATCGGGGACCTGTATCCCGGAGTGCGTGCGACTCGTACGGATTCCCTCGCCGCCGGTGAGATCAAGGGTTCCCTCGCGATCCTCGACGTACTCAAGAACGCCGTCCGGGATCGGCAGGAAGTTCCGTCGAAGCCGATAACCCTTCGATTCGACACGTACGACTTGAAACTGGATCGCAAGACTGTCACGAAGGCGCGCGGGCGCGCTCGGTCGTCGCGTCGCCCACACAACCTGGCGCGCCCGATCTTCGTGGCAGCAGTCATCGAGGCGTTGGCACTGCAGATGGCCGAACTCATCGGCGGAAACCTCGTCGACGGTGGGTCACTCCTCAGTCGGGACGACATCGCCGACATTCGCGACGAGATGCGTGAGGACCCTGACATCATGTCCGCCATCGGAAAGCTGTGGCCCGAATTGTCGCCGCAGCAAATCCTCGCGGAACTGTGGACGTCGCCGGCGAGGTTGGCCAAGGCAGCGCCGCAACTCGACGACGCCCAACGCGACGAGCTTCTGCAGAGCGTCGGACCGGGTTTCAGTGCGGCCGATGCTCCCCTGCTCGACGAACTGGCCGAGATTCTCGGCGTCGACGACGCCGCCGAACGCGAACGCGCACAACGTGAATGGCGCGCGCAGATCGCCGACGCCCAGGGCGCCCTCGACATCCTCACCGGGTCTGCACCACAGGATCTCGAAGACGAGATGGATCCCGAGATCTTGATGGCGTACGACTTGATCGACGCCAGCCAACTCGCCCAACGCCACGATCAGGGCCAGCGCCAGACCACGGCAGAACGCGCTGCCGGCGACCGAACCTGGACCTACGGTCACGTGATCGTCGACGAAGCCCAAGAGCTCTCCGAAATGGCGTGGCGAATGCTGATGCGACGCATACCGAATCGCTGGATGACGTTGGTCGGCGATACAGCTCAGACCGGTGATCCCGCGGGAACTTCGTCCTGGCAGAAGATTCTCGAGCCTTACGTCGCCAAGCGCTGGAAGCTCACCGAACTGACCGTCAACTACCGAACTCCCTCGGAGATCATGGATGTCGCGCACCGTGTGCTCGAAGAGATCGACCCGGAGCAATCCGTGCCCCGGTCGGTACGCGACAGCGGATTCGCGCCGTGGGCGCTCAAGACCACGGCCGAAGAATTGGAATCGACCGTGCGCCGTTGCATCGAGTCCGAGTCGCATCCCGGTATCACCGCAGTGATCGCCGGTTCCGAGGTCGTTGCCGATCTGGCGGGCATTGCGAGTGACACCGTAAGCGTCCTGTCCGTCAAGGACGTCAAGGGACTCGAGTTCGACACAGTGTTGATCGTCGAACCTGCCGACATTCTCGACGAGTCACCACGCGGAATGAACGACCTCTACGTCGCATTGACCCGCGCTACCCAGAGGCTCGGCATCATTCACGTCGAGTCGCTCCCCTCGGTTCTCGACGGCGTCGAAGCAGCAGAGTTGGCCTTCGATTCGTGAGCATCACGGAGTAGGTTCGTGCGTGACACCACGAATGGTGGTGTCACTCCAATTTGTGTCGACGACTGAAGGAATGACCCCTCGTGCTTGGCCTGCCCGCAAGTTCCGCCGCACCCATCCGCAAGATCGCTCGCGTGGTGATCGGCGTCGGGATGCTTGCGGCGGTGACAGCCGGTTGCTCAGAGGATGATTCGAGTTCGACGGCTGCTGCAGGCAGCGACGACATCGCTGCTGTTGCTGCCGCACCGACCGAAAAACCGGTAGACGAGGCAGAAAGGCTGCGGGCGGCGCTTGCGTCTACCGGGGTCACGCCCGCCTTTTCCGACGACATGTTGCAGGCGCTCGGTGACGGCGTCTGCCAGCAGCTCGCAGCCGGAACGGATCGAGCGATGATCATCGCGAATCTGCGGGCGGTATCGCTGAACGGAGCAAGCGAACCAATGGTCACCTCCGGAAACGGCTCGGCCGCATCGACAACACCCCCCAGCGCCGATCAACTGGCTGAAGTGTTCGTCGATGCGGCCGAGGCCGACTACTGCCGGTAGTTCAGCGAACGGTGTGCACGATCAGGACATCGGACGTCGCCTTGCGAGCGGCATCGGAAGGCACCGATCCGAGTAGACGCCCGGTCAACGTGTTCAATCCGCGATTTCCGACGACCAGCAAGTCGCCCTTCACCTCGTCGAGCAAAGCGAGAAGCGATTCGACGGGAGCGCCGACGACGGCGCGCTCGACAACATCCTTTGCCCCCTGGGCATGTGCGCGCTCACGAGCGGTGCGAAGGATCTCGTAGGTCGGAGCGGAACCGGTGACCTGGTAGGCCTCGTTACCCAACGCATCAGCGGCAGCGCTCACGTCCTTGGGATCAGCCGGGTAGTACGCACACGCGATGACGAGCTGAGCGTCCGAGCCACTGGCAATGGCGGCAGCTCTGTCGACTGCCTTCAGTGACGACTCGGAGCCATCGGTTCCTACGACAACGGTCCGGTAGGCACTCATTCATTCCTCCATGGTTACGGGACGGACGGTACGGCCGGCACCGGGCGCAACGCTGTTGCGCCCGCTCGACAACCGCTGCGCTGACATTAGCGGGATTGTGCCGCGGATAGTGTTATTTGCAGTACACGCCACAAGCCCACAGTGAATGTGATTCTTCGTCACAGACACATTTGTTCGGTGGTGACCACTCAGCGAAGTTTGCCAAAGCGGGGCCCGAACAGCGCCGCCGGAAATACTTCCTGCTCGACCAGGGCGGTACGCCACGGCGTCGCCAATTCCAGCAACCGCTTGGCACCCTCCTCACCCAGCGCATCCCACGGAGCCAAAGCGAGGTCGTCCGTCAGGTCTTCGACGACGTCACGCAAGTCCTGCCCGTCCTCGGTCAGCGCACCGGACGAACGATCCAGCAGTTCGCGGTCCTTCAAACTCTCGACGGCCTCGTCCCACTGTTCCTGCGACCATCCGCGACGAGTCTGCGCGAATTTGCGCTGAAACCCGATTCCCGTCGCGGTGTGCGTGATCAACGCGTCCAGGCCGTTCAATCCCGCGGTCTGAAGGGCCGCAATGTGGCCGTCACCGCGATACTCACGCAGCAGTGTCAGCGCGTGCCAGAAACGCAGGTGCGGCTCGGCCGGCCAGTCGAGCGACGCCCAACCCGCGTACAGAGGGCGGCCGTCCACTCCAGGAATGTTCTGGGCAGCGATCGACACGAGTTCGGCGGCCTCGGCCATGTCCGCCGATCCTGTCACGTCTGCACCGAACAGGCGGACGTACGCCGCGTCGATTGCCCGATACCGCGCGGCGACAACCTCTGTGGGCCTCGCCAATTCCCAGGCACGTGGGATGACACTGGCGATCAATTCAGGATTGAAGTTGAAGAAGGTGGCCGTGACGACAGTCGCGGGTGGAGCGCCGAGCGGAGCTGATCGCCCGGCAAAGTACACCATTCGGCCAGGCTCCAACCCGACGCCGACAAGTTCCTTCTCCGTCTCCGGGACGAAGTACGCCAAGGAATGGAGAAGTTCGAGAGTCCGCGCGGTCTTGCCTGCAGTCTGTGCATCCATACCTGAAACCGTAGCGGTCGAAAGCACGAACGCACGCGAGGCGACCTACTTGAGACCCGCGGCGTCCATTCCTCGAAGCTCCTTCTTCAAATCCGAGATTTCGTCTCGCAATCGCCCAGCCAACTCGAACTGAAGGTCACGTGCAGCGTTCATCATCTGATCGGTGAGTTCCTTGACCAGATCTGCCAATTCGGCCCGAGGCATCGATTTGGTGTCGCGCCCCTCGTACACACCCGCACTGACCGCACGACCGGCCTCACCCTGCGCACGCCGACCACGCGTCGCATTGCGACCCGAACCACCGACGTCCACGGACGCCGCAGTGTCCTCTGCCTCCTCGTACACCTGATCGAGAATGTCCGCGATCTTCTTGCGTAGAGGTTGTGGGTCGACGCCCATCTTCTCGTTGTAGGCGACCTGCTTCTCGCGTCGTCGCTCGGTTTCCTCGATGGCCTGCGCCATGGAAGCGGTGATCTTGTCCGCATACATGTGCACTTGACCGGATACATTTCGAGCCGCTCGGCCGATCGTCTGAATGAGACTGGTGGAGCTACGCAGGAAACCTTCCTTGTCGGCATCGAGAATCGCGACCAGCGACACCTCGGGAAGGTCGAGTCCCTCACGCAGGAGGTTGATGCCGACCAGCACGTCGTACTCCCCCAGGCGGAGCTGACGGAGCAACTCGACTCGCCGGAGCGTATCGATATCCGAGTGCAGGTAGCGGACGCGAATACCGAGTTCGAGCAGGTAATCGGTCAGATCTTCCGACATCTTCTTGGTCAACGTCGTGACCAGCACACGCTCGTCACGTTCCGCTCGCTCGCGGATTTCGTGAACGAGATCGTCGATCTGTCCCTTGGTGGGTTTGACGATGACCTCGGGATCGATCAATCCGGTCGGGCGGATCACCTGCTCGACGAACTCACCGCCGGACTGACCCAACTCGTACTTACCTGGTGTCGCCGACAAGTAGACGGTCTGACCGATCCGCTGACTGAATTCTTCCCAAGTCAGAGGGCGGTTATCTGTTGCCGACGGTAGCCGGAATCCGAACTCGACCAGGTTTCGCTTGCGCGACATATCGCCCTCGTACATGGCGCCGATCTGAGGAACCGTCACGTGCGACTCGTCGATGACCAGAAGGAAATCTTCCGGGAAGTAGTCGATCAAGGTTGCGGGGGCAGTTCCAGGGCCACGGCCGTCGATGTGGCGCGAGTAGTTCTCGATGCCGGAGCAGAATCCGACCTGTTTGATCATCTCGAGGTCGTACTGCGTACGCATGCGCAGACGCTGAGCCTCGAGGAGCTTGCCCTTGCCTTCGAGCTCGGCGAGTCGCTCTTCGAGTTCCGCCTCGATGTCCTTGGCGGCACGCTCCATGCGTTCAGGGCCGGCGACGTAGTGCGTCGCCGGGAAGATACGAACCGTGTCGACCTGGCGAACGATGTCACCGGTCAGTGGATGGAGGTAGTACAGTGCCTCGATCTCGTCACCGAAGAATTCGATGCGGACCGCCAGCTCTTCGTACGACGGAATGATCTCGACCGTGTCGCCGCGCACGCGGAACGAACCTCGCGTGAACGCCATGTCGTTGCGGTTGTACTGAACGTCGACGAGCAGACGCAGGAACGCATCCCGCGGTACCTCCACACCGACGTCCAGCTGAATCGAGCGATCGAGGTACGACTGCGGTGTACCGAGGCCGTAGATGCACGACACCGAGGCCACCACGACCACGTCCCGTCGTGACAGAAGGCTGGACGTCGCCGAGTGGCGCAGCCGCTCGACATCGTCGTTGACGGACGAATCCTTCTCGATGTAGGTGTCCGTCTGGGCGATGTACGCCTCGGGTTGGTAGTAGTCGTAGTACGAGACGAAGTACTCGACCGCGTTGTTGGGTAGCATTTCCCGAAGCTCGTTCGCGAGCTGAGCCGCCAAAGTCTTGTTCGGAGCCATCACCAGAGCTGGGCGCTGCAGCTTCTCGATCAACCACGCAGTCGTGGCCGACTTACCGGTACCGGTCGCACCGAGGAGGACTACGTCCTTCTCCCCCTCGTTGATCCGTTTCTCCAGCTCGGCGATAGCTGCCGGCTGATCGCCTGCCGGTTCGTACGGGCTGACGACCTCGAAGCGCGCGTCTGAGCGCTCGATGTCACCAACCGGCCGAAACTCGGAATGCGCGACCACGGGATGTTCGGAAGCAAACGCCATGAAACCAGGGTAAGCGCACCTACCGACACAATGCCCGCTCGTCCGCGTTCAGCCGAAAATGCAGTTCGGCGGTAGGTTCTTCGACCATGAGCGAGGAACGTCCCCACATTCACCGGCCGAAGGTCGAAACCTTCGACATCGCAGCTCGCACCAACGTCGATCCCAAGGGCTTCGTTCGCCCGGTCGAGCACTACCGCGAAGAACCGTGGGGGTTGTACATGGCGCGTCACGCCGACCATCCCCGGTTTCACTACCTGGAGTCCTGGATCATTCCCGAACTCGGAATTCGGGCGTCGATCCTGCACTTCACCCCGGAACACATCCGAGACTGGGATTTCTATGTCGACATCGGCGACTTCATCCGCGGCGACCAGGTCTGGACGTCCGAGGACCACTACCTCGACCTGATTGTGCAGACCGGACGCAGCGTCGAATTGCTCGACGTCGACGAATTGCTCGAGGCGAACACCGCCGGGATTCTCGACCCGAAGACGTCAGAGCGTGCGATGCTGAACGCGGCCCGCGCTATCGAGGGCATCGCCGCCCACGGTCACGATCTCGACGCCTGGCTCACCTCGGTGGGCATGCCGGTCACGTGGCGCTGAGTGGTTAGAGGGACCAGCCTGATTTCTCGGCCCACTCCCATGCCCGGTGGAAAGCGGCGTCGAACCACGGCGTCTTGACTCCCAGGTAGGCATCGATCGCAGCGGCGTAGTCGTCGATGCCGGCGGCACTCTCGGCTGCCTTGACCTTGAGTTCGGCATATTCGGCACGCGCCGCTGCGTCGGCGCGAAGCCAGTCACGGAAGAGGATCGCGAACTGCTGACCCGGCCAACCATCCACCCGAATGTGGATGTTCGCGCGGCGCCCTGGATCGGCGCTTCCGTGAATTCGCTTCGCCCACACCGCCGGATCGGTCTCGCCACCGAGGTACGACGGTTTCGGGTCGTCGGCGACGATGTGCTCGATCCGGGGGAACCCGGCAGCGGCCAGATCTTCCGCGAGGTCGTCGGCAACGCCGAGGTGCTCGACAGTGATCTGAATGTCGATCACGTCCTTGGCATCGAGACCAGGCACTGCGGTCGATCCGATGTGATCGATACGGCGCGCGCGGTCACCGGACGCCAACGACAACCGGCCGATGATTCGTTCGGCCTGCGCCGGCCACGACGGGTCGGCTGGAGTCAGCTCGGGCAGTGCGCGCACTACCGTGCCCTCGCGGAGGTTCTTCTCGAAGGGAACAAGTCGATTCGCCCACAAGTCGCGGACCACGTCGTCGAGTGAACCCGGCTCTCCGCTGTTGTCGAGCCACACGTCGGCAACAGCACGACGCTGATCGTCATTTGCCTGCGCTGCGATGCGCGCACGAGCGTCGGATTCAGGCATGCCGCGCGAGCCCACCAAGCGTCGAACTCGTTCCTCCTCGTCGACGTAGACGATGACGACCAGATTGAATGCCGGCGCCATCGAACCCTCGACCAACAGCGGAATATCTTGAACGAGCACTGCATCCGACGGCGCAGACGAAATCTGCTCCATCGTCCGCGCACCGATCAGTGGGTGGAGGATGCCGTTGAGAGTTCCGCGTGACGTGTCGTCGGCAAACGCCAACGACGCCAGCGCGGGTCGGTTGAGGCTGCCGTCCTCGGACAGAATCCCGTCGCCGAATGCATCGACCAGAGCGGCAAGTCCCGGAGTACCGGGCTCGACCACTTCTCGGGCGATCAGGTCGGCGTCGACGATGACGGCTCCCAGTTCGCTGAGGATTTTCGACACTGTCGACTTACCGGCTCCGATGCCTCCAGTGAGGCCAACTCTCAACACACTCGACAGTCTCTCATCTCCGCGCCCGAGAGATTCAGACACGCCTACTGATCGAACACGCCGGCGCGTTCGAGGCTCAAATACCACAATTTCGGTGACCGTGCGGTTATGTTCTAGCGAACGCACCTGTACCTGCACCTTCTCGAGAAAGTGGACGCCATGCGAGCAGATCGCGACCATCACGGTCAGCACCGCCTCGGAATGCCGAACGGCGTGCACTGCATAGAGTTTCCCGAAGTTGCTTTTGCCCTGGCAGAGCACCGTCGTACGTGGTTCACGATGCTCGTGAGCCAAGGCCGACACAGCTTCGCGTCGATGCGTAAGCGCACAGCCGAAGCGACCGCCACCTACTGGGTGCCTGCTCCCGCAAACTGAGTTCTCTTCACGAAGTACAAAATGACCGGCAACCCCTCGGTGCCGGTCATTTTTGTGTTCACTCACTGAATTGATTCTTCGCTCGCAAGTGACACCTGGCAGAGAAAAGAACCCCGCCCCTGCACGTGCAGGGGCGGGGTTCTTCACAGATCTCGCCTGATCAGATCAAGCGGTAATCCTTATGCGTTGCCCGACAGCTTCTCGCGAAGTGCGGCGAGCTGTGCATCGCTGGCAAGCGATCCGCCAGCGGACTCGGCCGGAGCGGAGCCGGCAGCAGCCGGAACCTCGGCGTCGTCTGCAGCAGCCGTCTCCGAGGAGTAGCCGGCAGCAGCGGTGGCAGCCTCAGCGGCCTCGTCTGCAGCGGTCTTCTCCATCTGAGCGGTGTGCATCTTGTGGCGACGCTCAGCCTCGGCGTAGCGGTTCTCCCACTCTTCACGCTGCTTGTCGAAGCCCTCGAGCCATTCGTTGGTCTCGGGATCGAAGCCCTCGGGGAAGATGTAGTTGCCCTGCTCGTCGTACGAGTCGGCCATGCCGTACTTGGACGGATCGAACTCGGCGTTGTAATCCTCGTTGGCCTGCTTCAGCGACAGCGAGATACGACGACGCTCGAGGTCGATGTCGATGACCTTGACGAGTGCATCGTCGCCGACGCCGACAACCTGGTCCGGAACCTCGACGTGGCGCTCAGCGAGCTCCGAGATGTGAACGAGGCCTTCGATTCCCTCTTCGACGCGCACGAATGCACCGAACGGAACCAGCTTCGTGACCTTGCCGGGCACGATCTGGCCGATGGCGTGCGTGCGGGCGAACTGACGCCACGGATCTTCCTGCGTTGCCTTGAGCGACAGGGAGACGCGCTCGCGGTCCAGGTCGACGTCGAGAACCTCGACGGTGACCTCGGTGCCGACCTCGACAACCTCGGACGGGTGATCGATGTGCTTCCAAGACAGCTCGGAAACGTGAACCAGACCGTCTACGCCGCCCAGGTCCACGAATGCACCGAAGTTGACGATGGAGGACACGACGCCCTTGCGGACCTGGCCCTTCTGGAGCTGGTGCAGGAATTCGCTGCGAACCTCGGACTGAGTCTGCTCGAGCCATGCGCGGCGCGACAGGACCACGTTGTTGCGGTTCTTGTCGAGCTCGATGATCTTGGCCTCGATCTCCTTGCCGACGTACGGCTGGAGGTCGCGGACGCGACGCATTTCGACGAGCGAAGCGGGGAGGAAGCCACGAAGACCGATGTCAAGGATGAGGCCGCCCTTGACGACCTCGATGACGGTGCCCTTGACGGCCTCGTCCTTCTCCTTGAGCTCCTCGATGGTGCCCCAGGCACGCTCGTACTGAGCGCGCTTCTTCGACAGGATCAGTCGACCTTCTTTGTCCTCCTTGGTGAGGACGAGAGCCTCGACCGCATCTCCCACGGAGACGACCTCATTGGGGTCGACGTCGTGCTTGATGGAGAGCTCACGAGAAGGGATGACGCCTTCGGTCTTGTAACCGATGTCGAGCAGAACCTCGTCGCGGTCGACCTTGACGATGGTTCCTTCGACGATGTCGCCATCGTTGAAGTACTTGATCGTGGCATCGATGGCGGCGAGGAAGTCCTCGGCGGAGCCAATGTCGTTAATGGCAACCTGCGGCGAGGTGACGGTTGTGGAGGGCATATGTTGAATTGCTCCGGACGAGTTGTGGTCGGTTGATGGATTTTGTCGGACGAGATGCGCAACTGTGGCGTACAAATGTTGGAAGTACTTTGTGAAGTACTAGATCGAAGTACCCAGCTGCATCAATAACGAACAACCGAATACCGGATCACATTCCACACCGCGGAAGCGCACCGCGAGCTCCCTCGGTCCGACTGATTCCGAGACCTTGGTAAAGATCTCGTATAGACAATCGGTCGGATGACAGACACTCGCGTGAGTAAGACTACGCGTCGGCTATCTTGCCGGGCAAACCCGGGTACCCTGCGCCCGCATCACCCGTTCTACTGTGTTGTTCATGTCTGACGAGCGCCATGCCGCTGCCAATTCCATTCTCGGTACCAGCGGCGTCGGCCGAGTCCGTGTCGATTCGAGTGCCAGCGACCGCGCCAGCCGTGCGTGGTGGGACGCCGACGCCGACGATTACCACCGAACCCACGGCGAGTTTCTGGGCGTGAACAGCGCGGAAGGTGAATTCGTCTGGTGCCCCGAAGGGCTGCACGAGGGCGATCACCACTTGCTCGGCGACATAGTCGACAAGGACATATTGGAAGTGGGTTGCGGCTCGGCGCCGTGTGCCCGATGGCTCGCCGGACATGGTGCTCGGGCCGTCGGTCTCGACATCTCGATGGGGATGCTCGCCCGCGGGCAGGACGCGATGAATGCCGGCGGACCGGCAGTCCCGTTGATTCAGGCAAGTGCGGAACTCCTGCCGTTTGCCGACGAGAGTTTCGACATCGTCTGTTCCGCGTTCGGCGCCGTCCCGTTCGTTGCCGATTCGCAGCGAGTGATGAACGAAGTCGCCCGGGTTCTGCGTCCCGGCGGATCGTGGGTCTTTGCCGTCAACCATCCGATTCGATGGATCTTCCCCGACGATCCCGGGCCGAAGGGCTTGACCGCGACCCTCCCCTACTTCGACCGCACCCCGTATGTCGAGGTCGATGACAACGGAGTCCCCACCTACGTCGAGCATCACCGCACCATCGGCGACCGGGTTCGTGAGATCGTCGCCGCCGGACTTCAGGTGCGCGACATCATCGAGCCCGAATGGCCGGAGTGGTTGGACCGCGAATGGGGACAGTGGAGTCCCCTGCGCGGCCAACTCTTTCCGGGCACTGCAATTTTTAGCGCCGTCAAACCCTGACGGCTACAGCAGCTTCGACAGGAAAGCCTTGGTCCGGTCGTGCTGAGGATTGGCCAGGAGTTCCCGCGGCTCGCCTGCCTCGACCACAACTCCCCCGTCCATGAACACCAACTGGTCGGCGACCTCGCGGGCGAATCCCATCTCGTGGGTGACGACCACCATCGTCATACCTTCTTTGGCCAACTGCTTCATCACGGTGAGAACTTCACCGACCAGTTCGGGGTCGAGCGCGGACGTCGGCTCGTCGAACAGCATGAGCTTCGGGTCCATCGCGAGGGCGCGGGCGATGGCAACTCTTTGCTGCTGACCACCCGACAACTGGGCCGGGTAGGCGTTGGCTTTGGCGCTCAACCCGACCTGATCGAGGAGGTCCTTCGCTCGTTCGACAGCCTTCTTCTTACTGACGCGCTTCACCTGCGTCGGCGCTTCGATGATGTTCTCGAGAGCGGTGCGGTGCGGGAACAGATTGAAGTGCTGAAACACCATCCCGATGTCGCGGCGTTGTTTGGCCGCTGCTCGCGGGTGAAGTTCGTACAGTTTTCCGTTCTTCTCCGAGTAGCCCACCAGGTCGCCGTCGACGTACAGTCGGCCGGCGTTGACCTGCTCGAGGTGATTGATGCAGCGCAAGAACGTCGACTTGCCCGACCCGGACGGCCCGACGAGACACAGGACCTGACCGGGGTCGATTTCGAGCGAAATCCCTTTCAGGACCTCCAATGCGCCGAAGTTCTTACAAACTCGGTCTGCTTTCACCATGGGGGTCATTTGCGTTCTCCTCCGGGGGTATCCGGAAGCGTTTCCACTACCGTAGCTTTTCCTTGCGCGTCGGCCAGTGCCTGAAGTTGGCGTGTGGTCAGTGCTCGGGTTGCGCCCTTCGAATAGTGACGCTCGACGTAGTACTGCCCGATCATGAGCAGACTCGTGATTGCGAGGTACCACGTCGCCGCCACCATCAACAGGGGAATCGGCTCGAAGTTGGCGCCCGAGATATCGCGCGCTCGACCGTACAACTCGAAGCTGTAAGGGACCGCCGTCACGAGCGAGGTGGTCTTGAGCATGCTGATGACCTCGTTACCGGTCGGCGGAATGATGACGCGCATCGCCTGCGGTAGAACGGTTCGTCGCATCGTCTGACTCCACGTCATACCCAATGCAACAGATGCTTCGGTCTGGCCCTCGTTGACCGAACTCACGCCGGCGCGGACGATCTCGGCCATGTAGGCGGCCTCGTTCAATGCCAAACCGATCACGGCAAACAGAAACGCTGCCTGCAAGTCCTGGAGATTGATGTGCGCAAACTGATGTACGAAGGGAATACCGAGATCGATGCTCTTGTAAATCGACGGGAACAGGCCCCAGAAGACCAACTGCACGTAGACAGGTGTTCCTCGAAAGATCCACAGATAGCCCCAAGCCGCGGCGCGAAGCACCGGGTTGGGAGAGAGTCGCATGACTGCCAGAATCACACCGAGGACGATCGCGATCACCATTGCCAGCACCGTCAGCTGGATCGTTGTCCACGCACCAGCGGAGATGCGTTTGTCGAACAGATACTGACCGTAAGTCCCCCATGCAAAGGCTTCGTTGGTCGCCGCGCCGTAAACGAACAGTCCGAAGAGGACCACGACGACGACCGCGGCAATCCAACGACCAGGTCTGCGTAGTGGAATCGCCTTGATCGGCACCGGATCGCCGGTCTCAGTTGTTGTCATGTTCATCAGCTTTCCGCGCCGTTGATCTTGGATACTTCGATGACGCCGGCCTCGACACTCCAGGTCTGCGCGATCTGTTGATAGACACCGTTGTCGATCAGGTACTGC
Organism: Rhodococcus sp. D-46; assembly: GCF_011290655.1. Lineage (NCBI taxonomy): Bacteria > Bacillati > Actinomycetota > Actinomycetes > Mycobacteriales > Nocardiaceae > Rhodococcus > Rhodococcus sp. D-46. The sequence continues at coordinate 77,885 of NZ_JAANTF010000015.1, read as the reverse complement.
ATTGCCTGCTGCAGGGCGGGACCGAGGGCGGAGCCCTTCACGATCGGCCAGCCGTAAGGCGCCGAATCGAAGGGTTCTCCCGCAGCTTCCATCCGGCCCTTGCTCCGTTTGATCGCATAGCCGGTCACTGGTGAATCAGCGGACAGCGCGTCGACTCGACCGAGAATGAGCGCGTTGGCCGCGTCGTCCTGGCTGTCGTACTTGATCTTGTCGATCGGGGGTTTGCCCTCGGCCACGCAGGCCTCGCTCTTGGCGGGCACCTCGTCGATGTCCTCGGTGGTCGTGGTCTGCACCGCCACCCGAAGCCCGCACGCATTGTTCGGATCGACTGGCTTGTCCGGCCGCTGGGCCCACTGGATACCCGCGCTGTAGTACGTGACAAAGTCGACCGTCTTCTCGCGCTCCTTGGAGTCGGTGAACGAAGACATGCCGAGGTCGTAGCTTCCCGACTGAATAGCGGGGATGATCTTGTCGAAGTCGGCTTGGTTGAAGACAGCTTCGACCCCGAGCACGGCGGCAACGGCATTCATCAGGTCGACGTCGAAACCGACGATGTTGCCGTCCGCGTCCTTGAATTCGTTTGGCGCGTAAGGAATGTTGACCCCGACCTGCAGTTTGCCCGAATCCGTGACCTTGGACGGCAGAAGTGCGGCGATCTCGGGCACCTTCTGGACATCAAGTGGCGGCCCTTCCGGAACGAGACCCTCGTTGTTGGTCACACACCCGCCGCACAGTGCGACGATCAAGCCCACCAACAAGACTCGCACCACGTTGGCACGGATACGCCCACCACTGCTCGAGCCATAACTCACGCCACGTGGCCTTGGTGCCCGTGCGTTTTCATCGACCACGACTCTGCTCTCCACTCGTCGATCGCCGCACTTGCAACGTCCATCCGAAATTCAGTCGAACGGTAGGTTACGGCAGGAGTTCCACCGTCGCCGACTTCGCAAGATTCCGGCCTGTCGTACAAGAATCAGCGACGCAGAGTGTGTGCGTACACGACTTCGGAAAATTCGCTGGTCGATGCCAAACCGCCGAGGTCGGCGGTCGCGATGCCCGACGCGATGGTCGTGCGAACGGCCTCTGAAATCCGGCGTGCTGCCGCAGACAACAACCGATCGCCACGCGCATCACCGAGCCAGTCGAGCATCATTGCACTCGAGAGGAACAGTGCCGTCGGGTTCGCCCGATTCTTCCCGGCGATGTCGGGTGCGGCACCGTGCGCAGCCTGAGCCATGACCTGCGTCTCGGAAGCGTTGATCGACGGCGCGGTTCCGAGTGAACCGGACAGCTCGCCCGCCAGATCCGACAAGATGTCGCCGAACATGTTTTCGGTCACCACGACATCGAAGTCGCCGCCGCGCCGAACCAGGTGCGCCGCCATCGCGTCGACGTGCTCGTCGTCGACGACTACGTGTGGGTACTCCGCAGCGACTGTTCGGCAGGCGTCACGGAACAGGCCGGTGGTCAGTGTGAGGACGTTGGCTTTGTGGACGATCGTGACGTGATTGCGCCGTCGCGACGCCAACGCGAAGGCAGTGCGTGCGATCCGTTCACACGCAGCGCGGGTGAACACACCGACGGCCAGCGCGATGTCGGGCGTCGGCATGAACTCGCCGCTGCCGACTGCCATGTTCCGATCCGCGTACAACCCCTCGGTGTTCTCGCGGACGATCACCAGATCCATGTCGGGGACCATTGCCTTGACACCGGGGAACGCCGCTGCCGGCCGAATGTTCGCGAACAGCTCGAACTTCTTCCGGATGACGCCGCCGGGTGTGAGTTGTCCGCGAAACCTCTCCGGATAGGACGCACTGTCGTGGGGTCCGAGAATCCAACCCTGCAGCTGCCCCAACGAATCGATGGTCTCGTCGGGAATCGGTGTGCCGTGGCTGTCGATGGCCGTGTTCCCGAGCGGAAGCTCGACCCACTCGACGGGCGGAGCATGAACCGCTGACAACGCCGCATCCACGATCTGCCGTGTCGCCGGGACGATTTCGTGGCCGATTCCGTCGCCGTGCATGAGTCCCAGCCGCATGGCCGAAGTACCGATTGCGCTCGCACCTGTCATCAGGCAATCATTGCTCACCATGGTCCAGTCGGTGGAATTGCTCCTCGATCCAGTGAGTGAGTCGGAAGTCCGAGCACAGTGGCAGCTTCTCGCCGACGCCGGTTTACCAAGTCAGGCCTCTCATCACAGCCCGTCCAACCGTCCGCACATCACACTGTTCGTCGCCCGTGAGATCCCCGCGGAGATCGACAAACTGTTGAAGCGGCGCTTCTCGGCCCCTGACTTCGAGGTCCGACTCGGTGGCTACATCGTGTTCGGCGGCAAGCAGATGGTCTTGGCGCGCTCGGTCATTCCTTCGCGCGCACTCCTTCACCTGCACCGAGAAATAGCCGAGGCAACCGTTGGTTCGACGGCGCTTCCCGCCCACGTCGAGCCCGGCGCGTGGACGCCTCATGTGACGCTCGCCCGACGCGTCGAACCTGCACGTCTGGGTGAAGCCATCGCCCTGCTGGGAACCGACGTGATTCAAGGGCGCTGCGGCGCGATCAGGCGCTGGGACGGCGAACAGAAGACGGAATGGTTACTGACGCCGCCGCTGTGACAGATCGGGTTGCACGTCGGGTCACCAGGATTCCCGCGATCACCGCGAGTGCACCAACCGGCTGATTCCAGCCAACGCTTTCGTTCAAGACTATTGCGCCGAGAGCGACGCCCACCACTGGACTGAGATAAGTGACGGTGGACGCCGCAGTCGGCCCCCACCCCTGAACGACATTGGTGTTCCAGATGAATGCGAGCCCGGTCCCCAGTGCGCCCAGAGCGATCATCGACAGGACAACTGCCGGCGTCAGGTGCATCGGTGTATTCGCGATGACCGGTGAGGCCAAAACCATCACGAATGCACCGATACTGATCTGTAATAGCGCGACCGTGCGGGTGTCGACGCCGAGAGGAAGCACGAAACGTCTGAGGTAGACAAACGAAATCCCGTACGAGGCAGTCGCTCCCAGGCAAGCGACCTGAGAACTGACACTTCCGCCGACGCCGAGATTCCACGGCGCCAATACGATCAGCACCCCACCGAATCCGAGAAGCAACCCCAGCGATTTGTATCGCGTCAGCGTCTCCCCCGGCAGAAAGGCAAGGGAGACAGCCATAGTCATCAGTGGCGTGGTGGCGTTGTAGATGCTCGCGAGTCCCGAAGACATGTTTTGCTCCGCCCAACTGAACAGCAGCCACGGCACGATGCATTGTGTCGCTGCGAGAAAAGCCATGTGTTTCCAGACGCGAAAGTCCCTCGGTAGGCCGATCCGGCTGACCGCTGACACGAGAACCAGCGCGAGCGCACCGAAGACCAAGCGCCACAGAACTACCTGCGTGAAGGACAGACCTTCGAGCCCGATCTTCATGAAGAGGAAACTGGCTCCCCACACCACCGCAGCTGCGGTGTATTGAAAGGCCAGACTTGCCCTCAAAGGGTGAAGTCTCCGTGCGGACTGACGTCGTGACGAGTGTCGGGCGTTCGGCCGGCAAGAGCTAGTACGTTCAGGACCAGTAGGACCAAGACGCTGACGACGATGATTGCCATGTGTCCAGCCTGACGGAATGTCCCACGTGGCAGTAGTGGCAGAAAAGCCAGACTTGGACGATTTTCTGCCACTTTCCTGTTTTTCTGTCACACTCGAAAGATGCTCGCGAAAGTGGTGGTCCCACTGATGCCGATGACCGAAGCGTTCGAACTCGGCGTCGCATGTGAAGTCTTCGGCTTCGACCGATCCGACGACGGCCTCCCCACGTACGACTTCTCTCTGATCGCCGCAGTTCCGGGTCCGATCCGAACGCGGTTCGGGTACAACATCGATGTTCCGTACAACCTCGATTCTCTCGACGACGCCGATCTCATCGTCGTGTCCGCCGGCGGAACCTACGACGCCGGCGACGCGTACATGTGCTCACCGAGTCCCGACTCGAGTGTCGATCCCCTGTTGGTCAAACTCAACGAGGCCGTAGCCCGGGGCGCCAAGGTGGCGAGTCTGTGCACCGGAGCGTTTGTCCTCGGGGCGGCTGGACTACTGGACGGAAGGCGATGCACGACGCATTGGCGGCATGCAGAGAGGCTTGCCCAGACGTATCCGGAAGCCAAGGTCGATCCGGACGTGTTGTACGTGGACGAAGATCCGGTGTTCACCAGCGCAGGCACCGCGGCAGGAATTGACCTGTGCCTGCACATCGTCCGAAAAGAACAGGGTTCTCGCGTTGCCAATGGCATCGCGAGAAGGATGGTGGTGCCGCCCCATCGTGACGGTGGGCAAGCCCAGTACGTTGCCACTCCCCTCGCCTCGACGCCGAGTGCAACCCTTGCCCCGCTCCTCGACTGGATGACGGAGAACCTCGCCCTCGACCTCACTGTGGGCATGGTCGCAGCCCGCGCGAACATGTCCGCGCGCACGTTCGCGCGCCGTTTCCAAGCGGAAACGGGAACAACCCCCGCCCGCTGGCTCAGCGATCAGCGAGTACTGGCCGCCCAACATCTCCTCGAGAATTCCGACCTCTCCGTCGACGTCATCGCAGAACGCGTCGGATTCGGCGGCGGTGCCGTGCTTCGCCAGCACTTCATTCGTCTGCGTTGCACCACGCCGCAGGCCTACCGCCGGACGTTTCGGGCGACCGAGAACGCAAGCTGAAATCGGCTCAGGGAAGAATCAGCGGTTCCGGGGCGTTGCACACACCAACAGCCCGCACAATGGAAAGGACCCCTGTGGCCACCCAGACACTCACCCAGCAGAACTTCGACGAAACGATCAACGGCAGCGACGTCGTCCTCGTGGACTTCTGGGCCTCCTGGTGCGGCCCGTGCCGCCAGTTCGCACCGACGTTCGAAGCCTCTTCGGAGAAGCATGCCGACGTCGTTCACGCCAAGGTCGACACCGAGGCCGAGCAGGGAATCGCAGCGGCCGCCAACATCCGCTCCATCCCCACGATCATGGCCTTCCGCGAAGGCGTACTCGTGTTCAACCAGGCCGGCGCGCTTCCCGCCGCTCAGCTCGAAGAGCTCGTCACTCAGGTCAAGGCACTCGACATGGACGAGGTCCGCAAGCAGATCGCAGAGCAGACCGCATCTGCTGAATAGCGTGAAATGGCTGGGCCGGAATCGAAGTCGATTCCGGCCCAGCCTTTTTCGTTGCTGCCTAGTGAGCCGCGCTGTCCCAGCTTCGACCGGTTCCCACCGAAACATCCAGGGGTACCGACAGCTCGATGGCTGTGGCCATCTTGTCCTTGACCAGCGCGGTGACCTCCTCCAACTCGGAGGCAACCACTTCGAGCACCAATTCGTCGTGCACCTGCAACAGCATGCGCGACGTCAATCCGGCGTCAGCGAGAGCCTTCTGCACGTTGATCATCGCCACCTTGATGATGTCGGCCGCAGTGCCCTGGATCGGCGCATTGAGGGCAGCACGTTCGGCAACCTCACGACGCTGACGGTTGTCGCTGTTGAGGTCCGGCAGGTAGCGACGACGACCGTAGAGCGTCGAGGTGTAGCCGTCCTTACGTGCCTGCTCGACCACCGCGTGGAGGTAATCCCGCACGCCGCCGAAACGAGCGAAGTACGCATCCATCTGCTGCTTCGCTTCTTCGGTCGAAATCTTCAGCTGCGACGCCAATCCGTAGGCACTGAGCCCGTAGGCCAGACCGTACGACATCGCCTTGACCCGGCGACGCAGTTCAGGAGTCACCTCTTCGATCGGTACACCGAATGCGCGCGAGCCGACAAAGCTGTGCAGGTCCTCACCGGTGTTGAATGCCTCGATCAGCCCCTCGTCGCCTGACACGTGCGCCATGATGCGCATTTCGATCTGGCTGTAGTCGGCAGTGAGCAGAACGTCGAACCCCTGCCCGACTACGAATCCGTCGCGAATCTCGCGCCCCGCGTCGTTTCGCACCGGGATGTTCTGCAAGTTCGGATCGGTCGACGACAGGCGTCCGGTCGCGGCAACCGTCTGATTGAACGTCGTGTGAATGCGTCCGTCTTCGGCTACGGCCTTGAGAAGACCGTCGACGGTCACCTTCATACGCGTCGCATCACGGTGCGCGAGAAGGTGTTCGAGGAACGGGTGTCCTGTCTTGTCGAACAGACCCTGCAACGCCTCGGCGTCGGTGGTGTAGCCCGTCTTCGTCTTCTTCGTCTTGGGCATGTCGAGTTCTTCGAACAAGACCACCTGCAGCTGCTTCGGCGAACCCAGGTTGATCTGCTTGTCGATCACCTCGTAGGCGGAGTTCGCGGCGTCGGCGACCTGGGAGGCGAAACGGCTCTGAAGATCGTGCAGATGCGCGCTGTCGACGGCGATGCCGGTGGCCTCGATCTGAGCGAGCTCGATCGTCAACGGCAGTTCCATGTCGGAGAGGAGCGACTTGGACTCGATCGACTCCAACTCGGTGTCCAGTGCAGCTGCCAAGTCGAGAACGGCCTGAGCGCTGAGCATCGCGGTCTCGGCCGCTTCGGCATCGAGCTGCTCGGTGTCGTCGAGCAGTGAAAGCTGTTCCTGGCCGGATGTTTCGGCGCGCAGTTCACGCTTGAGGTAGCGGAGCGAGAGGTCGTCGAGATTGAAGCTGCGCTGGCCCGGCCGGACGAGGTACGCGGCCAGAGCAGTGTCGCTGGTCAGTCCACCGAGCGTCCAACCACGCCCACGCAGAGCATGGATCGCCCACTTGGCTTCGTGCAGCGCCTTCGGCTGCGATGCGTCGGCGAGCCAATCACCGAGAGCTGCTTCGTCTTCCGGTGTTGCCGTCGACGCCGCGATGTATGCACATTCACCGTCGGAGGCCGCGATCGCGAGTGCAGTGACGTCGCCGGCGAACGGAGTTCTGGTTCCGAGCACCGTCACGCCGTGACGCTCACCGGTTCGTGCGTGGGCGTCGAGCCACGCGGCAACCGCACCCGGGGCGAGTGCGTCGCCGCTGACCTCGAACCCTTCCTCTGCTTCGGGCTCGGACGACGACAGGGTCGCGAACAGTCGATCGCGGAGAACCTTGAACTCGAGATCGTCGAACAACGCATGAATCTTCTCGCGGTCCCACGGGGCCAACACCAACTGCTCGGGCGTGTACGGCAAGGGAACGTCGCGAACCATTTCGGTGAGCTGACGATTGAGCAAGACGTTCGCGAGGTTCTCCCGCAGTGAGTCGCCCACCTTGCCGCGGACCTTGTCCACGTTGTCGACCAGTCCCTGCAGGTCGCCGTACTCACGGATCCACTTGGTAGCGGTCTTCTCGCCGACGCCGGGGATCCCGGGGAGGTTGTCACTCGGGTCGCCGCGCAGGGCAGCAAAATCCGGATACTGCGACGGAGTGAGGCTGTACTTCTCCTCGACGGCCGTCGGCGTGAATCGGGTGAGCTCCGAGACACCCTTCTTCGGGTAGAGCACAGTGACGTTGTCGGTCACCAGTTGCAGCGAGTCACGGTCACCGGTCACGACGAGAACCCGGTATCCGAGTGCCTCCGCCTGCGTGGTCAAGGTGGCGATCACGTCGTCGGCTTCGAAACCTTCCTCGGCCATGACCGGGATGCCCAGCGCGCCGAGAACGTCCTTGGTGATGTCGATCTGGCCCTTGAATTCGTCCGGAGCCTTCGCGCGCTGCGCCTTGTATTCGGGGAACAGGTCGGCGCGAAACGTCTGACGCGACACGTCGAAGGCCGCGGCCAGGTGGGTGGGCTGCTCGTCACGAAGAAGGTTGATCAACATCGACGTGAAGCCGTACACCGCGTTGGTGGCCTGCCCACTGTGTGTCTTGAAGTTCTCTGCGGGCAGCGCGTAGAAGGCGCGAAACGCCAACGAATGCCCGTCGAGAAGCATCAGAAGAGGGCGATCGTCCGCCTTGCCGGTGGTGCCGGCTGAAGCGGTGGACGTGCTGGACCGAGTTGTGGTTGCGGGGCTCACGGTTCATCAGTCTAGGGATCGCGACCGACATCGACGCCTTCGCCGTTGTTTACGCAGGAACAGACACAAGAATCGGACAATTGATGCAGCCTTCGGCCTTCGATACGGAACCGAAACATCCCGGAAATCTCAGAACCCCATCTGAAGCGAACGGAGCCGTTAGAGTCCGGAAATCGCAGCAACGAAACAATCCCTGTGCTGCGCGGCACCTTTGTCCAGACGCGCTATTCCCGACCCGCTCGGAGGACGTACGTGGCCCCACCCGTAGTGAAACGGCAGACCCTCGCGACACTCAGCCGACTACTGGCCTTTGCATTACTGACGTTCTTCGCATTACTCAGCCTGGCCGGAATTGCTTCGGCTCAGGAACCGACCACTTCCCCTACACCGCCGACCCCGACAGCATCCGCAACACCGACAGCACCGGTTCCCGACAACGCTGTCCCCGTCAGCGGCAATCTCAACAACGGCGGCACACGCCTCGAGGGCGTCACCGTCCGTGCACTCGATTCTTCCGGCACGGAAGTCGCCACCGGAGAATCGGCATCGAACGGCCGTTGGGAACTGGCCGTGGCACCGGGCACCTACACCTTCGAGATCGTTGCCGACACACTTCCCGACGGGGTCAGTGTGCAAGCCGCTGTCGAACGCGAGGTGGTGGCCGGCCGCGCGAACACCGTGATCTTCTCGTTCGGCGAGGTACGTACCGCCTCGAATGTCAGCTTCGGCGAGAAGCTGATCCGCACGACGGTCGACGGTCTGCGGTTCGGCCTCGTGATCGCGATCGCCGGTGTGGGTTTGAGCCTGATCTACGGCACCACTGGCCTGACCAACTTCGCTCACGGCGAGATGGTGACGTTGGGAGCCGTTGCTGCCTGGGTGATCAACACGTCCTTCGGCGTTCCGCTGATTCCCGCCACGATCCTCGCGATCTTCGTCGGCATCGGCATCGGCCTGCTGACCAACGGAATCGTCTGGAAACCACTGCGTAAGCGCAAGACCGGGTTGATCGCGCAATTGGTGGTCTCGATCGGTCTCGCGATTTCATTGCGCTACTTGATCCTGATCTTCTTCTCCGACCGCGCCGAACCGTTCGACGACTACCAGGGCCAGGTCGAGAAGAACTGGGGCCCGATCGCACTGACCGACGCCAACGCGATAGTCATGATCGTCAGTCTGGTCGTCCTGGTCGGCGTCGCACTGCTTCTGCAGAAGACTCGCATCGGAAAGGCCATGCGTGCCGTCTCCGACAATCGTGACCTCGCCGCTTCGTCCGGTATCAACGTCGAGCGCGTGATCATGTTCGTCTGGGGTCTCGGCGGCGGATTGGCCGCCCTCGGCGGTGTGCTGTTCGGTATCTCCGAGCTCGGCGGACGCGTCCAGTGGGAAATGGGCTTCAAACTGTTGCTGCTCATGTTCGCCGGAATCACCCTCGGTGGTCTGGGAACCGCGTACGGGGCGCTACTCGGCTGCGTCATCGTCGGACTTCTGGTCCAACTCTCGACGCTCATCATCAACCCAGACCTCAAATACATCGGCGGACTTCTCGTCTTGATCGTGATCCTCGTGGTTCGCCCCCAGGGCATCCTCGGATCCAGACAAAGGATCGGGTGACGAACATGGACATCATGGGAGCTTTCCAGGTTTCCTTCGCCCAGCTGATCGGGCCGTCGGCAATCTTCTACGCACTGTTGGCAATCGGGTTGAACCTGCACTTCGGCTACGCCGGACTGCTCAATTTCGGTCAGATCGGTTTTGCCCTTCTCGGCGGCTACGGCGTCGGCATCATGACCGTGACCTACGACCAGCCGCTCTGGCTCGGCATCCTCGTCGGACTCACCGCAGCCGGGCTCCTCGCGCTCGTGCTCGGTATCCCGACGCTGCGTCTGCGCGCCGACTATCTCGCCATCGTGACCATCGCCGCTTCGGAGATCTTGCGTCTGATCTTCCGCTCGACCGCGTCGGATTCGGTGACCGGTTCCACTAATGGCCTGTTCGGTTTCGCAGACCCGTTCACCGCACTGAGCCCCTTCGACTCGGCCAAGCAGTACTCATTTCTCGGCGTGAAGTTCTACGGAGACGACCTCTGGTCGATGGTCGTGGGGTGGACGCTGGTCTTGATCTTGTGCGGATTCGTCTACCTGTTGACGCATAGTCCGTGGGGGCGCGTCCTCAAGGCGGTTCGCGAAGACGAGGACGCAGCGCGATCGTTGGGCAAGAACGTGTTCGTGTACAAGATGCAGGCGCTGGTTCTCGGCGGCGTGATCGGTGGTCTGGCCGGGGTGTTCAACGCTTTGCAGACCAAGTCCATCAACCCGGACTTCTACTCGACCGCGCAGACGTTCTTCGCGTTCGGCGCACTGATTCTGGGCGGGGCGGCAACGGTATTCGGCCCGGTGGTCGGCGCAATGTTGTTCTGGTTCCTCCTCGCCATCCCTGATGCCTTGCTGCGTCAGGCGATCTCCGGCGAGAATCCGCTGCTCTCGCTGACCGAACAACAGGTCGGGGCCACCAGGTACGTCCTGCTCGGATTGATGATTGCTCTCCTGATGGTCTTCAGACCGCAGGGAATACTGGGTAACAAGCGGGAGGTGCAACTCAATGCTTGACGCCGATACCAGAGCACAGATCTTTGCCGACGTTCCTCACCTTCCCGGATCGGCGAAACCCGACCCGGTGTTGGTCGCTGACAACGTCTCGCGGACGTTCGGCGGTCTCAAGGCCGTCGACGTCGATCACCTCGAGATTCAACGAGGGTGCATCACGGGTCTGATCGGTCCAAACGGTGCCGGAAAAACGACGCTCTTCAACCTCCTTACCGGATTCGACCGGCCGGACACCGGTACGTGGTCGATGGACGGTCAATCGCTGGGCCGCATGTATCCCCACCAGGTAGCCAGGAAAGGAGTGGTACGGACGTTCCAGTTGACCAAGGCGCTCTCCAAACTCACCGTGCTGGACAACGTACGTCTCGGTGCCACCGGCCAACGTGGTGAACGCATTTTTGCATCTCTCGTCCCGTGGATCTGGAAAGGCCAGGAACGCGAGATCACCGAACGCGCCAACGAACTCCTCGCACGATTCAAACTCGACACCAAGGCCGACGACCTCGCCGGTTCACTCTCCGGTGGGCAGCGCAAACTGCTCGAAATGGCTCGCGCACTCATGACCTCGCCCTCGGTGGTGATGCTGGACGAACCGATGGCGGGGGTCAATCCTGCTCTGACGCAAAGCCTGCTCGGACACATCAAGTCATTGCGCGACGACGGAATGACCGTCGTGTTCGTCGAGCACGACATGGACGTGATCCGAGACATCAGCGATTGGGTGGTGGTCATGGCGCAGGGCAGCGTCATCGCCGAATCCACCCCGGACGAACTCTCGTCCAACACAGCCGTCGTCGACGCATATCTGGGCAGCCACCATGACCAGGCCCTCGAGTTCGACGACAACGGAAATCCGGTGGGCGAGACGGCCGTTCTGGCCGCCGCCCTGGCTGAAGCCGAGGTCGAAACCCTCGAGTCGGGCGGGGACCTGTCGGAACCCGACGTCGACAACCTTCCGGCCGATCTCGCCGCGACGCTGGAATCGAGTCCCGAGGAACCGCGCGGAAGGCACGAGAAGCCATGAGCGAGAACCACGCACGTTCACTCACGCCTGCAGAGTTCGCCGCGACGGCCGAGGAGCATCAGCGACTGTCGGCAGGTGCCCTGCTCCGCGCCGACAGCCTCGTCGCGGGCTACATTCCCGGCGTCAACATTCTGCGTGAGTGCAACTTCTTCCTGAAGGAAGGGGAAATCGTCGGGATCATCGGACCGAACGGCGCAGGCAAATCGACACTCCTGAAATCACTGTTCGGACTGATACCGGTACGCGAAGGGTCGGTCACTCTACGCGAGGACAACATCACGTCTGCGCCCGCTCACGTCCTCGTTCAGAAGGGAGTCGGGTACGTCCCTCAAACGCAGAACGTCTTTCAGACTCTGACCATCGAAGAAAACCTCGAAATGGGCATTTATCTGCGTCCCAAGGCATTCGCGGAACGATTCGCCTTCGTGAGTGAACTGTTCCCTCTTCTGAGTGAACGACGAAAGGTGAAGGCCGGCGCACTCTCGGGTGGTGAACGCCAGATGGTCGCGATGGGCCGGGCCCTGATGATGGATCCGTCGGTGCTGCTGCTCGACGAACCGTCCGCGGGCCTGTCCCCCATGTTCCAGGACGAGGTGTTCATCCGCTGCAAGAAGATCAATGCTGCGGGTGTCTCGGTCATCATGGTCGAGCAGAACGCGCGCCGCTGCCTTCAGATCTGCGACCGCGGTTACGTACTCGATCAGGGTAAGAACGCGTACACCGACACCGGCGCCAATCTGATGAACGACCCCAAGGTGATCGAGTTGTACTTGGGAACGCTCGCTGGAAGCAAAGAGAAGTAGTACAGACACGAGAATGGGCCAGGGTCGCGAGACCCTGGCCCATTCTCGTTGGCTGCTTACCTGCCCACGACTTACTTGCCCACCACCACGAATCCTTCTGTGGTCAGGGTGTTCTCAGGGCCGAACTTGAGCTTTCCGTACGAACCGATGGACGGCTCCCCCGAATCGTTGAAGTCCAACTCACCGGTGATGCCGTCGTAGTCGATGTCGGTTCCCGCCTTCACCAACGGCAGGCACTCGACGTAGGACGTGCACTTGGTGCCGCCTTCGGTAACGCTGTTGATGTTGGCCGCGATGTCGGTACCGGCCGTCGACTTCGCCTGCTCGGCAGCGAGCGCTGAGATCACCACCGCGTCGTATGACTCTCCGGCGTAGTTGAAGTCGATCAGAGAGGGGTTCACAGCCTTCAGACGATCCTGGAAGGCAGCTCCGACGTCCGTCAGGGGCGTCGTTCCCTGCATGGTGTCGAGCAACGGCTTCGCCACGGATTCGCCGAGAGCGTTGCCCATGTTGCCGTCGACGCCGTACATCGCCATTCCGTCCGACGGGCCGATGCCCACTTCGTGCATGCGCGTGATGATCTTCGCCGACTCTTCGAAGCCCACCAGTGCCACTGCATCCGGATTGAAGTTCTTGACTTGATCGACTTCGGAGTTGAACGACTGCGCGTTCGGGTCGTAGATGATCTTCTCGATCTGATCGGAGGGGACACCCGAATCGATCAGATTCTTTTCGATGTTGTCCGCCAGACCCGTCCCGTACGGGTCGTTGAGGGCCATGATCGCTACGCGCTGACCACCGTCGTCCGAAATGAGCTGTGCGACGGCCTGAGCCTGCAGTACGTCCGTCGGAGCGGTGCGGAAGTACATGCCCTTGTCTGGGTAGCAGACGAATTGGTCCGAGGTGTTGGCAGGCGAGAACATCACGACGCCTGCGCTGGCGATCTTGTCGATCACCTTGAGCGAGACCGAAGACGACGCGGCGCCGACGATGACCTGAGTGCCTGCAGCCAATTCGCGGTCGACGGTGGTATTGGCGGTGTCCGTTGTGGTGTCACCCGAATCGCCGGGAATCAGCTGGACCGGTTGGCCGAGAACGCCTCCGGCTGCATTGACGTCGTTGACTCCCAGCTGGGTGCCCGCGACCATCGGCGGCCCGAGGAACGACAAGCTGCCTGTATCGGGAAGAAGCGTGCCGATGCGCAGCGCTTCCGTGGACGGGGTGGCGCCGGCCTTGGCCTGCTCCGGGGTGCAATCAGTCGTGACGGATGTCGTCGCGGCAGAAGCGCCGGACGTAGAGCCACTCGAAGACGAGTCATCCGACTTGTCCGAGCTACAGCCTGCAAGTGCCAGTGATGCCGCGCCGAGAACTGCAGCAGTACGCACAAGTGTTCGTCTAGCCATCCCACGCTCCTAAGATCAGCCGGTGCTCGCGCCACCCGAACTGGCGCTCGCTGTGGGATCAGACGCTAGACCTTGGAACCGTTTCGCGATCCTTCAAGAAAGCCCTGTGACCTGACTGTTATCTGAAGGTGCACAGTGTTTACACGGCTGTAGCGCTGCGCGACGTTTCGACGGTCGACGCAGCAACCGGGTAACCCGGACACTTTGCTCAAGCGTCCGGTTCACCGCCCAGAGTTTCCAGTACGACCTGTGCGACCGCCTTCATCGTGGAGCGCCGATCCATCGCGGCGCGCTGAATCCACTTGAACGCCTCAGGTTCGGTGAGCGCTTGGCGAACCATCAGAACACTCTTGGCTCGCTCGATCAGCTTGCGTGCTTCGAGCCGGTCCGAAAGATCAGCGACCTCACGCTCGAGCGCCGTCACCTCGCGGAAACGACTGACCGCCAATTCGACAGCGGGAACGAGGTCACTGATCGAGAACGGCTTGACCAAGTAAGCCATGGCGCCGGCATCGCGTGCGCGCTCGACCAACTCGCGCTGACTGAACGCTGTGAGAATGACAACAGGAGCGATGCGTTTGGCGGCAATCTCCGAAGCGGCGTCGATGCCGTCTCTCCTGGGCATTTTCACGTCCATGATGACCAGATCAGGCTTGAGCGACTCGGCCAACTCCACCGCGACCTGCCCGTCACCGGCCTCACCGACGACGTCGTAGCCCTCTTCGCGGAGCATCTCGACCAGATCCATGCGGATCAACGCCTCGTCTTCAGCGACGACAACACGACGGGGTGCGAGCTGATTGCCTTGCGGCTGCGGCGAATTCATGGCCACCATCCTCCTCCATCGAACCGCCCCGACACGAGACGCGAACGATTAGAGGGTACCGGTGTTTGACATTGAAATCGCATCTTCTAATGTAGTCATCGCAACAAGCCCTCGTATCCCAATTGGCAGAGGAAACGGATTCAAAACCCGTCCAGTGTGAGTTCGAGTCTCACCGAGGGCACCACCTGCCGCAGCTGGCCGCACCGCAAGGTTTCGGCATTCGGCTGTACCCCAGATCGACCGCCGTTAGATTCGATCCATGAACGGTCACCGGCTGATTGCTCTGCTCGGAGCCATATCGATTCTCGCGCTGCTCACCGGGTGTCAAACAGACGGCCAATCCAATACTGCCGGCGAATCCAGCACTGCCGGCGAATCTTCCACCCAGGCCGCGCTCGATGCTGCAACACAGACCGGCACCCTTCAGGTCGGCTCTCCCCCTGTCGATGCCCCATCCACCGAGATCTCCATGCCTCCCCCGTTCCCGAACGACACGGAGGTCCCTTCACCGACTCCGCGCGTCGATGTGACCGAGATCGACGTGATCGATCACGATGGTTTCACCCGCATCACCTATCGCTTCGACGGAAGCGGATCTGTGTTCTGGAAAACCGAATACGTCAGTGAAGCAATCCGAGCGGGTGACAGCACAGTCGTGGACGTCGGAAGTCGATCGATACTTCAAGTCGACCTGATGGGAGTCCAATCGGATTCGTCGCTCAACTCCGTATCTCACGAGGGCGAAAACATCACGCGCATAGACAGTGCAGCCAGGAACAGTGCGATCCTGCAGTCGTTTGTCGGCACGGTCGACATCCGTCCGGCATACACCGTATCGACATCCGATTCACCGTCCCAGTTGACGATCGACATCCCCAAGGCAGACAGCTGACTGTCGAATACCCAATTGCGCGCTCAGCTCAGCCATTCCAGCGCAGCGGTGCTCGACGCGGTAATTCGGTTATCGCGGGGCGGATGAATACTCCGTCTCGAAACCGAGGTCTCACAATCGATCCGAGGCGATTGCGGGGTCCGGTTCAACACGACTGTCATGATTCTCACTGCATGCCCGAACGTCCGCTGCTCGAACTGCTGCTGCCAGTGTTTGTTCCAGCAGGACTGCCACCGTCATGGGGCCGACGCCACCCGGCACCGGTGTGATCGCACCGGCATGTGGGAGCGCAGCGGCGTACTCCACATCTCCGACGTTGCCCTCGTTGTACCCCGCATCGATCACCACTGCCCCAGGCTTGATCCACGTCCCTTTGATCAGTTCCGGAACACCGACGGCCGCGATGACGACGTCTGCCGAGGCGACGTGTGCGGCCAGGTCGACGGTGCGCGAATGGCAGTATGTCACCGTTGCGCCTCGACGCAGGAGGAGCATTCCCATCGGCAATCCGAGTATCGGGCTTCGGCCGACCACGACGGCATGCTTTCCGGAGAGTTCGACGCCTGTGGCGTCGAGGAGGCGCAGGATGCCACTCGGTGTACATGATTCGAATCCCCCACCGGTCAACGCCATTGCCGCGAACGCTGCCGAGGTAACGCCGTCAACGTCTTTGTCGGCCGAGATGGCATCGAACGCGGCCCGTTCGTCGATGTGGCCTGGCACCGGGTGTTGCAGCAGTATGCCGTCGATCGAAGGGTCCGCCGACAACGCTCTCAGCACGTCGACCAGTTCTTCGGTGGTTGTACTCACCGGGAGTTCGACCGTCCGCGACGTCATTCCGACGGCGACAGATCGTTTGGCCTTCATCTGTACATACGCCTTCGAGGCCGGGTCCGCTCCCACGATGACGGCGGCCAGGCAAGGAACGTGCCCCGCCTCATCACGAAACTGCCTGGTGCGCACCGACAGGTCCGCGAGCGCAGCATCGGCAATTGCGCGTCCGTCGATTATTCGAGCGGCCACGTTCTGGCTGGGCAGATTTTCGGTAGACAGATTTTCGGTGGGCCGATTCTCGATAGACATGGATCCCCTTCACACAAGATGTGTGAAGCACCCAGGCGGTCGATGCCTCGCGATGTGCACTCCCCGGTGGTAATTCCCACCCGCGCCAGTCGTGCGTGGTCAGCGTACCGCGCGGTTGCTTCACCGCCACGAAACGCGTCGAGAACGCCACTCACAAAACGAGACAAATCGACATAACCTATCAATAGGTAACGATCTGACCTGCAGTTATTCCATCCTGTGCAATTAGATGGCACGATGGGGGCAACCGCACGGGCACCAAGCATTGGAGGCACCGATGGACAACGGCAAGATAAACCTGACCTATGACGGTCGGGTGTCACTGAGCTTCCAACTGGCGATTCCGCACGCACCGGACAAGGTCTGGAAAGTGATAACGGAACGCGAGTACCTCGACGCCTGGTTTCCGGCGGACGTCGATTTCGATCTCACTCCCGGCGCGGATCTACTGTTCAAGGTGACACCGGAACAAGTCGAGCGTTTCGGACTGCCCGCAGATCACGTGACGCGCGGGACGGTCATCAGCGTCCACCCGCACCGAATTCTCGAATTCCTCTGGGACGCAGACACTCTTCATTGGGAACTGGCACCGGACGGCACCGGCGGCTGTTGGCTGACTCTCACCCACACGATGGAGGACGAGGAGTCCGCGTACGCGCACGCCGCCGGTTGGCACGCGGGCTTGGAAGTTGTTGCGGCCCAACTCGATGGACGCGAAGTCGACTGGTCTCCGTGGGACCGCGCCGACGAACTCTCACCGCAATATCGCAAGTCTGCTTGATTCTGGGCCCGAGTTCGGTCTCGGGCCCGCATCTCATTCCCCTTTACGCGGGAAATGCCTGATCATTCCTTCTTGGACCACCGTCGCCAACAGCAGTCCTTCCACCGAGAAGTACCGTCCGGTTGCCAGACCGCGCGAACCTGCGGCGACCGGCGATTCGGTGGCGTACAGGACCCAGTCGGTGAACCGGAACGGGCGATGGAACCAGATCGAATGATTGACCGTCGCCGCGACGATACGATCATGACCCCAGGACAAACCATGAGTGGTCAGAATCGAATCGAGCACGGTGGTGTCGGACGAATATGCCAGCGTCGCAGCGTGAATGAGCGAATCGTCCGGCAGATCACCGTCGGGGCGCATCCACACCCGATTGTGGTTGAGTTTCTCGCCGGTGCCCTTGAGGATCCACGCCGGATCGTTGGCGTACCGCATGTCGATCGGCTTGAGCGCTGCACTGAAATGCGGCAGTTTTTCCTCGTACCCCACCAGATGATCGCCGATGGGAGGCAACGACTCCGGAAGTGGAACATCCGGGATCTCGACAGCATGGTCGAGCCCCTTGCCGGAGTCCTGGAACGCCGCGAGCATCACGAACAATTCGTTCTCACCCTGATAGGCAGTCACCTGACGGTTGGCGAACGCCCGCCCGTCGCGATGACGATCCACCCGATACTCGATGGGCGCCTTGACATCTCCGCCGCGAATGAAATGGGCATTCACCGCATGGATGGGGCGATCACCGTCGACGGTCCGCCCGGCGGCCATCAGTGCCTGAGACACCAACTGACCGCCGAACGTCCGCGAACCTACCTGTTTCGGGTGGTATCCACGGAACGCGTCTTCACCGATCTGCTCCAGATCCAACAAACCGAGGAGAGTACCGAGGTCGGTGGACGCGTTCGCGTGGGTCACTCAGTGGTCCTCTTCACCGATGCGGTGGACGTGAATGAGGTTGGTGGAACCGACAGTTCCCGGAGGGGACCCGGCAACGATGACCACGAGGTCGCCCTTGACGTACCGCCCGAGGGAGAGCAACGCACTGTCCACCTGACGCACCATCTCGTCGGTGGTGGCCACCGCATCGACCAGGAACGTCTCGGTTCCCCACGTCAGCGTCAGCTGACTGCGCACCGCGGGCAGCGGTGTGAAGGCGAGCAACGGCAGCGGCGTGTGCAGACGAGCCAGTCGACGCACCGTGTCACCGGACTGAGTGAACGCAACCAAGGCCTTGGCGTCGAGACGTTCGCCGATGTCGCGTGCTGCGTACGAGATGACACCGCGCTTGGTGCGCGGGACGTGGGTCAACGGTGGGACACGGGTTGATTCGTTCTCGACGGCCTCGACGATGCGGGCCATGGTGCGAACGGTTTCCATGACGTACTTGCCCACCGAAGTCTCGCCCGAGAGCATGACTGCGTCGGCGCCGTCGAGAACGGCGTTGGCGACATCGGATGCCTCTGCGCGAGTGGGACGTGAGTTCTCGATCATCGACTCGAGCATCTGCGTCGCGACGATGACCGGCTTCGCGTTCTCACGAGCAATCTGGATTGCGCGCTTCTGAACGAGCGGGACCTGCTCGAGCGGCAACTCGACACCGAGGTCACCGCGGGCGACCATGACTGCGTCGAACGCGAGCACGATGGCTTCGAGATTGTCGATGGCCTCGGGCTTCTCGAGCTTCGCGATGACGGGAACGCGGCGCCCGACTCGATCCATGATGGCGTGAACCAATTCGACATCCGCGGGTGAGCGAACGAAAGACAGGGCAATGAAGTCGACGCCCAACTTGAGCGCAAACTCGAGGTCGGCGATGTCCTTGCCCGACAGGGCTGGAACGGAGACGTTCATACCGGGCAGTGAGAGGCCCTTGTTGTTGCTGACCGGACCGCCTTCGGTGACCCGACAGACGACGTCGTTGCCGTCGATGGACGTGACGACCAGGCCGACCTTTCCGTCGTCGACCAGCAGTCGATCACCGGCCTTGGCGTCGCGCGCCAATTCCTTGTACGTGGTCCCGACGCGATCGTGCGTTCCCTCGACGTCGTCGACGGTGATACGAACCTCTTCACCGTTGGCCCAGGTGGTCCGCTCGTCCTTGAATCGGCCGAGGCGAATCTTGGGCCCCTGAAGGTCGGCGAGAACACCGACGGCCTTTCCGGTGGCGTCCGACGCGGCGCGGACGCGAATGTAGTTTTCTTCGTGATCGGCATGCTCGCCGTGGCTGAAGTTGAGGCGCGCCACGTCCATGCCGCTCTCCACGAGCTCACGGATGCGGTCGCCAGAAGCTGTCGCGGGTCCAAGTGTGCATACAATTTTTGTCCGTCGGTTCACGGCTCGAGCCTAGTCGCTACCCCACCGCACTTCTATCCGGCATTTGCGACCTGCACTTTCTGTACTTACTCGATTCAGTTGGTCAGCTCACGAACAGCGGAAATGCCTTTGGATGAACCGGAGCCGGAAGCGCCGACTCGCCTGTGAGAAACATGTCGACGGCACGTGCGGCCGACCGTCCCTCGGCAATCGCCCACACGACCAGCGACGCCCCGCGATGCGCGTCGCCGCAGACGAATACGCCGGGTGTCCGGGTCTGCCACCCGACATCACACTCGATTCTGCCGAGTGGATCGGTGCCGACATCAAGGTCGGTGAGCAGCGGGGCGGTTTCGACGCCGTCGAAACCCAGAGCGAGCAGGACCATCTCGCACACCAGATCCGTCGTGTCGCCGGTCTCCACCAGGGTCCGTTGTCCGTCCTTCGCTCGTGACACGGCTACCGGAACCATCCGGATTGCGCGGACCGCACCCCCACCGTCGTCGAGAAATTCCTGCGCCGCCCATCGGAATCGTTTGTCACTGCCCTCCTCGTCCGCCGGCGAGGTGCGCAGGACCCGCGGCCACAACGGCCATGGGTCGCGATCTCGATCGCGGCGTGCCGGAGGTGGGACGTGGTAGTCCAATTCCGTCACCGAGAGCGCACCCTGGCGATGCACCGTGCCGAGGCAGTCGGCGGCCGTGTCGCCGCCACCGATGATCACGACGTTCTTACCTCGCGCCGAGATGCTCGACGCACCATCACCCTCGCATTCGCAGTTGGCCGCCCGCAGGTACGTCATCGCAGGATGGATTCCGCGAAGACTACGACCCGGTACGTCGGTGTCTCTGGCACGATCAGCCCCGACCGCCAGGACTACCGCCTCGAAATCCGTCAGGAGGTCGTGCGCGCTCACGTTCACTCCGACGGCGCAGTCAGTGACGAATCGGGTCCCCTCGGCGGTAAGTTGGTCCAGCCGCCGGTCGATGAGGGCCTTGGGCAACTTGAATTCAGGAATTCCGTAGCGAAGCAGTCCCCCGATCCGATCGCTCCGCTCGAACACCGTGACACTGTGTCCGGCTCGTGTCAGTTGTTGAGCCGCGGCCAGTCCCGCCGGTCCCGAACCGACAACCGCAACACGGTTTCCGCTGTGAACTACCGCAGCCTGCGGCCCCAACCAACCCGACTCCCAGGCGTTGTCGACAATCGCCTGTTCGATGCGCTTGATGGTGACACCCCCCGACGTGTGCTCGTCGTCGAGTGCGAGAACGCACGCCGTTTCGCACGGTGCGGGGCACAGATGTCCGGTGAACTCGGGGAAATTGTTGGTGGAATGCAGATTCTCCGAGGCTTCGGACCACCGTCCACGCCGAACCAGGTCGTTCCATTCCGGAATGAGATTGCCGAGCGGACACCCTACGTCGGCCGAATGGCAGTACGGCACAGCGCAGTCCATGCAACGCGAGGCCTGTGCAGATACGTCTCGATTTCGCACGACGGGATCCAGCGACTCGTATACCGACGCGCAGTCGCCGACACGCACATCGGGCGGTCTGGTCGGTGCGTCGGATCGTTTCACGGTGAGGAACCCGCGTGCGTCAGGCATGAGCCGGCTCCACCAGTTCGTTCTCTTCCACGACCTTCCGGTAGTCGACAGGCAAGACTTTGGTGAATCTCGGACTCTGGCCAACCCAGTCGTCGAGAAGTTTCGCAGCCACCGGCGAGCCGGTCGCAGCCAAATGCTCGCCGAGAATGTCGACCAGCTGACGACAGTCTTCCGCCGAAGGCCGCTCCAGCACGACCATGTCGCGGTTGACCTTCTCTGCCTTCACATCGAGTACGAAGGCAATTCCGCCCGACATTCCCGCAGCAAGGTTCCTACCAGTTGGGCCGATGATGACGACGCGACCCCCGGTCATGTACTCACACGCATGGTCGCCGACGCCTTCCACCACAGCGACCGCACCCGAGTTTCGCACCGCGAATCGTTCCCCGACACGCCCCCTGGCATAGAGCGCACCGCTCGTAGCGCCGTACAGCAGCGTATTGCCGGCAATCACCTGCTCCTCGGCCACGAAGGGTGCGTCCTCACTCGGCCGAAGCACAATTCGTCCACCCGAGAGCCCCTTTCCCACGTAATCGTTTGCATCGCCGACAACGACCAGCGAGATGCCCGGTGGCAGGAACGCACCGAGTGACTGGCCTGCCGTTCCACGGAGCACGACGTCGATGGTGCCTTGAGGTAGCCCGACGGCGCCGTAGCGTCTGGTCACCTCTGCGCCCAGCCTCGTTCCCACCGCCCGATCCGTATTGTGTACTGGCAGTTCGATATGCACGGGTCGAGCGTCCTCGAGTGAGTTCGCGGCGCACTCGATCAGGGTGCGTTCGAGTTCGCTCGAAACAGGTACACACGGCGGGTAGGCCGCGCCGGTCGGCGCGGCCGGAACGTCGAAGAGTGGTGAGAGGTCCAACGTGCGGCTCTTCCAATGCGCCACCGCCGGAGACATTTCCAATACGTCTGCGTGCCCCAGCGCATCGTCGATACTTCGAAACCCCAGTTCTGCCAACAACCGTCGTACGTCGGCGGCGATGAAGCGAAAGAAGTTCTCGACGTACTCGGGCCGGCCGGTGAATCGCTCGCGCAGTTCGGGATTCTGCGTCGCTACTCCGACGGGGCAGGTGTCGAGGTGACATACCCGCATCATGACGCACCCGGCCGCGATGAGTGGCGCCGTGGAAAACCCGTACTCCTGCGCCCCCAGCAACGCGGCGACGACGACGTCCCGCGCCGTGCGCAAACCCCCGTCACACTGGACGACGATCCGATCGCGTAACCCGTTGAGCACCAGGGTCTGCTGAGTTTCGGCCAGCCCGATCTCCCACGGCGTACCCGCGTGGTGGATGGACGAGAGTGCCGCAGCACCCGTCCCACCGTCGTGACCGGAGATCAGCACCACGTCGGCGTGCGCTTTGGCCACACCTGCCGCAACAGTCCCGACTCCGACTGCGCTGACCAATTTCACGTGTATCCGCGCACGATCGTTTGCGCATCTGAGGTCATAGATCAATTGGGCGAGATCCTCGATCGAATA
The DNA here is from genome assembly GCF_011290655.1 of Rhodococcus sp. D-46. Classification (NCBI taxonomy): domain Bacteria; kingdom Bacillati; phylum Actinomycetota; class Actinomycetes; order Mycobacteriales; family Nocardiaceae; genus Rhodococcus; species Rhodococcus sp. D-46. The sequence goes on along the minus strand of NZ_JAANTF010000015.1, from coordinate 55,112 downwards.
GATGTCGTGGTGCGGGGGCGGAGAAATGAGCCCGACCCCAGGCGTCGAGTACCGGGTTTCCGCGATCCACGGGTACACCTTGGACCCCGGAAGCTGCCCTCCTTCACCGGGCTTGGCACCTTGGGCCATCTTGATCTGAATGTCGGTGGCATTGACCAGGTAATCGCTGGTCACCCCGAAGCGCCCACTCGCGACCTGCTTGACTGCGCTTCGACGCTTGTCGTCACGCAACCGCTCCGGCGACTCTCCGCCCTCACCGGTGTTGGAACGCCCGCCGAGAGCATTCATCGCAACCGCCATCGTCTCGTGCGCCTCCGCAGAGAGGGAACCGTAGCTCATCGCACCGGTGTTGAATCGAGCGAGAATCATCTCGATGGGTTCGACCTGATCGAGCGGAATCGGCGGACGAACCTCACACCGAAATCGAAACAATCCCCGCGGTGTTCCGCCCTGCGCGCTCAGTCGATCGACTTCATCGCTGTAGCGGCGAAAGATTTCACTTCGCCCCGTCCGGGTCGCATGCTGAAGGAAGAACACGGATTCGGGTGTGAACACATGCAATTCACCATCGCGGCGATACCGGTACTGTCCGCTGTCGGTCAACTGACGATTGTCGAACTGACGATGCTGCACTGCGGACGACGAGAACGCAGCCGTGTGGCGCATCAGAACTTCGCGCGCGACTTCGGTGATACCGATCCCGCCGATCCGGCTCCGTGTGTTGCAGAAGTATTCGTCGACCAACTCTCGACCCAAGCCCACGGCCTCGAATACCTGTGCGCCCGTGTAGGAGTGAACCGTAGCGATTCCCATCTTCGACATCACTTTGAGCACGCCGAAATTTGTTGCTCTCAGGTAGTTGTCCGCCGCAGTCTTCGGATCTATCCCGGGAAGTTCGTCCTGCTCGCTGAGGGCTTGGACAGATTCGAGAGCAAGATACGGGTGGACAGCCGCCGCACCGTAGCCGATCAGCAGCGCGATGTGATGAACTTCGCGCGCGTCACCCGAGTCGACGACAAGGGAAACCTTGGTCCGCAGGCCATGACGAACCAGATCGTGGTGCACGGCTGATACTGCGAGCAATGACGGAATGGGAGCCTGCTCAGGGCCTGATCCACGGTCGGAGATCACCAGAATCTCGATTCCGGCTGCGGCGGCTGTTCGGGCGGACTCACGAAGCCTCTCGACGCCTTCGGTGAGACTGCCCCTCGGATCGAAACCTGCGCGAAGGACAGCGCTTCTCGGAGTTCTTGCGCCGTATAGTTCGGCGACCTTCGCCATCTTCCCCGGTCCGATCACCGGTTTGTCGAGAACAATCCTTCGGCACGACAGCGCCGACGCTTCGAACAAGTTCTGCTCAGCGCCGAGGGTGACACCAAGCGTAGTGACGACTTCCTCGCGAATCGCGTCCAAAGGCGGGTTGGTCACCTGAGCAAAGAGCTGAATAAAGTAGTCGTACAACAGCTTCGGCCGATCCGAAAGAACGGCGAGAGGCGTGTCGACACCCATCGATCCCAACGGCTCCGATCCTGAGCTTGCCATCGGGACAAGAATGTCCCGCACGTCCTCGGCGTGGTATCCGAAGAGCAACTGCCGTTGCAACAGCGGAGCCGGATCGCCTCGGGCAGGCGCAGTCTCGGGGATTTCCTCGAGGTCGACCAATCCCCCGTCGACCCAGTCCCGGTAGGGGGCTGTGCTCGCGAGTTCGGACTTGATCTCCGCATCGGAAACGATCCGATGGCGAGCGGTGTCCACGAGAAACATGCGTCCCGGTTCGAGGCGCCCCTTCTCCAACACCTCGGACGTGGGAGCGTCGAACACACCGCTCTCACTGGCCAACACGATACGGTCGTTCTTCATCCGCCACCATCGCCCTGGGCGAAGACCGTTGCGATCCAACACGGCCCCGACAACAATGCCGTCGCTGAACGTCACGGACGCCGGACCGTCCCACGGTTCCATCAGACAACCGTGAAATTGGTAGAAGGCCTTTATCTCGTCGGGCATCGAAGAATCGTTCTCCCAGGCTCCGGGAATCATCATCGCGATGGCGTGTTGCACACTGCGGCCCCCGAGCGTCAAAAACTCCAGTACTTCGTCGAACGACGAAGAGTCGGATCCTCCCGGGGTGCAGATCGGAAACAGGCGATCGATGTCCCCACCTAAAAGTGTGCTCCGCAGCATCGGCTCGCGAGCGCGCATCCAATTCCTGTTTCCCACAATCGTATTGATCTCGCCGTTGTGGGCGATGCAGCGATACGGCTGAGCGAGTGGCCACGACGGAAATGTGTTCGTGGAATATCGACTGTGCACGACTGCCAACGCAGTTCGCATTCGGTCGTCGCGTAGGTCGGTGAAGTAACCGGGTAACTGCGTCGGCGTCAGCATGCCCTTGTACACGATGGTTCGGGCGGACAACGAGGGGAAATACACTGCAGTGTTGGCACAGTGAATCCGCTCGACCTGTCTCCTGAGCGCAAACACTCGTCTGTCCAAGGCAATTCCGCCCACACTACGATCTCGCGACTCGGCGCACGTCACAAAACACTGACTGACGTACGGAGCGCACTGCGCGGCAACGGTTCCGACGCAGTCTCGGTCGACCGGCACCTCTCGCCACCCGATAATCCGCAGTCCTTCTGCCGCTGCGTACCGGTGTATCCGAACTACCGCGCGCCAACGTGCTTCCTGATCCACCGGGAGAAAGCAGTTTCCGGCCGCGTAGGTGTTCTCACCCATCGCGTTGGGTGGTGGAAGCTCGAACCCGGTCACCGCGTCGAAGAACTCCGTCGGCAGCTGAATCAGAATGCCCGCGCCGTCTCCGCTGTTGGATTCGCGCCCAACTGCGCCGCGATGGGAGAGATTGCCCAGGACCGCGAGCGCATCGTCGACAATGGAATGCAGGTGGCGTCCAGAGGTGTCTGCTACCACGGCTACACCACACGAATCGGTTTCCTGATCGGGGTCGTACAGGCCCCGAGGTTCAGGTATTCGAGAAAACAGCACTCGGCGACCTCCACGCGGACATGCAGCCGACGTGCGCTAGTTTATCAGCCCATAACCGCAGGTCGCGAGAGCAAAACGGTGACCCCCTGATACCGAGGCATCAGGGGGTCACACTTGCCGACGGTCGTTTCGATCAGCTACGCAAAGGGCGGTTGTACTGATCGCGCACACTGCCGGTCAACATCATGATTCCGTCGATGAGCGGCCAGATGCCACCGATTCCACACGTCAACCAAGTGACCGCGATCTGTGCGACAGCCATGCCGGGCTGGTTGAGATAAAAACGTCCTGCACCGAATCCGCCGAGCAGAATGCCCAGCAATCCGGCAGTCGTCTTCGACTTGTCCGAGTACGGTTCACCGGTCATCGGGTCACGTCCGTATGGTGCGGACGGGTCGACCAGGCCGTAGCCAGGCTGAGGATAACCCTGAGCTTGTGGGTACCCCTGAGGCTGACCGTAACCCGGCTGTGAGTATCCCGGCTGGGGGTAGCCCTGCGGCGGAGCCGCGTAGGGATTCGGAGTCTGATCTGCCGGTGCACCGTAGACGGGACCGTCCGTCGGGGTTTGGGTCGGGCTCGAGTAGTCAGGCGCCGGATAGTTCTGGGCGGCGTAACTTTCCTGCGACGTGTACGGCGCTGTCGGCTGATTCGGGGTGGAATCAGAATCGGCAGCGGGAAACGCTGTGGTCGATTCGGTTCCGGTCGGCGGCGGGTAGATGGGGTGGTTTCCCCACCCCGGACCGTTTCCGACTCCCGAATACGTGTCCCAGCCTGGACCGGTGCCGGTGGTCTCCGTCGACGGCGTCTTTTCGGTGGGTGCCGAGGTTTCCGTCAACGACGCATCCGCCGTCGCGTCGTAGTCGAACGGCGACCCGAACTGCGGTGGAACCGGCGGCTGTGATCCAGACGAGTCCCCCGACTCGGAAGGTTCCGGATTCTTGTTCAAGTTAGGCAACGTACTTTCCTTCGATTCGACGACGGTACGTAATAGCTTTTGTTATCGGACTTCGAGAAGGTTCGACCTTCTCGAGGCCAGTCCCCCACACATGTTTCCTCGGTTCGCGCTCGCGACTCATCCTCGCAATGGCCGGCGAGCACCGTCCCGCGCATTGCCCGAAAGTATCACGATGCCGTCGACGAACGCCCAGATCCAGATTCCGATCGCAAATGGAATTCCGATGAGGAACGCCGACATGAACAGCGCGAAGAACATGCCGAGCAGTTGGCACAATCCGATGCCGACACTTCCGATATAGAGGCGCCCGACTCCACAGATTCCGAAGAAGCCCAGCAAGATCTGCAACAGTCCAGCGGTGGCCTTCGACTTGTCGGAATACGGTTCCCCGGTTACCGGGTGCCGACCGTACGGGGCGTAGGGATCTCCGAACCCGTACATCGATGGAGGCGGCAATGGCTGCTGATATCCGTACGGATTGGGCGCGCCGTAGACCGGTCCCTGATCCTCGGGGAATCCCCCCTGCGAATAGGGACCTGTCACGGCTTGTCTTTCTTCGACAGCTTCACCGCGTCCGACGACTCATCCGACGCTGCCGTGGAGGCGCTTGCCTCACTGGAAGCGGATTCAGCAGCATCGGATTCAGAATCTTCAGCGTCGGCGACTTTCGCGTCGGCCTTCGCCGAATCAGTTTCGGTAACTGGCGCCGCGACTCCTGCTTCGCCGGCAGCTACCGCAGCGACGTAGTCCTTCGACTTCAAATCAGCCGGATCCTCACGACCCTTCTTCGCCAGGAAGAAGTAGGCCAGTGCGGCGAAGAACACGATCCCCGAAGTGAATGTGTTGACGCGAATGCCGGCGATCTCGTAGGCGAAATCGTCGCGCATCAGTTCGACGACGAACCGGCCCAGGCAATAGCCCGCGACGTACAGAGCAAACAGGCGTCCGTGGCCGATCTTGAATCGGCGGTCGACGAGGACCAGCAGGATCACGATCAGGACGTTCCACACAGCTTCGTAGAGGAACGTCGGGTGAACGACCCGAATGACTTCTCCGTTGGAGACACCTGCCAGTTGATCGAGCTGGCCGGAAGAGTTCACACGCTCGAAGATCTCGAGGCCCCATGGGACGGTGGTCTCGCGACCGTACAACTCCTGGTTGAAGTAGTTGCCGATACGACCGATGGCCTGCGCGAGCAAGATTCCGGGCGCAATCGCATCACCGAGCGCGGACACCGGAATGCCGCGTCGACGGCAGCCGATCCACGCACCGATGCCGCCGAGGAACACTGCTCCCCAGATTCCGAGGCCTCCCTGCCACACCTTGAGTGCGTCGAGTGGCTGACCGTTCTCGCCGAAATAGGCGGGCCAGTCGGTCAAAACGTGGTAGAGCCTGCCACCGATCAGACCGAAGGGAACGGCCCAGATCGCGATGTCGAGAACGGTCCCCTTCTCGCCGCCGCGGGCGACCCAACGACGATCTCCCCACACGATCGCGACGATGATGCCGAGGATGATGAAGAGCGCGTAGGCGCGAAGCGCCACCGGTCCGACGTACCAGACGCCTTGGGGCGGGCTGGGGATATAGGCCAGCAGGTCCACAGTTGAGGTCACGACGCCACGGTAGCCGAGCGGACGCCCTCGGCGAGTTCTTCGGTGAGCGAGCGAACCGCTCCCAGGCCGTTCTCGACCGCGGAGACCAGAGCCGAGCCGACGATGACGGCATCGGCGTATGCCGCGATTTCGGCAGCCTGTGCGCCGGAGCGAACTCCCAATCCGACGCCGACGGGAATGTCGGAATGCGCGCGGATTCGTGCGGTCAGTTCCGGAGCCATCGAAGACACGGCGTCGCGAGCGCCGGTGACACCCATCGTCGAGGCCGCGTAGATGAATCCACTACTCGCATCGAGTGTCATCGCGAGTCGTTCTTCCGTCGAGGACGGAGCGACAAGGAAGATCCGGTCGAGGTGGTGCTCCTCGGATGCTTCCATCCAGGCGCCGGCTTCTTCCGGAATGAGGTTGGGGGTGATCAGTCCGAGCCCGCCGGCGGAAGCGAGGTCTCGTGCGAACTTGTCGACGCCGTACTGCAGTACCGGGTTCCAGTACGTCATCACGACGGCCTTGCCGCCGACCGAACTGATCTGCTCGATCACGGTGAAGATGTCGCGAAGGCGAACGCCGTTGGTGAGTGCAGTTTCGGCTGCACGCTGGATGGTCGGACCGTCCATGACCGGATCGGAATACGCGACACCGACTTCGATGATGTCGCAGCCACCGTCGACCATCGCCTTGAACACGTCGATCGATTCGGGAACGGTCGGATAACCGGCAGGCAGGTAACCGACGAGGGCGGCACGCTTGTCAGCCTTGCAGGCGGCAAAGGTGGGTGCGAGGCGTGATGGTCGTTCGCTCACTTGTCCGAGCCTTCCGTGTTGTCGTTCTCGTCTGCTGCATCATCCGGAGCGGCTGCCTGACCTGGGGCGCCGTCGAAAAGACCGAACCAGCTTGCGGCGGTGTCCATGTCCTTGTCACCGCGACCGGAGAGATTGACGACGATGATCGCGCCCTCACCGAGTTCTTTGCCCAGTCGGAGTGCGCCGGCGACGGCGTGGGCCGATTCGATGGCCGGGATGATGCCCTCGCGGCGCGAGAGCAGCAGCAGCGCATCCATGGCTTCACTGTCGGTGACGGGTTCGTAGGTCGCACGCCCGATATCGCTCAGGTAAGCGTGCTCGGGTCCGACGCCCGGGTAGTCCAGACCAGCAGAGATCGAGTGCGATTCGATGGTCTGACCGTCTTCGTCCTGGAGGAGGTAGGAGTAGGCACCCTGGAATGCACCAGGGGTACCGCCGGCGAACGTTGCTGCATGCCTTCCGGTTTCGACACCGTCGCCGGCCGCTTCGTAGCCAACCAGCCGTACCGACAGATCGTCGATGAACGGGTGGAAGATTCCGATTGCGTTGGAGCCGCCTCCGACGCAGGCTGTGACTGCATCGGGCAGGCGGCCGGTCAGTGCCTGAACCTGGACGCGTGTTTCGAGGCCGACCACTCGCTGGAAGTCCCGAACGATGGTGGGGAACGGGTGCGGGCCTGCCGCGGTACCGAAGCAGTAATAGGTGTTGTCCGCGTGGGAAACCCAGTCGCGCAAGGCTTCGTTGATCGCGTCCTTGAGCGTGCGCGAACCGGTCTCGACCGAAACGACCTCCGCGCCGAGCAGGCGCATGCGTGCGACGTTCAGTGCTTGACGTTCGGTGTCGACAGCACCCATGTAGATGACGCACTCGAGACCGAGCAGTGCACAGGCGGTTGCCGATGCCACACCGTGCTGGCCCGCTCCGGTCTCGGCGATGATGCGGGTCTTGCCCATACGCTTTGCCAGCAGAACCTGACCGAGAACGTTGTTGATCTTGTGAGAACCGGTGTGGTTCAGATCTTCACGCTTGAGAAGGATGCGCGCACCGCCGGCGAACTCGCTCATTCGCGTTGCCTCGAAAATCGGCGACGGGCGCCCGGTGTAATCGCGCTGCAAGCGGTCGAGTTCGTTCAAGAACGTGTCGTCCGCTCGAGCCTTTTCGTACTCCGCAGTGACTTCGTCGATAACCGCCATGAGGGCTTCCGGCACATGCCGTCCGCCGTAGACGCCGAAATGGCCTCCGGCGTCGGGATCGTGGGAGCGCTCGGTGAGTCCCGCGCTGGCCGGCGGCAGATTGCCGCCCTTGAATATTGCACCGGAGCCTGGTTCCTGAGTACGTGAAGTCACCCCACCAGTCTGCCCCAACGGTGTCGCTGGTCACCGCCCGGGTGCATCAAAGCACGCCGGGCGGGTGAAGCGATTTATCGAGACGGTTTGGGGCAGGACGGGTGCGCACCTGCATTGACCAGATCTGCGACGGCCTTGCGAGGGTCGCCGCTGGTCACGAGGCCTTCACCGACGAGCACTGCGTCGGCGCCCGCCCCGGCGTACGCCAACAGATCGGCAGTTCCGCGAACACCGGACTCGGCAATCTTGATCGTCTCGGTCGGAAGACCGGGAGCGATGCGACCGAAGGTGTTCTTGTCCACCTCGAGAGTCTTGAGATTGCGGGCGTTCACACCGATCACCTTGGCGCCGGCTTCGAGCGCGCGGTTGGCTTCTTCCTCCGTGTGCACCTCGACGAGGGCAGTCATTCCCAGAGATTCGGTGCGATCGATCAACGAGGCGAGCGCCTGCTGCTCGAGTGCCGCGACGATCAGCAAGATGACGTCGGCGCCGTGAGCGCGAGCCTCGTGAATCTGGTACGGCCCCACGATGAAGTCCTTGCGGAGCACCGGAATGGTGACCGCTTTACGGACTGCGTCCAGGTCGGCCAACGAGCCGTGAAAACGGCGCTCTTCGGTGAGAACACTGATGATGCGTGCGCCACCGGCTTGGTACGCCGCGGCAAGCTCAGCGGGATCGGCAATGTCGGCCAACGCACCCTTTGACGGGCTCGCTCGCTTGACCTCGGCGATGACGCCGATGCTCGATTCCAGAAGTGCTGCTGCAGCATCGAGTGCAGGCGGTGCAGCGGCCGCAGCAGCCTTGACTGCAGCGAAGTCGAGTACGGCTTCGCGGGCGGCGACATCAGCGCGCACCCCGTCGAGAATCGAGTCGAGTACGGTCATCGTGGCCCGAATCCTTTCTGGGCAAGAGCCCGATGTGAGATACGTCATCAGGGTGGTCTCAGCCTAGTGGGACGAAATTTTGCTACTCCGTCGGGGTACCCACGCAGGTGAGGGTTCAGTCTTACTCAGTGGGACGACCCCGGTTTCGCGCCGTTGTCTCCCCCAACTCCGTCGTCCCCGTCAGTCGCTGTCGGGTCCTCTCCGGCGTCGAGCGCATCCCACAACATCCGTTGTGTCACAGGCTCGTCCGATGCGGGTTTGTCTCCCTGACCGAGCTTGGCTGCGGCCTCGCGGCGCGCGGCAGGGTTGTCGTATTTCGACGACAACCCGCCTCGCACTGGAGGTTTGCGCATCAGAAGTGCCGCCGCGCCGAGCGCCGCCACCGCTCCGACCAACGCAAGCAAGGCAGGCAATACCGAAACAGTCGTCGAGAGATCTTCCGGGTGACCGGACAACTCGGCCAAGTCCACCGCTCGGTCCGCAGAGGCTCCGGACACCAACAACTGCACTGCCGGAACCGCTACCGCGACGGCGACGAGGGCAACCAACAGTCCGACTACCCGAAGTGCCCAACCTCGCACCGCAAACGACGCCGCGATCGCCGCCAGAAGCGCGAGCGCGAGCGGAGTCATCGCCGCCGCCCAGGTGCTGCCGTCGAGATCCGTCGTCCTCTCCAGCGTCTTGCCGTCGCTCGAGGTCAGATGAACCCACGTCATTCGTGAGCTGCCCCACAGAGCTGCTGCCGACAACGCCAGCAGAAGCGTTCTCGGCACGGCGGTGCCACGAGAAACGCTTGTAGGCTCCGCTGCACTCGACTCGTTCTCACTCACTGATCGTCACCTCCGATGGTGCGCAGGGTGTGCGCCGACGCAATCGCGCTCAGCACTGCCATCGCCTTGTTGCGGGCCTCGGTGTCCTCGTAGACCGGATCCGAGTCGGCGACGACGCCGGCGCCCGCCTGGACGTATCCGATCCCGTCCTTGATCAATGCCGTTCGGATCGCGATCGCGGTGTCGGCGTCGCCGGCGAAGTCGAGGTAGCCGACGATGCCGCCGTAGATACCGCGCCTGGTCGGTTCCAGTTCTTCGATCAGCTGCATCGCTCGGACCTTGGGTGCCCCCGAGAGGGTTCCAGCGGGGAAGCATGCGGTGACGGCGTCGAGAGCGTGCTTTCCCTCGGCCAGATGTCCGGTGACCGTCGATACGAGATGCATCACGTGGCTGTACCGCTCGATGTGCCGGTAGTCGTGCACCTTCACCGTGCCCGGGCGACAGACACGACCCAGATCGTTTCGCCCCAGATCGACGAGCATGAGGTGCTCGGAGTTTTCCTTCTCGTCGGCGAGGAGATCTTTCTCGAGCAGGATGTCGTCCTCCTCTGTGGCACCGCGCCATCTGGTTCCAGCGATCGGGTGTGTTGTCGCGACGCCCTCGGCGACGGTTACCAGTGCCTCAGGGCTCGAACCGACGATCGAAAACGCCGTCTCTCCATCACCGTTCGGCACGTTGAGCAGATACATGTACGGGCTGGGGTTCGACGCTCGCAGCATCCGGTACACGTCGATCGGTGCTGCAGTGCAATCGATCTCGAATCGCTGCGAGAGAACTACCTGGAATGCCTCGCCCGCTTCGATGTCGCCGATCAACTTTTCGACATCGACACCGAAGCTCTCGGTGGTGCGCTGACGACGGTAGTTCGGAGTCGCTTTCGAAAATGTCGACACCGTCGATTTCGCCGGCGCCGCGAGAGCACGAGTCATCGCGTCCAACCTTGCGACTGCGTCGTCGTACGCCGTGTCGACGCGCTCGTCCGTGCCGTCCCAGTTGACGGCATTGGCGATGAGGGTGATCGCCCCTTCGTGGTGATCGACTGCGGCGATGTCGGCGGCAAGCAGCATGACCATCTCGGGGATCTGCAGGTCGTCGACCGCGGAGTCACCCAATCTCTCGAGGCGCCGCACCGCGTCGTAGCCGAGGAATCCGACCATTCCGCCAGTCAGCGGGGGCAGGTCGGGCAGCCGCTCCGAACGAAGCAGCTCGAGGGTGGCACCGAGCGCGTCGATCGGGTCGCCGCCGGCCGGAGCGCCGGCCGGAACGTTGCCGTACCAGGCCGCCTCTCCGTCCACGACGGTCAGTGCAGCCGGACTTCCGACGCCGATGAACGACCACCGCGACCACGAACGACCGTTCTCGGCCGACTCGAGCAAGAAGGTGCCTGGACGATTGCCGGCCAACTTCTCGTATGCCGAGAGCGGAGTTTCGGAGTCCGCCAACACTTTCCGAGTGACCGGAACGACCCGGTGCTCAGCTGCGAGGGCACGGAACTGCTCCCGGGTGGTGGTGGAATCGGACGCGTCACCGACGATCGCGGTGTCGGACGACCGTGCGGACATGGAGGTGGGCTCGCCGTGCATGCCTCCATCATCCCAGGCTCCCCCACACGGTCGTCGTGCGCGGGTAACCTCGGCCGAATGAAACCAGGCCAACTCGCTCCCGATTTCTCACTGCCCGACCAGGACGGGACTCCGCGCTCGCTGACGAGCCTGCTCGAGAACGGACCCCTGGTCCTCTTCTTCTACCCGGCAGCCTCGACGCCGGTGTGCACCGCCGAGGCGTGCCACTTCCGTGACCTCGGCAGCGAATTCGCCGCGGTGGGCGCTTCGCGAGCGGGCATCAGCACCGATACGGTCGAAGCTCAGTCCACCTTTGCCACCGCACAATCCTTCGACTACCCCCTACTCGCCGACACCGACGGCAAGGTAGCCGAACAGTTCGGCGTCAAGCGCGGACTCCTGGGCAAGTTGGCTCCGGTCAAACGCTCGACCTTCGTGATCGACACCGACCGCACCGTCCTCAAAGTCATCTCGAGTGAACTACGCGCCAACACCCACGGCGACCAGGCGCTCGAGTTCCTTCGCAATCGAAGCTGACCCACCTGGGCGACCTGATTCTCTGCGCGATTTGAAATCTCTAGGCGACCTGAATCGAGCGCTTCGCAAGCCCCATCCAGAATCCGTCGATCACCTGGGTGGGCACCTGTTCCGGATCGGATGACGCACCGAGCGTGACGAACAACGGGGCGAAGTGCTCGATGGTCGGATGCGCGTACGGCATCCCGGGAGCTTGAGCGCGGAAGTCGATCAAGGAATCGACGTCACCGGCAGCGAACCTCTCCCCTGCCCACGCGTCGAATTCCGCCGACCATCCCGGGGCCTGCGCCTCCGGTGACGGATCGCGCAGGAACGGTAGCCCGTGCGTGGTGAATCCGGATCCCACGATCAGTACACCTTGCTCACGGAGTGGCCGTAGGCGCTGTCCGAGATGGAGCAAACGCTCGGGATCGAGGGTGGGCAGCGAAATTTGCAGTACCGGGATGTCTGCGTCCGGGTACATCACCGTGAGCGGCACGTAGGCACCGTGATCCAGGCCTCGATTCGGCTGCTGAACCACGCGTTCGTTGTCCGGCATCAACGCGGCAACCTGGGCGGCGAGTTCCGGAGCGCCGGGAGAGTTGTACTTCGCGCGGTAGAACCTCTCGGGAAAACCACCGAAGTCGTAGATGAGCGGGGTGCCCGTGGTCGTCGATCCGATCGTCAGCGGTGCTGATTCCCAGTGCGCCGATACGACGAGGATTGCCGTCGGCCGCGGAAGGTCGCCGGCCCACGCCCCCAACTGGTCGACCCACAACGCGCTGTCCACCAGCGGCGGAGCACCGTGGCTGAGATACAGCGCAGGCATGGTTGTGGTGGACATACGGACTCCTCGGGATAGACATTCGTCGCAAGTTGAAGATTCAACCTAATATAGAACTCAACACTTGCGTCCCGCAACTATTCCCCGCAGGATTCTTCTGGACATGCGTCTGAGACGCTGTACACAAGCACGCTCCGTGCACGAAGAATGCTCGACCCGAAGGAGAAGTCACCGATGAGTGAACCGACCGCGCAGCCCGACGCGCAGTCTCAGACGAAGTGGCTCACAGCCGAGCAGCAAGAAGCATGGCTGACACTGATCGCTCTCGTGACACGGTTGCCTGCCGCACTCGACACTCAACTACAACGCGATTCGGCACTCACACACTTCGAATACTTCGTACTCGCGGCACTCTCGGACGCCCCCGACCACAAGCTCCAGTTGTCGGTACTGGCCCAGCGCGCGAACGCGTCCCTGTCCCGCCTCTCGCACGTGATCACGAAGATGGAGAAGGCCGGCTGGGTGAAACGGGAAGTCATTCGTGGCAGCCGCGGCTCCAACGCAGTGCTCACCGATGAGGGAATGGCAAAGGTGGTCGCGGCCGCACCGCCGCACGTCGCCTCAGTTCAAGGTCTCCTCTTCGAGGGCCTCGACGATCGCCAGGTCGCCCAGCTTTCGTCGTTGGGTACAGCAATGCTCACCCAACTGGACAAGGGAATCGCCGCCGGACTCGGCAAGGCCTGACCACATCCCCGAGACGAGCGACTGATGATCAAGACGGCAGCTTCGCGAGGTCGAGTGCAGCCAAGTGACTGAACAGCATGCTCGCTCCGATCGGGTTTCCACCGCCGGGGTACGTAGTCCCGCTGGCCGCTGCCATCGTGTTCCCCGCCGCGTACAACCCGGCAATCGCCGTACCGTCGGCTTTGAGCACCCTCCCGGTCGCGTCGGTCCGTAGACCACCTTTGGTCCCGAGGTCGGAGATGCCGAAAGCGGCAGCGTGAAACGGCCCTTGATCGATCGGTACGAGCGGCGAAGCCCCCTCGGAGAAGGCGCGGTCGTACGCAGTGTCTCCTCGACCGAAGTCCGTGTCGACGCCAGTCGCCGCAAACGCGTTGAATCGCTTCACGGTCTCCACCAGTTCCGCTGCGGGAACATCAATCTGGGCAGCGAGGTCTTCGAGTGTCTGTGCACTCTTCCACAACCCCGCAGCCACATACTGCTCCGTCTGGGCCATGGGTACGTTGGGTGCCTTCACCGGCGGCACTGCGCCTTCTCTGTTGTCGTAGATCATCCAGTACGGCGTGGTTACTTTCCCTGCCCGCATGTGTTCGATGACGGCGCGACCCAAGCGGTCGTACGGCGCTGATTCGTTGACGAATCGACGACCGTCGTCGTCCACGAAGATTCCGCCGGTGAACCACAGCGCAAACGCGGAGCGCCCATCTGGATGGGTGAGTCCCGGCGACCACCAGGCCTCGCCCATCAGGTCGGTGTCGGCACCCGCGGCGACCGCCGCCTGGTGCGCCTTCCCGAGGTTGCCGGGGCAGCCCATCGTGTCGAGAGCGGATCCGGGGACACCGAATTCGGCACGCATGGTCTCGTTCTGCTCGAATCCACCGGCGGCGAGGATCACTCCTCTGCGTGCCTGAATGGTTCGACGCCGACCATCTCGGTCGACGACGGCTCCGACCACCACCCCGTCCTCGACAACCAGTTCCTCGAGAGTGGTCTTCAGGTGCATGGTGGCGTTCGGGAGTTCCGCAAGAGCCAACAGGAATCGACCGATCAACGACTGGCCGCCGACGAGGTACTTCGGCAACTCCTCCCCCAGCCGTTCCGTCGCCAGCGGCGGACGAAGCGAATCACGAAGGGCACCCAGCTTGTTCGCGTTCATCGGCTTGGGAACAATGTGCCGTCCACTCGCTCGAGCCTTGGGCTCTTCACCGAAGTAGTCGGGCCACGGCAGTATCTGAAACTCGAAGTTCGAGTCCTCTTCGAGGTAGTCGATCAACCCGGCGCCACCTCGAACGTAGGCTTCCTGAACGTCGGCGGGCGTACGATCACCCACCACTGATCGGTAGTACTCCAGCGCATCCTCGATGGTGTCGTCGTCCCCGCCCCGACGAAGAACGGCGTTGCACGGGAACCACATTCCGCCGCCGCCCGAGTACGCCGTTGTTCCGCCGTACTTGTCGGTTGCTTCGATCGCAATGACGTCGAGGCCTTCGCGGGCTGCCGTGTACGCGCCGGTGAGTCCGCCGCCTGATCCCACAGCGAGTACGTCGCACGTCTCGTCCCACTTCGTCATCGTCAGCCTCTCTGATTCTGGGCACAGTTTCCGAACATGTTCTAGAAATCGTTCTAACACATGGACTTAGCGATCGCGGGGGTTCGAAATTCTGTCCCACCGAGCGGGAGCGAGACATGACGCCGAGCGGGAGCGAGAACGAGCGGAGATAGCGCACACTTTGCCCGCACGGGTCCGATCCCGTAGTGTCTGGACACATGTCTGGTAAGACCAAGTTCGAGTCCACTCGCCGCCGACTGACCCAGCAGCAAGCCGAAACCGTCGATCGATTGACCGCGGCAGCGATCACGGTCCTGCGCGACAAAGGGTTTGCCGATCTGACCGTGCGGATGGTGGCAGCAGAAGCCGGTGTCGCCGCGGCTACGGCATACACCTATTTCTCGTCCAAGAGTCACCTTGTGGCAGAACTGTTCTGGCGTCGCCTCGACGCGGTACCCCACGAGCCCTCCCCGGAGGCGGAACGGGAAGCGCAGGTCTGTTCGGTCCTGCGCAGCGTCGCACTGCTCGTCTCCGACGAACCGGAGCTGGCGGCGGCAGTGACCACGGCGATGATGGGCAACGATCCCGACGTCGAACACCTCCGCGGACGTATCGGCAAGAACATCCGCGAGCGGCTCATCGAGGCGCTGGGGCCGTCATACGATCCCGACGTACTCGAAGCACTCGAAATCTCCTGGTCCGGAGCGCTTGTCCGAGCCGGCATGGGTTACGAGTCCTATTCGCAGATCGCAGACCGGCTCGAAGTCACTGCCAGGCTGATCATGGCGGGCCGCGACAACCTTCACTAGACGGGGGTCATGGCACTCACCAGCCATGTGCCGTCGACTCGATCGAGTGTCACCTCGACTCGGCTCGACGTCGACGCTGGTGCCGGCCGCGCGATACTCGTCGTGATCTGATCGACGAACAGGAGCAATTCCGCTCGGTCTGCAGCAGCGGAGAGCACTCCCACGTCGACTACTCGCGCCTTCGTGCTGATTCCTTGCTCCTTCGACTGGGGTGCAACGGTTTTCGATCCGAATTCAGCGAAGCGGTCCTGAAATGTTCCACTTGCGCCCTCGGCAGCATGTGCAAGATCCTCGTCCACCGTGTCGCTGTTGTAGCTCAAGAGATTCTCGACGAGCATCGGCGCCACACCGATCACCTCGACACGTGCGGTTTCAGCGGCTGCCGAACGGTGGTGACTCCAGAGCAGAGTCCCGCCGACTCCCATCAAGACCAACGCTGCAAGCGCTATGACCATGCGCTTCACGGGACGAACTCCACACTCGACATCAGTACCCGCCCGTCGACGTCCTCGACACCGACGCGCAGACGGTAGGTTCGCGCCGAAGACTCTCCCGCTGAATTGGCGACCTGAGCCGATGCCGCGATCAGTACCACCCCCGAGGTTCCGGATTCCGATGCCAGGGCTGCGGTGTCGACACGCCCGTCGGAATCGACGGCAAAATCACGGATGGACGCGACGAACGCAGATTCGCCGGACTTCAGTTCGTCGGCAAAGGCTCCCGTACTCAGGGCCTGTAGCGTCGCGAGATTCTCGTCGACTGTGGCAGAGTGAACGTCGATCAGAGCGAGGGCTCCTGCGACCGCACCGTCGACGTACTCTTGACGCTGGGTCTCGCGCGCCCGGTCGGATTGAACTGCCAGAGCACCGAAGACCACAACGACGCTCAGAGCCGCGAGTGCGATCCATGCCAAGGCAGTGAGAACACCGCGTTTCCCTAGGACCGGCTCGAGCACCTCGCCTCTCAACGATTCGTCGGCGTCAGCAACTGTTGCCACGGCTCACCCTCCCCCGAATCGGAAGCAGCAGGAGCTAATTCCGTGTGTTGATAGTCGACACCGTCAGGCCCGGTGTACAACTCGCCGGGAGCATTGGTCCCCGACGGCACGTACGCTTCGGGGCTCCGACAGATCTCCGGGCTCGGTGCTCGTTTGCCCGGTACCTCCATACAGGGAATGTTCCGGGATCCACGAACTGCGAAGACCGAGTTCTGCGGAACTTTGCAGTACAGATCAGCCGGGGTGTCCGGCACACTCATCTGGGTCGGGTCCCGTCGCTGATCGGCCGGAAGGTAACCGGTCGAGCACGCCGCGGGGTCCTGCGCTTGGAGGTGGAAGTTGACGTTCGCGGCGCCGTCCACCTGCCCGCGTTGGACAACGGTTTCCTGTGCCGCAACCAGTGGCGGCAAGATGACGAGCACCTGCTCCAACCCGGCGTTGTACGTCAAAGCCACCTGAGCGGTGCTGGTGAAATTGGCAAGCAGCACAGGCAAAGTGGGCTTGAGGCCTTGAAACAGCAGGTCGGCTTCAGTCGCGAAGCCCGGTCCGGTCTCGAGGATATTGCGCACGGACCCGTCGGCGACCGCCAACTGTCCACTGAGTTGAGCGACACTGGACGCCCACTGGCGAATCTGATCGCCCGTCACCACCTGTGTCTGCAGGAGCGGATCCAACTGCTGTACGAGCGTCGTAGCCGGCGTTGTGGCAGCGGACATCTGATCGACGAACGAAGTGGTCGAATCCAGCAGACGAGCCAGATCCTCGCCCCTGCCTCCGAAAGCTGCCGCGGACTCGTCGATCACCGATCGCAACTTGTCCTGCGGTACGGATGCGAGCATCGCCTGCGCCTGATCGAGGACCGGTCCGATCTCGGTCGGGATCGTGACAGCGTCGGGGCCGATCACGTCTCCGTCGGTCAGAAAGGGTCCGTCCGCGGTGCTCGGTTGCATGTCGACGTATTGCTCGCCGATTGCCGACACGCTTCGCACCGCTACTGTGAGCCCGCTGGAGGGAACGGGAACCGCACTCTCCAAAGATAATTCGGCGCGTACCACTCCCGGAGACAGACGCACCGACCTGACCTGACCGATGGTGTCGCCGCGATAGGTCACGTTCGCGTTCCGATACAGGCCGCCGGCGTCGGGCAGTTCGACTGTCACCGAGTAGCGCCCGATGCCGAGCATGGTCGGAACTCTCAGGTACGAGATAGCCGCTGCGCTCATGCCTATCACCGCCAGGATCGCGAAGATCGTCAATTGCCTTCGCACCAACTTCGTGAGAATCATCGTCCACCTCCCTGGGCGGGTTGCGCTGTGCCAGGTGGGCCGGGCTGCCCTGTGCCGAGTGGGGCGGTCAAGGGATCGACCAGTACTCCGTTCTCCACGGGGGTTTGCGGCGCCCCGAACGGAGTGCCGAAGCCGAGCCCCGACTGGAGACGATTACTCGTGAGGTCGATCAGCGCCCACAGATTGGTGTAATCGCCGCGCATTCCGTCGTCGATGGTCGTCTGAGGGAAGGGAAAGGTACTCAGGTTGCCCAAATTGTTGATCAGGTCCGGCCCCGTTTCGACCACCTTCTGCAGCGTCGATTCCAAGGAGCTCAAATTGGCTTTCAGATCGTCGCGGGTCCGATCGACCAGATCGGTCCCGACGTCCCCGAACCTGCCGACCGCATCGAGGGCGGTGGTCAGGTCGACGCGTTGGGCGCTCAGTTCCGCCAAGGCTGGATCGAGGGTCTCCAACGCCTCACCGAGAACGTCTCGCTGAGCCGTGATCTCGCCGGCGAACACGTCGAGATTCTCCATGGTCGTGACTATCGCCTCGCGTTGACGGTCGAGTGTCTCGGTCACGGTGTCCATCTGGCTCAGCAGGTCGCGCGCCGCATCCGTCCGTCCGCCGAGAGCAGTGTTCAGCTCCGTGGTGATGCTGTGAATCTGGGCCAGCCCACCGCCGTTGAGCACCAAGGACAGTGCGGTCAACGCTTCCTCGGTGGTGGGATAGACACTGGCCGATGCAAGGGGAATCACGGATCCCTCCGACAACCGCCCTTCCGGCGCCACCTCGGTGGGCGGCGCGAGCGCGACGTGTTTGGATCCGAGCAGACTGGTTTGGCCGATCGTGGCAGTCGCGTTGGCGGGCAGCGACACCGAGCCGTCGAGCGCAACCGTCACCCGTGCGTGCCAGTTGTCGGTCTCGATCGCACTGATACTTCCGACTGTCACGTCGTTGACCATGACCGGAGAGTTGGGACTGATCGACGTGACGTCGGGCATCTCGATCACGACCGAGAAACTTCCCTCACCGCGGCCGGCCGCGCCTGGCAGCGACACCGAATTCAGCCCGCTCCATTGACAACCCGTCAGAACGAGCACGGCGCTCGCCGCCACACACACTGTTCCCCACCAGCGGGCAGTCATCGTGATCCTGTCGACGGCATGAGCAAGCCGGTCAGATCAGACGCCACCGGTACCGTCGGAAAGCTCAAGGCGCCAGTCGGTTCCAGATCAGGCTCGCTGTACACCAGTTGGTCCGGAAGAGCGCCGAGCGCCCGGGTCGGATTGATGCTCAGGTCCGGGTAGTTGGCCTTGATCGTGTTGAGCAACGGGCCGAGGTATTCGATGCACAAATCCGCGCCCTTCTTCGAGGTGTCGTTGGCCAGGCCGGCGATTCCGCCGCAGATCAAGTCGATCGGGTTGCCGACGTTCTGGAATGCGGGCACACCCACCATCGCTCCTTGGGCCGGCCGGTAGACGTTGTAGTAGTTCGACAACGCTGTCGGAGCCAGATGCAGTACCTTCTCGAGACCTGCGCGCTTGTCGACCAGTACCTGGGACACGTCGGCCAACTTCGCGATCTGCTCCGTCAAGCCGGTTCGGTTCTGTTCGACGAACCGCTGTACGTCGACGACGGCGGCGTCCAGATCGGCGAGAGCCGGAGCCAATTGCGTCCGGCTCTCGGCGAGCACACTCGAGACATTTGCCAGTCGTCCTTGGAACTGAACGATCTGTTCGTCGCTTGCGGCGAGTGCGGTCGTGAAGGTCTGCAGGCCGCGGATGGTGCCGAACAGATCGGCTCCGCCTTCGTCGAGTGTGCTCATAGCCTCCGAGAGTTCGGTCACCGAGCGCCCCAGCGCTTCCCCGTTGCCGGCCAGTGCGGATCCGGCACCGTCGAGGAAGTTGGCGGCGGGACCGCGATCGTCCCCGACGGGACCCAAAGCATCGGCAGCCCGGCCCAGCTGTTCCTTGATCTGGTCCCACTCGACCGGGACGGCCGTTCTGTCGAGTGGGATCTCCGCACCGTCATTCAGTGCGTCGGCGCCGTCCGTCACCGCCGGCGTCAACTGCACGAAGCGGGCCGAGACCAGCGACTGGGCAACGATCACCGCTTTCGCGTCCTCGGCGACGGGAACCTCGCGCGCCAGTTTCAGTTCGACGCGCATTCGATCTCCCTGTGGGGCGATCGCGGTGACGCGGCCGACGTCGACTCCCACGACACGAACGTCGTCACCGACATACAGACCGGTCGTCGAGGTGAAGTAGGCCGTCACGTTGTAGTAGCGCAGATGTTGCACCGCAAGGTATCCCGACACGACGACGATCGCCGCACCGATGACGCTTCCACCAACGACGGCGATTCGACGCCAGTTCACCGGTTTGCGAACTCGTAAGGCACCCATCATCGAACCTCCGGAATCGGTAGCGGCGCAGGTGGTAGCCCGAACATCGCGTTGATCAACGGTTGGGTGTATTGCGCTGGCACCAGGTTCTGAACGTAGGCGTAGTAGAAGGGGCCGCTGGCCACGGTGTCACCGAGCGTGCCCACGTACGTACCGAGACCGTCGATTCCCTGAGAAAGGTTGTCCTTGTTGTTCTGCAGAATTCCGACAACCGTGTCGAGTTTGCCGAGGACCGGCTGCAATTGCGCCTCGTTGTCGTGGACGAGTCCGCTCAGCTGGGTCGACAACGCCGAGATGTTCGTGATCACTTCCCCCAGCGCCGCCTGTCGCCGATCCAGTTCTCCCAACAAGGCGTTGCCGTCGACGAGTAGCGCGTTGACCTGTGGTCCACGCTCGGCCAGCGTCCCGGCGACGTCGTTTGCATCGGACAGCAAGGTGCGCAACATGTCGTCGCGTCTATTGACGCTGTCGGAGATCCGTGCGACACCGTCCAGCGCCGGCCTCAGGTTCGGCGCACTGTCGGACATCACCTGCCCCACTGCGTCGAGCGATTCGGAGAGTTGGTCGAGATCGATGTCCTCGACCGTCGTGGTGAGGTCACCGAGCACGTCGGGCAGCGAGTACGCCGATCTTGTTCGCTCGACCGGGATCTCGCCGCCGACCGCGATCCTTCCCGGACCGTCCAGATCGAGCGATACCGCTCGCTTGCCGAGCAACGACATCGTGGTGACGGCCGCCGATGTGCTTTCTCCCAAACCGATCGAGCCTTCCAGTGTGAAATCCACGCGCGCAAGTCCGTGCTCGACCTCGATCCGATCCACCGTTCCGATCTTCACTCCGGCGGCGTTGACTTCGTCTCCCGGCGCGAGACCGCTGGCGTCGGCGAACACCGCGCTGTACCCGACACCCGATTTCAGGAACTGCAGATTCTGATACTGGAGCGATGCCAATACGACGGCGGCCGTGACGACCAATCCCACGACCCCCACGCGTACGGCCTGGCTCTGTGCCATCTCTCTCATCGTGGTGCGCACCTTCCGGTCGTCTGATCCACCAGGTCGACAGTGAGCGGCGTACCGTCGGCACCGTCGACCTTCAGTGCGATTCCGCACAGATAGAAGTTGAAGAACGACCCGTACGAGCCGACTCGGATCAGCTGCTTGTAGTTCGAGGGCATGGACGCGAGAATCCGATCGAGCTCACTCTGTTGCTCGATCAGCGGATTCAGGCTTGCGTCCAGCTTCGACAGGTTTCCCGCGATGTCCGGGCGAACTCCGGCGAGGAGATCGGCGAAGGCGCCTGATGCGGTGTTCACACTCTCGACGGCAGTCCCGATCATCTCCCGGTCCGCCGCGAGCCCGCTGACCAGCTGTTGTAGGTGATCGAGAGTGTCACTGAACTGACCACCGCGGCTGCGCAATTCGCTGAGCACACCGTCGAGGTTGCCGATCACTCGACCGATCAGTTGGTCGCGGTCTGCGAGAGTGTTCGTAATCGATCCGGTGTGCGCCAGCACCGATGCCACAGTTCCGGACTGGCCTTGAAACACCTCGAGCAAGGACATCGACAACGCGTTGACCTGCTCCGGGTCCAGGGCTTGAAACAGCGGCTTGAAACCACCGAGTAGCGCATCGAGGTCGAGTGCCGGTGCGGTGCGATCGACGGGGATGCTCTCGCCCTCCGGTTGCGGTTCCGCGATCCCCGGATCGTCGAGCAGTTCGAGGTATCGATTACCCACCAGATCCTGATATCGAACAGCGGCTCTGGTCGATACGGTCACGGTGTCACCCGTATCCACACTGAAACTCACGTGGGCACGGTGATTCCCACCGAATTCGACGGAGCCGACAGAACCGACCGGTACACCGGCGATGCGCACCTTGTCGCCGGCTCTGAGCCCGGAGGCGTTGACGAACTCCGCCGAGTACGACCTCGCGTCGCCACCTCGCATCTGGCCGAACACGAGGATCAGCCCAGCGTTGACGAGGATCATCACCAGAACAAAAATTCCGAACTTGACGGTGTACCCACGAACTCTCATCGGATCTCCGTCCCGAACAGGTAGCTCATCAGATCCGGGACCGTGTTCATCGGTTGCCCACCATTCGGCTGACGCTCGGGCGCAAACGGATTCACCCCGGTGTCGGTCACCAGGTACGGAGCATTGACGTTCGGGTCGCGCAGTGGAAGGCCCATACACTGCGGGCCACCTGTTGCCGCGACCTTCGGGAGGTCGTCGGGATATCGGTACGGTTCGGTTCCGGCGATCAGACCGATCGACATCTTGATTCCTGGTTGTCCGTTGTAGGCGCCGTCGCCGATCTTCTTGCTCTCCTGCAGTCCGTGGAACATGCAGGGAATCACCGGGGAGTATTCCTCGAGCAGTGCGGTGGTCGGCCGCAGTAACGACAGAACGGTGTCGATACCGGCGGCGTTGGCTCCCAGTACATCTTCTCCGGTGCGGGCGACCCCGATCACGTTGAGCAAGAGGAGATCAAGATTCTGCTGCTCGTCGAGAACAGTGGTTCCCGTCGTCGTGAGCGAGTCGAGGGTGTCCATCAAGTCGAGAACAGCGTCGCGGTAGGTCTGTGTGACGGCTGGTAAATCCGTCAACACATGATCGAGAGCCTCACGTGCAGTGTTGAATTCGAGCAAGGAGGAATCTGCTTGTTCGAGTGCGACCCCGAGCCGTTCGCCGCGTCCTTGCAGAGCAGTCGAGAGGGCACCCAATGTCGAATCGAGTTTGCCCGGGTCCACCGTCCGGAGCACGGTGGTGAGTTTCTCGAACACCGTGTTCAGCTCGACGGTCACCCGGGATGCGTCGATCGTCGCTCCGGCGGCAAGTCGCGCACTACTCGGCTGCTCCGGCGAGGACAGGCTGACGAACTTCGCGCCGAAGGCCGTGTTCGACGTGATCGCCACATTCACGTTTGACGGAATCGACTCGAGCGCTTCGGGATCGATCGACAACGACAGTTGTGCGGTGGCGTCGTCAGTCGGCGTGATGGACTCCACCGAGCCCACGGTCACCCCGGCCATCTTCACCCGCGCGCCCGGATCCATCACGAGCCCCGCGCGCTCCGCGATCACCGTGATCGGGACGCGAGCGACAAACACCTGGTTGAAAGACGCGACCGACAACGCGATGACCCCGACGATCGCCGCAGCCAAGCCCAGAGCAGCCAACTTGTAGCCGTATCTGTGCACGCAGTCCCCCTAACCGGACAGATTGAAGTTGCCGGAACCGCCGTAGAGCGCGAGTGAGACGAGCAGGGTCACCGCCACGACGCAGATCAGCGAGAGCCGAACCCCGCGGCCCACTGCAGTTCCCACGCCCGACGGTCCCCCGGACGCGTTGTATCCGTAGTACGTGTGGATCAGCATCACCAGTAGTGCCATCACGAGCACTTGAACGAAGGACCATGCGACGTCGACCGGATCGAGGAACGTCGTGAAGTAGTGGTCGTAAAGACCGGAGGACTGACCGAACAGCACGACCGTGGTGAATCGTCCGGCCAGAAATGATCCCACGAGCGCCAGTGAGTACAGCGGCAAGATCGCGATCATCCCTGCGGTGACGCGGGTGCTGACGACGTACGGGACCGAACTGATCGCCATCGATTCGAGAGCGTCGATTTCCTCACTGATGCGCATGGCACCGATCTGCGCGGTCGAACCTGCGCCGATCGTGGCCGACAGGCCGATTCCCGCGATGACCGGCGCAGCGATACGAACGTTGATGAAGGCGGAGAAGAAACCGGTGAGCGCTTCGACTCCGATATTTCCCAGTGAGCTGAAACCTTGGATCGCAATGGTGCCGCCCGAGGCGAGAGTCAAAAATCCTACGACCGCAACCGTGCCGCCGATCACTGCCAAAGCTCCGGTGCCCATGCTGATCTCGGCTACCAGCCGCAGTACTTCTTTCGGGTGTTTGCGGATTGCCCACGGGATGTGAGCGATGGCGCGCGCGAAGAAGACAGCTTGTCGCCCGACGTCGTCGATCGAGCGTGACGTTCGAGCCACCCGCGCCCGCGTGCGTCCGAACTTGCCGATTTGTGCCAGCGAATCCGACAGCGTCACCTCGATCACCCCGCCGTCAATCGGATGCCGACCGCGGTGACGATGGTGTTGACGACGAACAACGCCATGAATGCGTACACCACCGTTTCGTTGACGGCCTCCCCCACGCCTTTCGGCCCACCCCGTACCGACAGTCCGCGATAGCAGGCCACCAATCCCGCCAGCATCCCGAACAGTGCAGCTTTGACCATCGACAACGCCACCTCGGGCAGGCCGGTCAGCAACGTGATTCCCTCGACGAAGGCGCCAGGGTTCACGCCCTGGAGAAACACCGAGAAGGCGTAACCGCCGGCGATGCCGATGACACAGACGAGTCCGTTGAGCAGCAAAGCCACCACGGTCGACGCGACCACCCGCGGAATCACCAGCCGAGTGATCGGATCGATCCCGAGCACCTCCATGGCGTCGATCTCTTCACGAATCGTTCTCGATCCCAGATCGGCGGCGATGGCTGTCGCGCCCGCACCTGCCACGATCAGCACCGTCACCACCGGACCGACCTGAGTCACGGCACCGAGCGCGGCCCCGGCGCCGCTGAGGTCGGCGGCACCGATTTCGCGGAGAAGGATGTTGAGGGTGAAACTCACCAGGACCGTGAACGGCACGGCTACCAACACTGTCGGCACGATCGACACCCGGGCGATCATCCAACTCTGCTCGAGAAACTCTTGCACCTGAAAGCGGTTGCGGAACAAGCCCACTGCGACATCGGCACCCATCCGGTAGAACTGGCCGAGTTCGCGCATCGGGCCCGCAAGTGCAACTCTTCCGCTGTACACGTCAATGCCCCGAAGGACATGACGTGGAGTTGCCGTAGTCGACCTTGAATTCCTTGATCCCGTTGAGCCAACCGGACGAGAGCCTGCTCGGATCGCCGAGCTTGCTGATGTCGGGCATGTGATCGGCGATCTTGCCGAAGATCAGATCGACCTCCATTCTGGCCAGGTTGGCGCCGACGCAGTAGTGCGGCCCGGTTCCTCCGAACGCGAGGTGCGGGTTCGGGTCTCGGGTGATGTCGAAGACGTCGGGGTTCCCGAAGACGGTTTCGTCGAAGTTCGCCGAGCCGTAGAGCAGTACGACGCGCTGCCCCTTCGCAATCGCAGTGCCGGCAATCTGTGTGTCCACCACTGCTGTTCGTTGCATCGACGTCAGTGGCGAAGCCCAGCGGATGATCTCGTCCGCGGCGGTGCGCGGACGCTCGCGCTTGTACAGTTCCCACTGATCCGGATGCTCGAGAAATGCCATCATGCCGAGTGTCGTTGCGTTTCGCGTCGTTTCGTTGCCCGCGACAGCCAACATGATGACGAAGAAACCGAACTGTTCCGGGGTGAGTTTCTGCCCGTCGATGTCGGCATGCACCAAGCGCGAGATGATGTCGTCGAGCGGTTCCTCCCGTCTCGCCTCAGCCAGTTGATAGGCGTAGCCCAATATCTGCGCCGACGCCATCCGAGACTCGCCGGCGAGTGACTCGTCGTCGTATCCCGTCATCTGATTCGACCATTCGTACAGCTGACGGCGCCCGTCCTGCGGTACACCGATCAGCTCCGAGATCGCCTGCATGGGTAACTCGCTGGCGACCTGGCTGACAAAATCACCGCTACCTTCCGCCACGGCAGCCGACGCTATGTCTTCTGCCCGCGCTTCCAACCCGGCCCGCATCGCTTCCACCGACCGCGGAGTGAACAAGCGTGCCACCAACTTGCGCAGCTGTGTGTGCTCAGGGGCGTCCTTGTTGATGAGGACGTGTTTTGTCGCCTCCAACTCCTCCGCCGAGATGTTGTCTTCATGCCGCGGAATGCAGCCGTTGACGTTGCTCGAGAACTCCTCGCTGCGCAACGAGACGTCGCGGACGTCTGCGTGGCGGGAGACAACCCAACAACCACCGTCGTGAAATCCGCCGGTACCCGGTTCCTGGGCGTTCCACCAGACCGGAGCGCATCGTCGTAGTTCGGCGAACTCGGCAAGCGGGACGCGCTCGCCGTACAGATGTGGGTCGGTCACGTCGAACCCGTCGGGAAGGTCGATCTCAGGCATTGCAGATGCTCCTTTACGGATGGGTGCCGGGTGCCGGGTGTTGCGTGTGAGCGCTAGTCGATCCGGTGGACCGGGTCGCTGTTCTGTGAGAACTCCTTGGCCCAGCGGTAGTCCGGCTTGCCGCTCGGCGCTCGAACGACCTCGTCGGCGATCCAGAAGGAACGCGGAATCTTGTAGCCGGCGAGGTGACTGCGGGCGTGCTTCTCGATGGATTCGAAATCCGGTTCCACACCGTCGCGGATGCGAAGCACTGCCGCCACCCGATTGCCCCACCGCTCGTCCGAAACACCGATCACTGTCGCGTCGTAGATGTCGGGATGGGCCTTCACCACGGCTTCGACTTCTTCCACGAAGACCTTCTCGCCGCCGGTGTTGACCACCATGTTTCCCCGTCCGAGGAGGGTGACCGAGCCGTCGTCCTCGATCCGCGCCCGGTCTCCGGTCACCACTGCCCGCGCGCCGTTCACCTCGCGGAATATCTCGGCCGACTTCACCGGATCGTTGTAGTAGCCGAGTGGAACGTTTCCGAGTTTCGCCAGCCATCCTTCGGCGCCCGAGCCCGGCTCCAACACTCGGTTGTCGTCGTCGACGACGACCGTGAATCTGTTGGCGCCCACTTTGGGTCCGCCACGCTGCTCGAGCCCCTTGGTTGCGAATCCGATTCCGCCGAAGCCTGTTTCGGACGATCCAACCGAATCGGAGATCATCAGATTCGGAAAGACGTCGAAGAACGCATCTTTGACCGATCCGGAGAAGAGCGCAGCGCCGGAGGCGAGCACAGCCAGGCTCGACCCATCCGGTTGCAATTCGTGATGGGCTTCGACCAGTGGACGGCCCATGGCGTCGCCGGTGATGACCATGACCTGCGGCCGATACTCGGCGACGACTTTCCAGACCTGTGCCGCATCGAACTTCGGTTCGAAGATGACGGTGTTTCCGGAGAACAGAGCGTTGAACGTCGGCATCAGTGCCGAGGTGTGGATCAGCGGTGGAAGCATGCACCACCGCATCGGTTCGGCTGCCGCGGCGCCACCGCGCGACTGCTGGTACTCGTCGGCGATCGGCTCACCCGAATAGAAGTCGTAACCGCCGGCCAATACGCGCCAGATGTCTTCCTGCCGCCAGACGACGCCTTTCGGTCGTCCGGTTGTTCCGCCGGTGTAGAGAACGTAGACGTCATCGCCGGAACGCTCGGGAAATGCATGTTCACCTGTGCGAAGCGAGGATTGGTTGCCGAGCGCATCCTCGTACGCCACTGCCCCCGGAATCGACGGTTCGTTCCCGAGAGCGAGTTCGTCCGCCGCCTCGATCACGTACTTGACCCGCGGCGTGGCCACCAAGGCCTCGGCGACCCGCTCAGCGAAACCACGATGGAAAACCAACGCCGTGAGATCCGCGTTCTCGTACAGATAAACCAATTCGTCGCTCGTGTAGCGGTAGTTCACCGTGATGGGAACGCCGCGGATCTTGAAGGCCGCGAGGACAGCAACCATCGCCTCGATCGAGTTGTGCAGTTGAATACCGATGTGCGAACCGACACCCAACCCGACGGACTGGAAGTAATGCGCCAATCGGTTGGCCCGCTCGTCGAGCTCACGGTATGTCACCTCCTCGCCGGAAACGATCAGCGCGAGGCGATCGGGCATCACATCGACGGAATGCTCGAACAGGTCTGCAAACGTGTACGCCATAGGTTGAGTCCTTCGGGTTCGGCCGGTCAGACGACGAAGAGAGGCAAGGGGATTCCGCGATCTTCGAATACGAATGCCGCGCCGGTACTGACCTTCGTGATGGCGACTTCGACGCATTCCGGAGCGGGAGCTTCGGTGATGTCGACGGCCAGAAGAAGCCCCGCGGCATCTTCGGCCACCACTCTCACGGTGAAGTGCGGATTCACGCCGCGGACCAAAGCTTGGAGAGGATCGAGGTGCTCGCTGCCGAGCAAGGTCGGCCAACCGCCGTCGCGGTCGACAAGAGCTTCTCGCGAGATCCGCAGCTCCAGAGCACCGCCGTCCTGTCGAATCTCGCTCTCCACATACTGCTTCGGATTCAGCAAGGGATGCACGGACAGGACCAATGCCAACGATTCCAGCGTCGAAGGAAGCCCGAGCGCATCTCGAATACGCTGTGCCGCAACTCCCGCGATTCCGGTCAATTGCTTTCGCGTGATCTCGCGAGCCTTGTCTTCGTCGGCACGGCGGCGAACCGCTGCCAGAAAGCCCAACGCCAACAGATGATGCTGCACGCAGATCTCCTCTGCGATACGAACCAAGGCTGATCGCGAGAAGTCGGAAAACCTCAGGTCGGACAACAACGGACCCGAGTAGTCCGCCCTACCGTCCCCACCGTGATCGATCGGGCTCAGCTCGACCGTCACCGCGGCGGTGCGTCCGATCTGCTCGGTGTGCGCGGTCATCACGGGAGGCGTGTGCGACGGGTCGATGGAAACGGTCCAGGCGCAGTGCGGATGTCGGTCGGCGGGCCTGCGCGGTGGTCGGTGAATCGGCCGGATCTGGGCGCGCGGGTTGGTCGCGATGGCCGTTGCATCGAAAGTCGGATCCTCGATGTCGTGACACATCGAGGTCACGAACTCATCGCCCAACGGCTCGACGTCCATGAGTGCTCCGCAATGGTCGAGCCAGAATTCACCGTGCAGCGGATCGTCGACCCGGTATCGGAAGTCCATGAACTGTGGAGGAGCGCCGATGTCGAGTTGTAATCCTTTGAAGATCGTCACGACGTCGTCGCCCTCGTATCCGAGAGCCTTCTGCATGCGGCGGGTGTACCAGGGGCTGGCCGACTCCCACTCCTCGACGGCCACCTGTGCCATACCCTCGCGTCCGAATTCGACGATCAGATGCGCCATGCCCGAGCGATCGATCAGCTGCCCGCACAGGAGCAACTCGGGCACCAGCACGGCAAGGTCGCGCTGAGAGAGTGCCTCGAAGGAATCGCGCACCGGCATCGGACTCACCACAGCGAAACCGGCGCGGTGCCCACCGGATACCAGCCCGGTAGCGGGTCGCCCGAGATCGATCGCTGGATCCGGCCCTGCATCCCCTTCGAGAGAGCGTTGTTGCCGATCATCTCCATGAACAGTGCCGACACGTTCCCGAAGTCGAAGAAGTCACGCTGCCACGACCATTGGAAATCCCCGCCGTAGCGGAACCAACTACCACCGATACCGTAGACGGAGTAGTTGCTACCGTCCTCACGCTTGGCATCGGAAATCTGCTTCCACAAGCCGATCACGTTTCCGCTACGGTCGTCGATCACAAAGTCTTGATACGGATACTCCCAGCCTTCGAGGCCCTTCATCTCGAGACCGAGCGCGACTTCGCGAATCTCCTCGCGCCCCACCGCCATGAAATCCTGCTTGGGGCCGTAGTTCCACCCGTACGTGGCGTCCTCGGTATACATGTCCGCCAACGGTTTCCAATCGCCGGCGGCTTCGGCCTTTTTGTTCGCCTCGATCCAGCGTTGGACCATCTCGTCGAGCTCTGCGCGGTCGAAACCCGTCATCTGAACTTCCTCCCTCGAGCACATGAATTCGCTGCAATCAATCGACAATTCTCAGGGCGCCGGTCGGGCAGTACCTGACCGCCATCTCGGCTTCACCGCGGAGCGACTCGGGTGGGTCCGAGTCCAGAAGACTGACCTTCCCCCGCTTCGGGACGACAAAGATCTCCGGTGCCTCCAGCTCACACGCCGCATGGCCTTGGCACAGGTCGAGGTCGACTTCGACGTGCATGATCACCCCTCACGCCCGGGACGTGTTCGGCGCCGGTACCTCACCGCGCACGGCTGCTGCAACTGGACGACCATCTTGCTGTGGTCGTTTCGGTAGGACTGCGACGGCTGCGCCATCTCGAACTCGAAGTCCCGCAGCAGGATCGAGAAGATCGCTTTGAGCTGCATCTGGGCGAACGCAGCGCCGACGCAGCGATGCCGGCCGGCTCCGAACGGAATCCACGTCCAGCGGTTGACGATGTCCTCTTGATTCGGGTCGATGTACCTCCCGGGATCGAAGGTGTCCGGCCGGGGAAAGTCCTCGGCGATTCGATTGGAGATCGCGGGTGTCGCGGCGACAAGATGGCCCTCTCGGATCTCGAAGCCGCCCACTTCGAAATCTCCACGTGCCACCCGCAACAGGATGATCAACGGCGGATGCAGTCGAAGGGTTTCCTTGACCACAGCCTCGAGAACCGGAATCTGGCGCAGGGCATGAAAACTGATGTCGGCGCCGTCGGAGTACAGATTGTCGAGTTCGTCGACGACGTCCGTCATGGTGTCGGGATGCCGCAACATCTCGATCAACGACCACGCTGCCGTGCCGGAAGTCGTGTGGTGGCCGGCGAACATCATCGAGATGAAGATGCCGGTGATCTCGTCGGCACTGAACCGGAGGTCGCCGTTCTCGTCCTTGACCGAGACCAACACGTCCAACATGTCGCGGTCATCCTTGCCCTGCGGAGGATTCGCGATGCGCCTGTTCATGATGTCCTGTACCAGAGCGACCAACGCCAACCGGGCCTCGTCGCGGCGGCGGAAACTCTCGATCGGCGCGTACGGATCCACGAAAGCCAATGCATCCGTTCCCTGTTCGAGCTCGTGATACAGCTTGGCGAAGCTATCATCCAGTTCGTCGCGGAACTTCTTGCCGATCAGGCACGCCGACGAGGTATAGATGGTCAGCTCGGCGAAGAAGTCGAGCAGATCGATCTCGCCTTCGTCTCCCCACTGCGCGACCATCGCCTCGACTTCGCGGCCGATCGTGGCGGCGTGCCCGCGCATCTGTTCGCCGCGCAGAGCCGAGTTGTGCAGCATCTCTTTACGCCGCTCCGGGCTGGCGTCGAAGACGACGCCTTCACCGAATATCGGCTTCATGAAGGGGTAAGCCGCTTGTTGGTCGAGATCCTCGTCGGTGGAGCGGAAGAAGAACTCGTTTGCCTCGGCTCCGGACAGCAAGATCACTGTGCGGTCGGCAAGTTGAAAGGCGCCGACGTCACCACATTCCTCACGCACCCGGCGCATGAGCGCTATCGGGTCGGTTCGCAGTTCCTCGAGATGCCCGTGCGGGAGATCCCCGCCGGACACCCGCGGCGGCTCGGGCAGTGTTCGCGACGTCTCTTGCACTCCGTGCGTCATGTCGTCTCCTGTGAGTTCGCAGTGGGAAGTTTGTCCAGTGGCGCCTCGGGCTGAACTTCGACGAGCACGATGTGTGCTCCTCGCGGCGCCGACACAACGGCGACGATGGCATTGGCGATGTCCGAGGCGCGCAGAAAGTAACCATGGCGGGCGAACCCCCACTTGCTCCACGATTCCCCGACCGGTCCGATGATCTCCGGCGTCGTGTCCATCCCCATGCCGGTCAGTGTCGGCCCGGGTCGCACGATCGACGCGCGAATGCCTGTTCCCTCGAGCTCCATTCGCATCTGACGCCCCATTGCCTCGAGCCCGGCCTTCGCTGCGTCGTACGCACCCATGAGTGGACGCTGGCGCTCGGCACAATCCGAGCCGATCAGTACGAAGTCACCGCGCTGTCGTTGCCTCATACCGGGGAGAACACGATGCGCCAATCGCTGCGCACCGACGAGGTGAACTTGGATCTGCCGTAGAAACGCCTCAGGATTCATCTCGTCCGCAGCCCCGAATTCGAGGTCTCCGGCACCGGAGACGACGATTTCCGCGGGGCCGTGGACTGCCTCTGCGGCCGAGACGAACCCGTCGACCGAATCACCGTCCGTGACGTCGAGGAAGTGGGCGAACGCTTCACCACCGTTGCTGCGGATCTTCTCGGCGATGGCTTCGCATTCGGCGACTCGACGCGCACCGAGTGCAACCGGATGCCCGAGTTCGGCCAGGGCATACGCGGTGGCTGTGCCGATTCCCGACGACGCACCACTGATCAGTGCCGGCCGGCGAACAGGATTGGGTTCGAAACGAGGCATCAGCGCACCTGCACTTTCACCGGCAGGGCCGCAAAGCCCCGGACATTTGTCGAATGAACACGCTCGATTCCGGACTCGACGACTTCGTAGTCGCTGACCCGACGCCCGAACTCCGCCAGGGCGATCTTGGCTTCGAGCTTGGCAAGGTGGGCACCGAGGCAGAAGTGCACGCCACCACCGAAACTCGCGAGTTTGCCCGACGAACTCCGGCCGATCTCGAAGCTGTCGGCATCGTCGAAGACGTCGGCGTCTCGGTTGGCCGATCCGATCAGGAGCAGGACCTTCTCCCCCGCTGGAATGGTGCGCCCGTGGTATTCGAGGTCGACAACCGAAGTCCGAGCCACGATCTGACTCGACGTGTCGTAGCGAAGAGTCTCTTCCACCCATTCCGAGGCTCGTTCGGGATCGTCGAGGACCGGTGCGATCTGCTCCCGGTGGTGCGAACCCCAGTACAGAGCGTTTCCGAGAAGCTTGGTCGTGGTCTCGTTTCCGGCCACGACCATCAGAAACATGAATCCGAGGATCTCCTGGTCCGAAAGCTTGTCTCCGTCGATCTCGGCGTCGAGCAAGGCCGAGGTCAGATCGTCCGTCCGCGATCGGCGACGCTGCGCGATCATCTCCTTGTAGTAGCCCATCAAACTGATCGAAGCTTCCACCGCAGGTTGCGGCACGTCGAGAACACCCGCCTCTCGATGCACCACCAGATCCGCCTTGCGCCGCAGTTCGGCTCGGTCGGGTTCGGGGACACCCATGAGTTCGGAGATGACGTCCATCGGCAGCTTTCCCGCCACCTCCGTAATCCAGTCGAACTCCCCCGCGCCCAGCGCGGGTATCAGATGTTGCTTCGTCAGTTCGAGTATCCGGCCGTCGAGCTCCGCAACACGCCGCGGTGTGAATCCGCGAGAAACCAACTGGCGCAACCGCATATGGCGGGGATCATCCATAGCGAGAAACGACATCACATAATGCGCGTGTGGACCGTATGCAGCGGGGTCGAGTGATACTCCGTTTGCGCTCGACAGACGCTTGTTGTCCTTGAATCCGTCGACCACGTCCGCATATCGGGACAATGCCCAAAAGCCCACGTCCGGATTGTGATACAGGGGTGATTCTTCGCGCAGACGCTTGTACGTCGGATACGGATCGTCGTGAAAGTGGTAGTCGTACGGATTGAAGACCACCGGATCGATCAAAGCTTCTGTCATGATTTCTCCAGGATCAGTAGAGCTGAGGCCTCGAGGCGTCCAGCGATTTGCGCGTAGGTTCCGTAGCCGATCCCTGCCCGCAGAAGCGCCCCGGCATAAAGCATTTCGAGCGCTTCCAACACTTCGGGTTCGCCATTCGGATCCAACGCCGAGGCGAGTCGTTGATGGATCTCGAGCCCGATCCGGCCGCGAAGATGTTCCACTTCAGGGTCGGATCCGAGCAGTGCATTGGTCACGGCGGCCGATACCTCCGGTTCGTCCGCGAGAAGCAGCGCGATATTTCGAAGTACAGACAGCACGTGCGCGGTGCGATCCAACCCTGAGCCATCAGGCGCCGACGAGTTCTGAAGTCTTCGCCAGAAAACCTCTGCGACGAGATGCTCCTTGGACGCGAAATACGTGTAGGCGGTCGCAGTTCCTACGCCCGCTTCGGCCGCAACCGAACGGACAGTCAGTCCGGAAAACTCTTGTTTGCGTAGAACTTTCACTGTTGCTTCGGCAAGCCTGGCCACAGTTTCCGCCTGTTTGCCCGTGAGGCGCCTGCGAGTGGATTCGTAGACAATCGATCCCCCGCCACTTGAATCGCCCCGTTTGCTGGACACGTGTCTGGACGTTACTACAGCGCCCTGTCCAGGGCAACGAAATGGGGAAACTTGGAAAATTCACCACGAACAGGCAGCAGCGACGCGAAAAGTTCTACTACAGACCGATCTTCATCCCGGCACCAGCGTCCACGCGCAGTTGCTGGCCGGTGACGAATCGCGACTCGTCCGAGGACAGGTACACGACTGCATGCGAGATGTCCGCGGGTTCGACCCACGGGATCGGCATCGCCTGCATGAACGGGAACGTCACAGCCGCATCCTCGGCGGTCGGATTCTCGAGGTCGGGACGGAACGTCCGGTACATCGGCATGCTCTGCAACATGTCGGTGTTCACATTGGTCGGATGAATCGCGTTGACGCGAATGGAACTCGGCCCGAGGGTCAGCGCCAACGAACTGGTGTAGGCCTGAATCAGCTTCTTGGCCAGGCCGTATCCGTCGCCACCCGGACCCTGGAGCGCCTGTTGCCCGTTGAATCCGGTCTGCGGCACCAGACCGGCAACAGAGCCGATCGCGATGATCGAACCCCCTTCGCCGAGGTATTCCATCGACGCGTGCACTGTATTGACGACACCGAGAAAGTTCACATCGAAGGCGTCGACGAAACCGGCGGTCGACACGTGTTTGCCCAGCGGACAGATACCGGCGTTCGCCACGACGACATGCAATCCGCCCAACTGCCCTACCGCCTCGGCAAGTGCTGTTTCGAGTCCGGCGCGATCACGGACGTCGACACGCGCCGTCACCACCTGCTGCCCGGCCTCCTTTACCAGGCGAGCGGTTTCCTCCAGATCGGCTGGACTGGCGAGCGGGTATTCGTTGCTGGCGATGTCTGCGCACAGATCGAAGGCGATGATGTGCGCGCCCTCCTGCGCGAGACGGACGGCGTGACTGCGCCCCTGACCTCGAGCAGCGCCGGTCACCAACACCACTTTTCCGTCAACTCTGTTCATTTCGACCTCTCTCCTGTGGATGTGAAGACGTGGTTGTGAATGTGCGGTGAACCGTAGCGGCGCCGCACCGGACACGAGGCGCTTTTCGTCGAAGCAGATCCGAGACCCTCTCGAGACCGCTGGGCTCTCGAAATCTCTTATGCCCCAGAAACCATTGCCTCAACCACAAGTGTGAACTAGAGTCCAGACACATGTCCAGAAAGAGAGGGTTTGCGCTATGACGCTTCGACCCGCAGACAGTTCTGCACTTCTCGTCGACGGAAAACTGGTTCCCGGATCCGGCGGGACCTTCGAAGTTTTCAACCCGGCGACCGAGGAACTGATCGGCCGTGCGGCCGAAGGCACCGCCGCGGACATGGACGCGGCCATCGCCGCTGCGCGCCGTGCGTTCGACGACACCGAATGGGCACGCGATCACGGGTTTCGCGCTCGCTGCCTGCGCCAACTGTGCGATGCACTCCAGTCCCACATCGAGGAGTTGCGTGAGATCACCGTCGCCGAGGTCGGCGCACCGGTCATGCTGACGAGCGGTCCGCAACTCGAAGGCCCGATCGAAGATCTTCGCTACTGGGCCGATCTGATCGAAACCTATTCGTGGGAACAAGATCTCGGGCACGCGTCACCCATGGGGATTCCGACCCATCGCCGACTGCTCAAGGAAGCCGTCGGCGTCGTCGGCGCAATCACACCGTGGAACTTTCCGCACCAGATCAATTTCGCCAAGCTCGGTCCCGCCCTCGCAGCCGGCAACACCATCGTTCTCAAACCCGCGCCGGACACGCCTTGGTGCGCCGCGCTGGTCGCCAAGGTGATTGCAGAAGAAACCGAGATCCCGGCCGGCGTAGTCAACGTCGTGACGTCGACGGATCACTCCCTAGGCGCGCAGCTGTGCAGCGATCCGCGCGTCGATCTCGTGTCCTTCACCGGTTCCACCGCCACCGGACGCACAGTGATGGCCACGGCCGCGCAAACTCTCAAGAAGGTCTTCCTCGAACTCGGGGGTAAGTCCGCATTCATCGTCCTCGACGATGCGGACATCAAAGGTGCATGCTCGGTTGCCGCGTTCTCCGTCTGCGTTCATGCCGGTCAGGGATGCGCGCTCAGTACCAGACTTCTGGTGCCGCGCGCTCGGTACGACGATGCTCTGGCCGCGGCATCTGCCGCGATGGCGGGTATCCGAGCCGGCGACCCCAGCGCGCGCGGAACGGTGTGTGGCCCGGTCATCTCGGCGCGCCAGCGCGCCAGGGTGGAGAGCTACCTCACCCTCGCGGTCGAAGAGGGCGGCACGATCGTGACGGGTGGGGGCCGTCCCGACGATCGCGAGAGGGGTTTCTTCGTCGAACCCACTCTCATTGCCGGGCTGGACAACTCGTCTCGCGTAGCGCAGGAGGAGATTTTCGGGCCCGTCCTCGTGATCCTTCCGTACGACAACGACGACGACGCTATCCGGATTGCCAACGATTCCCCCTACGGCCTGTCCGGGTCGGTGTGGGGCACCGATCCCGATCGCGTCGCGCACGTCGTTGCCGGTGTCAGAACCGGAACGCTGAGCGTCAACGGCGGCGTCTGGTATTCGGCCGACGCACCGTTCGGCGGCTACAAACAATCCGGGATCGGCCGCGAAATGGGCCTCGCGGGTTTCGAGGAATACCTCGAAACCAAGCTCGTCGCTTCACCTTCCTGACATTCCACACCCTCACCACAGGATCATCACCACGAAAGTAGGTCGACATGGGACGTTTCGACGGTCGCACCGCGATAGTCACCGGAGCAGCGCAGGGTATCGGAGAGGCGTATGCCCGCGCTCTGGCCGCGGAGGGGGCCAACGTGGTCGTGGCGGACCTCAATCGCGAACTCGGTGAAGCTGTCGCCAAGCAGATCACGGCAGACGGTGGAAGTGCCGTGTTCAAGGACGTCGACGTCGCCGACGGGGAGTCGACTGCGGCACTTGCCGACTTCACGATCGAGCAGTTCGGCAGCATCGAGCATCTGGTGAACAACGCTGCCATCTACGGCGGAATGAAGATCGATTCCCTGTTGACGGTGGACTGGGACTACTACCGAAAGTTCATGAGCGTCAACATGGACGGCGCACTGCACGTGTGCCGGGCGGTCGTACCTCATATGCGAGCGAAGGGCGGTTCGATCGTCAACCAGTCCTCCACAGCAGCCTGGCTGTACTCGAACTACTACGGACTCGCGAAAGCCGGTGTCAACAGCCTGACACAACAACTCGCGACCGAACTCGGCTGGTCGAACATCCGGATCAACGCCATCGCTCCCGGTCCCATCGACACGGAGGCGACTCGAACCGTCACCCCCGGCAACATCGTCAAGGACATGGTGAAGCGAATCCCGTTGCAGCGCATGGGAACGCCGGAGGATCTCGTCGGCATGTGCCTGTTCCTTCTCTCCGACGACGCAGGCTGGGTGACCGGGCAGATCTTCAACGTCGACGGAGGCCAGGTGTACCGGTCATGACGCAATCGGCGCCGAAAGCCAGCGCTTCGAAAACCAGACTGGGATACATCGGCCTAGGCAACATGGGCGCGCCGATGGCGCAGCGCCTCCTGGACTGGCCGGGCGGACTGGTGGTGTGTGATGCCCGCGCAGAAGCGCTCGAACCGTTCACCACTGCGGGCGCGAGCGCAGCATCGAAGCCCGCCGACGTTGCAGCGCAGGCGAGCATCATCTCCGTCACGGTGCTCGACGACGCGCAGGTACGCGAGGTTGTGTGCGGGCCGCACGGGATTCTGTCGACCGCACAGCCAGGCACTGTCGTCGCGATTCACTCCACTATCTCGGACACCACGGCGGTGGAACTCGCTGACATCTGTCAACAGCGTGGTGTTCTGCTGGTCGACGCGCCGATCAGTGGCGGTGCCGGCGGCGCAGCGCAGGGCAGGCTGGCAGTGATGATCGGCGGCTCCGACGAGGCGTTCGAAGCCGTCCGCGAGCCCTTCGGATCCTGGGCCGAGCTGGTGGTTCACGCCGGTGACGTCGGCGCGGGAACGCGAATGAAGCTCGCACGCAACCTTCTTCACTTCGTCTCGTTCACCGCCACGACCGAGGCCGCGCGACTCGCCGAAGCAGCAGGACTCGATCTCCGCACGCTCGGAAAGGTCGTCAGGCACACCGATGCGATCACCGGTGGCGCGGGCGCGATCATGCTCCGCGACACCACCGCACCGGTCTCGGAGGACGACCCGTGGTTCTCGATACTGCGGCATGTGCGCAATCTCGGGGAGAAGGACTTGGCCTTGGCCATCGACCTCGGTGATCGGCTGAATCTCGACCTGCCGCTCGCGCACCTTGCGCTCGCCGGACTCGGTGCCGGTCTGGGCGTCGGGAATGACAGCGAAGACAGGCCGGCCGAACCTTCGACGGCATCTACTACTCGGGAGCACGCATGACCGACACCACTCACATGACCGATGCCGGTGGAACCGACGAAAGCCGCATCTCCGAGGCCCGTGCTCGTGGCGTCGCGAAGATGAACGAGGTGTACGGCTGGGAGCTTCCCGCCGACGTTCCCGGCGACTTCTTCGCGGTCACCGCCGACCACCTCTTTGCCGACATCTGGACGCGACCGGGACTGTCGGTACGTGATCGACGACTACTCCTGATCGGTGCCATCACCGCCCAGGGGCAGAACGATGTGGCGAAGATCCAGATCAACGCTGCTCTCCACAACGAGGAGTTGACCGAGCAGCAGTTCGAAGAGGCCGCAATCTTCCTGTGCCACTACGTCGGCTGGCCGCTGGCCACCGGGCTCAACAATGCGCTGATCGCCGTGAAGGCCGACAGACGTAAAGCCGCGCGCGCCAAGGAGAAGGCCGCGGCCGATTCCGCGAAAACGGACACCGACTGACTTTCGGTCGAGATACTGCCATCAGGGCATCCATCACACCCACCGATTCCCCCACCAACCGACCAGAAGAACGAAGGATCCGAATCCATGGCCGAGGCCAGCTCAATCCGTCCGCAGTCCTCCGCAAACATCGAGCAGTGGCACTTCGAGGCTGACGTCGTCGTCGCCGGCTACGGCATTGCCGGAGTGAGTGCTTCGATCGAGGCCGCGCGAGCGGGCGCCGACGTGTTGGTGCTCGAGCGCACGAGCGGCTGGGGCGGCGCTGCGGCGCTGGCAGGCGGATTCATCTATCTGGGCGGCGGGACCCCGCTGCAGCAGGCACTCGGGTTCGAGGACTCCCCCGCCAACATGAAATCGTTCATGATGGCCGCACTCGGTCCCGGCGCCGACGAGGAGAAGATCACCGACTACTGCGAAGGCAGCGTCGACCACTACAACTGGCTCGTCGACAACGGTGTGCCGTTCAAGGAGAGTTTCTACGGCCAACCCGGCTGGGAAACACCCTTCGACGACGGACTCATGTATTCCGGCGGCGAGAACTCGGCACCGTTCAACACGATCGCGACACCGGCCCCTCGCGGGCACGTTCCACAGATGAGCGGCAAGCGCACCGGGGAGAAGGGCGGTGGTTTCATGTTGATGAAGCCACTGATCGAGACAGCCGAAAGCCTCGGCGTACGAGCAGAATACGACATGCGAGTCCAGCGCCTGGTCGTCGACGGAGATCGAGTGGTCGGCATCATCGCCAAGCAGTACGGCAAGGAAGTGGCAGTTCGAGCACGCACGGGTGTCGTTCTGGCGACGGGAAGCTTCGCCTACAACGAAGCGATGATCCAGTCGTACGCCCCACGGCTGATCGGGCGCCCCGGTGCGGCTATCGAAGAGCACGACGGAAAGTCCATCCAGATGGCGCAGGCTCTCGGGGCCGACCTCGCGCACATGGACGCCACCGAGGTCGCATTCTTCGGCGACCCCCAGTTGATGATCCGCGGCATTCTCGTCAACGGACGCGGCCAGCGCTACGTCAACGAGGACACGTACCCGGGAAGAATCGGCCAGGAGACGCTGCTGCGCAACGAGAATCAGGCCTACCTGATCATCGACGAAGCTTCCTACGAAGAGGGCTGCGCCGCCGACAGTTCCACCCCGTTCTTCAGATACCAGCCCAAGTGGGTGGCAGAGACCGTCGAGGAACTCGAATCCGACATGGGCCTGCCGGAAGGCGCCCTTCAATCGACCGTGGAGGTCTACAACCGCCACGCCGCCCGTGGTGAAGACCCGGTACTCGGTAAGAAGAAGGAGTGGGTCAAGCCGATCGGCTCACCCGTCGCTGCGCTCGATCTTCGCAATTTCACCGCCGGTTTCACGCTCGGCGGTCTGCGCACGTCGATCAACTCGGAGGTCATGCACGTCTCCGGCGAACCGATCCCGGGTCTGTTTGCCGCTGGACGATGCACCGCCGGTGTCTGCGCTGGAGGGTATGCCTCCGGAACGTCCCTCGGAGACGGCAGCTTCTACGGGCGACGCGCGGGAATCAGCGCTGCCAAGGGCTGAGCGTCTCTTCTCAGATGTCAGCGTCC
This sequence comes from Rhodococcus sp. D-46, assembly GCF_011290655.1. Taxonomy (NCBI): domain Bacteria; kingdom Bacillati; phylum Actinomycetota; class Actinomycetes; order Mycobacteriales; family Nocardiaceae; genus Rhodococcus; species Rhodococcus sp. D-46. Next base: position 14,767 of record NZ_JAANTF010000015.1, on the reverse strand, counting down.
TCGCTGCGACGTTCGAGGAACAACGTGTCACGCCACCGCCCACCCAGTTGAGCGATACGCGACCGAGTGCCGACGACTCGGAATCCGACGGCCTGGTGCAAGGCGACGCTTGCCCGGTTCTCCGGGAAAATCGACGACTGCACTGTCCAGATCTCACTGGCGTCGGCGGCTTGCACCTGTCGGCGAAGCAGCAGCTTGCCCACGCCGCGCCCGCGAGCGCCGCTACCGATGTAGATGGAGTTCTCGGCGACCCCGCGGTAGCAATCACGCGAGGACACCGGGCTGAGGCTCGCCCAGCCTTCGACGCGGCCGTCGATCTCGGCCACCCATCGATGATCGGGTAACCATTGCGCGTCGAGCTTCTCGGCGGATGGCACCGAGGTGGTGAACGTCGCGGTTCCGGTGTCGATTCCTTCGCGGTAGATCGAGCGGACGGCATCCCAGTCGCCGGATTCCATGCGGCGCACCACCACGTCATCGGGAAGAACTCCCAGTGTGTCTTCGACCGGACCACGAGCAGCCACGACGGCGGCCGCTGCCATCAGATCGGAGTATGCCGTTCCGGCAACACTGACAACCGAAGTGCCTTCACGCACCGAAGCCTCGACAAAACCGACCTCGATCAAGGCCTCGAGGTGGGCACTCAACGCCGACGGCTCGAGTGATGCGGCGTGTGCAATCGTGTCGACGTCGATCGGACCGCCGGCAGCAAGTCGGAGCACTCGCAGCCGCGTCGGATCACCCAGGCACGCAAACCTGCGCGCAAGTACGTCGGTGTCGAGGGGAGCGAGTGTTTCTGAACTCATGAGGCGACTATAACGCCGCTGACCTGCAGTTCGGTCGGCTAGGTTCGGCAAGAGTGTCCCGGAGTGAGAAACAACTCAGCCACCGACCCCAGGGTTCGCCGGCTAACGCGCACCGATCGACGCGGCAATCATCGACCACGAGTTGTGAAGATCGTCCTGCCAGTAACCCCAAGAGTGAGTGCCAGTTGCCCGGAAATCATAGGTGGCCGGGATGCCCAAGGAGTCGAGCCGCTCGGCCAAACGCTGGGTGCACTGGTTCGTCCCGGCCTCGATGACTCCACCCACGATCACCTGGTTCGCCAGAACGCCGAGGTCGCCGTTGACCATCGGTCCGCCCAGATTCTCGTGTGGGCCGGGCAGGCCCGATCCATTGCTGATGTAGAGGTCGACCCCCCGCAATCTCTCGGCGTTGACCACAGGATCGTTGGCTACCCAGCCCGGACCGCCGGGAGGACCCCACATGTTGTCCACGTTGCCGCCGCGGAATCCGACCACGAATCTCACGTAGTCCTGACCGGGTTGAGTACTCGTCTCGGCACACCCGCTGAAAGCACCGACGGCACGGTAAACGGATGGCGCCGCCTCGGCCAGGCTCAGAACCGAGGTACCTGCCATCGACAATCCGGCAACGGCATTCGTACCCGTAGTCCCGAGCGTGGCATCGACGATCGGTGGCAACTCCTGGGTGAGAAATGTGGTCCACTTGTTCAGTCCGAGAACAGGATCGGGCTTCTCCCAGTCGGTGTAGTAGCTGTAGGCACCGCCGATCGGGTTGACGACGTTGACGTTCTTGTCGCCGAAGAAGTCGACGACGTCTGTCCGTGTCTGCCACGTCGCCGTGTCCTCGCCTCCGCCGGCGCCATTGAGTAGATAGAGGGTCGGCCGGGGCGCACTTGTGTCTGCCGGCCGAATCACCTCGAGCGGAATCACCTTGTCCATCGCAGCCGAGTAGACGTACATAGTCAGCTGACGGGCGTTGATCTCCTCGACGTGATCGAGAGCTGAACCGCCTGAAGGGGATGTCGGGGCCGGGTCAGCCGAGGCCAACGCTGCTTCGCCGAACAGTCCCGTCCACGCGACGAGGGCGACGACAAGCATTGCCCGAGTACGTCCGATTCTTCTCATTGCCGCTCCTCGTGCTCGATTGCGGTGCCCGGCAACAGCTCGGTGGCGCTCGCTTCGCGGGCGTGCGGCTTGGTGGCTTGAAGTTGTCATGCCCGTTCGGAGTATCCGGAAAACATCGAGAGCACCCGGGCGAGCACCGGTCCGATGACCGCCATGGCCGGAGGTTCGATCATCTCGTTGTGTTCGCAGCGCACGGGCACCTCCACGATCCGGCCCGTCACGAGTGGGCTCCATTCCTGCGGCGACCTGTCGCGCGGAATCGTGTCGTCGTCTCCGGATGCCAGGAAGATCAGCAGATCTCCTTCGTAGACCTGGGGAACGAACTGGTGCGTGATTCTCTGCGAAGTCTCGTACCCTCGGGCAATCCGTTCGAGGTCCCGACCGTCGACTCCCGTCTCGGGCCCGAGCCTCCGGGCCAACACGGCCGCCGCCTCGTCGAAGGTCAGATCTCGGTCGGTCTCGATCTCGAGGCCGAGTCCTCGCAGTAGATCTCGGACGTCGAGTTCGGCTGACGCAGGGGCATCGCCGTTGTCGGGGTAGCTGTCCATCATCGCCAGTGTGGCGACGTCGCGGCCGGACGATTGCAGTTCGACGGCCATGGCGTGCGCGATGACTCCGCCAAGGGACCACCCGAGTAAGTCGTACGGCCCGTCCGGCGAAACGGCCTCCACCTCTTCGACGTAGCGATGGGCTAACTGTTCGATCGACTGATAGTCACCGTCCTCGCTGAGAGCGGGGAGCTGAAGTCCGTACACGGGTCTGTCCTCGGGCAGATACCGCACCAAGCCGGCATACCCCCAGGACAGGCCGATACCGGGGTGCACACAGAACAGCGGTCGCCCAGTCCCTTTCGTCCGCAGTGGAACAACCACGGCGAGAAGCTCTTCCATACCGGCGTCGGCTGTCGGCATGTCGAGGCGTCGAGCGATTCCAGCGGGTGTCGGGTCGAGGAACATCCACTGAAGCGGGATTCTCCGTCGGAAACGAGAGTGCAGTGCGCTGACGATTCGGGTGGCCACCAGGGAGGACCCGCCCAGGTCGAAGAAGCTGTCGGTAGTGCTCACCCGGTCGACACCCAGAACCTCGACGAACGAGTCGACCACGGCGCGCTCGGTGTCGGTGACCGGCTCGCGGAACTCGGCTGCAGCCGAACCGAATTCGGGTTCCGGTAAGGCCTTTCGGTCGAGCTTGCCCACCGGTGTCATCGGAATCCGATCGAGAAGCACCACTGCCGACGGAACCATGTGCGAGGGTAGTCGGTCGGCTGCGTACGCCCGTATCTCGTCGGTGCCGGTGGCGTCGGCAGCTGACGCACGCACGTACGACACCAGGACCGTTTCACCCGACGGTCCCGTGTGGCCGACAGTCGCGGCGAAGTCCACCGACGGATGGCGTGAGAGAACTGCATCGATTTCCCCGAGTTCGATCCGAAAACCACGGACCTTGACCTGAAAGTCGCTGCGCCCGATGTATTCGAGCGTGTGTTGCACTCCATCGCCGGAGCCAACGATTTTGGCACTGTCACCGCCGGATTCACGCCAACGCACGACATCTCCGGTGCGGTACATCCGGCGCCCCGGCGACCCGTACGAGCACGCGACAAATCGTTCCGACGTGAGCGACGCCCGATTATGGTACCCACGTGCCATACCTGGACCGATGATGTACAACTCCCCCGGCACGCCCACCGGGACGGGCTGCAAACGCTCGTCCAGCACCAGGAAGCCGAAGCCCACTGCCGGCGAGCCGATATTCACTCCCGCACCGGGTTTCATCGAATCGCTGACGCTCGCCTGCACGGTGGTTTCAGTCGGGCCGTAGCCGTTGTGCAGCCTCCGACCCGGCGCCCATTGCGCGACGACCTCCGGCGGGCAGGCCTCGCCCACCAGATCGAGAACACGGAGCGCCTCGAAACCGTTGTCACCCAACGCCGCCAGCGCGGTCGGTGTAATGGTGGCATGAGTGACCTGCTCGCGCCGGAAAACATCGGCCAATTCGGCGCCACCGTACACAGCAGGCGGAACGATCACGACTTGCGCCGAGGCGCTGAATGCCATCGTCAACTCGAAGATGGAAGCGTCGAAACTCGGCGATGCCAACTGAGAGACATGAGAGTCGTGAGTGACCTCGAACCTCTCACGAGTTTCGGCCGTGAAGCTCGCCAAACCTCGATGAGTAATGTTCACTCCCTTGGGTTTCCCGGTAGATCCCGAGGTGTAGATCAGGTAGGCCGGATGATCGAGGTTCAGTTCACCGGTTCGATCGTCATCGGTGATCGGTTCCGGCGACAGCGCGGCTACCCGCCGGGCGAAGTGTGGGTCGTCGAGTTCCAGCCAGGGAACAACGTCGGGTAGGTGAGTTCGGCTGGTCTGAACAGTCAAACCGAGCGAGGCTCGGCAATCGGCGAGCATGTATTCGACGCGCTCGCGCGGATAGGCCGGATCGACAGGCACAAAAGCCGCTCCGGCTTTGGTCACCGACCAGATCGCCACCACCGATTCGATCGAGCGAGGCATTCCCAGTGCCACGAAGGTCTCCGGGCCCACACCGCGACCGCACAACTCCCGGGCAACACGATTCGACCACTCGTCCAGGTCGCGATAACTGAGCTGCCGGTTCTCGAGCGACAGGGCCACCGAGTCAGGATCGATCGCCACGGCGTCCGCCAACAACTCAGGCCACAATTTCGGAGGTACTTCGGGGAGCCCATGCGCCGGCGTCAACTCGCGACGTTCGAGATCGCCGAGTAGGTCGATGCCACCGATCGGTACCTGCGGATTCCGGGTCACGGCCTCGAGCACACGAACGAACATGTCGGCAAAACCGCCGACCGTACCGGGGTCGAAGAGATCAGTGGCAAAGTCGACGGCTCCGCTCATCCCTCCCGGTTCACCGCGATCGTCGTACTCCTCGGCCAGAAGGAATTCCAGGTCTACCTTCACTACCTCGAGTTCAGGGTCGATCCCGCGGACTTCCAGTCCCGGTAGCTTCAGAATCGGTCGTTTGTTGTTCTGGAATTCCAGCGACACCGAGGAAATCGGTGCATAAGCGCTCGACCGTTTCGGCCCGACCGCGTCCACTACCCGCTCGAAGGGCACGTCGGAATGAGCGAACGCGGCGAGGTCGACTTCGCGGCAATGCTCAACCAACTCGCGGAACGATCGAGCCGGATCCACCTGTGTGCGCAGTGCGAGCGTGCCGACGAACATGCCGACCAGATCATCGAGGGGACGATCTCCCCGGCCGGCGATCGGCGTGCCGATCACGATGTCGTCGGTGCTGCCCAAACGTGCCAGCAAGAGCGCGAGCGCTGCATGCACAGTCATGAATGCAGTGGACTCGTGCTGCCGCGACACGTTCAGAATACGGCGGTGAAGATCACTGCTGATCGAGAAGTGAATCCGCGAGCCGTGAAAACTCTGTTGCGTCGGCCGGTCTCGATCGAGCGGAAGTTCCAAGAGGTCGGGAGCACCTGACAATGCACGTCGCCAGTAAGCCAACTGCTCACTGATCACCGACCCGGGGTCGTCGACTGAGCCCAGAATCTCCCGTTGCCAGAGCGCAAAGTCGGCGTACTGGACTGGAAGCGGCGTCCACTGGGGATCCCCGCCGTACGCGTGGGCCTCGTATGCAATCATCACGTCTCGGGTCAACGGAGACATCGAGAAGCCGTCAGCCGAGATGTGGTGCACCACTACGGCAAGCACGTGTTCGCGCTCATCGATGGTGAACAACGCTGCCCGCAGGGGAATTCGTGCGGCGACGTCGAAACCGGCCGAGACCATCCGGGCAAGCTCGTCACGGAGATGATGTTCGTCGGTCACCGATGTCTCGGTCAGTTGCGGCAGCTCGGCGCTCTCGGTGGGCAGGATGTGCTGGACCGGTCCGTCACCGTGGACCGGGAACATCGTTCGCAGCGATTCGTGGCGGGCGATGACATCGGACATCGCTGATCTCAAGGCCGGTTTGTCGAGTTCACCGCTCAACCGCACCACGAGCGGAATGTTGTATGCAGGAGAACTGGTGTCGAGTTGATTGACGAACCACATCCGCTGCTGAGCAAACGACAAGGGGATGTTGTCGGGTCGGGGGCGCGGTCCCAGTCGCTCCGCCCCTTCGGCAACCGACTGGCCGATCACCGTAGCCAACTCGGCCACCGTCGGCGTCTCGAACAGATCCCGCACGCCTACGGTAGCTCCGAGCACCGCCCGTAGCCTCGCCGCGACCGAAGTGGCGCTCAGAGAATTTCCACCGAGCTCGAAGAAACTGATGTCGGTACCGACTCGTTCGAGGCCGAGCACCTCGCCGAACACGTCCGACACTGCCTGTTCGACCGGGCCGACCGGGGGACGGAAATCCCCTGTGGTCGTCTCGATTTCGGGTCTTGGCAACGCCGAACGGTCGACTTTTCCGACAGCGGTCAACGGAATATTCTCCAGCACCGTGAGAACGGCAGGCACCATGTGCGAAGGCAAGCGCCGGGCCACGGCGCGACTCAGGATCCTGGTGTCCAGTCGACCCGCCGTGGGCACGACGTACGACACGAGTCGGGTGTCTCCGGTGGGGGCGGAATCGGCAACCGTAACGGCAAAACCGACGTTGGGCTCCGACATGAGCACACTGTCGATCTCACCGAGTTCGACACGGAAGCCTCGAACCTTGACCTGGAAGTCGCTTCGCCCGACGTACTCGACACACATGTCCGCCGTCCATCGCACGATGTCGCCGGTGCGGTACATCCGCGTTCCTGGGTCAGCCGGGTTGGCAACAAAGCGTTCCGCCGTCAACCCCGCCCTTCGGTGATATCCCCGTGCCACGCCTGGTCCGGCCAGGTACAGCTCGCCGGGGACCCCGACGGGAACCGCTTGAAGTCGAGTGTCGAGCACCAGTTCGCTGACGCCCGTGACGGGTCCACCGATGGTGATTGGTTCTCCGGCGGTCATCGGCGGGCTGACGTTGGACATGATCGTTGCTTCGGTCGGTCCGTACGCGTTGTACAGGCGGCGGCCAGGTGCCCAGCGAGCGACGAGGTCGGGCGGGCACGCCTCGCCCCCGAATACGACTTCCGAAAGTTGTTCCAGCCCAGCCGGGTCCACCGATGCCAATGCCGCCGTGGTGACGAACGCGTGCGTGACGGCGTGCTCTGCCAGAAGTTGCGCCAGGTCCTCGCCCCCGTAGATCCCGGGTGGAGCGATAACCATCGTCGCCCCGGCTCCGAAAGCCTGCAGATATTCGAAGAGCGACCCGTCGAAACTCGGAGTGGAGAAGTGCAGCGTGCGTGATTGTGGAGTTGCGCCGTAGCGTTCGAGCTGGTCTCGGGCGAAGTTGCCGAGCCCTCGCTGCGTGACCACGACGCCCTTGGGCACGCCGGTCGACCCCGAGGTGTAGACCACGTAGGCAGCTGAATCCAACCCGATCGGACGGAGTCGGTCGTTGTCGGTCAACGGGCTCCCCGAGAATCCCTCGCACTTCTTCGTGAAATGCGGATCGTCGATAATCAGCCACTCCGCGATATCGGGCAATCGATCTCGGCCCGCGGTGGTGGTCAATCCGAAGCTGACCTTCGAATCGATCAGCATGTGATTGATCCGCTCGTCCGGATAGTCGGGATCGATCGGCACGAACGCAGCGCCTGTCTTGGCGACGGCAAGTATCGACACCACGGACGCGAGAGAACGTGGGATACCGACCGCTACATAGTCCTCGGTTCCCAGGCCGTGCGAGACGAGCATGCGAGCAATGCGATTGGAGAGGATGTCCAGCTCGCCGTAGGTCATGCTGCCGTCCGCCGATTCCACGGCCGGTGCGTTCGGATCACGCTGGGCTGCCTCGTCGAAGATCTCTGGGAAGACGCGCGACGACCCGCCGGCCGTGCCACGGACTGGCACCAATTCAGCATGTTCGGAGACTGCGAGCACCGACACCACAGCCAAGGGGCGATCCGGCTGGGTACACGCTTCGAGTACGCGCCGCAGTCGTCCGGCGATCTCTTCGATGTCGGCGGCACCGAAAACCTCGGGTATGTACTCGAATTTCAGGCGGAGCCTGGTGTCGACCGATGCTACGAGGCTGAGCGGGTAGTGGGCAGCGTCCTTGGCTTCGACATCGGTGATCCGGACCCCCGCAATATCGGCATCGGACGAAAGCCCCTGACGGTCAACGGGATACGATTCGAAGACAGTCAACGTGTCGAATCCGATCTCCGGCCCCGCGCCTACGTGGATCTCGGAAAGCCCGAGACAGTGGTGATCCGACAGCTCTGCTTGCTCGGCCTGGATCCGCGCGAGGAGTGTGCCGATACTTTCACTCGGGCGCAGCGTGATTCGGACCGGAATTGTGTTGATGAACAGCCCGACCATGGTTTCGATCCCGGTCAGCTCGGGAGGTCGACCCGACACCGTCGCTCCGAACACCACATCGTCTCTCCCGGTCAGTGCAGCAAGGACGATCCCCCACGATGCCTGAACAATCGTGTTGATCGTCAGCCCGAGTTCACGCGCCATCCCGCGAAGTGAGGTTGTGAATTCCTCGTCCAGATCGAACACCCACTCGGCCGCCATGGTCGAGAGTCGACGCGATCGAACCGCTGGAGCCAACAGCGTCGGTCCTTCGACTCCGCTCAGCGTCCTCGCCCACACTGCTCGGGAAGCTTCCTGATCGCGGCGGCTCATCCAGGTCAGATAGTCGCGATACGCGCGCGCGTGAGGCAAGGCCGCCACTTGACCGTCGGCGGCATAGAGCGTCGCCAATTCCCGGATCAGCAGGGGCATGGACCAGCCGTCCAGAAGGATGTGATGATTGGTGAGCACGAGCGTGAACTTTTCGGGGGCGAGAGCGATCAGGGTGAATCGGATCAACGGCGCCCGTGCCATGTCGAACGGGCGCGCTCGGTCCTCGGCCAGCGCTCGATCAATTTCCTGATCTGGTGCACCAGTGAGGTCGATTTCCTGACACGGCGCTGCCACGTTGCTTCGGACCACCTGGACGGCACGGCCGTCGGCGCTGTGAAGGAAGGCGGTACGCAGGTTCTCATGCCGGCCGAGCAGCGCGTCGGCGGCGCGGCGCAGGCGCTCCGAATCGACTGCGCCGGCTAGATCGAGAGCCACTTGTACGAGGTATGCGTCGACAGATCGTTCGGCCAATTCGGCGTGGAACAACAACCCCGCTTGCAGTGGAGAGAGTGGCCAGACATCGCTCAGGTCGGGACACCGACTTTCGAGGTCGTCGATCGCCTCCTGTCTAAGATCGACCAGATCGAAGTCCGAGGGTGTGAATCCACCGCCGCCCGCCGCGAACTCTGCGAGCCCGGCCAGTGCGTCGAGCCACCACTGCCCCAGTTGCTGAACGTCGTCCGCACCCAGAATGTCCGGTGGGAACGTCCAGCCGGCAACGAGCTGCGGACCGTCCTCGGTATCGCTGTCGACCGTCATCACGTTGACCTCGAGGACGCTGGCGAGTGGAAGATCGACGGCCGCAACCGTCCGCAGGTCCTCGTCACGGATCGGTACCCATCCCGCTGTAGCGTCGGCCTCGGATCCACCGACGCGTCCGAGGTAGTTGAAACTGATCTGGGGCTCCGGAAGTTGCGAAAGTGTTGGTGCCGTTTCGCGGTTCAGATAGCGCAGCAACCCGAAGCCGATGCCGCGGTCCGGCACCGCCCGGAGTTGTTCCTTGACGGCCTTGGCAGCGACGCCCGCAGCCGGGCCGCCGGCGAAGGCGTCGCTCGGATCCACTCTGCTCAGATCGATCCGCACCGGGAAGATCGACGTGAACCATCCCACCGTGCGAGCGAGATCTGCCCCGGGAACCACCTGTTCCTCGCGTCCGTGCCCCTCGAGACTGATCAATGTCTCCGGATTGTCGATGCCGCGGTCCATGCGCCAGCGGACCATCGCAAGTGCCAAAGCCGTCAACAATCCGTCCTCGACGCTCCCGTGAATCGCCTGCGGAACTGTCGTCGACACGGCCTCGGTCAATCCCGTGGGAACTCGTACTTCGATGTCAATGGTGGCCGAGGCGGTGTCCCTCTTCGTCAGGGCGCGCACACCCAGAGTCGGATCCGGGCCCTCGAGCACCTCTCGCCAATAGTCGATTTCAGCGACCCGATCCGGCTCGCGCGCGGCGTCGACGAGGCCATGTGCCCATCGACGCATCGAGGTTCCGACCGGAGCAAGTGACGGGTCGACGCCTGTCTGCATCTGCGCACAGGCAAGTGCAAGATCGGGGATCAGGATTCGCCAGGAAACGCCGTCCGTCACGAGGTGGTGCGCCACGATTAGCAACTGTTTCCGGCTCTGCCGGTCCTTTTGAATCTGTCCGTCGGTGTCGAGCAGGACTGCCTGCACCATCACACCTGCCTCCGGGTCGAGCCGCCCCAGAGCTGCGTCGAGTTCTGTCGAGACCGTCTCCGCGGCAGAACCCCCGAGGCTCACGTGGCGTACGACGGTCTCCGCCCGCACCGTACCTACAGGCGCAACGTCCATCCGCCGAGCGGATTCAGGATGATGCGTCGCCCGGATGCCTGCGCGGAGGATGTCGTGGTGGTCCAGCACAGCCTGCATGGCCAGTGTCAGCGTGACCTCGTCGAGCGTGGCAGGAACCGAGAGCAGAACAGATTGGGAGTACCGGCGAAAATCTCCACCACGGTCAAGCATCCATTCGACGATCGGCGTCAATTCGATCTCACCGACGCCGCCGCCAGGTAATTCGTCGACGACGACCCGGTTGCCAGCCGTTCCGGCCGTCTCGGACAGCGCCGCAACAGTTTTGCGTTCGAACACCTCGCGCGGTGTGATCAGAACTCCGGCAGACTTGGCGCGCGTCACCAACTGGATGGACATGATCGAGTCACCGCCTAGAGTGAAGAACGAATCGTCGACCCCCACCTCTTCGAGTCCCAGAACTTCGGCGAACAGACTCGCAAGGATGTTTTCCGTCGCGGACGCGGGGCCACGACTTACGGTTGCCTGTCGCCCGAAGTCAGGTTCAGGCAATGCATTCCGGTCGAGCTTTCCGTTCACCGTCAGCGGCAAACCCTCGAGAACCGTCACGACAGCGGGGACCATGTGGGGCGCCAACCTCTGTGAGACATACTCGAGCAACGCCGCCGGAGAGATAGTGGCACCGGACTCCGGCACCACGTAGCCCACCAACCGGTCTCTGCGGGCTACCACCGCCGACTGAGACACGCCCACTCCGGAGAGCAGTGCAGCCTCCACCTCGCCGAGTTCGATTCGGTACCCCTTCACCTGCACCTGCAGATCGTTTCGTCCGAGGTACTCCAGCTGCCCGCTGTCGTTCCAGCGCCCCAGGTCACCGGATCGATACATACGCGCACCACTGACCGCGAGGTCGGGAATGAACCGCGCGGACGTCAGACCGAACCGGCCGAGGTATCCGCGTGAAACCTGATCACCGGAGACATACAGTTCACCCACCACACCGGGCGGCACCGGGTGCAACCGCTGATCCAACACATACACACGCAATCCGGGTAACGCCCGACCAATCACCGAGGCCGATCGTTGACGCACCAGCACACGATCGAGCGGTAAATGGCTGACGTGCACAGTGGTCTCCGTGATGCCGTACATGTTGACCAGATCTGGTGACGAAGTCCCGCGACGGGCGTACCAGCGCGTCAACTGTCCGAAGTCGAGCGCTTCTCCGCCGAAGATCACGTAGCGCAATGACAGGGCCGCACCCCCGGTAAGCCGGTCGGCTTCCGCCAATTGATAGAAGGCGGTGGGAGTTTGATTGAGCACCGTGACACGTTCGTGCCGTAGCAATTCGAGGAATGCCTCTGGTGAACGGGCCGTGAAGTAGTCGACCAGTACCAGTCGGCCACCGTGTGCGAGTGCGCCCCACATTTCCCAGACCGAGAAGTCGAATGCCTCCGAATGGAACATCGTCCACACATCGCCGCTGTCGAAGCCGAAGAGCGCTCTGGTGTTTGCCAGCAACGTCACTACGCTGCGGTGAGAAACCTGCACCCCCTTCGGGCGCCCGGTGGACCCCGAGGTGTAGATCACGTAGGCCACCGATTCGGGTCGGAGCGGTAGCAGCCGATCTCGGTCGGTCACCGCAAGCGGAGAAAACCTGTGCAGCGCATCGAGAATCACCGGGTCGTCTACCGCAATCACTGGAATCTCGCTGTCTGCGATTTCGTCACTGTCTCGTATGTAGTCGCCGTCGGCCCGGGTGGTCAACACACACTTCGGCCGGGCGTCACGCAGCACGAAGTCCACCCGGTTTACCGGAGAAGTCGAGTCCACCGGTACGTATCCGCCACCCGCCTTCACCACCGCCAGCAATGCCACCATCAGGTCGATCGAGCGGGCCATCGCGACTGCCACCAAGGTTTCCGGCCCCACCCCCTGCGCCACCAACAGTCTAGCGAGGCGGTTTGCTCGCTCGTCGAGTTCGCGGTAGGTAACCGACAATCCGCCGCAGCGCACCGCCACGGCATCACCGGACGTCAGCGCCGTGCGATCGAAGAGATCCGACAACGAATCCTCGTCTGTTCCGGCGCCAGAGGGCGTGGGCGCAACCAGCAACCCGCTGAGTTCGCCGGCCAGAATCATGTCGATATCACCGACGACCACCGACTGGTTCTCGGTCACGGCGCCGATCACTCTTTCGAAGCGCGCCGCGATGCGCGCCACCGACATTCGATCGAAAATATCTGTTGCATAACGGAAACCGGCGCTGATACCAGCGGGCTCACCGTGCTCGTCGACGTGCTCCATCACACTCAGTTGCAGATCGAATTTCGCAACCGCGAGATCGACGTCGAGCGAGCGAACCGTCAGTTCCGGCAAGTCGAAGCGCAGTCCCGTATCGGTCTGGAATTCGAGGAGTACCTGAAACAGAGGTGAATGCTCGGTGGAACGGTCGGGCGAGAGGTAATCCACCAACCTCTCGAAGGGGATGTCTGCATGGTCCAGAGCACCGAGATCCGTTGACCGCACCGCGGCCAACACCTCGGCAAAGGTTGCTCCGGATGAGACAGGTGTGCGAAGGACGAGCGTGTTGACGAACATCCCGACCACATCGTCGAACACCGATGCACCGCGACCTGCGACCGGAGTCCCGATCACTACGTCGTCCGCTGTAGTGAGCCGTGCCAGCAATACCGCCAGAGCCGCATGCATCACCATGAACAGAGACGAACCGTTCTGGTGTGCGAGTTCGTTCAAAGCTCGATGGATCTCGGGCGAGAAGTCCATCGAAACCACCGCGCCCTCGGCAGACCGTTTCGAGGTTCGTGGTCTATCGAGAGGGAGCGGCAAGACGTCCGGAATACCCGACAGCTTCGCTGTCCAATAATCGAATTCGGCCGAGGGCGAAGTTTCCGGACCAACGTCTGCGTCGACGATCTCACGCTGCCAGAGGGTGTAGTCGGCGTACTGAATCGACAGCGGCGCCCAGTCCGGGCTCCGACCTTGCGTGCGCGCGGTATATGCACTCATCAGGTCGCGTGCCAGTGGTCCCATCGAGAAGCCGTCTGCGGCGATGTGGTGAACAACGATCGCGAGTACATGCTGCTCCGGTCCGGTTCGGAGTAACCTCACATGCAGCGGGAACTCTTCGGACACATCGAATCCGATGTCGAAGAACGCGTGCAAGTCCGTGAAAAGCCCCTCGCCGGGAATCGGCACGGGGTGGATTCGAGGAGCAGCGACCGCGGGTTCGGCGATCACCTGGTAGGGCCCGTCTGCGGACGCAGGAAAGATCGTTCGAAGGGATTCGTGCCGTTCCACCACATCACCCAGCGCGGCTTGGAGCGCACCCGAATCCAGGAACCCGTCCAGTTGTAGTGGGACGGGGATGTTGTAGAGCGGAGACGACGTGTCGAACTGGTTGACGAACCACATCCGCGATTGCGCGAACGACAGCGGAATACGTTCTGGCCGTGCCCTACTCGTGAGGGGCACACGAGTAGCTTCCGCGGGTCCAGGCTCGCCCGGCGCGGAGTCGATTGGATCTATCGAGGCCGCCAGGTCCGCGACCACGGGGGCGTCGAACAGTGCATTGACCCCCATATTGGTGTGCAATGCGGCGTTGATGCGGGCGATGACTCGAGTGGCGCTGAGGGAATCCCCGCCGAGTTCGAAGAAACTGTCGTCGGCACCCACCTGGTCGAGACCGAGAACGTCGGCAACAGCACGGGCGATTCCGATTTCGGCAGGAGTGGCGGGAGTCCGAAATGCAGCGCTCGCAAAATCAGTGTCCGGGAGGGCTTTACGGTCCAACTTCCCATGCACCGTCACCGGAAACTCCCCCAACACCACCACCACCGACGGCACCATGAACCCCGGAAGAGACCTCCGCACCCCCTCCAACACCACCACCTCATCGACCACCACCCCCACCTCACCCACCACAAACCCCACCAAAAAATCCCCACCCACACCCGACCGCAACACCACCACCGCACCAGCCACCCCCACCTGAGCAGCCAACACCGCCTCCACCTCACCCAACTCCACCCGCTGCCCCCGCACCTTCACCTGAAAATCCTTGCGCCCCACAAACTCCAACACCCCACCACACCCCCACCGCACCACATCACCCGTCCGATACACCCGAGCACCCACCACACCCGACACCGGATCCGCCACAAACCGACCCACCGTCAAATCCACACGACCCTCATACCCCCGAGCCACCTGCACCCCACCCACATACAACTCCCCCACCACACCCACCGGAACTCGCCCTCACCGTTCGACTCAACACCTCTGCCGCCGACCTACGCCGCGGGGTAGTGCGCTTGCACCCCGAAGCGTTGGCGGCGTTGGGCATCCGCGAATGGGATGCCATCGCACTCATGG
>NZ_JAANTF010000014.1:0-128843 GCF_011290655.1 Rhodococcus sp. D-46 | reverse complement strand
AGCGTTGCCGGGACCGAATCTGACTCACAGCAGGTGGGGAACTATCTGGCCGTACGCGGGGAGAAACCATGGCCACAAAATGCGCCATAAATGGCCGCCAGTGGGGAGCTTACGATGGCCGTCGACACTCGGGTTCGCTGTGCTTGCCGGCTTGGCGGTGACAGCGTTGGTGACAGCGTTTGGGAAACCTGCGACGATCGGCGTTTTGTTCCTGATGCTGGGGTTGGCGATCCGAGGGCTGTTCCCTCAATGGGTGAAGAAGAACGATTGGCTGGCTGTGACCGGTGCAGCAGCGGGGCTATCGGTATTGACCTGGGTGGCGGCACCGGAGTCTGTGTCGGGGGTAGCGCTGGGCGCGGCCGTAACGGTCGGTGTGATCACACATTTGCTCGGTGATGCCGGCACGAAGATGGGTGTGCCGATGCTGGCTCCGTTCGTGAAGATCAACGGAAAGCGTTGGTGGGATGTCGCTCCGCCTGCAGCGGTGCGTATCAAGGCGTCGGGCCCAGCGGACAAAATTCTGCTCGGTGCGTTCACATGCATTGCGGTCGCCTTGGCGTACGTGGTTGTGTTCTCCCCGGCATCGGTCGGGATGGGCTGGTCGTAGAAGCGGCATCACCCCGGCTGCTTTGCGCTGCCGGGGTGACGCTTTCGTTCTTTCGTTTACAGCTGGTTCCGTTCCTACAGTTCTGCGGCGAGGTCGCGGAGTGGCCTTATCCGGACCTTGCCGTGTTCGAGGAGTTGTCCGCCCCAGACCCCTGTTTCGCGGGATTGCTGGGCGAATTGCAGACATCGACTTGTGAGGGGGCACTGTGCGCACACCTGCTTCGCGATGGCGATTGCTTCGTTGTTTCGCGGAAACCAGAGATCGGGGTTGGCTGCATCTCGGCACAGCGGTGCGGGCTGACTGTCTTCGCCGGAAACCAGATCGCTGTACGTCGTTGGAATTTGCTTGAGTTTCAAGGTTTTGACTCCTTTCTCGTCCGGTGAGGCCAGTCGGAGGTATCGGTTAGTACAGATCGTCGATGCGGAAATCTGATTCCTCGAGCACCGCGTCGAGCGCCGACTTCGCTGCTATGGCCTCTTCGAGGAAATCTTTCGCAGCCGCGACTTGGCTGCGGAACGCATGGAGCTCGGTGTCGTCCACGGCGTCGAGGAAGTCCGGCAGTTTGCTTCGGACGGCAGCGACGTCGGGTAGGCGTTCGCCGATCGAGTTGATGTCCTGCAGGTGGCGGACGAAGTCTCCGTGCTCCCGGAGCGCAGTCATCGCCGACTTCATGTCCAGGTGAGTGCCGTCGTGCGCCCCTGGCGGTACCGGCGGCAGATTTTCATTGCCTCCGCCCTCGAATGCTGCTGTCGCTGCTCCATTTTGCCCGCCGCCATGAGCTGGTTGAGGGCCACTGTCCGGAGAGTAGGAACCGTCGGCGTCTTCATCGTTGGAGGTTGCAGGTTTGCGTGGTGAGACTGCTCTCCCCCCGAATTCGCCTTCGCCTTGGATGGAATCGAAGTCGCCTGATGGTGCTTCGGGCGGCACATCGTCGGGGTCCGGTAGTGCTCTCGGTTTCCGTCCTGCGTTCTCGTTAATGACGTCGTCGATTACACCGCTGACGTCGTCGGCCGTCGCGTGCTTTCCTCGCGCGATTTGGTCGACCCGGTCGGCGATCTGATCGACCAGATCGCGGTCCCCTGCTCGATCGACGCCTGGCGAGATTTCTCGCAGTGGCCGCTCCGGAATTTCGAGTTCGGTCATGTCGACACCGGTGCGCTCGGCGACAGCCCATGTCAACCAGGCGACACGCGCCATCCGGTGAACGTGCGAGTCCCCGTATGGCGCACCGGTCCGCGGATTGATTAACGATCCGCGGAACTCGCTGAGCAGCATCTCTCGTGGCGTCGGGTACCCCAATGCCTCGTGGGCACGCCGTACGAACAGTTGTCGCATCGTCGACTGAAACGTGTCGGCTGCGTCGATCGCCTTGCTGATCAGCTCGCGCGCTTCGTCAGGGCTGCATGGGCCCTCACCGGCGGCCCGTACGTCACCCTCCGCGATATCGAGCCCACCAGCTGCTGCGGCGACGGCCGCGTCGATCTCGTCTGTCATGGACATGATCGTCCCCCGCTACCGTGCTGCAGCGCTTTGGCCGGCGATTGCCGGGTCAGCGCCCTGGTTGTTCTGTCCACGAGTGGCTGTCTGGCGTTCCCGGTTCGCTTCTGCGCGTTCCGGATCGATGCGGGTGACCCATTCGGAGGGCCGGATCCGTTCGGGGTCGCCTGCTGCCCGTTCGAGAGCTGAATGGCGGGCGGACGGAGTGGGCGCGATATAGAAGCCACGTCGGCCCTTGAGCGCAGGTGTGCCGAGGAGTGTTGCCAGCTCTTGGCGGTAGTAGCTTTCCTGGCTCGTTCCGCGGTGCTTAGGCGGAATATCGACGGTGATGCCGCCGTCCTTGTCTGGGCGCACCGAGAATGAAACACGCGGTGGTCGGCCTGCGAGGAGCTTACGGACTCGGTAGGTGACCTGTTTGGTGTCGTCGAGGTCTACAGGCTTACCGGTGCGCTTGGACTGCTCCAGTGACCGATCCCATTGTGTTGGTTCGGGGATCGGGTTTCCGTTGGTGTCACGGGGAGGCAACGCGGCGGGCGCTGCCATGCTGGCGCCGCTACTGGGTCGGGCTTTGTAGGCTTCGACGAACTCCGCGTTCGCGCTGGCCCTCATCTTCTGAATCTTCCCGTAGGACAGTCGTTCCTGGGCCCCGATCGGTGCGTCGGCGGCGACGTTGTCCGCAACCGTGGGGCCACCTGGCTGCGACTTTCCGGCGTTCCCGGCTTCGTATCGGCGTGCGAGGACGTTGCTGGTTGCCGCGATGTGGCGGCACCAGGATCGTTTGGAGTAGTCCTCGCAGCTGCATTTCAGGCCGCGTCCGCCCGCAGCGGAGTGTGGGGAGAACACTCGGCGGCCGTCGAGGTCTTCCCACACTGCGACGGTGCCGGACACTGTGGCGTCTGGATAGCTGGCGCGGACGGGAGGGTTGGCGATGTGTCCGCCGTTGGACGTGCTGAGGACGTCGGCTGCGCGCGCGGTGACGATGGTGCCTTCAACGGGCTCGTTGTTTTCTCCGCGAACCCGGATGGTACGACTTTCGGTGGTGAAAGACTGTCGACGGTGCATCGGCTTCGCGACCTGTCCGTCGTCGTTGCCTTTCGTCTTCGCCAGAAGGGTCCGATAAGCGCTGCTCGCTGCGAGTTCGCGGGCCTTGTATTCCTCGCTTGGGCTACCCGGGACAGGGCAGCGGTGCCCGCTGTTGAGGGATGCGAATTGACCGCAGGACGGGCACTTTCGCTGTACGAGAGATTCGGCGTAGTCGTCTTCGTTCTCGAAACCGTAGTTGTCGAGTTTCGCTCCCCTGATCATGCCGAGATCGTTGATGGCCTGCCCGAATGCTTCGTCGCTGTCGAGCATTGCCTGCACGTTCTCTGGAGATACTCGCCGCATGAAGGGTCGCGCTGTCCGCCGTTCACCGGACTTGGTGGTGTAGTCATGTGGGCGTACGACCAGAAGCCCGTTCTCGGGGTTGTAAGAGACGTCTTTGATCCAGGATGCGGATCCCCCGCGTGCTTCGAGTTCCTTGTCGAGTCGCTTCTCCTGACGGCTGATCTGTCGTTGTGCGTCGCGCAGCTCCACATCGTCCATCTCGGGGTTTCCGGCGAGTACTCCGCTGAGGCGCTGTTCATTGGCGGCCCTGAAAGCGGCTACGTCCTCGTACTGGCCGGGGAAGTGGGTATCCATGCCGGCCTGCAGTTCCTTGTCGGAACGCGAGAGCATCTTGCGGATTCGTCCGGCTTCCGCTGTGCGGTTGATGATTTCGGCCTGCTGCTGGAGTGACTTCTTCTTGCTGACGATGTCGCCGTTGGGGCAGGCCGCGCCGAGGTGCCCGAATTGGCCACACTGTTCGCAACGTATCTGTGCGCCTTCGGATTTGGGGTCGATGAAGGAGCGCAGTTTGTGTTCGGGGCGGATCGCGGGTCTGGTCTCGTGTGAGTGGACAGCGGCAAGTCGGCGTTGTTCCATCTGTCGCATGGTGTCGCGAGCACGGCCGGAAATGCCCAGGTCGGACTGGTCGCGGGCCGTTATGCCGGCGCCCTTCATGCTGTTGCGATAGTCGTCGGTGAGGCTGATGTTCGAGAAGTCGCCCTTGCGGTTCATCAGGGTGTTCCACTCGCGTTGAGCTTCTCCCATGCTGATTCCTCGGTGGCGGGCGTTCATTTCGAGGAAATTGTCTTTTGCGGGTCCGATGCGTTCGAGGATTCCGCCCATGCGCATGACTGATGCCAGCTGTGCTGGGGTGTTCTGTTGTTCCGGCCCCAACGGCTTGCCGTGTTCGTCTTTCCCTGTTTTCAGGCGGTCGAGTTCTTGGTCGATCCGTGTGATGTATCCCGGCTGTCCTCCGCGTCCCGGGGAGACACGGTACTTCGACTCGTCGGAGAACGCAGTGGAGTCGGCGACGTCTTGACGGACGGCCTCCCAGACCTTGATCTGGGTTTGGCGCCACTGTTCGGGGTCTTGGGTGAACTGCCGATTCATGTCTTCGAGTTGGTGTGTGAACTCGTGCTGGGTCGACTGAACCTCAGCGTCGTGGAAGGCGCTTCCGCCCATCTGCCGTTGCAGCGCTTTCGTGAACCCGATGGTGAACGAGCGGCCCTTGTTTTCGCGGCAAACCATGCCGTTACCTCCCTGTGAGGTGGTGGATGTGGAGATCTCCGATAGGTGACATCATGCCGCCTTTGGCGCGAGTGCGCCAGCACCCTGTCCGGCTATAACCGCAGGCCAGGCCCTTGTTTCTGAGACGCGGCGGGTGCTGTGTTGTATGTGTAGTACAGATACCGCAGACACTTCGTGTGCCAGTGAGTACCTCATGAATCATGGTGCGATTGTGCTGGGGATCCTTCGGCCAAACGCGCCTCGTTTGCCGCTTCGACAAGGATCGATTCGGCGCCTCGAAAGAAGTCGTCCGGTTGTTCGGTCGGGGTGACTTTCAGGTGTACGAGTCCTGCGTCACTGAGCGATTCGAGGTAGTCGTCCGGCGTGTCGATACGAAGGATCACCAGGTTGCTCCGGGTCTGAACCTCGACCTCTTCGTCGTGCTCGTCCAGTCGGATGATTGCTGACTCCGGGAAAGGGATCGGCTCCCAGGGTGAGTAGTCACCAGTGTTGACGACAAGGCGTGTGTCAGCTGTCCAGACCCCTCGTTCCACGGTCGTCTGTATGAGGGTGCCGTCGACTCCGTCGATAGAGATCGGCACTTCTTCGATAACGCCTGCCGGTGACTGCCCATTCGGATCACCGGCGGACAGGAGAAGTGCGCGCTGCTCATCAGTCATGACAAGCCAGCTGCCATCGGCATGGGCCTCCTCGTTGATAGCGCTTTGCAGACGAACGCGTTGACCATCCGCATGACGCCGTCGGATCAGCGCCATCTCGTACTTGATGCGAGCTTGCTTGTCCTTGTATGCCATGTGAGAGGCGAACACAGCCAGCTCAGCTTCCGACACAGATTCACCAAGGTCGTCGCCTGGCGGCAAGCCGGCGACTGCTGCGATTTCGTCGACGGGTTCGAGGTCGGACTCATCGGGTGCAGGGACTGGGTGCAGATCGAGTTCGTCTAGGGCTGCAGTCAGTTCGGCATATCGGTCACCGAGCATCACCGCCAGGACATCATCGACTCGATCGGCATAGACGCGGACACCTTCGAAAGCTGCGTCGTACAAGAACGGTCGAATCTGACCGACCATCGGGACCAATCGCCCATGCGCTTCGCCGACCGCGTGAACGTGTCCGTCGTCGATGACGAGCGGTCCGCATGTCTTGGTCGGATCCGCGGCCGCAGCGTCCTGGCGACTGATCGGGGTGATGCGGGGTGGTGTGTGAGTCATGAGTGACACCTTCCTGCCGGCGATGCCGGCAACCGTGAGTACAGATCACGGTAGAGGTGGGTGTTCCGGTCATTGATGGCTCACAAACAGCCCCATTCTCAGGCTCGTTCGAGCTCGTCGATCACTGCCTGGGAAACGACGGCGATGAATGATTCCGGTGTCACCGAGGTGAGGACCGTTGTGCGCTCGGGGATCACAGGGGCCGTCACCTTCGCTGAGGGCAGCACCCACAACACGAGCGTTCCGGAGTCTCGAAGCAGGTCGATCGCGTTGTCGATGGCTGCGGCGTCGTCCGCCGGCAGCTTCCCGTCCGTCAGTACGACGACGATCCGTGCCCCGGTCCGGTTGAGGATGTCACTGTCTGCGATCACCTCGGTCAGCGCGATGTCGCAGCCGTCGGATCCGGATCCGCTGTCGACGACACGTGGTACCTGGGCGGGGGCCGTTCCGGCTTTGATGACGTCGAAAGTGCCACCTCCGAACCCTCGCACTGTGCAGGTGCCGCCGAGTTGATGCACTGCGGATGCTGTCGCCCATCCCAAAGGTCCGGCGTAGTTCGCCCACCGCGCCATTGTCAGTGACGCGTCGAAGACCATCGCGAAGGTCAACTGCACCCGCGCTCGAGGTGCGATCCTCTGCTGAGTCCATGGTTTCGCGGTGGCTTGCAATCCCAGTTGGGTTTGCGCGCTGTAGCGGACCAGTTCCCGGGGGTTAAGGCGACCAGCTGGATACGCCACGGGCACCGGGCGCACACCCGGCGATCGGTAGCTTGCTTCAGACAGTTTGTCGGCGAACAGGTCCCGTGCTGTGCGTTCGGCATCCGTGGGGTCGGAGTAGCTGAGCATTCGACTACGTGGCAATCCGATCCCAGCGGCGTCGAGAGGTTCTTCCACCAGCCCCGACCGGTTTCCGACGATTTCGAGTCCGGTTCCGTTGAAACGCGCTGCGATATCGAGTGCTTCGGCGACAGCGGCCTTGATGGCGGTCTCGATCGGCTCGATGATCTGCTGCACCACTTCGGCTGTGAGTGCCGTGTTTGGGATACCTTCAACTGCAGCGTCGACTGCTGCGCTGAAATCTGCGCCGACTGATTCCCATCGAGCGTGGTCGTGAGCGTCGAGACGCGTTGCCGTGCGCCAGATTTTCACACAGTTGGCTAACCCGTCGTGCCCGCAATGGTGCACGATCCACTGTTTCGCTCGCCGTATCATCAAGCCCGGCACCACAAGTAAATCCACTCGAGGGAGAACACCGGCGAGTAGGACACGCGCCAGTTCCCTCTGAGTCAGCAAAGGTGGCATGGGGGCGAGCATTCCGAGTGCAGCGTGCATGATGGTGCGCTCTCCATCCCTCGCTACTGCCAGCTTCGATTCACAAACGATCTGTGCCAGGTCTCGCGCGGCCGCCCATGCCTCGGTTCCTCCGTGTTCGGGGTTCTGCCACCATCCGTCCACTGCGAAGACACTGAGTCGGGAGACGATCAAGCCCGACGCCTCTGGGTGCGCCATGCGATGCACCATCGAATCCATGCGTGTATCAGGACTGATAACAGCGCCCATCCGCGCGACGTCGATGAGCAAACGGTTCGGGGAGAAGGCTGACAGCACTGGCGTTTCGAGCAACGCGGTGCCGTCGATGCCGAACAGGTGGATATCGACGGTGGTGTCCACGAGTTCGCGTGAAGCTGCTCGGATGGACTGCACCGTACGAATCCAGATGTCCGGAACTGTGCTCAATATGATCACTCCAATGTCTCGACCGCGGGCATCGTCAACATTGTGTCTGTACCGGTTCCGGTACAGACACCTGCCGGATCTACTCGGTGGACTGAGAAAGGGCTTCGTGTGATTGTCTACGGGATCTCGTACACCACGGACCGATTTGCGCATGAGGTCAAAGAGGCGCATGTCGCCTTCGCTACGGATGCCGGAGTGTATGTGTCCGGTCACGTCGACGACCTGGTGATCGAGAGGACTGAACCCACTGTTGAGGCATTGACCACTCTCGGATTCAGGGTGCAGGAAGCCGCGGAGAAAGCTGCGGCTGATGCTGAACGGAATGTCCCCGGCGGTGTTCCGTACCAGCCGATGATCACCTCGATGCCAGGAGACAGCGACGCGATCCCCGATGGCAACACACAAGCCTGGCATGCGATCGCGCTACGTCTGGCTGACCGATACGCGGGAATGGGCGGCCAATACGGCAGCGTCGAGGAGTTCGTGGAAAAAGCCCAGTGGGCCAGAAGGGAAGTCGAACAGAGCTCGGAAGGCCCCACCACCCCCACCTTTGTCGACGGCTATATCCCTCGCAGCGTTGACGGCGTCCACACTGACATTGAGATCTTGCGGCAAGCCCGCACATACGGGATGCACGTCATCCAATCCGGTCCGCCGGGGACCGGAAAGTCAACGTCAGCGACCGCAGCGCACGGCGACCATCTCCTTACCATCGCCTGCTACGACGGAATGACTTTCCAAGACTTGGTCGGGCAGTACCTCCCAGTGCCTGGCGAGGCCGGCGTGTTCCGGTACGTCGACGGCGCTCTGGTGACAGCGATGCTCACTGGCCGACCACTATTGCTCGATGATTTCGGGTGGATGCCGTCGGGCGTGCAGGCCACCCTGCTCCCTGTTCTCGATCACCGACGGACCTTGACGGTGCTCGACCGCCCCGACGAGCAGGTTATTACGGCGGCAGAAGGCTTCTGCGTGATCATCAACCTCAATCCCGGTATCGGGTTCGGGGTGACCAGCCCAATCCGGGACAGGTCGGCGTTTGAACTGCACGTACCTGTGGACCTCAAGGCAGCCTCGCAACTGGGCATTCCGGCAGGGTTCATCGAGGTGGCTCAGCATCTGCACACTCTGGCTGACGGCGAAGCCGCCAATGGCATTCGCCGTTGGGTTCCGTCGATGCGATCTCTGATCAAAGCGCGTGATCTCACGATGGTGTTCGATGAGCATTTCGCTGCGTGCGCGATGTTGGGCGAATGCCCGGATGGCGAACAGAGAATGAAGTTGCAGTCTCTGCTCACGACAGAACTCGGACTGGGTATTGATGTCCCTGAACCGTTGCAGGCACGGTCACTCTAAGAAAGCCGGCAGGGCGCTGCAGGGAATGCTCCCCGCAGCGCCCCGAGGTGCATCGAAGAGTCCGCGATCCGTGGCCGGGCCTCACACCGACCACGTGCGAATACAACGAGCCACGACCGACGACGCGGAGGGTTTGCGTCGATCTGTCGTGCGCACCAGCACCTAAAGGTGCCATCGTGCTGCAACACCATCGTAGGGCAGTCGGCGGCGGTGTCGCACGATCTCTGGTTCGTACGGTCGATTGAATCTGGTGTCGGTATTCGTTTGGCTCGGCGGGGCCCAAGCCGTGATGACCGTCTAAAGGAGCGTGACACCCTTTTGAAGTGAGGACTAAGGTCCTAGTACTTTTTGATGAGACATTTAGCCCAATTGACGAGTGGGCGCTCCATTCGGAATTGGACGCAGAAAAGCGGTCGGGCCCGCCAGTTTCCTGGCTGGGCCCGACCGCTTCACTTCTACCTGCAATAACACTCGTATTCGGCGTGCCGAGTACGTGGCTAGATGCAGTTGGCGTTTGCCGCCGCGGTGCGCATCTCCGATGTCTCGAAAACCTAGCCGAACAAAATTGGGTTTGCAAGCCAACAAATCTACAACTTATGTGCTTAAACCTTGCACTAAATCAACGTCGAATTGTGGCGTCACCCAACAATTTTAGAATTCACCCCACCATCCTGACGACGCCCGCGGCCAAAGTTGGGCGATTCCGGTTGGGATAAGTTGGCTCGCAAGGTAAAGTTTCGGCGGTGACCAGCCCTGAGAAGCGATTCGGAGACATCGTCGCCAAGCGACGGTCAGCTCTCGGGCTCAATCGCAAGCAAGTGCAGCAGAACGGCGGCCCCTCCGACACCAAACTCGCAGCGATCGAATCAGGCGACTCGGACGCCCGAATGCACAGCTCAACGCTTGAAAAGCTCGACACCGCACTGCAATGGGTGCCAGGCAGCGCATCGCGAGCACTCAGCGGCGGTGAGCCAACACCACTCTCTCCCCAAGGGGAAGCCTTACGTTTTGGCCCCAACGAGGTCGCGGTGCCGATCGTCGATCTCACGTCCCTGATACGTGCCACGGACACACTCAACATGGCGTTACTCGATCTCGACTCCCCTTCCGACGACGTCAAGAGTTCCTTCGCGGAGCTCTCCGCCGTCGTTTCCAGACTCACCCTGATCAAAGTCATCGACTTGTTCGAGCGGAACGCGGGCCCCGATCATCCACCGCCGCCGAATCTGGATCTCATCTTCGGCACTCATCTCAACCAACCCGCGGAACGACAAGGTGCAGATCCGACAGATCTCGAAGACCGCCTGTACCTACGCTGGTTGGCCCATCGCCGCGTCAACATAGATGCAGCCACCGAACATCGGTTCCGGCAACGGTGGTTCGATCACCAACCACTACAACCATCGAACATCAGCCAGCCGTTCGCATCAGAGAGCGGTGGAGAATGAGCGCCATGAGTCTATCCGCGCGAGTGCAGAAGCTGTTCGATGCAGCCAATTCGGCTGGACGTACCGACACAGCCGAATCGGTCGCAGTCGCAGTAGGTGCCGCGCTGAGCCGAACCCTCAGCAGGGCAGACATACAGGCGTTGCTCGACGGTGCAGACACGCCAGACAACGAAGTCCTGGCCGCCGTCGCTGCCCACTTCGAGGCGCCGGCCTCCTATCTGACCGGCACGCCCGAGGAACAGGCCGACTACGACGCACAGCTGGACTTCTACTTCAGTTTGACCACAAGCCAGCTTTCCACCATTGCGCTACGCGCGCGCAACGCGAACATGCCGTCTGCGGCGGTCAACGCGTTGACCAATCTGATCAACGAAACTCACGAAAAGTACGGCGACCCTAACGGCCAAGACTCGTAGACATGGATGCTCTCGAAGACGCTCCCACCCCCGAGGAGCTTGCCCGCAGGGCGCTCGCAACCCTCCCCTTCTCGCGGCCGTGGTCAATCGAATCGTTCATCGCCGAGCTCGGGCTTCGCATCAACCGCCTGATCATCGTCGAGGATCTTCCGATCGATCTTCACAGTGAGATCACCGGGCTCTGGATACCCGCCAAACGACGGGACGTGATCTACGTCCGACATGACGCCGAAGGCAAATACCGCGAGCACATCATCTGCCATGAACTCGCACACATCGTCATGGCTCATCAGAAGAGCAACAAACAGGACTTCCTCGAGTACCTACGCACGAATATTCGCCGGGTCTCACCGCAGCTGCCGGACTACATGATTCACCGACTTGCGTTGTCACAGGTCTGCTTCACCCGTTCCACCCACACACTCCACCCGGTCGAAGTAGAGGCTGAGGAGCTGGCGACACTGATCATGGCTAAGGCCGACGAGATGCGCGCTCCCCTCTACCCAGACGATCTGCCGGAGACGCAGAAGAACCTCCTCCTACGTCTCGCAGGGATGATGGGTTGGCAAGTGCAGTGACTCTTTACAACTTCGCGGGCACACTCGTCCCGATCGCGCTCTTGACGTTTGTCGCGTTCAGAATCCCGATGTGGAAACGGAACCCGGACAGTCGGCCCCTCACAAAAGTGTTGGCCGCCCTCGGTTTAGGTCAAGCCGCACGCATCCCCATACTCTCCGACGACTATGTCGATGTCTGGCTTCACGACCTGACAGGTATCTGGAACATTCCGGACGCCACTGCGGTTCTGCTCGGAACTTTCGCATTCTGCTGCATCGGCGAAGCCGTGGCAACTGTCGTTCAAAGCCCGTCATTCAACAAGACGCGCCACCGACTATTCACAGCAACTATGGTCACCGTTGCCGGCGTCGGGTTCCTGCTGTCGCCAGCGACTGAAACGCCGACGAACTTCGTCTCGCGTGATTTCCCGCCCACTGGACCACTTTTGCTCTACTGGGGCGCGTATCTGGGGACATTGCTTTACGCGTTGGTGTTCGCGCTGTACTACCTCTTCGGGTTGCTCAGGGAACGCAGAGTGCGCAGCGGGCCACTCGGTCGAATAGTGGCCGTTCTCGCCGCAGCATGTTCTCTCGGGTTTCTCTACGGGATAAACAAATTGCTGTATCTGGTGCTCCAAGCCGCCGGCGTCGAGAACTGGTACACCGATCATGCCCAGACCATCACATTGGTACTTGTCCTTGGCCCGATGATCATCGCGGGCTACGCACTTCTCGTGTTTGCGACCGCGATACTTCCGGACCGGTTGCGGCGCTATCAAGCGATCCGCGCCTATAGCGCGGAGTACGAAAAGATCGTTGCCACAGGAACAAACATGCTCATTCCACGCGACGCGGCCGTGTACAGCACCCGCCGCGCCGCGTGGAAAGGCAGCCGAACACCTGTTGCTACGCACCGCATGATGGTTGTGTTGTCCGACGCTGCGAAGGGCCCAGTCTCGGCGTAGTCGAGTTGTCAGTTACTCGGCGCGAATTGCATGGACAAGCCAGGTAACCGGCCCGAACTGTGCCTCGTCGTAAGGAACGTCACGGCCGATTGTCGCTCCGAATTCCTTGATCGTGGTTTGGTCCGCGATCACCCACCCGCGCGCTCCTACCCACGCAACCGGGTCTGCGACATGCGATTTGAACCCGATGCCCGCCGCTGTCGCCATCCCAGCAAGTTCCTTGGTCTGCTCTTCGGCGATCATTCCGGGCGCAAACGAGACGAACAGCAACTCGGATCCAGGCGCGCTTACCGCGGACAGTTCATCGAGAATCTGATCGTTCTGCTCGTCGGTGAGGTACATCAGAATGCCCTCCAAAACCCACACTGTCGGAACGTCGGCGTCGAATCCCGCTGCGGTCAGTTGTGTTACCCAATCGCCGGTCAGATCTGCGGGGACCACTGAGCGCGGGCCTGTCGCCTTCGCATTGGACTGTTCAAGAACCGGTTCTTTGAATGCGAAGACGTTCTCCAAGTCAACCTCGAAGAACGCGACGTCGTCGGGTAGGCCCAGGCGGTACGCCCTTGTGTCGAGGCCGGCCGCGGGCAGCACGACCTGGCGGGCACCTCGTGACACTGCTGCTTCGATTCGGTCGTCCAGGTAGCGGGTACGCGCCGCAACCGATTCGTATACGCGACTGGTGATGACGTGCTCGAGCTTGGCCTGTCCGACTGGCAGCCCTGATGCCTCGACGAGCGCGGATGCCAGCGGATCTTCGAACAGGGCATCGTCGCGAGTCGATTCAAGAGCCCGGAAGTGCGCGATCAGAACCGACGTTGAGGAGACATCTCCGGTTGCGTTGAATGCACTCATGTGTAGTGTGCCTGAGCCTTTCGTATGTTTGGTCGTGAGCGCCATTCGCGCGGCCCCCTCTTCCGTGAGCGAACTATTCGGCAGGGTACGAGAGATCAGCTGGCAGCGCGAAGGCGACACCGGCCGGCCATCTCAGTGAGTAGCCGTCGAGATGCGGTCGTAGTCCTCGTGTGGCGCTGCCACCTGCACATCCGATCCTGCCGTCGAATCGATCTGACGGTTTCGCCACAACAGTGCCGCACCACCGAGCAACGAGATCACGCCGACTGCACCTAACCCCATGGGCGCGTACTGAGTTCCCCACACGATCAGCCTCTTGTATCGGACGGCTTGTGCAAGCTGCTCGGACTTCGTCTGCGCATCCAACGCCGGGGCCATCTCCACAATCGTCACCGACTCCGGATCGTCCGCGGTGCGGGCGTAGTACTGCCGCGCGTACTGATTGCCGGCAACGATTGCCCCGGTGACGGGCTCGACCCACAAGTCCCTCTTCGCGGTGTAGAAGCGGTGCATCAGCACCTGCGCGTCCGGGTCACCGGACAGCCCCCACACGGACGCGGGGAGGGTGAGTTTGCCTCCGGTGTCCATGGGGTCGATCGTGTGGGAGAAGTGGAAGACCTCGGTGCCGTCGATCTGGGTCGTTTCGACGAAGTCGATCGGATACGTTTCGCGGGCCAACGTGTCGAAATATGGGTAGGACTGCTTCTGCAGGTGGAAGGGGAACTTGAAGTTGACGCCTTCCGCGACGACTTCCTCTCCCGGTTTGTCTGCGTATCTCTGGATGGTCGCCGGCGGATCCTGGACCGGCAGTGCTGTTGCCCTGTCCACAGTGACGCGATAGACGTTTGCGCTGACAACAGCAGCGTCGCCTTCGCGGTCGTCACGAGTTACTTTCTGTGTCGACTGGATCGTCACGATGTCGGAATTCGAAGGTTCCTCGCCCGTGACGTATTGCTGGACTGTCACAGCCACGCCGGAGTTGATCACCACTTTCCCGGTGTCGATCGCGCCCATGTCCAACAGGGTCGCGTTGTTGTCTGTGGCCACGGTGGGCGCATCGATCGACAGCGGCGTTTTCACGAGTTTCGGTGCAGCATAGGTCGGAATCAGCACGGCCACGGTAGTGAAACCAGCTCCCAATCCGATCAAACCAAGAGCAGCAGCACGCTTCGTTCTGACAGTTGCCATTTCACTTGCCTCCCCCAACGGATCTTGAGCGTCTCGATCGTCATGTGCAGATCCGCGCCGGGCAAGCCTATCGAGGCCACGATTCGCGGACACCTGCGACCTTCTCCCACACGGACCCTGCGATCGGATCACCATTCCGATGCTGCGGCGGAGGACGATCACTCCGCCGCAGCGTCGTGGCTAGCTGGCGAGCGGGAGAAGTTCCGTAACGCCCAATGGATTGCGGTTCAGCTGGTGCACCGTTGTCGCATAGTCGAGAACCTCGTCGGTGTGCGAGATCAGGATTGGCGCTGCGAACAGATCGCTTATGGTTTCTACGATCGCTCGACGACCTTCGTCATCGAGATACTGGGTGATCTCGTCGCCGAATATCTGATCGGGCAACCCGCCGTCGGTGACCTGCATCGAAATTCCCAATCGGAAGGCAAGCCCGGCCCGCGCTTTTTCGCCTCCGGAGAGCAGTTTCGTCTTGCGGAGTCGACCGTCGGCAAGTTCCACGCAGGGAACGAAATCTGTACCGAGGTGGAAGGCGACGTGTTCTCCACCGAAACGTTGCAGCAGTTCTGTCGCGGCTTCCGAAATTTGTTGGGTGCATTCGGCGAGCAAGTCTGACCGCAGAGCGGTGAGAGCATCCGCAACTCCGCGTGCGACTTCGGCGACCCGTAGCGCTTCGCACTTGCGTGCCCACTGATCGCGGGCGATATCTGCTTCGTTCGCCACCTGCGCAAGTCCGGTGCGCGCGCTCGAGAGCACTGCCCATGCCTCGCTCACGGTCCTCTCTGCTTCGTCGAGCCGGGTGCGTGCATCGCTGGCTGCCGTTTCGGCCGCGTGAACGATCTGTGGATCCGGGGCGTCGACAATTGCAGATTCTGCGTTGTCGACTGCACCGTTCGCTGCCTGAAGATCGTGGGCTGCTTTGTGCTCGTCGATGAGCAGCCGGTGTTCTGCCCGTAGCTCTGTCGATCGGCTGTCTACGGTGCCATGGACGACCCGTGCGGCCTGTAGGCAGGATTGGACGTTCGTGCGGTCCGTCAGTTTCGGGGCTATGTCGTTGTCCAGGCTGGCAAGCAGTTCTACCAGTGCATCGAGCTTCTCGGTTTCGTTCTGGAAAGCTGCTTCGCCGCGTTCTCGAACCTGTTCGGCATGGTGTTCGGCTTGTTCCGCGCCGGTGAGTTCTTGTCGTGCTGAGGCAACCTGAGCGTCGATCTCCCTTCGCTTTGCGGCTAGTGCAGCAGCCTGTTCCACCGCTTTCGCTTCGGCCGACTGCGCGACGGTAAGTTTCGCCTCCAAGTCGGTGATGAGCGCATCGAGATCGTTGATCGATTGACGGCACGTCGGGCAATGGGCTTGGCCAATCGACTGGCGCAACGTGTGCAGCGACTTCGTGAGCGTGGCCGCATCCTTGCGGGCGGCGGCCTCGTCTCCATTTGCAGTGCGTATTGAATCGACAACTGCAGCTAGTTCGGTATCTGCC
This sequence comes from Rhodococcus sp. D-46, assembly GCF_011290655.1. Taxonomy (NCBI): domain Bacteria; kingdom Bacillati; phylum Actinomycetota; class Actinomycetes; order Mycobacteriales; family Nocardiaceae; genus Rhodococcus; species Rhodococcus sp. D-46. Next base: position 112,923 of record NZ_JAANTF010000014.1, on the reverse strand, counting down.
CGTTCCAGTCGTGATTGGGCGGCGACGACATCGAAACTGTCAGCTGCCTTCTGTGCCCGTGCAGTGTCAGTGATGGCTGCCGCAACTGCCTCTGCTGCGCCCGCAAGACTCGCGCCTGCTTCGGTGATCCTGCGCAACGAAGTCTGTAGCCCGGTGATCCTGTGTTGCAGCTGATCCGGATCTACGCCACTGAGGTTTCGATCCGTGACAGTTACGTGTAGTCGTTCCCATCGATCTCGAGCGTTGTCCGCGAGTGCTTTGGCTGCGACTACGGCGTCACGAGACTGTTGTGCGCTTCGCTCCGCGGTTCGCAGCTCGTGTGCCCTTGCGTTGCATTCTTCCCATTCTCTGCGCGCCCGCTTTGCCTTCGCGTCCGCTGCACCATGAGCAGCTTCGGCCTCACCGAACACCTTGCCGGCCTCCATCTCAAGCTCCTCGGCAGTGGTCACTGCCTCCGGCGATCCCACCGTGCCGTCGGCGACCGCTTGTCTGTCGTTCGCGGACTTGCGTGCCTGTTCACGGAGTTTGGTTACCTGCGATACACCGGTGTGTTCTTCGACGAGTGCGGTTACTTCGGTGGGCGTGGCCGTGGCCAGGGCGTCGACCTCGCCTTGCGCGATCATGTTCGCGCCGCGAAATGCTCGGCCTGACATACCCAGAATCTTGGTGACCTCACTGGTCATCAGTGTCGGACTCATGCCTTCGATCTCGACACCGTTGCGCCACATGCGGGCACTGGTCTTCTCCACCGGCTTGCCGCCACGATTACCTCTACGCATCTCTCGCACGGTTCGGTAGGTGTCCTGTCCGTGGCGCCAGGTCACGTCTGCTCCGGCCAATTCCTTGTCGTCGGCTTTGTCATGCCGGAGGTCGATCAGGTCGATACCCGGACCGGGGTCTCCGTACAGTGCGAACCCGAGGGCTCCGAGGAAGGACGACTTTCCGGAGCCAGGAGGGCCAATCAGTGCGTGAATTCCGTTGGTATCGAAGTCGATCTGCAAGTCTTTGATCGATCGGTAGTTGTAGATATGTCCGCTGGTGATCTGCATGGTCTACGTCCTCGTCTTGTCCGCGTGCGGGTCGAGCGAATTTGATAGACCGAACCTAAAAGTGGGCGGTCAGGCGTGCGGCACGCCTCGTGATCGGGGTTGGTTGACTCTTGTCAGGCTGATTCTTCGGCAGGGGCCAGCTCGGCCAGTGCACGATGCGCATGGGCGATGACGGGGGTCCGGATGTCTTCGGCCATTGCCCTGAGCATCGCGCCGAGCCTGCCTTCGTCGGTGCGGTCGGTGAAGGCTTGGGCTAGATCAACTGTTCGGCGCCGGTGGTCGCTGCCAGTTCGGGTTTCTGGTTGGGTTGCCAGGCGTAGACCACCGTCACTGGGTAGCGGGTGTTCCCATGCGAACGCCCAGTAGGCGGCGCGGCCGGCGGCTGCCGCCCACTCCCCTGCCAGTGCACGCAGGCCATGTCGCTGCCCGCCGGTTGTGTACGCAATCTTCTGCCGGAGAATGTATCCGCCGTCGCCACTGATCTCGGCGGATTCACCATCCCACCAGTCGCTTTCGGCGAGGCGTTCTCGAATGATCGTGTTGATCTGTTCGATCGTCTTTCCACGTGCGTCTATGGTGTCGAAATCGATCTGGGGACGACGCCACACATACTGAGGGGTGACGGTGACCCTGCCGTCGGTGGTCAGTTCGAGCAACAGCCAACCTCGTGCGCATATCTCGTCAGAGAATCCGCGTCCGATGAGCGAACCCGTCATCCAGACTTGCCCACGTTCGCGTCCGTCATCCGGTCCGAAACCGGGGATCGGACCGGGGGTGTGGTAGTCCGACAGGATGCTCTGATCCCAGCCCCGGTTGACCCATTCCTCCGGGATCACTCGCTCGGCACCGTGGCGGTCATCTGCACCGAATAGTCGCCCATCCGCAGAGAAAATACCGTGCGACACAAGGATGTTTACCCCACCTTCGATCGGCTGTGGGTCGACGATGATGCCGCGTTCTGGCAGTCGCGGGTCCAGTCCGTTGTGTGAGACAACATGCAAGTAGAACGGCACATCGGGGATCGGTTGGTGCACTTCGTAGTAGCCGGGCTGCGGGCCGATCTGGTCGTCTACTGCTCGTCCCGGATCGGGGAAAACCGCCAACCGACCCAGGTCGGGTTGGTGCAGCAGCGCGGCAGCCGACACCGAAGTCCCGGCGCCGGCGTCGTGGTTGCCGGTGTTGACGACAGCGGGGATACCTGCAGCGATTCGCAGGGCGTCGACGCGGCGTTCCTCGTTCACTGCTCGCACTGATGGGTGGTGCACATGGAATCCGTCACCCCCGTTGATCTGGCAGTCCACCCCTTTGCTGATCATGTCGCGCTGTACCAGTTCGTAGGTGACGTATCCGTCGACTTCGCGGATGTTCGGGCCAGCGGGATGTTTTCGGGCCATTCCACGCATCCCGTATCCGGCATGTGCGCACCCGAAGAATCCAGCTTTCAGAATCACGTCGTTGGTCATGCGCACAGTCTCGCGGCGGGGTTGTATGTGTGCGGCACGCTCGTCGAGGGAGCATCCCGGCGGTGGCTCACGGTCCGTCTGCGCAGTTAGAGGCAGAATTTCGCTGGTCATCGTTGTCGTCGGACAGCGTTGCCACCCATTGGTCCATCCCGCTGGGACCTGGTAGTTACGCCCAGATTGGTTCTATCTACCGGTGACGTTCGCGTCTCGATTTATGAGTCGGTTGGGGCAGAGGGCCCGATCCTCTGCCCCGTCGTACTCGACCAGTTCGTGGCGCGTATTACTGGCAATCTGCGGCTGCTGTTGATGGGATTGGGCTATCGGGGATCAGTTCTGGCCGCTGGTATGCCTGTTTCGTAGCCCACATCTCGTGGTGAAATCTCGGGCTTGATACCGCAACACACCCGCCGGACGTGCTATTTTTTCCTTATCGGAGATGTTGTACACGCTTGAACTCGTTTCGGGCACCATTTGGAGGGACCATGTCATCCACAGTTTTGCCTACCTCTACGCCAGGCCAGATCCGGCCGGCCGGCGTCAACGCGGGATCTTCCGCCCCTTCCTCTCAGCGGAACGTCGCCAGCGAGCTTGAGCGTCTGCGTGCTCGGCACGCATTGCAGGTCGCTCATCGCCGTCGCACTGGTCGACCCATCGCTTCTCCTGCTACCAACAGGGCTACGCAGGACGCGTGGAGACAGGCAGCGACTCGTGTGTCGAAAACGCGCCTGTGCCAAGATGATCCGGATTCCTTCATGCTTCCAGATCCCCCGAGTCTCGCTGCAAGCACCGAGGAACGGGTCCCCGCCGCCACCTTCGCGGAATTGGCTGCAGAACGTCGGTTTGTCAAAGCCCGTATCCGAGTGGCGAAGTCAGCGATCGCGGCCTGCCACGAATGCCCGCTTCTGCAGCAGTGCCGCCGCGAGGTCCTTGAGGAGGTGAAGTTGGGTAGGCAACCGACGAACACCGTAGTCGCTGCCACCGCATGGAACTCGCGAGGCTTGCCCGACATGCACATCCATGATCCAGGAAGCAACGCTGAACTCGAACACCACACCCTCGATGTCCTCGCTGGAACCAAGCTGTACCGAAATATTCCCGACATCAGTTGGATTCCAGCGGATCTCGATCCGGTACCTACCATCGACGAACATCTCGTCAGTGATGTACTGCATCGCTACAAGTCCGAGGCAGCACTCAAAGAGCTTCCTAAGCGCTTCGTCACGCAGTCCCTTCTCGACCGGAAGCCAAAGGTTTCGGCTGACGGCCGAGCTGTGATCACTTACGGTGAGGAGCGCGAGATCGTTCGTCGCGCGGTCAAACAGCAGATGGTTCCGAATACGTTGGCTACGATCCTCGGTTGCGGATGGGATCGGGCTGCAGATCTGTTGTGCGCGTACGGCGGTGAAGTGCAGGACTATACCCCTGGCCCGCAGGCCGCTCGCCATCGCGATCTTTTCGCAGCTCGCGAGCGAGACACAGCGGCACGCAAGCAGCGGATCAGGGATGCGCAGGCCGCAATGAACTCTACTGGTAGTCACCGCATGTCTGCCTGATTTAGAACCGAAAAGCGGTCCACGCCATTGGCGTGGACCGCTTTTCGTCGATCAAAGGTCAAGACGGGAGAATTCCGCGCGCCTCGTCGATGATCGCCTGAGCGCTATCGAGCTGCTCGTCCGCCTCCTTGCGGGCCTCGCTCTCAGGGAGACTCGTCAGCAGCCCCTTCAATTCGGTGACCGCGGCGTCTGCAGCCTTGAGATCATCCTCGTTTGGTGATCCCTTGCTCATCGCGGCTAGCGACTTCGCGTGCTCTTTCAGCGATTCCTGGAGCGGTTTGACTGCGTTCTGCAGCAGTTTGCCTGTACTCGCATCCTTGAAAACCTCCTTCTCGCTGTCGTCGAGCACCAGCAGTGTCTGCGTCCTTATTTGCGCCACAGCGCATCTCCTTAATGTGAGGCGAAACAACGTGTGCGGTCAGTGTAGAAAGCCCGGTTCCGGTGATCGTGGTGTCCGAGGCAATCAGAACGGCGGGGGGTCGTCATCTAGGCGGTTCGTCCATGTACTTGTGTTGTTGTGGGCAAGAGAATTCCGGTCACGGCGTTGAGGCCGTCCTGCGAGCGCATCTGCCACTGAGGCGACCCCGGTTGCGCTGGCGCGACCATCCACAACTGCTCGGCGTCGGGCGTGCACCTCCATCGCGGGATCGTCGTACCCTGGTCTCGACGGCAAGTGGGTGAGTCTGCCGCCCGTATCCCCAGCGGGGAGATGCTGGGAGAACTCGCGCCGAATCCTGGTTATCCACGCGTCATTCCAATTCAGCCACGCCATCGGGTCGGTGACAGTTTCCAGGAACACTGGGTTCGCGCCGAACGACAGACCTGTCACTGCGCCACCCACGCACATCCAGGTGTAGCGACCTGTCGCCTCTGGCGGTGGTGCGGCCCGGTACAGCGCCAGGTGGGAGTCGGAGACTCTGCCGGCCATGCGTTTGATGTCGGATTGGTCGTGAAGTCCGTATCCAACTAAGAGCACCGCGAGTTGGCGCCAAATGTCGTCGCGTAGGCCTGTCGCGGATTGAAGGATGAATGCGAATCCGATGCCGAACTTTCGCACATCACGGCAGTCTCCTGCGAACTGGTTCGAGAGCGACACCAATGCGTCTGGTTGCGTGCTATCGGCAGGTCCCGCGTATTGCCATGCTTCGTCGACGACGACCTGCACGTTCAAGCTTCCGCCAGCCGTGAACTGCTGTTGGCCTGCCAGTTTGAGCGTGTTGAGCAATTGCGACATGATGCGGGCTTTTACCTCCGCGGAGTCCAACAGTCGAGTCGCCGCCATTACGTCGCCCGCTGTGTCGGCATCGTTGCCGTCGAGGTTCAGTTGTGACAGGTCGGCGGAAAGGTCAAGCACCAGCCAGGGCGCAGGTTGTCCTGCTTTCGGGGCCATGACCTGCCTCATCAATCCCCAGGCGTCACGACGACGATCCGTGGCCCCGAGCGATTCTGGATCCGCGCCGGCAGCGATCTTCATGGCACCGGTAGGGGAGTACGGCGACCACAGAGAGTGCAGGGCGGAAAATACAGTCAGCAGTTGCTGGAACTTTTGATGCCCAGAGGGGTCGAGCGCTCCGGGTGGAAGTCGATCGAGGATGTGTTCGGCGATCGGTTCGCCCTCGGAGTCGGAAGTGGGTCGATAGATGGTGCGCGCCACGCGATTCTGTTGCTCGGTTCCTGCGTAGATTGTGCCGGCGGGAAGAATGCCGTGGAGGCTGTCGAGGAGGTATTTCATTACCGCCTCCGGTGCCGATTCGGTCCAATCATCAGTCCCGCAAGCTGCTTTGAGCGCTTTCTTGTCCTGCAGTGCCGCGTGCAGCATGTCGCGGGCTTGAGCGACGTTCTCGTCTGCACCTGCGCCGAAGGCAAGGTTCCGAAACCATTTCGATTCCTCGAGGAGCCGTAAGAAGAGTGGCGCGTCTTTTCGGAGTCGCAACGATTGAGACAATCGGGCCACGAAAACGGTGCGACCGCAGGACGTTGCGAGGCCTTGCAGCGAAAACGGCAGTCCGTGTTCTGTTGCCCACTGCCCCTGCGGGTCCAGGATGATCTGTCCCATCCCTGGCCAGCGAAGTTGTGATGCGAGTACGTATTCGAAGCAGACGGACTTGCCGGATCCTGTTGCACCGAGAACGGCCAGATGCCGAGATCCGCGGGGACCGGAGAAGTCAGGCAATGTGAACGGGATTCGGACGGAAGAGCCGCGCAGAGTACCGATGTATGCCGGCTGATCGGTATCTGCCATCAGTTCGTCTGCGGTCTGTTGGTCCAAGAGCGCGACTGGAGTGCCTGTCGCCGGCGAATTTGACAACACCGCAGCGTGTTTCCGCCACTTTCCATCCCAGTTCCGGAAGACCGCTTCGACCTTGATGGTGACAGCGCGGGTGTCTCCGCTGTCACCTGACTGGTGTTCGATGGCGCCGTTCGTCGCTACGTGCATAGCTTCTCGCGCGTTGGCGGTGTGCACAGGATTGATCGTTTCGACTTTCGTGACCGTGCCAAGCGCCAACTCCTCGGAGCCGTTGTCGAAAACGATCGTGAAGGCAAGCATCGATCCGAGTAGCGCGAGGTGGTAGGAGCGACTGCTCAGATTGAGGACCGCCGAATCGCATGTTGAGGGTGAGCCGATAACGGCAAGGCCACCAATGTCCACAGTTCCTCATTTCGGTTCGTTGGGGCGGTGAGAGCGACGGTATCTGCGGTGATTGCCCTGTGCGGCACCTGTCTTCTGCGCAGACGGGGCCGCCGGAAACCACTGGTGACGTTGCCGGAAAGTGAGAAAACAACAGGTTATTGAGGTGTGGAGTGGTGTTTGACCCTGCACTCAGCAGGCGTGCCCGCGTTAAGGGGAAGAGCACCGGAACCGGCCAGTTTACGATTTCCATCGTCGGAGAAACTCACACATCCCGTAGGGGCTCAGGCCCATGCGTGAACGTAGTTGGACTGCACCAATGTCCTGCTACGCAGCAGAAAGGAGCAGGGCGCTACTGCGCCCGACGAAGCGAATGGGCAAATCAAAGGGAAACCACCGGCGGGTCACTAACCGCCAACGCACGATCGCCACTGCCGCGACAGTGAGCGTGCTTGCTCTCGCAGCTCTCCCCACCGGGGTGGCTTACGCGGCCCCACAGGGTGGCGTGACCACTCCCGGTGCCGGTGGCGAGCAAGGAACCCAGACGCAGAACAACGGCGGTGGACAGGCCGGTGTTTCGACGCCGAAACCAAATCCGGCACCGACACCGCCGGAAGAGCGCACCTATTGGGTTCCGCCGTCACAGCAGGCACAGCAGGCACCGTCACGCCCGATCCCGACGACCAGTCCTGATGCGGACTACTCACCCCCGTTGCAGCAGCAAACGTTCCGGCCGCCGACCGCAGTTCCCACAGTCGCACCAATCGAAGCCCCTGTCGACGAAAAGGGTGAGCAACTGCTCCGCGCCGGTGACCGCATTGCGAAGAAACCGAATTGGATGACCGATCAGGTCCTCGACACGACGAACTACACACTCGCGGGTTGGGAATCGGATGCGTCCACGTTCTGGCGTTCCGTTGGTGTCGACGACAACCGCTCGGATCGAGTTGCCGCGTCGATGGTCTCCGGAGCAGCGGTCGGCGCCGTCGTCACGGCAGTGCCGTTCGCAATCGCAGGAGGCGCTCTCGGCGGCCCGGTGGGTGTTCCCTTCGGAGCCGCTGTTACACAGGCAATTCTGCCATTCGCCCCCGGTATCGCGGCCGTTCCGGGTGCCACTGTGGGCTACACGGCCGGCGCTGCTGGTGGTGCTGCATTAGGCGGTGCAATCGGCCTAGTAGTCGGCGGCGTCGGTGGGGCAATCACTGGCGGGCTCATCGGAGGTGGCGAGGCCGCCGATGACGAACTCGTCCTCACCGAGCTTCCTCAGCTGCCGGATCCGGACCCTGTCCAGATCACGAAGGACGTGTCGAACTCGGCTCAAGGCATTGCGAGCACCCCGGCCGGTGCGGGCGTCGTTCAGGCAATTGCCGATGCTCCGGCGAATTTCGAGCACGCTAACGAGCAGTTCCGGCAGACAGTGGTCAACGTCGCGGGACAGCCCGCGCTGGACGTGATCGACCAGGCGGCTACGGCGCATGCCGAGGCTGTTGCGCCGATCAACGCAATGCTCACGCCGTTCACTGACCGCATCAATACTGCGGTCGGCGCTGCTCAGCAGGGCATTGATCAGGTCATCGCTCCGTAGTCGAACCACGATTTCATCACATCCTGCTGGGGAGGGCGCTGAGGCCCAGCGCCCTCCCCGGCCCGATCGGTATCGGTAGGTAATCTGCATGAACGACTGGGACACTCGGGGATCAACAGACGACGACTATCTCGATCCGCAGCTCGGCAGCGACGTTGACGACAGTACGTCCGGTCCGCTCCCCTCTCCGCACACGGAGCCAGTGACATTCACCGCACCCACGCACGCTGAGCTTTTCGACTCCAATACCGCCGAGTCCGAATCATCAGGGCCATATGTTCCCCCACCGAACAAGTCGCTGTACCAGCGAGCGCCACGCAAGCCCCGCGTCGATCCGCCAGTGTCTGCCGGTATCCGCCAGGGCACGCTGTCATCCAAACTCCGTGACCGCAAGACTGCAGTAATTGTGGGATCTCTGGTTGTTGCCGCGCTCGCTGTTGTGGGCGCTGGAACTTTCGCTCTCACAAAGGCTTTTCCTCAAGACAGCGCTCCATTGGCGGAGGCCTTCCCAGAGACGAGCAGCGAGGTCGCCACCATTCCTCCAGCACCGTCCACGACGCCCCCACCCATCGCCGTCGCACCGCCCTTCTGCACCGATCCGAGCCCGGGGGACAACGTCTCGGTGACTAATAGCGCCGGCGACAGAGCAACCGGACCAGGCACGATCGCCGCATTCGAATACCACTACTACGTGGATCGCGATGGGACGAAGGTGGCATCTACTTACGACCCTTCCTTGCAGATGGATCCGGCAGGCATTCAGCCCTACATCGACAAGATTGCCTCTGACACCCTGCACTGCACCACAATTGAGCCAACTGATTCACCGGACAAATATCGGGTGTCCGTCGCGCTGAAGCCTTCGAACTCGATGCGAATTGAGCAGGTCGATCCAATGCTCATTTCTGTGGCCCCCGGTCCAGGAGGATGGATGATCACCCAGATCGTTCCCGTCTGAAGGGCAATCGTCAGGTTCGGTAGTGGCGGATCCCGGCAGGGTGCGTCTCACTGAATGTTCTCGCTGCTGCACCCATTAACTGTGTAATCAACGATGTCACTTCTCGTTTCGCGAAGGTGTCGGCCTGGTGTTGAGGGAACGGCTCGATCACTCGAGTTCCGATGATCGTCTCACTGACCTTGGCACACAAGGCCGCCGCCGTAGAGTCCGCGACATCGTCGATGTCGGCATCGTCGACATCGGCCGGCAGCGTGTACTCGATCTTTACGGCTCGCAATGGCATTCCTCGAGGAAGAACGTAAGTAACGAAGACTGGTAGCTCTTCACGCCAGTGACCTAGTAGTTCATCGATTACGTGTGCCCACTCTCGCACTGACTTCGGGGCATCGGCTGTCGCCTTCGCTGTCACTCGCAGTGCTTCATCAGCTCGGCGAGGACGTAGGTACTCCCCCGATTTCAATACTGAAGTGGCAGCGATGCGGTCGCGCTGCATCTTCAACCAAGCCCCACTGCGCTCACCGAGTTGCGCCGCCCACAACTGGCAATAGCCAGATGCCGTGTCTTGCTTGGGAAGCGCTCGCAGACGTCCTTGCAGCCCGTAGTGGACATAGTCACCTATCAGGGTGTCGGTGTTGCAGTCGGCCAAAGTTGCACAGACCAACTCCGCAGTCGTCGGATCAGAGGTCAAGAGCCCTGTGGCGATCGAAATCAATGGGGTGGCCAGCGACCCGTCCATCCAAACGACGTGACTTCGATCGGCGGTGTCAAGGGCCGCGGCGAGCTCACACAATGCCATCAACATCGACCGCGCCCGATCAGTTTCCGATGAAACTGGCATGACCATCGTCGCAGGGACACTCGAACGGAGATCACTGCTGACTCCAACCGCGGCGATCCACGTCAGGGCATCAGTTTGCTCGTGCGCTACGCCTCCGTCTACGCACACAAGATCGGGTTCGTTCGCAGGTCCACGTGTGGGCGCAATGCGAATGGCCTGCGTTCGTTGTAGGTGCGATAGCAAATCGCTGTGCTGCTGTTGTGGGTCGATCGCAGCCAGTAGTTGGCTGGCTGTATCGAGCACCGTCTCGAATTGCATAGGCCTCCTCACTCGAGATGATCGTGCACAGCCAGCGTATGAGGCTCAACTATGCAGAGCGGCAGCGATGGCCGCCGTCCCGAAAATGAACTCTGACGTGCGCTGATGCACTGTGGACGAACCACGAAGACCAGTGACCGCTCTGTTACCCTGCATGTATCGGAGAAGCAGCATGGGACAGCTATCAAATAATCAACTCCTGATTCAAGTCGGCTGGCCCGCCACAACAAGGGGAACTGATGAAGCGAAGCAGACGAATACTGGGCCTGGTCTCGGCCGGCACCGCCTTGTCGCTGGTGACAATCGGTGTCACGGCAACGGCGTCCGCTTCGGCGGATCCAACCACCACGACGGTCGCCGCTATAACTTCGGCGATTCCTGACCTGGGAGACCTAGCTGGAACCGTCGACTGGACGGCAGCGGCCACCGCTGCAGCCAACACCGCAGCCGCAGCGAGCGGGAACGGACAGGCTACCGCGTCGACGCCAAACGTGACGGGAGATGCGATCACGGACAAAGCCGTCACAGCGCCCGTCAGGGAGGGTGTGAATCTGATCGCCGGAGCATTACCGCCGGGCGCAATCGTCCCTGGTTCCAAGGGAACTGACGGAATGCTGACCGGTTCCACCGCACCGCGGTGTGCAGCTACCGTGATCACAGCTGTGCCTGGCACATTCGAGACGGGCCCTACTGCTGATCCGAATGCTCCTGTCGGCCTTCTCGCTCAGGTGGTGGAACCTTTGACAGCTGCCCTGGGAAACCAGGTGTCAGCAACATTCATCCCGTACGCCTCCGATGCCTCGGTCAACGGCACCAGTTACCTCCGGAGCGTCTCGACTGGCGTTCAAGCGACGTTGGCAACGATGGAGGATGTGGCGAATCGCTGCCCAGAAGCTCAGCAGATCTTGCTGGGATTCTCACAGGGCGCCGAAATCGGCGGCGACGTGGCCACGGCAATTGGACAGCGGCGCACGAGCATCAACCCGGACAGTGTGGTCGCTGTCGGATTGTTCTCAGATCCGAAGCGTCCAGAAACCTCGAATGTATTGGCGGACACGACCCAGACCCAACCGGCGTTGCCCACGAGTCTTCAGGAGAAGATCAAAGAGATCGTCGAATCTCCCTCTTTCGCGCAGATGCAGTTGCAGCTCACCGACGGGTTCCGGTCGCTGGTAAACCAAGTCGCGACACAGGTCAGTGACACTGGACGTGCTGTTGCTGATGCAACTGCACCCACGTCGTCGACGCAGAAGTCAACGACAACCACGACTACCCACACTGCCGTCCCTGACTCGGATAGTCAGGCTGTCGCAACGACGACTCCCCCGGACGAAACCGCCTCTGTTGCAGGTAGCAGCACCAACTCGGCAGAGACGACGACCAAGCGTCCAGCTGCCGGTCAGTCCGGATCCACGACCACCTCTCACAGCCCGACCACGGCGTCGAGCAGTAAGAATTCATCCGCTGAGTCCCCCGGCGCTGCTTCAACTCGAGCCCCGTCGGTCACCGATGATCCGCTGATGCAGCCCCTCGACGACGGAACCAATCGCGACGGAATCAACAATGCGCCGGCAGTGAAGCCGTCGACATCGCCAAAGGCACCCACGACATCCAAGGTTGCACCTTCCTCGAGTAAGACTGCGGCGGCCGGTAGCGAGACGAACAACACGGCCGATGGTGGGCTCGCAAGCAACTTCGCCAAGTCGTTGGCGGGGGACGGAGTAAAGCCAGAAGCCCGAATTGCGGTCAACGTCAACGAGAACCGCAAAGTTGATGTCGCACCAGTGACCATGGGAGCGGTATCGGGTGGCGGCTTGTCAGGGCAACGCGATTCAGACTTCGGTGCTTTGTCCGGGGTCGTCGCAGAAATCTGCGTTCCCGGAGATGTTGTGTGCTCACTCCCTGAAAACTCAGAGCTGGCACGGCAGCTTGTCCAGGTGGGGAAGAACGTTTCCGGCAATCTAGGTGAGCTCGCGACTGTCGATGGCGCGAATCGTATGGTGGGCTTGCTCTCGCTGCAGGCGGTCAACACCGTTGCCGACATCACGGGTATGCCACGATCGAAGTTGTCCGCGGAGACGCTGCAGTCGATGGTTGAAATGATTGCGGGTTCAGCCATGACAAGTATGGGCAACCCCGCTGGCGCGGCGTTGTTGGCGAAGGGTGTGTCGGCTCTGCCGAACGCGCTACCTGAGGTTTTCGCTCAAATAGCAGATATTCCAGCGATTCTCGCTCAGCTCCCCAATGCAGGAGACACCGCGATGAAGAACCTCGGGTTGGACAAGGTCGTGGACAGGATCTCGCAGGCCTTCGCGGAAGCCGGTATGACCAGTCCCCTTCAATTCGACAAGTTGCCGATAGCGATCCCCCGGGTTCTCGAAGCGTTGGCTCAGGACAACCAAGGTTTGCTGCAGTTGGCAACCAATCCGGCCGTGCACTCGGGCAACAGCCTTCACGTAGCTTTCGACACCATTCAGATTGCCGGCAATCAGGATCCGTACCAGTGGGTAGATGATTGGTTCAAGCGAATCTCTGTCACTGCGTAGCTTTTACGACGACTGTGGCCCACTCTCTGGCAAAGAGGGTGGGCCACAGTCGTTTCGTTGAGCGTGCCTAACCGTCTGCAAGTGCCTTCTGCTCGATCATGGCCATGAGGGTTCTGACGGTCTTGGTCTTGAGTTCGCTATCGGCGACGGGTCGCAGGCCTCTCACGATTTCGAGGAGATCGACGTCGTCGAGGTCGGTCGTCTTGTCGAGGTCGAGGATGTGGACTTCGTCAGATGTGGCGGCCGTGCCTTCGGAGATCACCACCAATGGGATCGCGTTTGGAGGGGCTACGTCTTTGCGCGGTCGATTGTTGGTTCGCGTAGTTCTTTTGGTTCCTGACTTCACCTGCTGTGAGTCCTCTGACGTGGGTGCGGGATCTCGCTTCCCCGGTTCAGGAGTACCCGGCTCTGACGTAGGACTCGGCTCAGGTGTGGAGACTGGCGCTGGAAGGGGATCGGGCTTCACCGCCCCAGAAACCCCCGACTCCGGCGTAGTACCGGGCTCAGGCGTGGCGGCGTCCACCGAGGGATCCACTTTCGCCTCAGAGTCCACAGAGGCTGACGTTTCCGGCTCAGCCGAGGTCTCGGAGTCCGACGTCTCTTCAACTGCGCGAGATTCGCCCTGAGGCGGTATGTCCGTATCGTCCTTCGTATCTGTCGGTACCGCGGCCGCTCGGGGCTGAGCGACTGGCACCGGGCCTGAGCGGGGTCGCCCGAACTTACTGGCTGGCCGGGCAAATGCGTTGTTGGTCATGGTTGTGGTCCTCCCTCGCCTACTCACGTCGCAGGCCGGTATCTAGGTGTGGGTCCGATAGAAGAGGTTTAACAACCACTGCCGCGTTGCGCGGCACGGATCCAGCACCCAAAGTCGAGTCAGACGCGACGACGCAAGAGCTGGTTCACTCGCATCAGTTCCTGCAGGATCTCAGCCTCATCGTCACCGCCGGCCGTCAATCGCTGCTGCAGCTGCGTCTGTGCGTGCAGCAAGGTCCGTCTCTGCACCCGCGATGCAGTGTCGACAGCGCTGGCAGCGTCCATCACCTCGGTGAATGCGATCAGCCACAGCAGCCTGTGGTGTTTATGCTCGACCGCCTCGGTCATGACCTGCGACCACAACTCGGCGGCGTCTCCGGATACTGGCCTGCCGGCGGGGTACATCACCGTGGACATCTCGACAATCTCTGCGACTGGGCGTGAGAACAGCTGATAGAGATCGGTCTTGAGTTGCGCTAATACAGTTTCGGCTGTCTGCGGATAGGCGATGAAGTACGCCGCCAAACTGCAGTCTGCATCAGTTAACGGCTGATCTAGCGGCGCTGCGTCTGTCGTCGGGGACTGACTTGCACCGGACTGTGTCGGAGACACGTCACCGGTATCGACGCCGATCTCAGTTGCCGCCCACTGTTGGTACTCCCTGCGGAGCACAGCGGACTGCACAGCTGAAAGCCTGCGCCGCACTTGTTCGGTGGCGTTCACCTTTCCTTCTGGGGTGGTGAGATCGAAGTTGCCTATGTCGCCGGTTAGCAAGGCTCGCAGTGCGGGACGCCGTATGTCGGTCGCTGCCACCAGTGCATCAGCGCCTCCGACGGTTCTCACGTCGCACGGATCTGATTTGTCGCCATAGGCAGTGAAATCGAGCACGGTGATGTTGGTCGTGAAGCTTTGGCATGCTTGGAACAGTGCCCAAGCGGCTTTTCGTCCAGCTGTGTCGTTGTCGAATCCCACGATGATTTCACCGCCGTCGCCGACGCGGGACGCCAGCAGCTCGGCTTGGGTTCTGCTGAAGGCGCTTCCGGATGCTGCGACGGTGTTGTCCAATCCGGAGGCGACCATCGCCATCACGTCCGTCTGACCTTCTACGACGAATACCTGACGACGTTGGAGCATTGAACGACGAGCCTTGTCGTAGCCGAACAGCAGATCACCTTTATGGAACAGGTCGGTGCCGCTGGTGTTGAGGTACTTCGCTGGCGCCGTTCCGGTGAGGTCGCGTCCGGTGAATCCGACTATGCGCCCTTGCGGGTCGTGGATCGGCCACATCAATCGGCCGCGGAACGCGTCGTAGTACCCGCGTTCCCCTTCCTTGGTGATCCCGGCATCTCGTTGGATCTCGAGCGGGTGTCCGGCAGCGGTGAGCGCAGCGCTGAGAGCATTGCCGCCGACAGGGTTGTACCCGAGACCCCATTCCTGCGCGTGCTCGCTGGTGAAGCCTCGCGCGCGAAGGAAGTCGCGGGCTGCTCGGCCTTCGGGGAGTGCGAGAAGCCATTCGCGGGTGAGCTGTTGCGCTTTTTCAAGGACACTGCGAAGTTCATTTCGGGCGCAAAGATCGTTGTCTGCGAGTGAATCTGAACCTTGAGGCACTACCAACCCGGCACGATTGGCCAGCTCTGAAACAGACTCTACGAAGCGGAGTCCGTCGACTTGCATCAGAAAGTCGATGGCGTCGCCGCTCGCGCCGCATCCGAAGCAGTGGAATCGACCCCAGTCGATGTTGATCGTGAACGACGGTGTCCGCTCGGAATGGACGGGGCACAGCGCTTTCACACGGCCTACGCCTGCAGGTTTGAGGTCCAGATAGTCCGCGGCCACCAGTTCAAGGCTTGTGCGGGAACGCAGTTCATTCAAGAACTCCGTGGAGAATCGGGCCGTACGCGGATTCTGCAGGTCCACTCCACGCTCCTACCCTTGTCAGATTCGGTGTTGCCACCTCAGCGTAGAAGAGCTGGTTCAGGACGTGGCACTGGCCAAATCAGTTCTATCGGTTCCGATCGCGTAGCGCTTGTTGATGCCGTTTGAACCAGGCCTTCTGCTTCGCTTGCCAGGCATCTTCGGATTGCTGCCAGGCGCCGCGCGATGACGAGAGCCGTTCGTCGAGAGTTGCCATGTCGATCGGCCCGGCTTTGAGTACCTCGACAACGGCGTCTTTCGTGCCGCCGACTGATCGAACTTTCTTCAGGAATTCTTTCGGATGCCATGCCGGACAGCCATGCGCCCTTAACATGTTGCTGGCTGTCTGGCTGTCGTCGAACCAGGCGATGATGGGTTGCGCGGGTCCGTGCTCGTCCTGCCACGCCCACCATTGCCGGACTTTCACCTCGTCCTGAGGCCGCGACCCGTCTTTGATGAAGTGCCGAAACATGATCGGGCCCGGGGGGAACTTGTGGCTGAGCAACCAGTTCCAAGTAGCTCGGGCGAACTGTTCGGGGCGGGTCGTCGAGTATGCGATCTGTAGGCCTGCGGACTGCAACATCTCGACCAGTTTTCGCCCAGCCCGGATCACCTTTGCGCGGCTGTAAGACCGGTGGAAAGTATGCCAGTCACGATCTTGCGATCGCTCCGTGTTCAGTAACGGCTCGAACTCCGCCATCGACGCGAGTACCCCGTCAATGTCGATCACTGCGAACGCGCCGGGAGTGGCCGGCTTGTTCTTCCAGGGTGTCGGCCGGAATCGTGATTCGGGCTGTCGCGGGGTCGGTGACATAGCATCTGACAGTATCCCGGACAGGAAGGATCGCCTGCTAGTTGGGGTGTGTGCG
Organism: Rhodococcus sp. D-46; assembly: GCF_011290655.1. NCBI lineage: Bacteria > Bacillati > Actinomycetota > Actinomycetes > Mycobacteriales > Nocardiaceae > Rhodococcus > Rhodococcus sp. D-46. Next base: position 96,508 of record NZ_JAANTF010000014.1, on the reverse strand, counting down.
GCGTTTCTCGATTGGTTGCCTGAACGTCGCTGTGGCGCCCAGTCGGTTCGTCGTGGGCGCCACAGCCGGATCAGTTGAATAGCTATGCGACCAACTCGGTGCGCAACCGTGCGAGCTGAACACGTCCGAGTCCCTTTACTCGCTTCGCCTCGGAGATGTCGAGTCTGCCCATCAGGCTGATCGCGCCTTGGCGCCCGCGGCCGGGGAGTGATTCGATCAGGTGAAGGACTCTCATTTTGCCAACGACGGCGTCACTGTCTGCGCGCTCGAGTACTTCCTCGACCTTCACAGTGCCAGCTTTCAGTTTGGCTTTGAGATCTGCTCGTGCCTTGCGCATTTCTGCGGCTTTCTTCAAGCTCTCGGCACGCTGTTCAGGGGTGAGTACGGGTAGCGACATGGGCTTCTCCCTTTGCTGGGTTGGGCAGTCGTTTCACTGCCGTGATCCTGGTTGGCTTTTCGTATAGCCGAGTAGTTCTGTTGTAGCAGTGACAGTTACGGCGTAGCGGCACTGTCGATCGCTGCTCAGAGCGGTTGCGGGATCCTACTGATCGTGACCGCTGTGACGTTCTTTCCCCTGAGGAACAGTTTCCCCATCGTCTCGTAAGGGGAATATCCGCGCAGCGTGACGGTTCCGCCGCCTGCGTTCATCGCGCTGGTGACGATCTGCCTCATCTGTGGCAGTGCGACGTCGACCTCGACGTCGTCCACGCTGGTGGTGTTAACGATGGGGATGCTCTGTCCGCGCAACAAATCCCCAGCCACGGCAAGGTTGCTGCCCGATCGGGCGACCAACTCGATCGGATGTTTCGCGCCGTGGGATTGTCCGGTGTTTCGGATCTGGATGAATGCTCCGTCTGCACTGAATACTCGGGGCAGTACCGAGAGGAATCGGTCGAAATCGGATAGGTCTGCGATATCGAGATCCCAGCACCGCAAGCCGTCTGGCTCAGCGAGTGCATCGTCGAAATCGGGCATACCCGCTGTTTGAGCGTTGTGAATGACCGTCGTCGTGCCGTCAGAAATCTCGGTCTGGCAGGTGGAGTCGGTGACCGCTGCCGTCAAGGTCCATTGGTCTGCGCTCGATTTCAGCAGTTTCGCTGACGCGGCCAGTACTCCGATCCCCGTATACCCGATCGCCGCTCGCCGGCTTGTGCCGCCAATTGCGTTTAGCGTGACGGTCCCTGCGGAGTAGTCGCCGGCGACTGCGACAGAGATGGAGCCGTCGGCTGCAGTGCCAATACGGACATTCACAGCAGGTTTGGATCCTGTGGTCGCTGCGTGTGGCGCGAGAATGGCCAAAGCTTGTTTTAGTTCCGTCGGAGAAACTGCTGCTGTCGGTTGAGTATTGAGCAACTTCTCGTCTGACGAGTCGTGTTTGTTGGCACGCACTTTGAATTGACTGCCGAATCTAAGGAACCCATCGCTGTAGGTCAGCGCACTTCGGTCCGAACGTGAGCTTGAAGTCTCTACGATGGTCCGAATTTGGTTGTCCACGACCCACACGGGGGCAATGCGTTCGCGAGGACTCTTGGTCTCGTCTTGAGGCAACGCGGTCAGGACGGTCACCGAAGATCCCCAGGCATCTCGACCGGCGATTGTCAGGGTGTCTCCGTCGACGGCGATGGTAACGCCTTCGACTCTCTCAGGCAGCGCGTAGATCACCTTGATGGCGCCGACGACGGCCTTCGTGGAAATGGTGTTGGCTATGGACACGAAAGTCCCCTCGTGTTTGTAGTGCATTCTCCGATGGACTCAGGATCGCATAATGGCTTCCGGTCATGCGGCATACCGGCCCGTGTTCTCTGCGACCTAGATGCGTACGTTTGTGGAGCTCGGGTGCTGACTGCTACCGGCGGCGTTCAGATGGTGGCTTTCCACCATCTGCCGAAGTGCTCGGATTCCTTCGATGGCGCCAGGTCAGGTGGAATCACAACGAATCGTTCTATCGTTGGATACGTGGGTCCTCGTTGGCGTAGGTAGACCCTAGTGATGTTGTCGTCGACGACGGTTTCAGCGCTGGTTACGTTGGTGTCCAGCTGAGCCTCCCTGATCAGAGCTCGTGGATTCGACGATCTGCGGGAAGTGTTTCAAGGAAAGCCTTTTCGTTGGACAGCAACGCTGATTTCTACGTGCAGTCCATTCGAGTGCGCCAGGCTCGAATGGACTGCGCTCAATGACGCCGTCTTGATCGGCCGGCGCGGGCCTGCCATATAGCCGATGTTTAGGCCGTGGGTCAGAGAGTCGTGATCCAGCACTCGACTGCGAGGCGGGCTGCTTCCTCCAGGTCTGAAAGCGGGACGATGACCTGGGCGTCAAGGTGTTCGGTGCGGTCGAAGCCACCGCCGGTCCGGCGAACACTCACTGCGGATCGGATCTCGACAGTTGCCGAATCACCACCGTCGGAGCTCAACTGCAGGTAAGGGGAGAATCCGGGATGGTCGTTCGATAGGTACAGCTCACGTCGATCTTCGGAGACGCTGAGGTCCAGGTCATCTGCGTCGCCATTGCTGTCGTTGGCGTACGCGATGAATGCCTTGGCGAAGGCCTCCGGGATTTCGGTCACTGTCATGGTCACTCCTGGTGTCATCGTGGGGTTAGGTGAGTGCCTGCGCACCGCATTCGGCGATGCGGGCAAGGCGATGTTGCTGGTCTCCGATACCTCGAGTTCCAGCCAATGGGGTGCGGGCATTCGGCCAAACGGATTGCGCGATACGGGTGTAGCTGCGGCCACCGAGGACGACGACGTTGCGATGATCGAAGAGCCCTTGATCGATTGCCTGAGCTTCGAGAGCATCTGCGGTGATCGATCCGGGGCTACCCATCCGCAAGTCGTACGGTTCCACCATCGCGTCGAGGGCGAGAAGACCGTGGAGCGCTGAGAGGATTCTGATCGACTCTGGGCTGGTCAGCGCCCTTGCAGCTTTGAGCCCGAGCCGGTGGTATCCGCTTCGGTACATTTCGCCGGCAGGTGATGCGACGGCGGACTTTACGGCGCCGCAGGGAACCACCACCAGTGGTGATCCGTCGGCGACGACTGGGGTGATGTCGGCTGATTCGGCTCGATCCATTGTCTCGACTTCGAGGTCGTGCGCGATATGTTCCGCGATGGTCCAGTTCAGCCAGTACCAGCCTTCGCGCTTGGCCAGTGAACCCTGATATCCGGCACGAAACGCTGCCGTCTCGAATGGTGCGGTCCACAAAAGCAATTGGGTGTTCGGCAGAGACATTTCGATACGGTCATGGGGCCGGAAGATTCTGGTGTGCACAGGTCCGATTGCCAATGGGATCCCTGCATGTCGGCCTCCGGTCTTCGGACCGATACCGGGCACTGACACGACGAGTCCGACGTCGTTGATCAGCGCTGCTCCTGGTGCTGGCGCTGTGAGCGTGAGGTCGTCGTATCTATATTTAGCAGTAAAGAGTGCCATCGGTGCGTCCGCTCGTGATATTGGTTCGTGCAATGTGCTTGCACCTGTCCTCAACACGCTATGGACGGGGTGGAAGTGTTGCGGCACGGATGGATTCGCTCGCGCCGCATTGAATCTGAGGAGCAGGTTCGGGTCAGTCGAGCTGATGTCTTTACGTGCCGCACCTCCCACCCAGCCCGGTCAGTCTGGGGTTACTCGATCGACTCGGATCGAGTCAGGACCTCGACGACCGAGGCGCCCCCTCTGAAGAATTGGATGATTGCGATGCCTAACGCCTCCCACACGCCGACAGCAGGACGCTTCGCCTGGCTACCTGAGCAGGTCCAGTCAAGTCGATCCGACCCCTTCTCTGCTGCTCAGGCATTTCACGAAGAGATTGACGGGCTACCTGAGCCTCGCGACTGGTCGGATCGACGGTTCTGGGGAGGTGGGCTCGCCCTCGTGGCTGTTGGAGTGCTCGGCCGCCTGGACCTGATCCGTTGGGAGTGGCCAGCATTGCACTAACGCAGGGTGCCTGCCCGGTGTGGGTTACTAGGGCTGCACGCCGGATTCCTGCTGCATGCCGCCAGAGTCTGGGCGAATCCCACAGGCCCGGTGTTCCATGGCCGGTTTCGAGGGCAGACATCGCCCGAGAACGTCCAGCGGTTGAGGTCTACCTGCGACTCGTACTGCTTGCGCGATGTATCACTTGTCTCGTGCTCACGGCGTGTGTCATGACGCTACTGGGGCGATGTCGGAAGTCCTCGAGTTTCGCGAATCAGGCATGATGTTGGGAAGGTCTTTGGGGCAGGAAAGGCCTTGTTCGCACCACCGGACAGTGTCGCGGTAGGCGCGGATGGATCTGATCCTTCAGAGGAAACCGACGCAGGGGGTCGTGATGGGTAAGGCGAAGAGTAAGAGGAAAGTTGTTGTGCGGGAGTCACCTCCGAAGCACACTCCGGGAGATCAGCTGCGACATGGACTCGCGGTTCGGCAGCGAGCAGATATGGCGTTGTCGACGGGACAGCTGAAGCCAGCGCAGATGCCGTTGTTGTTAGATGCGTTCGATGAGGCAGCTACGCCGGTCATGAAGCATCTGGAACCATTTGCTTTCTCGGTGTGGGAGTTGCGTAGTTTCCGCGCGTCGGGAGTTGTCGGCCCGACGTTGAATGGGTTGAGCAAATTCTATGGACAGCCAGTGGAGGTGCTCTCTGCGAACCCTGAGCGATATCTCGGGTTCAAGGGTGCTCTGGCCTTGTCTGACGAAGCAGTGGACGAGCAGGAGATAATCGTCATCTATTGCGGGTATCGGTGCACAAGCGGAGCAACATTGGACCGGCACGCCTACTTTGCCTCCGAGGAAATGACTGCGCTGATCCTGGCGGGAAGTGAGGGCTCAGCGGAAGTCGGTGTCACAATCGCTGATCTGCCCTCACCTTCTGGTGTCGCCTATCTGACGCAATCGGAGGGCGATCTGGTGTTGCTGTGGAACACCGTCGATGATCTGCTCTCGGTTCAGTTGGTGCCGACAACCGGGGCTCAGGACTTCATTGTGAATCAAGGTGAGATTCGGGAAGGCTGGGGATACAGGTTCGGCGATTACAAGTATCTGCCTATCCCAACTGCCGAGGCGGAATTGAGTTCTCCTGAAAGTGATTCCCCGCCGTCGCTTCAGAATATCGGCGGGTATACCCCAGGGATGCCCGATGACGCTCCGGATTGGTCCCGAAAGGGCATCTATCAGGGCTGGGGTTCTGAGCAGATATTGGCCGTATTTCTCTCGTTTACGCACATGCTTCGACAGGGAGCGTTGGTGGACTCGTCCACGATTCGTACCGCGAAGTCGTCATTGAGTGGGCGGCGTCGCCAGCCGGGGTTGGTGACGTATTTGTCGTATCGATCTCGCAGTGGCGCCCGAGCAACCGGTGACGATGGACCACCGTCGCGGGTGTATTCGCACCGGTGGACCGTTCGGGGCCATTGGAAGCGGCAGTGGTACCCGAGTGAGCAGCGGCATCACCCGATCTGGATCTCGACGTACATCGCGGGGCCGGAAGGTGCGCCGATCAAAACGTCCGACAAGGTGACTCTCCTGTGACGGGCGGTGCTGCCTACATAGCCGTGCTCATCGTGGTTGAAGGGGCCAAGGAGTCGGAGGAGAACTATGCGTCTCAAGGATGAGCATCCGAAGTTGTTTCGCCAGCTGCATCCCACTCGCAATGCAGGGATTGATCTTGGTTCAGTAACGAACTCGTCGAACGACATGGTGTGGTGGATCTGCCCGGCCGGCCACGAATGGCGAGAGACCCCGTTGCAGCGTCGTTCCGACATGGTGTGGAAGCAGGGCGACATTTACGCGTGCTTGTACTGCGTAGCCCCTGGTTGCACAGTGAACAGTTGCGGGCATCGCCGGTTCCAATCCGGCAAGGACTCCATCTTTCGGGTGCTCGGGCATCCCTGTGACAAGTGTGAGATCACCGAGCATGCCCGCCGGATCCTTGACGCTCACGCTGACGATGTGCCGACTGCGATCGGTGTTCTCGAGAACAGCGCGTTGTACGCGTTGTTCTGTAGCCGGGGCTCCGAGGCCGTTGAATGGTGGGATCAGATATTCCCGCTGGTAGAAGGGTATTTCGTTCGGATGCTCTGTTTGTACGTCGCGATCGACAAGGTGCAGTTCCGACAGCAGCGAAAGTGGACGGAATCAGCGGTGCTCGGTGCGTGCATGCTCCGAATCATCAAGGTACTACCGCAGAGTTGTCAGAAGGCGATGTATTCGGCCGTACCGGCGGATGCTGGGCACTTCCGTCAGAACTATATGCCTGACGTCTATCCGCACGAGATCGAGTGGGCGTTGAAGAAGGCTGGGTTCGATATCCTGGACACGCCATTGGGTAGCGATATCAAGGATCGGGTGCAATTCCTTGAGCAACAGCGCTTTTCAGTGAACGGTGAGATGCCGCCTGTGCATCTCAAGGACAGGCACTACCCCACGTTCGACCACGTTTCCTTCGACCGAGAAAAGGGCGCGTCCGCGACGCTGCAACATTTCCGGCCGATGGAGTTTTCGGCGCGAATTACGGCGGTGCGACTGACACTGGGCGAATCCACACCTGCCGCCATGGACGATCCTCTCGGACGGAGCTACATCGGGTATGCGCCGGACCTCGCACCGGAAGAGCTGTGGGAGCGGGCGCGCGGGCTGTGGAAGCTGCGCGCTGACTACGTCGCGGCGTCATCGACCGCCTTGGTTGTCTTCGACCGAAAGGTCGTATTGGTCGCTTCGATCTCCGGTGCGTCTTTTCATCGTGATGCTCTGGCCATCGTCGGTGCCCCGAAATCGGATCACCCGCTGATCGGGCGTCCGGATCCGCTACACACGCCGAACCCTTTGGCTCACGGCACGTTCGATCAAGGCCAGGTGTCGTGACGAGGAGCACCAATACTCGACGTCTCGATGGCGGCGCGTTTTCGGATGTTCGCCGAACAGGTGACGTTGGGTCTTTGTTGCAGTTTCTGCTCGCGACCCAACCTGTCGGTGAAGTGCAGGTCGTTGACGGATGTAGGGGGATGCGTCGATATGTGCGATCGCATCCGTTGCCGGCGAGCCGTGGCGGCGATGCGGCGTGGGCGCAGTCGGCGGCAGCCGTGATGGAGAAGCCGCAGCGGGCGAGATCGGGCTTGAAGTCGTCACCGCGTGGACCGAAGTCGCCGGTGCAGTCATGGACGGCTGTTCTCAATGTCTCCGCGGATGCTCTTTTCGGAGCGGGCGGTGACGTGTCGGTGCTATCGACTGCCGTGATGAGCCGACTCGGTATCGCCTCTGATGATGGTTCATGGAGTTGGATCGCGTTGTCTTTCCCTGTTGTCGGCAGGTTTGTGCAGCGGGTTCAGCTGGCAGCGACACCGCTGGATAGTCGTGATCCGACGTGGAGTCTGCTCGGCCACGAGAGATGGGCGCCGCGTGTAGCTGCGACCGTCGTGGCGGATGCTCAGCGAGGGTTTCTGCTCTGATGTTCCTGCACAACGGATCCGGGCGGTCGAGCGTGTAGTGCTTGCAGGGTTAAACGAGCGGTAACGGAAATCGAACGATGGTCCGCCGTGCGCTTGTGGCGTGGGCGGAGCATCATTTTGCCGTATCCGTCCTTCCCGCCGACTACCGCTCGGTGCGCCGAAGGTACTTGGGCCGTAGGTAATTCAGGAATTCGCGGACAGCTTGCAGTGGCGAGGGAACGAGCGTGCATCACCGGCGAAACTCCGCTCCACCTGGGCTTCTGCTTCGAGACTTCTACCGTGACCTCCGCCCGCTTTTCAGCGCAGAGTTACTCTCTCCGGCACTATTTCCAGACGGTTGACGACAGCAATCGCGTTCGGTCAATCGGGAGTAGACCGTCGTCGTTCTTACGAAGCTTGGTGTAGACCTCTCGCATACTTCCCCTGTCAGGAAGATGGATGCCTCCAGCAGCTTTCTCAAGGATGGTGACCGTATTCACCAGAGCGATCCCTCCGACAGGCCTTCCCATTTGACGAAGTCGGTCCAAACGCCGGATCTCTGTCGTTGCCAAAGCGGCGCCGCCTTGATCGTCGATGATCACTGTGACTTGGTGCCCGGCTTCGGCGTGTACCACCGCGTGCGCGACAACCATGGTTTCACCGAGATCCTTTGCTGTCGCCAATCGTTGATTCCACGGTTGCTGGCTGATGCGGCCCAGTGCGGCAACAAGCTCGGGCGTCGGATCATCGGGAAGCACGTCCAGCAGTCGTGAGGGGATCTTGTTCCAGACTCTCTCCACCTGCGCGAATCGTCGGTCCTTCGCTGACTTGCTGAGCACCTCGTCGCGGACCGTTTCCGGAGTGCTGATCGGGCCCGTCGTCGCGAGCAGCAGCCGTTCTTTGTTGATGGCGAGAAAGCTCAGTGCCGGTCCGGCGTCAATTATCGGCCGTACTGTCATCCGGCAGGATCCTCGTCACTGTCGTCGTCCTCCCAGTCGGTGAAGTCGACATCGACTGTGGGGAGCGCAGCGGCGGAGGCCCATTCCGTCTGATGTTCGATGGGAGTGATTCCGTCTTCGTTGAGGCTCTCGACGACATCACCGACGGGGATTCCACGGAGTGTGGCCAAAGTTTGTGCGGGCACGACGTTCTCGATGTATCCATCGATCGCCCGAGCCAACAGTTTTTGCGGCGCTCGACGTGTGTCGGACTGTGTTTGAAGTGATTCGTACTGGTCAGCCCACCCAAACCGTGCTGCTATCTGCGGTGTGGTCATCGCCATCCATTGGTCTTTGGTGGGTGAGTCGATGCAGCCTGCTTGGTGCATCGCGATAGCCGCCACCGCCGGAGACACGCCGAAAAGCTGAACGCAGGTCGAGAGTGTCCTGAGGTCAGCTGATGCGCCACCGACAATTTGCTTCACACCGGCGACCGGGATCAGCAAGTGCCGAGCGAAGGCATCCGCCCGGATCTCATGGGGCGGGCGGTCGTCACCGGTGTCCTCGATGGCCCAGTCGCCGAACACTACGTGCGCTAGCTCGTGAGCCAATGTGGTGCGTTGACGCATAGGGTTTTTGGTTCGAGCTACGGCAATGAACACTGCGTCACGCGTGCTGTCACGCATTGTGAGTCCGTGTTCGTCCCGGCCACCGTCGAGTACTGCGACGTCATTGCCTGTCGTCTGCTCGATGAGCGCGACGAGGTCGGCGAGTGGCTGGTTGCCGAGCCCATGCTCGCGGCGAAACTCCGCCGCTGCATCGCGGCCTTCGATTTCTGGGTTCACAGGCAAACACCTATGCCCTGGTCTTCGAGGTAGGCGTCGAGTTCGAGGAAATGGATCAGCTGCTCGCGCATCTGCTCCATGTTCGCACCGTTGGTGGCCCTGGCCGCGTACTGGACGCGGTCGGCAACCGTAGAAGTGCCTGTCAGCTCCGCCAAGGTGCAGCCGGTGGCCATGGAGATGGCGAGTAGTTCGTTCGCTTTTGCCGGCCGGGCGTCGGTGATGATTCGCGAGAGGGTCGACTGCGAGATGCCGGCCTCCTCGGCTAGCTTGCGCTGGCTCGGGATGTTGGCGGCGAGCCTCGCCTTCTCGATCCGTGTGCCGGTCGAGGGTGTGGTCATGACAGATACCCTCCTGAATCAGTTTGTCGATGTTTGATTCAGTGTAGATGTGTCGAGGTCATCCGGGCAATAGTGACCTTCGACAACTTGTGGACGAACCCCCAATAACGAGTGGCAAACACTCGCGCTCAGCACCCGTTCGGCCGTTCACAAGCCGTCGGACAGTGCCCACAGAAACTCCGAAATTGAACGCCTCGGAGGTCGGACCAGTCACTCGCCCGGCGTTCAACGGCAGGGGTCATCGTTCGATCAACTCGATCGGATGGTCGAGATCGTATTCACCGATATAAGCAAATACGCGATCATCTTCGGGGCCACTGCCTTCAACGTCGATGAAACCGATGTCGGCGTCAATGCCCTCGGCATCTGCCCTACGAATGATGACGTGGAGACCGGCGTCATTGGCATCCAATCCGATCTGTCGAACTTCGACCTCCATTTCCCGCTTGTCCCCCATCGTCGACCGGAGCCGGATGAGGGAACCAATCATTCGGCCACTGAGGTCAGCGATCTGCAAGGCCTTCACAGATTGTTCGATCTTCTTACGTGCCATGCCTTTGGCCCCCTTCGTTTGGACTGCGGCTTCCGCAGCCCAGGCATCACTCTCACGCGCTCACGGCGCGAGTGCGGCACTCAACCAGTGCCAGACCGTCGAGAATCTATGACGAGAGTTCACCGAAACATGCTGGAGAATAGTGAATCTCAGATCTCGACCTCAGCGATCTGAGATTCGAAATGATCGAGCACCACAATCCGCGCCGATGTGCCGCTGTCGATCAAACGCTCCGCAATCGCCGCAGCAAACGCGGTGGCGCAGCCGGCTGCTGCCCCAGCCACAGTGCCCGACACATCGACGACGTGCGCAACGTCGAGCAACCCGAGGGCCGGAACCTCGCCAAGCAATCGCAGCTCGCGCGTGAATTCGTCGTCGGGTCCGGCCCCAATCACGGCTCGCACCGTGTGCGTGGACAACACATCCCCTCCGTCGGAAGTCTCGGTGACGGTGACCTGGGCTTCGTCCGCCAAGTGAAGGGACAAAGGAGTTCGGCGGATCGGCAAATCAGCGCACAGACTGTCCGGCCGCGGGCTGTCCCTGCGTGTACCAGCCAACTTCGATTGAACGACGATCTGCATGTTGAACCTCCAACGAATCGTGCGGGTCCGCGATGAGCCCGCGATGACTCGACAGTGCGCGTACGGCTCGCGTTGTGCGGCACCACCTTCTGCGTGCCGGCCGAAACATTGATAGTGCAACGTCAGGATCGTCTTGCCAGTGCCTCGGACAGGTTGTAGTTCGTCGCAGGCTCCCCACTGTTGGTCCTTTTGTTGGAGACAGCCTGGTCCACGCTGCCTGCGGCGACGATCAGATAATCAAGCACGCACTAAGCTGATGGTTCTGACCATGGAACGGAGAGAGCTCATGTCCTCACGGGTTTCCCTCGCCGAGCGACTGCAGGTCTTGTTTCGGGTATGGCACCCAGCTAACGAGAGCGAAGAAACGTCGACGGACGCTGCTGCAGCGATCAGCGCTGCTGGACACCAGGTATCAGCTGAACAGATCGACGCCCTGCGATCTGGTGCTCAGACCGAAGCGGATCCAGATTTGCTTACAGCGATCGCCGCGCACTTCCGGACGCCCGCGAAGTATCTGCTCGATGACGATATTCAGGATCTGCACGAACAACTGCTGCTCCTCGAGCAGTTCCGGATGCGGAAGGTGCAGAGCATTCAGCTTCGCGGAGAACGCACTGATGCCGACCGCAGGGCGTTGCTGCGGGTGCTCGGAGAGGGTTCGGATAGCCCCTCAGCGGCCAGCTGAGGTTCCTTGTCAGGGGATCTGCGCGTGGTCCTGTTCGCTGATGCTCGATTGTCGGAGGCGGCCGGCTAGGGACCAGTGCTGGGCGATGAGCATCATGGCTGCGATCGCAGATTCGGTGTCGTCAGGGGCGGCCGGTGCAGTGGCAATCGGAGCCTTTTCATCGAGTGGGCTGAGACCGCGTTTACGTCGTTCAATGGCGTTCTGCAGCTGAGCTGCCTGATAGACCGCAATCGCTTGCGTCGGTGTGAGTCCTAGCTGGGCGAGTTGATCGTCCCAACGTCCGTCGTTGATGGGTTCTGCGTAGTGGTTGAGTCGTTGGACAACGTCGAAAACCTCGCTGGTCACCCTCAGCTGACGTTGACTGTCAGTGAGTGTCCGCCGGTCTCGGATTGTTCCGAATACGAGATCGGGTTCCGTCCGTGTGATCGTCTTCCACAGTCGGTGGATTCTGAACTGGTCCCACAGTTCCCGCCGCATGTCCGAGCGAAAAAATGGGAGCCCTGACAAGGTGACGGCGACGAGCATCATTACGGCGAATAGCCACCCGTTGGAGTTCGATTTCGCTTCGACCAGTCGTTCTCCTTTGCCGCTTCCAGTCAGGATGGCGACTGCCAGCATCTGCAACGATTCGACCAGCATGGACACGAAGAACACGATTACGCCGATCACGGTTACTTTCGTGGATGCGGTTCGGATCCGTTTCCAGCTTCGGAGATAGTCCAGGGTTACCCGGCCTAGTCCGTACGCGGTGAATGCGGCGTAGATCGCGAAGTAGGCCACTGCTTGCCAACCGCCGGTGAGTTCGACTGTTGTTTCTGCGGCGCGTGCTGGCGCCGAGAGGACGAGCAGGAGCACCCCGAGTGTGGTCGCGATGCAATAGAGCGTCGGCTGCTTCCATTGGGGTTCGGCGGGATCCCAGGAGTTGTAGACACCGACGAGGGCTGCCACCGACCACAAGATCAGGATGTGTACGAGTGTTCGGGTGAGCGTCGGCCCGAGTATCGGGTTGAGAACTGACGCGACGGTGGGGTCTTTCAGGGTGAGCGCGATGCACGCGAAGGTCAGTGCGTGGGTTAGTCGAACGTCGTAGTTGTTGAACCTCAGCAGTGTTGACCGCGCTGCCAGCACCGACCACACGAATAGCAGGATGAGCGCGTGGAGGGGGGCGGGGATTGTGTTGGTCATCCGTCTTCACCTCGGACGAATGTGTTGAGCATTCGTGTGTGGCGGGTGTCTTGGATATCCTCGACTGCGCGATCGATGATCAGTGTCGCGAGGTATTCAGCTTCGTATTCACTGCGAGCGGAGAAGCCGCTGCGTCCGAGTATCCCGCGGACCGCGTCGGGATCCAGGCCTGGTAGCCATGCGGACAGCCCTTCGATGTCGATCGACGTGGTTGGTGGGCCTGACTTGGCGGGAACTGGTATCTCGAGATCGTGGTCGAGCAGCATGTGGCCGAGTTCGTGGCAGATGACGATATCGATGTGCCAGGACGGGGAGTCCTCCGGGTAAAGCAGGTAATCGGTTTCGTCAGAGCTGACCCACAGGCCGCATACTTTGCCTTCCATCACGTGTTGTGGCACTGGGGAGAGCACTATCGGGTGTCCGCGATCGTGTGCGATCTGTTCGACCAGTTTCCGGCTGTCCCAGGGATCGGGCAAGGTCAGGTTGTCGAGCGCTTTCCGCACTTTGCGTTTGGATGCCGTTCGAAACATGCTGCCACCATCGCCTTTCGAAGAACTGTGCGTTCCGTTCAGTGCTTTCCCGAACCTGCGAGGGTGCGGTCGACTCGGTTTCGGATCGCGGCGTAGTCGAGGTCGGTTGCCATCTGGTGCACTGCGGACCGATCGTCAGGGTAGTGCCCCCACAACGCAGACCGGCCGTCGGCACTGTGTACCTGTGCGGTAGCCGAAACGCTGGACAAGATCACCGTGGGATCGAGCATGACGGACGTGGCGACACTGTCGTGGGAGGTGTAGATCGGCTGCTCAGCACCGTATGTGTTCGTGCAGTAAACGTGATAGTCCTCGGTGATGGTCTGAATGAAACGCGCAATATTCGATGTCGACGTGAGGGTTTGCAGATCTGCCCACCTCAGTCGTAGCCGGCCTGTGACGTCCATGCCTACCCAGGTCACTGGACCGGGTGTCGCAGCCACTGTCGCGGCGGCGGCTGGGTCGTGGTTGGTGTTGGTATCGCCTTTGGCGAGGAATTTCGGTTGCGCGGCGGCGACGATTTCGCGGCGATCGGCCGTGCCCATTCCGCCCATGATAGTCACTGATCTGAACTGCCGAAGGATCATCGGATCGCGAGTGATAGCGGCTGCAATGTTGGTAAGCGGTGCAAGACACAGCAGGTCGACCTGGCCGGGTCGTTCGCGTCCTGTCCGGAGGATCTGGTCGACGGCGGTTTCGTCGCTCAGTCGAACAGAGGGTGGCGGCTGGAGTCCGCGACCTCCGAGCCCATCGCTTCCGTGTGGGGATGGTGTCGTCGGTGCTGGCCCTGGCCGGGGGCTCCCTACGCATACCGGGATGTCGGTGCGGTTGACCGCAGCGAGGACTGTCAGCACGTTCTGAGCGGCCTGGTGTTCGGTGCAATTACCGAAGACGGTGCCGATGCCTATGACGGACGTGTCTGGTGCGTTGAGGGCTGTCAGTAATGCGAGCGCGTCGTCGACTCCGGTGTCGGTATCGACGAGTACATGCCGTTCCGGGGTGTTCATTTCGGCGGTCACGCGGCCCCTCCCATGTCTGTGCGTTGGCGTCACGAATAGTAGTGACTTCGCTGATCAGATCATTGACGGCCGTCTGGTGATCGTCGGACAGCGTCGTCGCGGCGAAAGCGTCCACCGATCTGACACCCGCCGTAGGTGCCAGATCAGTGGAGGTGTCTAGCTGATCAAGAAGCAGTCCGGCACGATCCGGTCGGCCTCTGCCCACTCGTCTCGGACGTACATCCGTGCGCTTCGCAGGGCGCTCACGACTTCCTCGAAACCGTCGCTGTCTGCGAGCGCCAGCAGGATGTTCGCTATCGCGTCCGAAGCGGCCTCCGTCTCGCTCCTCGAATCCCCGAAGGAACGTTCGGTGTCGAGAAGTTTGCGGCCCGTCCAGATCGCCCGTGTGAGGCACGTTTCGGAGCGTTCACCGATCTCGACGCTGATCCGTACCGGGCTGGTGACCGCGACCGCGCGGGCAGTCTGCTCGACCCACCCGGCTACTGCGTCGCTTCCTTGTGCGATCACATCGTCAGGTACGAGGTATTCGACCCTGGTCGCGACCGCCGTTGCGGCGCGGCTCTCTCCGCCGACCACCATGCGGTGCGCATTCGACGTGAACTGTTCCGTCGACGGGAGCGTGACTAGCTCGCCCGCATCGACGCCGACCGTTGTATCCAGCATGTCGCCGTCGTTGACGACGAACCGGATCGACTGTCCTTGCGGTGCGTCGACACCGACCAGCAGTGTTCCGGGAGTGACGTTCGAGCGGTGGGCATAGATCTTTGCGTCGACGCCTTCGACTCGAGTTTCGATCAGTCCGTCGGTGTCGGTGTGGTCGGCACCCCTGCCCGGGGCTGAGTCGTGGCCGGGTGTGCCCTGCTCTGGGCTGCCGTGCGAGCCTGGGTTGTTGTCGTAGCCCATTTCGTTGTCTCCTAGATCGTCGGGAATCTGACGCTTTCGATTCCATCTCGTCGATCTGATCTGTGCGGCACCGGATTTGAATATTCAATGCCCCGGCAGCGCGCTGGATGAGGATCGGCCGACATCTAAATTTCCGGACAGCGAAACAGCTTTCACTACTTGCCCGACGCAGGATGTCATGTCGGGCAAGTAGTCGAAGTCAGGCGACGATCCGGGGTTCTTTGCCGCTGTAGACGACCTTCAACTCAGTCCCTGATCCGAGACCGTCGGTGTGCGAGGTGAGTTCGTCCGCGTACTCTTCCAAGAACGTTTTGGGGAGGGTGATCTCATCGGAATCGCCGTCGCAGTAGTCGACTTCCACCTCATCGGAGAAGAAATATCCGTTGTCCCATAGCTCCGTGGTGAACTTAACTCTCCGAAGGCCCTTTCGCTCTCCCTGCTCGCCCACAGCGACTTCGAGTTCATCGAACAACGACCGTGGGTCATGCACGCCCAAATCGAGTGCCAGAACCGGCGCGAGGAGCACTCCGATCTCCGCGAGGACCGCCCGGTCGCGGACGGATTCCCTGAGAAGGTCCCCCAAAGTGGCCTTAGCCGCGCCACTCAATTCCTGTGTGTCACCCATGTCGATTCCTCCTGGACTGTTTCGTTGACAGACCCAGGATTAGGGTGCCGGCGCGAGTGTGCGGCACCTTGAGTGTCTCGCCGCACCATCTTGCTTGTGCCCGGTTCCGTCGGACGGCTTCGGACAGGCCGCGCAGTTGAGGTGTTGCCCGCCGGAGAGAGGCTGCGGGCAACACCTCAACTGTCCTGATCAGTGGTTCTGCGCGCCAGCCTGATACACCTCCCACTTCACTCCCCCGGCATCGGCCCACTGCTCGAGAACGATGGCATCGTCTGCGGTCACATCGACAGCGCCCTCACCGAGCGCACCAGCATCGACCAGATTCTTGGCAGCCTCACGTGCCCATTCAGCAAGGATCGGGGTCGCTTCCGCCTCCGAACCCACCACCGCGACCTGGTCGAACATATTGTCATCATGGCCTTGCATCTGGACGACCCATGCTGCGGCGAGTGCATCATCGCCGTACACGATCTCGCCGGATTCTTTGCGAACCTGACCGCCAACTACGCGCAGTCGCCACCGATCGTAATCGTCGCTTTCGCAGGTGATTTCACCGTTAACATCGCTCTCCGCGAGAGCTGAAAGCACCGCGTCGATTTCGCTGGGATCGGAGTGAACCCCTTCCCCTGATACGGATACGATGTATCGACCACCGATCAGCGCATTCCACACCTCTGTGAAGTCGTTCGGATCTTCGGCCAAACCAAGGACTTTGGCCAACGCCCCAGCTATGACCGCACCCGCGTCTTCGTCTCCGTCGGGGGTCAGCCCGAGCGCGGAGATGTCTTGCAACTTGCCGACCGCGTAGGCCAGAGCGGCGCGCCCTTGATCGTTGTCCTGCACAGAAAAGTTCGCAGACGAATAGATGTCAGATCCCATGTCGTTCCTTCGCTTTCATTGACTACGTGTTGAGGTTCTGACGATTCCGTGTCGCTCACGAGTGCGCGTCACGGAATAGGTCGTCGGGTGGGCGGGCCTCGAAGTTGATCTGCACCAATCCGCCTGCCCGCATTGCCTTCGAACTATGCGCATTGAGGACAGGGTCAGCCGCGTTGTCCACAGCTGAGCAATCTCCACCCAGGACAGCAGATGGGCGGGTACGACCGACCGAGAACACACGTTCGGCGTACCGAAGGCGAAACACCCTGTCCCACCGCCGATAGCGGCGGTGGGACAACCACTTCGGATCGCGATCAGTCTGGTACGACGATTCCGAGTTCCGCCAGAATCTGACGCGACGGCGCGAGTGCTTCCTCGAATTTCGTGGGGTGAATCTGCATATCGAGCGCGTACGCCACCATCAGGGCAAGAGAATGCTTGGGGGCTTCCCGCTGAGCTTCCTCGAGCGCCATACGCAACAGCGCTCCGTCGCATGCGAAGTAGGCGAGAACTGCGACAATCGTCGCAGCTTCGGCCCGTGCCGGTCCACAGACCCGACGCGTTACGTCCGCAAAGACAGCGCGTGCAGCCTCACGGCGCCCGGTCAGACCGATAGCCACCACCGCGTCGCGAACACGTTTGTTGAGCAAGCCGCCCGCCAGCTTCGCCACATCGGCGTCAGAGAGTGGGTGGCCGTTCATATGGCGGTCCATCGCGGCGAGAACAGCACGCACGGCCCGCGCCGCTCCTGCGTTGGATGGGGCCTTACTTGCAACGATATTGGCGCCTGTGGCAGTTACTTCGATCCGCAGTTCTTCACGGTCGCTGGCTACACCTCGACCTCGTTCGATCAACGAGTCCAGCGCGGCGGGACATGTAGTCGGGTCGTCGATAAGGCCCTCAGTCTTGCTGCTGTGGTCGATCCATCGCTCACCAAACGCGATCCGATCTACCTTGATCGTTGCCGTCACGTACATTCCGTCGGCCAGGCATGCCGCTGCGACAGCGTTCAACGCGTCGTCTCGCCGAGAATTCACGCCGATTCCGATCAGTGCCACCATGTCTGCACGGTCGTCCTCGTGGCCCACCAGACTCGAAATATCGTGCTCAGCAACGCGTATTGCTGCGTCGAAATCGATCCGCACAGCTGCCGCGAGAGCGCCCTTTGCGAGTCTGACCACGACCAGGCATTCGTCCGGGGTGAAACCGAAGAATGCCGGTACAGCGGTGACAAGTGCTCCCGCACCTCGGATCGCCGCATTGTTCTTGGCCACAGTCGCCATCTCGCTACCCCGTTTCTACGAACTCGCTGGTTGATTACGTTCAGAGCTTGTTCGCACCAGCCCGGCAGTGCGGCACCGCGCACGAACGCCGGCGAACGCTGTTGCTGCAGTTCGCACCGTCTTTCGCCGCATTCGATGAGCGGACAGGATGCTCGTAGTCACTCGACCTGCCATGCAGGCAGCGGACAGGCTCGGTTACGGCGGATTCGGTGTGCAACTGCCATCGCAACTGCACACCGAATCGATCAGGATGCGGCCCAGCCGTAGAACAGCCAGCCGGCCTGCTTAGTACCGAGGAATCCGTCGCACGTCTTCCGTTGTAATGACACCGATGCTTTCGCGTTCACGTCCTTCGCGGTCAGCGTCGCTTTCACCAGCGGTTGACCATCTACACGTCGGGTGATCGAGATGACGTCCAGATCAACAGTTTCGGCCAACAAGGTGGCCCCGATCCCCTTCAGCGCTTCCCTCGCAGCCGCCTGGGTTCGGTGGCCGAGCGCCCACGCTGGTAGCTGGTTCTGGTTCGAACTCACTACGAAGTGGCGAGTCTCCCGCTGTCCGCTGGTCGTGGTGATCTTCGCACGTCTCGTGACGGTGGTTTCCCGAGCTATCAGGAACCAATCCGCCACCTCGTCTTCCGACCGCCCCAGCTTCTTTCCCAGTGCGGAGCGCATCGCATCGTGGTCGGAGTACACCGACCACGGCACCTGGAGGCTCACTGTTACCCGTCCGCCGTTTTCATACACCGGTTGTCGTTCTTCAAGAAGTGGAATCGCTTCGCATGCACTCCATTTGTCGAGTCCGTCCATGCGGTCGCTCGCCAGAGTGAATGCGGCGGCCAAGCTCATTGGGGGAACACGAACGGGATTCACTCCCCGGGTCGTGCTGATGGTGCCGTTGTAGCCGTTGTTTCCGTACTCGCGTACCGCCTCGGCACACAATTCTTCGTAGACAGCCTCAACGTCGCTGTTCGTGTACACCACTTCATGGAAATCGTGACCTCCCATGCTTACTCCTGTTGCTCGCGTGGATATTTCGTCTCCACACTCACCCCAGCGGCCAAGCAGCGCGGCACCCCTGATCACCCCGGACAGCTCGCCGACGCGGCGTCTGTGCATGGACAGCGCTGGTTCCGGAGGCTGCGCGGACAAATTCTGGATCGCTACGCCTGTAATCCGCCCGTGTTCGCATCCGGACTCCGCCGCTCAGGCATCCGGTCAGCGAGGAATGCACTCGTCAGAGAAGCATGCCCTCCAGGGGAGGTGTCAGGCCCGGGATCGCCTCGGGATGAGCGTGACGAGCACTGATCAGATCTACGACTCGTTGGTCGAGGAGTAGGCCTGGATCCAGATGGCGCTTTGCCCGCGTCAAGCCGACATACGCCAGCATCTGCTCATCTCTTAGATCGTCGAGGTCGAGAGGGAACGGAGCATCGTCCGGCTCGAGCTCCCATTCGTGGCTGATTCGCACTCGATCGAATTCCAGGCCCTTAGCTTTGTGACAGGTAGCTGAAACCAGTTCGGCCCTATCTGGTCTCACTGTCGATGCCATCGCTGCTCGCACCTCGTCGACGCCGTATGTGTCGACCAATTCGACCAGCGTTTTCAGTTCCCCCTCCCCTGGCGCGTTCTCTACGTAGTCCTGCAGATCTGCCCATGTCGTGAATGCGGCCAGATCCGCGTCTTTGGGTGATTGCCCGGCCTTCAGCAGTTCAGCGGATTCGCAGAACCGGGTAGCTGCTGCAGCGTCACCGATCAGTGCGGTCGTCTTCCCTGCCTGCTGGGCTGCGATCACTTCGGTCAGCGCAGCACCATTGGTCCGGCACAACACTGCATCGACAGGATCGGAGATCGAGATCAGCCGCGATTCCACGTTCTCGTTGCCGATGACCTGCAATGTTGTGCCGAGTTTCCTGAGGTAGAAGTTCGCGGTGTCTGCGACCGCTGGCCCGAACCGCCATGACTTCGTCAGCGACAAGTATGTGGCGCCGGCGACGTTCGACATGCTGTTGATGGCGCCGGTGAAGCCGTAGATTGCTTGGTTCTCGTCACCTACACGTATCCGCTGCATGTGAACCTGATCGCGAATAATGCTGTCGATCAACGGATTCGCATCCTGCGCTTCATCCAACATCAGGTAGTCACCTTGCCGACCCACGATGGGGTGGGTATCTGCCCACAACTTCAACATGTGGGTAGGTGTGAATTTGATAGTCCAGTTGTGGGGGTCGCGAATCGCAGCCCACGCGCGGCGGGCAATCGGGAGAATATGGCCGACAAGTTCGTCCCGTTGCGCACTGCCGACGTCGATTCCCCTCTGCTCGGGGACGTGCTGTGGTCCGATCTGTTCGTCCATTGTTTTGCAGAATTCGTCAACTGTTGCGAGCGCCAACCTTGTCACCGGATACTGCGCGAGTACCCGGGGGCCATCGCCGCCTGCAGAGAAGAAGATTTTGTGTGAGTTGATCGCCTCCGCCATCTCTCGGAATTTCGATCGTCCGCCATCGAGCTTCGCCAGGAGTGGACCGTGCGCGGTGTTCCGCAAGTGACGGAGCGCGAACGCGTGTGCAGTCGATGTCTGCACTTGTTCAGGAAAGTGTGCTTTCGCTTCGGTAGCCACGGAACGGTTGAACGCGAGGTAAAGACCGTGGCGTCCCGGATTTCTGGCTGCTTCGATCCGTGCGATCCCTTTCAGTGTTGACGTCTTTCCTGTGCCGGCGAGGGCGCAAATGACGAGGTCTGCGCCGGTGTCGAATCCGTCGAGGATGCGAGCTTGTTCCTCGGTGGGATCGAATCCGCCCATGGCAGACCTGACTGTTTGGGTGTCGAGAACCGGGTGCTCCGCCATCACGATGGGGCCGGTGATCGGTGCCGACTGTCTGGCGGCTTTCGGCGTGACTTCGCCCAGCGGGACGAGGTCACCTGCGTCGCATCGTTCGATCATCGCGGCCATCAAGAGGCCACATGCGTGCGCATCATCAGCTGCGCGATGGCTGTTCATTCCCGGCAGTTCGAGTAGATCCAGCAGCGTGGCGAGCTTGTGGTTCGGCGCGATCAGCATCGTCCGGGCCGCCGCGAGTGTGCAGATACCTTGCCACTGTGGTCGAGGCAGTTCCAGGCGAGCGTATTCGGCTGTGAGGAAACGATTCTCGAACGAAAGGCTGTGCGCGACGACTCCACTGCGTCCCACGAACTCGGCGAGGTCCGCGAACACCTCCTCCGATGAAGGAGCCGACCACACCATGTTCGGGGTGATTCCGTGTATCCGCTGCGCGTGGGGATTCAGCGGAACATCGTATCCAGGGTTGATCAACGACTCGAATCTGTCGATCACTTCTCCCCTGTGGTTCATCTTCACCGCGGCCACTTCGATAACCCGGCCGTCGTCCGAAACTCCGGTGGTCTCAACGTCGATCGCAACGAATGGCGTCCGCGTGAGGATTCCCGGCTGCCCAGTCTCCGTTTTGCGGACCTTACGTTGCGTGATAATCAGATCGGTCATGGTGCCCCTTGCAGATGTGGTGATCTCCGATGGGGGACAACTTATTTGCAGCTACTGACATGTGCGTCACCGGCTCACGGCAGGCTCCCACAGAACCGGACACGATCGTGTAGGAAAGCCGTGCACGAAAGGGGCAACTAAGGCTCCAGGACAGCTCGACTGCGAATCTCCTGACGCCTCGCTAGACCAGGATTTCTCCGCCCAGATGCGCCGGACCGGCCCGGATCACACCACTATCCACCATTCCGCCAGTCGCATCACAAGTGCTGCAGCAACTCCCGTAACGATCAGAACTTCGAGCACCCCGGCCCAGTCCGTCCAGTCGCTGGGTAGTCGCCCGTAGATTGCAATGACGAGCACTGCAAGTGCCGATACCAACACCGCGGTAGCGACGCCGAATAGGGAGCTGCCGGCGTGCACACCAACTGCCATCCCAACTCCGACAGAAGCGAAGGCAACTAGCCCGACAGCCCGCCCGTATGGCCCCGCCTCGGAAGTGGCCGGCACGCCCGTGGCAGGTTCCACGCTGTCGCGCGCATTCTCCACAGTTCGATCTCCTTGCTGTCGCGTCTCTCTGGCCTTTTCAAACTGAGCGTCGCAATGGCCAGAGATCCGTGCGGCAACCTCCGAAGAGGGAAAGAGACAGCCGTCGGGTGTGGCAGGACGGATTGAGAACGCAAAACATGGCGGCGAGCTCGGGTTCAGCAGCACTACCTAGATCGAGGGCTCATGCGTCGATGCACTCTCGCATACAACGCAAGTGCAGTTTCCATGTATTCGTAAGCTGCGATGATGCGGGGGTCGTCGGGATCTTCGCCGTCAGCGATGAGCAGTGCGCGGTCGTCTTCGTTCATAGCCTGTTGGACGCATCCGGAGCCGTCCTGGTTCCCCTCCCTGCCTGCGGTAAAACCCTCCCGTGAGCTTCCCCGTACTCAGCGGTGATCGACAGGAAGACTGATGGCGTCTTCGGTAACGCACAGGTCGAGAGTAATGGTGTTCTGATGGTTTCCACTGGTAGCAGCCACTTTTACCACGGCAATCCAGATCGAGGTCGTCGTGCGCAGCCAAGCGAACTGGGTGCCGGCCATGATTCCGTCGATATGGATAGCGGTGGCTTTCACATGTAGCGGTATCCGGTCAGCACGTGGCGTATGGCGGGCGAGACCGAGGGCAATGTCCATGTCCACGAGCACTTTCCGTGGTGGTGTGAGCCAACGGATGTTGGGGTGCTCCGGCCAGGCGTCGACCCATCCATGGGTGTCGATCACAGTGCCTCGAGCAGTCGAGTATCGCTGGCATTGTTCTTCGGGGCGCCATCGAGCGCCTTCCATGTCAGGTTGCCTGTTCCGTCGCGGATTTCCATACGTTGTGTGCGGCGTTGGAATCCCTTGCCGGCAGCCGCGACGTCGAACTGGACGGCGTTTATTCGACCACGCCCGCCTTCGACTCCTCTGTAGCCTGTGACAGTGGCTTCGATGCGCAGGTCCACACCTGGCCAGTTCCCTTGCGTGACAAGAAGTACAGAACCTTTCGAGCGAGCCCGAGCCGTGACAGCCCGCGCCCGACTCGGGGTGACGGCTGCTCCGGACAGCCCGAGAACAACTACGTCGACTCCGTCTAGCATTATCGCGGCGACTTCTACAGCAGCGTCCCGAGGATCGGGTATGAGCGCGATGCGGGAGAGATCACCACCGTGTTCGGTAACGGCGAGGAGTCCGAGTCGGGGCAGGCCGATTACCGCCGCTCGGTGCCCGGCAGCAGTAGCGGCCGCAAGAAGGCCGACGAGGATGGACGCTGCGCCGTCGACGGCGGCGACGGCACCCCGGGCGAGCCCCCGGTGTGGGAGTAGCGCCGCGATCGGGTCGGGCACAGGCAGCACCCGGAGCGTTGATCGGGTCGTGTCCGTACTCGCGGGCGTCTCGACCTTGCGAACTGGCTCAGCGTTCGACTCAGGTAGGGCGTCGACGTTGTTTCCAGCGGGGATCGCAGCGATCTTCCGACGGAGCTGTTCAAGCTTTTGCGCTTTGGACAGCACCTCCGAGGACGGTTGCCGCTGTTCAGGCAGATTCGTGGTCACAATCTGCCTCCCACTGCCGGTCTCTCACTCCTTCACAGTACTAGAACGTATGTTCGATTCGATAGTTTGGGTGTCGACAAGGGAGGATTCTGGGCAGTACTGCCCAGAATCCGGCCGCTCTGCGGTCGAGATCAGATATTCGCGCCGGATTCCACGTGGGCCACTCCAGCGGAGGTCTTTCCGCGTTCCTGACGTTTGGCGTCCAGCTGGTATCCCAAGAGAATTCCCAGCGACAGCACCGTCGTGGACATTAGCGCGCCCATGACGAACTTCCCGGTGAGGCTGCTGTAGATGTCATTGTGATTTACGAGTGCATGCGCGGCGATGAGGCCCGCGACAAGAGAGGAGAAGCCAAGGACCAGTTGAACCGACGTGTGTCGCGCGACGTAGGGATCGCGGTGTCCGTTGAGTACATCGACGATGAACACCATCCCGAAGATTATCGGTGAGATGACCAAGAAGGTGACCATTCGGGTTCCTCTCGTTCGTACGACAGGTCAACTCTCGTTGATCTGGCCTTCGTAGAAGGTCTCGTCCTCGGCCGAATCTTCATTCAACGGTGCCATCTCTGCTCCCCTCCACTGCCTCCGCGAAAACTCTCTTACGCAATACGGTGCCATGCTGGGCTCCGCCCATCGCCGTTCTACTTTGCCCCCTCTTGATTGCGGTGGGTATCTCAGCGCGCTACTACGAGGCTCAAATGGGCAGTGATCAGGTCATCAATACGGGTGGGAAGATCGACGTCCTCTCGCATGATGGGGGCGGCATTGACTATTCCGACAAATCCAGCGCACACGTTCCAAGCCAGGTGGTGCGCGTGTGCGGTGTCTCTGATAGTTCCGTCTGCGATGCCTTCGTCGACAACGTCACCGGTGGTGTCGACCCACTGCCGATAACCCTGATGCGCACCCTCGATTCCGGCTTCGAGGGTCAGTTTCATGCCGGCACGCAGTTGCAGATCACTCTCGACGCCGCGCGAGAGGTCGAGGAACACCCTTCTTAGCTTCTGTGCAGGGGGTTCTGCGGCGGTGCAAGCGCCGGAGAATGCGGTCTCGACGGCACTCGACCAGCCGTGAACGAGCTGCTGGGCAATGGCCTCTTTGGATGGAAAATGATAGAAGAGAGCACCTTTGGAGAGATCTTTGCTCGTGATCACGTCCTTGATGCTGGCAGCGCTGTATCCCCTCGCGTCGAAGATCGCGGCCGATGCGTCGAGAATCGCGTGGCGGGTGGTGAGCGCGCGCTGCTGCATGTGACGTGGGGAGCCACCGGAGGGTCGGTTGATGGTGGGCCGAATCGAATCGTTCATCGTGGCAGGTCCGTTCTTGTGGCTGTTCATCCCTGGTTTTGGCGCACTGTCAGGGCACCTTGTGGGTAGAGGTTTACTCGTTCGTTCTCGTTGCTTGCTGCGGCGGTCGCATAGGAGGGCGATGGGCGTCGAGGACACGTTCCGCGTCGGTATCGCGCGGTACCGCCATCTGCTGTCATCGTCGTGACCTCCGGTTTCAAAGCTGTGTGTTCGGGTCCACTGTTGCTGTCAACGTCGGATGAAAAGTGATCGGTGATCGTCGGACGAAAATTCACCACCCGGCTTGGATTTAGTCCCTGCTGGATCGGTTCTTGGTCAGAAGCTCTCGGCGCGATCGGGTGCGATAGGAGTCACCGCTGAGGGTGAGCACTTCGGCGTGATGGACGAGTCGGTCGATCATCGCTGCGGCGACGACGTCGTCGGAAAATGTCTCGCCCCATCGCCCGAACGGGAGGTTGGAAGTGACCATGACCGAGCCTTGCTCGTATCGGGAGGCGATCAGCTGGAAGAACAAGTTCGCCGCGTCCTGATCGAACGGGATATACCCGACCTCATCAATGATGATCAACTTGTAACGGCGGATCTTCTTGAGCTCGGTCTCAAGCTGCCCGGCATGATGTGCAGTGCTCAACCGAGTGATCCAGTTGCTGGCAGTATCGAACAGGACGGAATATCCGGCGTAGGCAGCTTTGACTCCGAGTCCGATCGCGATGTGTGTCTTGCCGATGCCAGGCGGACCGAGCAGGATGACGTTTTCCGCTTTCGGAACGAACATTCCAGTCGCCAAGTGCGCCAACACATCACGTCGCAAGCTTGGCAGGTGGTCGAGATTGAAGTCCTCGAGAGTTTTCACTGCCGGGAAGTGCGCCGTGCGGATCCGCATGATCGTGCCCGCCGACTCACGATCGGCGAGTTGGCGACCCAATACCGCTGCGAGGTATTCCTCGTGCGACCAGTTCTCGTCGCGGGCGTGATCGGCGAGCTCTTCCCACACTCGCCCGATCGTCGGGGTCTTCAATACCCTTGTCAAATAGGCGATCTGGGACGGAATCCCGTCCGCTGGTGGTGCCGAGACGGCCGCCTCGGCGGCTTTCTTCTTGGTTGCAGTTGTCATGATGTGGTCCTCACTGTTGTCGGGGCGGATTCGAAGTCGACGCCGAACAAGGCGTCGTAGTCCGGTAATGCTCGCAACGAGACGGGATGCCCGTCGATGTGCCGGCGTGTGGCGGCTTGTGTGCGGCGGCGCCGTTCGTCCGCCAATCCGCGGCGCAGTTGGGCGGCAACACTGACGTGATCGGGATCGGTGACGACTACATGCTTCGCCCACGAACGGTCATGACGAGCCACGATCTGGTCGTCGCAGCGGGCCACCACACGAGTCGGGCTGGCGCTCACATCGACGAATCGGCCGATCACTCGCGGGTCGATCGAGTAGTCGGCGCCGTCGACACGCACGTAGTAATCCCGCGCCAACCGGATCCGGTGACTGAGCCCGATCGCCGGAATGACCGGTGGCAGTTCGATCATCGCCGCAACGTCGGTGGCGAGCAGATCGATCGGCCGGCCACCGATCGCCCTCACAGTGCGAGTATTCGCTCGTGTGAGCCAGTCATGGAGTTGGGTGTTGAAATCAGTCGGTGAGGTGAACCGCCGGCCGGGCAGAAACGAGGTCTCCAGGTAGCCGTTGGCGCGTTCGACCATGCCCTTGTACTCCGGGTCCCGCGGTGGAGCCAACTGGATTCGAGTCGCTAACGTTCCGGCGAACGCAGCAGCAGATGTGGTGACCTTTCCGGTGCCTCCGATTGCTGATTCTCGGTCCCACACCAGCGTTTTCGGGACCTTACCCAACCCTGAGATCAGTTCCCACATTCCCGACAAGATGTCACCACCTTGCCTGGACGGGATCATCACCGCCGAGATGAACCGCGAGTACCCCGACGTCATCACCAACACCGGCAGTACCCGTTCCTGACCGCCACCGACCGGCACCACGGTCTCGGGAAACCACAAGTCGCACTGCGCGATAGCGCCAGGTTTGTAGACGAAACGATCCACCGGATCGACACCCACGTACTCCGGACGGATCTCGCGAATGCGGTCCTTGATCGTGGTGATCGAATGCTGCCACCCGATCCGCTCGGCGATCACCGTCGCCGGCATCCGAGGGAACTCCGACAACAGTGCCCGCACCTGCGGCTCGGCCGCATCAGCGAGAGTGCGTTGCCGTTTTCGTTGATACTTCGGAGGACGATCCGATGCCAACGCCGAGCGCACGGTATTACGCGTCACCCCCAACCGCCGCGCGATCTCGCTGATCGACAGGCTCTCAGCCCGATGCAAACGGCGGATCTCCGCCCAATCCTCCACTGAAATCACCCCACAACACTCACGCAAGGTGGTTAATTTTCGTCCGACGACATCCGTTCAGTTTTCACCCGTCGTCGACAGTTGCTGCCAATGTTGCAGTGTGCGGCACCAGTGACTTGGCGAACAGCAACATAACAAGGTCATTTCGGTGGACAGTAACTGATTGCTTGCCCGATGCAGGGCTGCGGTCAGCGGATAGATCCGGACAGCAATCCCGCGACCACCAGGCTGGACTGAGCCGGCCAGTGCCCACCCGAAACATGTGGTGGGCACTGGGCGCTCTCAGAATTCGATAGACGCGGCCACGACTGTGTAGAACTCCTGACCGCCATTGTCGAAGTACCGGGAAAGCACCTCATCGATGTCCGCTGGGATCGGCCCATCACGCTCACCCCACCAACAGGCGGCGAACTCTGCTGCGGCGGCCTTCGCTGACTGCTCGTCAAAGTGCACAGTGACGTTCGACCCGTGCTTGTGCTCGATGACCAGCACATACAGTTCCGTGATCTGCTGGGAATTCAAATCGTCGTCTTCGACGAGTGGATCCGGGAATGCGGGCGCGTCGCAGTCCGCCGGGTAAAGCCGCCATGGCCCCTCCCCTGTCGGATGGGGAAGCTCTGTGCTGTCCGATGATTCGTCGTCTCGCCACAGACCGAACACTGCCGACATTAGGCACGCGAGGTCTCCGTCGTCGTAGGCGGTATTTGTGCCGGCGTCACGGGCGCGAAACAGGTGCAAGGCTTTCGCGCGGTCCGCTGCGGTGATCCTCGAGCATGTGTCGGTGACGGTATTCGATCCCATATCGATCGTCCTCTCAAATGTTCTGCCGGGGAGAAACTCTGTATGCGAGAAATGGCAAGGGCCGGAGAGTTCCCAGGAGGGTCTCTCTCCGGCCCGGACGACGTTCGGATCAGCGCGCGAGCGCAATTCGCGCATCGCGGCGTTCCCGGCGGGAAGCCTTCGCCTTGAGCGCCTTACGTTCTCCTGCCTTCCAGTTTCGAGAACGGCGGGTCTTCGCGAATGCGTCGACCTCGTCGCCGCCCACAGTCTTACGCTTCATTTCGATCTCCTTCGCAGTCGGTGTGTTCTTCACCTACTGTCGTCGAAGCCATAATGCAGTGCGGCACAACAGGCCTTGTGAGCACGCGAAACATCCTGTCGTAACTGCTATCTGACCAGGACAGGATCGACACTGCAGAAATGACACGGTGGGGTATACCCCACCTCTCGATACCGTCCCGCTATGCCACAAGCCAGGGCCGATCGTTGACGACTGTGAGAATCTCGACCCGTCGGACAGGAGCTACGAAACGTGCGCCCGGCAACGATTGTTTCCCACCCTTGCCTGCTCTGTTCCCCCGGCGGGTCTCGAAGCGCGGGATTTCAAGCGATCACGCTGGTGCTGACGCGTGGTCACAGAGGGACTGAAATGCACGTTGATACCGGCGATTACAGCGCAGCCGTATTGCACAGCTCAGCAATACTAGAAAACAGCCTTTTAACTGCACTTATCCTGCTGTGCCGCACTCATTTTCGATGCCCCGGATTGTGAGTTCTGCTCGATGGCCTGCCGGTACACACACCACACCTGGCAGGTCTCCCCCAGATCTCGGAGGCAAAATTCATGGGAAAAACTCGCGACATCGTCGCCGACGCTATAGCCGCGCTGGAACTGCAGCGCGACCTCGTCGACGGCTTTCCACTCACCGGCGACCAACGCTCCACATTGCAGGCATGGCCCGGGTGGGGTTCGCTGGCATCGGCATTCGCCCCGGAACCTTCCGGGAAGTGGCTTCATCTGGCCGACCAGCTCGATTCACTGCTCACCCCTCCCGCACGCGCCGCTGCTGCCGACGTTGTCGACACGGCCTATTACACGCCCCCAGAGGTGGGACAACGTCTTTGGCAGATCCTTACCGCTGCAGGTTTCACGGGCGGTCGGGTGCTTGATCTCGGCTGCGGACACGGCGCACTCATTTCGGCTGCCCCTGACGGACTGCCTATCGACGTTACCGGCGTAGAAGTCGACCCCACGTCCGCGCGTATCGCTTCACTGCTGCACTCGCGTGCCACGATTCACACTGGCCGTTTGCAGTCACGATCGTTGCGCGACAACTACTTCGATGCAGTCGTGGCGAACGTCCCGTTCTCGTCCGTCAATGTTCACGACTCAGTGCACCGGATCAACTTGCCGTTGCACAGCTACTTTCTCATGCGCGCGGTCCGAGCGGTTCGCCCTGGCGGGTACGTCGTGGCGGTTACCTCGCGGTTCGTGATGGACTCCGGCACCACCGGCAGTGAACTGGCTCGTCATGCCGATCTCGTAGCGGCGGTACGGCTGCCCTCGGGCACCTTCCCTGGAACCGATGTTGTGGCTGACGTGCTGGTATTGCAGGTCCGCGCGCCCGGCCAGAAGGCTTCGGGCTGGATTGACACGGTCAATTTCTCGCGGAATCCCGGTTACCGACTGGGAGCAACTGTCGATGAACGCGACGTCGTCGACACGCCGTTGGGTGAGGGCCAAAACGCTACAGCGGTACGCGTGAATCGGTATTGGGCATTGCATCCGCTTCATGTGGCAGGTGCGATGCGCGTAACCGGCAACCGATACAACGGTTTAGCGGTCGTCACTGACGCCCCCGGCCCAGCGGTAGATGCGGCGATCACCTCTGTCTGCAGCGCGCTACCTGCAATGACCGCTGCTCCTATCGCCGATGACGGGCTTTCGGATGTGATCCTGGTAGACGCGCAAGGTCGCAAAGAGCGTTCGTTTCACGTCGTAGACGGGCAGATCTTCACTGTGACCGATGGTGCTCTTGTCCAGGTACAACGGCCGGCGCGGGAGTTGTTCGATCTGATCTCGCTTCGAGATGCGGCCATTAACTTGATGGACCTCGAGTCCGATCCGGACTTGCCCGACGAAACGATCGCTCCCGCTCGCGCACATGCTCTGGACCTGTACAGGCTGTACGTCGCAGCGTGGGGCGCGTTGAATCGGTGCACTGTGCGTGAGGGGAAACCTGATCCGGAAACTGGGGTCCCCGCAGTGTCGGTGCGTCGTCCATCGATGGGCGGGTTCCGCCGCGACCCGGACTACCCGCTGGTCTTGGCGCTGGAAAAGTACGACCCCGACACTTCGACAGCTGAGCCGGCAGCAGTGCTGCTAGGGCGGGTCAACAAGCGACCGGTGCGGGTTGAGCGTGTCGACACTGCGGCCGAAGCGCTGGCCGTCACTCTCGGTGAGGTAGGCCGCCTGGACTTGTCGCGAGTAGCTGAGTTGTTGGGGCTCTCAAGCCTGCAATCTGCAGCGGCGGCGCTCGGAGATCTGGTCTACTCGGATCCACAGAACGACGGGCGATGGACCCCGGCACGCGACTATCTGTCGGGCAATGTTCGGAGCAAGTTGGACGCAGCACGGCGCGCTGCGAAGCTCGATCCCGCTTACCTCCGCAATGTGGCAGCCCTTGAGGAATCGATGCCCACGCAACTCGGAATGCATGACGTACGAGTGAGTTTGGGGGCTCCGTGGTTAACGCCGGACGATATTGGAGCCTTCCTCACCGAAGAACTCGGCACCACGTATACGGGGGCGATTCACCATTCGCCATCAATCGCATATTGGGAGTTGTCGACGTCCCTTCGATGCTCGCCTGACGCGTCGGTCCTCTACGGCACCGAAGACATGTCCCCGATCGAACTTCTCCAATGCGGGCTCAACGGCAAACGACCTGTCGTCTACATAGACGTTCTCGACGACGGGGTCTACCGACGCGTACGTAGCCCGCAGAGGACCGCTGCTGCGGCCGACCGACTGCAAGCCCTCCACGAACGATTTAGCGTGTGGATCTTCGAGGACGAAGCACGCCGCGAACGGGTTCTGGCGGCCTACAACTTGCGGTTCAGTTCCCATGTCACTCGTCGCCCCGACGGGTCACACCTGACTGTTCCTGGAATTTCTGCTGGGCTCACCCTGTGGCCTCATCAACTCGACGCAGTCGACATGGTGCTCTCCCGTCCCCGTGCACTGATTGCACACGCCGTCGGCGCCGGAAAGACCTTGGAGATGGTGTGCTCAGCGATCATGCTGCGACGCTTCGGTTTAGCGAACAAACCCTGCATTGCTGTCCCCAAAAATATCTTGGAGCAGATAGGCCGGGAGGCGCAGCAGGCCGCGCCGGCCGCGAGGCTTCTCATCGCTACAGAGGAAGATCTCGCGCGCGATTCTCGCCGGTTGTTCGCGGCACGCTGCGCTACCGGCGATTGGGATGCCGTGATCATGACCCACGAGGCGTTCTCCACACTCGGGGTCGACCCGGAGTCCGAAGCGGAGTGGATCGAAACCCAGAAAGCCACCGTCCGCGAGCACATGAACAACGAGCCCGAATACGGTAGGGGCGCACGTCAAACGGCCAACGCCGTAAGGTCATTGGAAGAACAGCTCGACCGGCTCCGCTCGAATGTGACTGATCCCGATCAAATCACGCTCGAACAACTCGGAATCGACTACATCCTGATTGACGAAGCCGACAAGTTCATCCGGATACCGGTTGCCACCCGCGCCGACGGATTCTCGCTCGGCTCGTCCAAACGCGCTACTGACATGCTGCTCAAAGTGGAGACTTTGGCGGCCCGGTACCCGAATCGACCGGTGGTGTCGATGTTCACCGGAACCCCGTTTCGCAACACTCTCGCTGAAATCTACTGCTGGGCAAGGTTTATGATTCCCGACCGTCTCGACCACATCGGTTTGGCCCATTTCGACGCGTTCGCTCACACGTTCATCCGGTGGGAGACTCGAATCGAGGTTGCACCCGACGGGTCGGGCTTCCGGACTCATACCCGCCCGTCCACAATCCAGAACCTGCCCGAACTCCGCGGCCTGCTAAACGAGTTCGCCGACCTTCTTCCCGCCGAAGCGCTCGGGCAGAAGCGCCCGGCCCGCAACGATCACACCGTTGTCGTCGATCCTGGCCCGCAGATCCTCGACTACGTTGCGGGGCTGGTGCGCCGGGCCGAGAACCTGCAGAACACCAACAGCCGAATCCGCGGCTCAGACAACATGCTCACCGTATGCGGAGACGGCCGCAAGGTTGCTTTGGATCCCAAGCTTGTAGGCATCGAGATCGCGTCACCGAAACTGCTCGCCGCCGCTGAAACCATCGCTTCGACCTACCGTCGAGACCTCGACCGCACGTTCAACAACACCACTCCTGGTGTCCTGCAATTGGCGCTCTGCGACCTGGGCACCCCCAAACCAGACGATGCGTCCACCTATGGCCGGCTCCGGCAACTGGTGGTCGAACTCGGGGTCCCGGCCAACCGCGTGCGTTTCGCACACGAGGCTACGACACCGAAATCCCGGGAAGCTCTACACGCCGCCTGCCGTGACGGGTCAGTATCCGTGTTGCTCGGGTCGACGCCGAAAATCGGTATCGGAACGAACATTCAAACCCGTCTGTCTACCGTTCATCTGATCGCGCCGCCCTGGCGCCCGTCCGATGTCGAACAGGGCGAAGGTCGCGCGTTCCGGCCTGGGAACCTATGCGAGTCCGTAGACGTGTTCACCTACGTCACCGAACGCACCTTCGATGCCTACTCGTGGGAAGTGTTGCATCGTAAGTCTCGTGCCTTCGCACACTTGTACTCCACCGATTCGACGATCCGGGAGGTCGACGACATCGGAGACACAACATTGGCGTACGCCGAGATCAAAGCTGCGGCTTCGGGGAACGTATTGCTACTCGAAGAAGCCGAGATCAAATCTACCGTGCGTACGTTGCGTCTTCGGCGGGCGACGCATCTACAGAATGTGCGCCGCGCCGTCCAGCAAGCCGACCAGTGCGCGGCAGCGGCCGAACGTCTGCGGCGTCGTGTCACCGCGCTCGATGAACTGTACAAAGACCTCGACGACCGGCCAATCATGTTCGACCGGTTGGTCGACGACATCGGGTACTTAATCACCCGACCACATCGAAGCGCGTCTGTCGGCCCGCTGACTGTGGAAACGGAAACGTCCGAAGGCCAGATCGTCGGATTCACGATCCGGCATGACTACACGACACTGGCGGACGTCCCGGTCTCCCGATCTCAGCTCCGGCGGGGCGCAGCCCGCATCGCACCAGCAGTAGCAGAGACGTTGCACCGTCTCACCGCCCCAGAGCGAACCGAATCCGCTCGGTTGCAACAGTCGATCGAACGGCTACGAGCGGAAGAGGACGCTGCTCGCAACGCTGCGACCTCGCTCCTGTTCCCTGACGAGCAGACTCTCGTCGCCGCCGAAGCCCGCCTAGCTGCGATCGGTGCGGAGATCGCCGACGCCCTCGACAGCGACCGTCAGCACAGTCAGGCGGCCTGACCGACGCGGGGCAGGTGTGGACCGCTTCGCCTTGCCGCACCTGCCCCGAATCCCGCACCAGCGAACCGGCTCCCACGCCTGATCTGTGAGGGCCGGTTCGCTGGTGCCGGCGGCAGCAAAGAGCCGGACAGGTCCACAGACAACTTCCCCCACAGCGCGGCCGGACAGCCACGCCCACAAATGCCTCTGGCGACCTACGAGAAACCTCTCGTAAGTCGCCAGCGGTATCTGCCTCTCAGGCGGCGTACACAACACGTCCAGACTCTCGGCCAACCAAGCCGCCGTCCAGAACCCACCGGACGAACAGCGGCTCGCTCGAATCGAAGTTGGCGTACTCCACCTCGCCGGTCACCCCCAACTCCGCGACAACAGAGAGCGCCGCTTCCGCCGCCACGGCGTCCCAGGGATAACCAGCATCGCGCAGCGCACCTCCACCGCCGAACCGGATGTGCAACGTCGACACCGTGCCGTCTACCCGAAAGTGCTCGCACTGCTCTGCCAGTGCGCTCGTACGGAACAATCCAGCCAACATGCCAGCGAGCCGCGCATCAGGACTGACGTCAGAGAACTCACCCCGTGTCTCCGCACCACATGACACCAGCGAAGCAATCGTTGCCGCCACTGTTGCATCCAACCCACCATCGTCGTCACTTCGATCAGCGACGACGAATGCTCCACGGAAGCAACGACTTTGTCCTTCACCCATTATGTCCCTCGATTCTGTCTGCGAAATCCGATACGCCAATGGTCACCAGGGACGACTGCGGGTGCGGCACGCCGACCTCATGCTCCGCTCGAACCGAGAGCCCGGACAGGACACACACCCAATGGATCCGATTTCCAACACGCGCTGGCCCACCGAGATCCCGTAGCTCTCTACCCGGTCACCGCACTGACGCGCACCCACCACCGCTCTCGCGCTTCGGGTCCAGTTCACGGACAGCGTCCGCCCGGTGCGCGATGCCTTCATCACTTTGCATGCACCGTGCCGACGAGGCTGACCGCTCGCTCCACACGACCCTGCCCTCATCGGCGACAGTTCCTGTTTGTCGCGCTGAGTGTCTGCGTGGCGAGGCAGACTGCTCGCTATGCAAACCCCGCATCCCACGGCGCCGCACGATGCAGCCGATACCATCACCGCGCTCAGTAGCTCTAGTCGCGCGCTCGAGGACCTATCCATGCTGCCCGCGGCACCGGGCCTTTACGCGTGGTGGGCGGCGCCGGAGGTGTTCTCTCAGCTCCCGGGGCCCACACACCCGACCAACGCCGGGATACGGCTGCTCTACATCGGTCTCGCCACGAACCTGCGCCGGCGGATTATCAGTAATCATCTGCGCCGCAGCGGATCATCCACCCTCCGCCGCACCCTCGCCGGGTTGCTCCTCGATACCGAGCACTACCGGACCCGACGCACTGATCGCGTCGTCCTCGTCGACGAGGACGAGATTCGACTGACTGCCTGGATGCACACCCATCTACGATTGACCTGGTGCCAGCACCCCTCACCGGCCGCGGTCGAAGCCACCGTGATTGAGCGGTGGGCACCACCGCTCAATGTTGCTCATGCCAGCGGACCTGCCCGTGCCGTGATAGAGGCCGCACGCGCGGCCTACTCCGCCAGTGTGTGACTCGCCCGGACACGACACAATGGGCCCAGCCCGCTATCGAATGTGGACAGCTCGCCTTCCGCCTCAACAGGCCGCATCGGCCTCCCTGCCCCCGTCGAGGGGTGCAACCTGAGCAGTTCCCGGCACCGAATAACTTTGATCTCTTCGAGCCAGCTCCACTCCTCCCACACACTGCATTTCAGGTGTTCGAGGGGTGCGGTCATGACGGAGTCAGAGCCCGTCGGTCAGGCTGAGTCCTGTGCTGAGTAACGGATTGTTGATGACATTCGTGCGCAAGTACTCGATCTGCGCGGTTAGGTTGGCGCGCAGCGCCGTGAGTTCATCGGACATTCGTGTGGTCTCGGAAGTAGCCATCTCATTTAGCGTGATCTGGGTGTACGCCTCCTGGAGGCCTGCCTCCTGCTGCTCGAGCTGATCAAGTGCCTGCATCTGTTTGATCAGTCGATCCAACGGGGCGAGCTCGTTACGGTATGCGAGCAGTGCGGCGACCCTGCGCACCAAACTCGCTCGCATTTCACTGATCAACCCAGCATTGCGTTTGACCGCCTGCAGAAGGCGTTCCGCGTCGGGTCCATCTCCACCGAGGATGTCCCGGTCTACAGCGTTCGCACGCATTTGCTTGCCGAGTATCGCAGCGCTGCTCACGATTTCGTACAGTTCTCGATCTAGGTCAAGCCGAATTCGGTGCTCGTCGAGAAGTCTCGATTTCCATGCTGCACTCTTGCCGATATCAGCAATGACATGGTCCGCGAGGTACGCAATCTTCTGCGCGTCCCCGCAGCCCTCTCCGTTACCGACTGCTTCGAATCCTGTT
Source organism: Rhodococcus sp. D-46 (assembly GCF_011290655.1). NCBI lineage: Bacteria > Bacillati > Actinomycetota > Actinomycetes > Mycobacteriales > Nocardiaceae > Rhodococcus > Rhodococcus sp. D-46. The sequence continues at coordinate 60,693 of NZ_JAANTF010000014.1, read as the reverse complement.
CGCCTGTGGGCCTTGCGAAGCTGCGCACGCTCTTCGCGTGTCACACGGAGCGGCTGCCGTACTGCACGTACAGCAGCCACACCCCCCACCAGCGCGAATCCAACTGGAATGGCGAACGGAATCGCCAGCCCATAGATGTTCGAATCCTCAGTGGTGGCGATCACTCCGATTACTGCCAGCCCCAGAAGCACAAAAGCAATCGCGGCCATCCCCAACATGACGAATGCAGTTTCCTGACCGGAGCCCGGCGGCAAGTCGTAGTAGCCATCGAGCCCGGCCTGTCGGCGTTCGTCTCGCTTTCGTGCGAGCTCCGGTGTGATCGAGTTCGAGTCGAACTGTTCCAGCTCCGCAAGTCGCATATTGGCTGCCGGGTCGTATTCAGTGATGTCAGAGAGAAGATCCTCGACCTCGGCCGGGGAAACCACAGCCTCGTTCACCGCGCCGGCCGGGAGGAAACGCGGTGACGGGTCGTTCGATGGTGTCGTGCTCATCAAGAACATCTCCATTCTGCTGTGTACTGATGAATCCTAGTGTTCAGTGCCGACGGGGCAGCTACGCATTGGTGTCAGGCGGACACTGGGAGGCTGGCCGAATCATGTTGAAAGACAGTGTGAGCGATCCTGCATCGCCACCCGTCCCGCACCAGTTGCATCGGCATTACGCAGCACTCGGGGACCATGGCAGCCGGAATGTGGGGCGACGTCGGCGCCGGCCGATGTCGGTGCTCCCAAGGCAGCACACCGAGTCCCGAAGGAAAACGCGCTGAAAGATCGGAGTACAGCGCGATTCGGTCATGCTCGAGCAGATAGACGAGCAGCTCGCTGATTGTCGTCACCCCTGGAATCGGGGACGTGCCCCCGACGCTGCGGCCATCGGTGTCCAGCCACACGAAGTCCGTACCGGAGAGGTTCCAATGTCGAACCATATCCATCCCACAGTCCTCACACGCTGTCGTCATCGCTGCCGCCAGCATTGGGAGCGGGAAGTTGGGTGAGCAGGGGGTCGACGTCATTTCAGCTGCCTCTCGATGATGGGAATCGAACTCAGCCAACGATGAGCGAGACCCGTTTCAGGCGCGGCACACTCGATCACCGATCCGGACCATCTCAGCCCAACCCCCGCCGCGACAATCCGGACAGCCCTCGTTTCCCAGACTGAGGTGGAACCCCCGAAAGAAGGTTCCCGGACGGTCAGCCCCAGCAGACAGCGCGCTCCGATTTCAACGCCCACTCCGCCACCTCACGAAGCGAATCGAGCGCGGACTCGGTGTACCCGGCGCGTCGACCGCCTTCAATCCACCGAGGAGTGCCAGCCATCTCATACGACGGCACGCCCTCGTCGGAAGGCGCGATCGCTTGCGCCACCATGACCCGGCCTAGAAAGTCCTCTGCCGGGCATTCTCCACTCGATTCGACCGCGTCGTCACCGTTCCCGGACGCAAAACCCAACAACTCCAGCAGGCGCACAGCATTGTGGTTCGAGAAGTTCGCAGACGGTTCCTCGCCGCTGTCGGCAGTCTCGATCTCGAGCTGAGGGCCCCAGATGCGGGCTTCCTCCGGATCGGTGCACCCCGGCAACAGTGCGCCAGTGCGCTGCATGTCCTCCAAAGCCGCTATCGCAGAATCGTAGTCACCGATGCGTTCGCTGCGGCCACCCATCTGATCGGTCAGGCGGTATCCAACGATTTCGCTCATCTCGGGTGCAAAGGTGATTGACATGGTGGCCTCGTTTCTCGCTCGGGGAAAATGACCCCCTCACGATCTCCAATCCACTCGACAGCTGCGGCACCCCAACGGGTTCGACCGAACTTCAACGGCGTCAGCGACACTCGGATCCCGGCGCGGCCAACACAACGATGTCCTTCCCGATCCCGGACTGTTGGCCGTACCACTGCGGAGCAGTCAACTGGTGTGCCGTCAGCAGTCCGGCAGTCACCGCATCCCACACCGCTTGCGTGAGCCTCACCATGAACTGCCCGTCGGTGTCGTCGTAAACGGTCGATGGATCCCACCGTACGAACCCCGGTGCTGCGACGTCCCTAGCAGCGTCCTGCAGCCTGCCTCGCGCGATTATAGTCGGCAGCACACCGGAATTCGGCAATGTGCAAGCCCATTCGTTGGTCCACACCATCTCGGGCATTGCAGTCTCGCCGACATTGTCACGCACGGCGGCCGCTACCTGCCTGTCGATGTCAGTACCGTCCTCGCCGCCGATGTCTCCGGTGACAATCCAGTCCGCGATCCGCACAACCGGCCTGCCGGCGTTGTCGTCGAGATTCCATGAGAGCGCGCGAATCGGGTCAGGACGCGGTGTTGCTTGTAGATAGGACAGGCTTTCCCTCAGGTTCGCTCCCACACTGCCCTCCCCCGCGCCGCGACGGCATTCGATGGTTCGAGGCAGCACGATGTGCCCCTTTGCCGTCGGCACGCACCGGAGGTCAGACAAGCCCTGCCGGTAGGTACGCGTGTGAGCGAGCGTAGCCAATGACTCCACGACTTCCGGTGTGACGAGGTAGATGGTCGAGTACCGCAACGACTGTGCGCGGGTCCGCAAAACTTTCCGCATCAGTTGCGCCGGGCCGCTGAGCTCGTCGTCAGCGTCGATGCCTACGTCGTCGACGCTCAGTCCGTAGAAGTACTGGATCCACTGCCGGAGCATGTCGGCGTTGGGCTCAGAGATGTTCTGCGTTGTGGTCCACCAGCTATATGCGTTTTGTTGTTCAACGAACAACCGCATGACCGCGGCCATGTCCGTGCGCATCCACGCCGTCGCCGCGTCGAGTCTGCTTGCCGCCAAAGCTGCCTCGCGTGAGCACTCCCAGGGTCGATCAGTATCGGTTGAGGTAGCAGTCATGCTCGTGCACCTTTCTTGGGCAGTGAAGTGTTCTCGTGAAATCTATGGGCAGGAACACCCGAAACGCGTAGTCCATGATCGTGCCCATGGATACGACGAACTGGCACGCCACACAAACGACTCTGCTGTGTGAAATCTTGCAAGACCGCAACATCGTCGTTCGGCGCGATGTCGTCGAGGCCTTCGTATCCAACATGCTCACGTTGGTCGCCGAAACTGCCGGTATCAGTGAACATGCGGCCAGCCAAACAATCACGGAAGCGGCAGCGGAGCGATGGGCGGACAGCCTCGCTCCGACGATCCTGGCGATGGAAAATCCCTGCGACGGTACAGCTTCTGGGGTGGTGTTGGTCTCTGCGCACACTCTCGCGCAAACCGCCGCCACGCTCATCGAGTTGGTACGCGCGGCCGCCTCGGTCGAGGAGTTCATAGAGTTGGTCAGCCTGGGGATGGCCGACTACGGCGGCGATCTCGCAACGCTTCGGGGAACGGCTCTCGACGCCCGTCAGCGGGTCCAGGAATTGTCGCTGGAACTCGCTCGCCATCTGGTCACTCAGCCGCCGATGGAGATGCTGCAAATCCCGGTCCGAACTCATGCACTGCTGTGTGATCTGCTTGATCAGCTGTCCCAGTCCGAGCTGCTGCCGATCGCCGAGAACAACGGCCACGGCACCTATCACCACACCGTTGACGGTGAGTACACGCTCGGTGACGTTGTGGCGGCGACGTTGCATGACTTGGATGTGGCGTCGACGTACTGAACGCAGGTCGGAACTCTCGGCGATTCCGACCTCAGTGTGCCTCCTAACACGAGGACCTGATTCGGTAGGAGTTGTTGCGGTAGGCACTTTGCTGATTCGAGCTTCCCCGGCGATTTCCCCTTGCAACGATTGCGTTCTGCGTCGATGTTCACCTGCGCGTGATGTGCCTCGAACGCACAGGCCGCTGGTGCTTCTCACAGCTCGTTTTCGCGGCCAGCTGATGCTCGCCGAAGCGCGCTGATCGCCGGCCCGATACCCGCCAGAACCAGCCCGATAGTGCCGCAGATCAATCCCCATATCCACGGACTCAGCGACGACAACGGCGATGCGGCGGATCCGTCGCCCTTGGTCGACGTGAGCGCAGTCGAGACGAAGGTTCCCAGCAGGAACATGACGATCGCGTATGACCCCACCATTTTGAGTTTGAAGTACTTCCGATGTGGATTCATGCGCGTCTCTTCTCAGTCTTGGGGCGTTTCGGCGCCGGCCAGGTCGGTAGCGCCTCTCGCGGAGTCGCATTCGCGTACTGCAGCTGTGCTCTGCCGTTGAATGAGATGACGATATTCCTGGCGGTTCCGGTGTTGCGGCACGTTGTACCGGGCGTGCGCGCTTTCTACGTGTTTGACTACACAGTCTCTCGTCGTCTCCGTCGCAAGCAGGTGTCAGCCGCGAGAGCTGCCGGATGATCGCCACTCACCGTTCACTTGTCGGTTCTGACGGCGCGGCGTTTCGATGAGGAATTCATCTACCTTGCAGGAGGGTCCGTTCATGCTGAATTCGCAGAATGCACTCGAATGTCGTCAGCTCGTCCGCGGAGATGGTCTCTGACCACCCGCCAGTCTGCGCCATCTCGGACGGACCCAGCCACACAGGAAGGTTGAGATCACTTCGCCACCAACGCTTGATTGCCCGCTCAACAATTGCAGCATCTGACCCGCGCGAGAAGAGCTCAAGGTGGATGACCTGCCACCCGCTCAGCTGAAACTTGTCAAGGCGATTGGTCCCCACGCTCGTGATCCCGACCTTGTGGGCACCGAGCAGGGCATGACTGAGGAAGTACAGGTATCCCGGCCTTCCCGGATTGAATCCTCCCTTCTCGGAGCACTCGGGACAGTCTTGACCATGGGTTCTGTTGTTCACTGTCGAGAGCCACTCGTGGCCCCGCGCGCATCTGAACCAGGCTTTTCGATTCGAGAACACCGCGGTGTTCTCAGGTGTCGCACTACCGTTACGAGTGGGATGCCAGCTTGCCGCGACCGTCGGGCTTCGGGAGGCCAGATCGTTGATCCCTGCCAAGACGGTCTGTCCCGCGCACGCCGGGCAACCGGCCCCGGATGCTCTGCTCGCGATCCGCGCTTCCCACTCGTGTTCAGCCTCGCACCTCCACCACGCCTTCGTCCCGTTCATCAACGTCACCATCTCGGGTGTCCTGGCTCCGTTGAGCCGCGGATGCCATTCAGCGGCCAACATCGGGTTTCTCGCTGCGAGGTCGTTGAAGCCCGCCAGAATGCGTTGGCCCGAGCAGAACGGACAGCCATTTCCAGCCGATCGCTCACTTGCGCTGGCCTGCCACTCATGGCCGAGGAGATCCCTCCACCAGAATCGTTTCGCCGTACTCCGAAACACATTCGCCGGGGACAAGGGTGCGTTGAGCGTCGGGTGCCACTCGGCTGCGAGCGCGGGATCGGTGGTACCCAGATCGTTGAAGCCCGCCAACACTTTTTGGCCGGCACAGACGGGGCAACCTTGGCCGTTTGACGTCCGGTTGTTGACGGTCGACTGCCATTGGTGCCCAAGCCCGCACTGCCACCACACTTTACGGTTCGATTGCGCCGCTATCGAGGTCGGCCGGAGATCGTGGTTGCGGTCGAGATGCCATTGGGCCGCAACGACAGGGTTTTCGGTTGCGAGATCGTTGAAGCCGGGCAGAACCGCATTGTTCGAGCAGTACGGACAGCCTGTTCCGTTCGCACGATTGTTCACCCGTGCCTGCCACTCATGACCCAACTCATCTCTCCACCAGACGGACTTTTCCGACCCCGCCGTCAGGGTGTCTGGGGTCAGCTCACCATTTTTGGTGGGGTGCCATTCACGAGCAAGGTGGGCGTGGGTGTGGGCTACGTCGTTGAACCCAGCCAAGATTCGTCGACCCGCGCAGTAGGGGCAACCACTCCCGCGGCTCGTGCGGTGATTAGGGGTGTCTTCCCATTCGTGTTGATGAGCGCACATCCACCAAACTTTCACGCTGGATCCGAGAGTCACCAGGTCGGGGGTGCGGCTGCCGTTCTTTGTCGGATGCCATTGCGCGCTGAGGTCGGGGTGGGACCGCGACAAGGGTGACTTCATCGGACCATCTTCTACCGCCCACTTCGAGAGTTCCAGCATCCGTCGGTCGAAACACCCAGGGCATAGTGATTGTTGCGGCGGCCGCCAGGATCTCGAATTCTCTTACATTGACCGCACATATTGACACTCGGTATTCGATTTTTTACGCGCCGCTGGTCATCGTATTTCTGAGGTATCCGTTAGCGCCTTTTCCTGTGAGTTTGTCAACATACTCAATAGGCACGGCTTTCGTAAAATGAACAATTAGCATCTACCGGTGCCTGAAAACTCCCACGGACCATCCAGTCCGCAGCCTGGATGGTATCCAGTACCTCAATCGCCGTCTCTTCGTTGGTGGGACGGTCAGAACTGGACCGATCAGTGGGCCCCGCCACCAGCGACACCGTCGAACACCTCCGCATCTGTAGGTTTACCGGCAACGCAGTCGCCGCCGCCTCTCCAAAACAAGTCACCTCGACCAACTGATTTTCAGCATCTGTGGAACACCGAGCAACCTGCACCAAACAGCATCACAAGTACGTCGGCGACGAGGCTGGCCGAGGCGCCGAAACGGACCCGCGGACGGTTGGTCATAGAGCTGGTGGCCCTCGGGTTCCTGTTGCTCTTTACCACTGCGACTGTGTTCGGCATTTATCGTCTCCTCGGTTTCACGGACCGCGGGACGATAGTCGGGAATTTCGTCGTGGCCCCGGCCCTTACTGCTGCACTTGGATATTTCCTATTCGTACGTTCTCGGCAATACGCCGAGAACGACTCCCGCGGCCCAAGTGGGGGCGCTCGCTTGCACCGGAAGACCATGCTGGCCGGAGGCTCGATCGTACTGGTGGCAGCGATGATCCTTGCCGGATTCATGACGCAGCAATCGAGTACTCCGACACTGTCCGGTTCGGAGCTGCAGACAATGATGCGTGAACAGCTTGGCCCGGCAGCTACATCAGGTGCCCTGACCGGCACGATCGCGTGCCCGACGAGTCGCTCCTACAGCGATGGAGATGTCGCTAGATGCACGATGGACATGCAGTCCGGATCGCAGGTCCTTCTCGTTGCAACGATCTACCGCACAGACAACAAATGGCGGATCAACCTCGACGTCGGATAACCCCCGCAGGAAAGTTCGGGAACCCAGCCGGAACATATTAAGGTGGTGCAACTTTCGAAGAATTCGAAAGTTGCACGTCATCCGCTGCATGTACGAGACCGACAGGATTCGGCCGTTGTGGAAACAAGCAGGCACCTCCGGCGCGAATGCCTCTGATGTAAACCTTTACAACGCAAGCATGTACGGCACGAACCTGACCGGAGCGGACTTTTCTGGCGCCTACATGCGGCACGCGAACCTCGCGCATTCGGGCCTGAGCGGTGTGATCCTGATCGGCGCAGATCTGTTCGAAGCGGACCTGACGGGTGTGAACCTCGACAATGTCTGCTGGGACGATTCGACCCGGTGGCCGACCTATTTCGACGCGATCCATGCTCCACGCTCATGCCGAACCAGCGAGAAGCCATCTCCGACAGCGTTCCTCAACCTTCCAATACAAAGTCCGTGAGCAACGTCGCCATCAGCCTGCAGGTGCCAGCCCGCTCTTGCTCGCACACCTGCACCCGACTACGCCGCCACCGGTGGCAGCTCGACGCGCAAGTCGTCGGGCCACCGGGCAGCCGAAGCTGGGGGCCTGATGGGCTTGAGCACGTCCCGCATATCGAGGTCGTGATGGTCCTGCCAAGCACGGCGGTTGTTGCAGAACTTCGTCCACAACTGCTCGTATCGTTCAGGATTGATCAACTTCGGAACCACTTCCGTCGGGGACACTGCAATGGCCACCAGACCATCCGGTCGCGAGTACTTCCATTCTGTCCACACACCGCGGTCAGCATCGACAACAGATTCCTGCGCGTGCAACCCATTCACCAACTGTGTCCCGACTTTGGGCTGCATCGGTTTCGCCTGTCCGTCCCGATCAGACTTCGTCTTGAAGTCACCGATGTACAGATGGTTTTCGATCCGGAAGATCGTGTCCAGTGTTCCGGCCACGCCGATGCTGTGATTCCATACCGTCACCTCGTTGGCGACGGCCTTTACGTTCCACCGCATCCACCAGTCGATCAATGCAGACGCGTAGTCACCCTCGCCGTGCTCGTCGAGGTCCGCCCTCGCCTGGTCAACCTCGAATCGGTCAATGTTCCCGAGCTGCCATTCCCCCAGTAGTTCAGCGAGGTTGTGGACGCGGTCGCCTCGTTGAGCTGCCTGGTCTGCAACGACATCCGGTGTCGCAGCGATCGCACCGCGCACGGCACGGGCTATCGCATCCGGCTTCCGCGATCTCGCTGCCGCTCTCTCCCTCGCTGCGATCACATGGGGAAATTGATTACGCAGCGTCTCTTCGTCGTTGCGCAGGTATGCGGCGGTCGCGTCCTGAACGAGTCGGGCCCGCCAACCCACCAGTGCGCTCCCCTGCGGCCGGACCCCGAGCTCGGGAAGTTTCGAGAACGGGTCGGGAAGATCATCGGCGTCCATCCCTTGCACAGTCGTAATCGACGGAACCTGAGGCTCGTCGCCCACAAAACGGCCATACATTCGGCCCCATGCGGTTTGGTGAGAGAGCTTGGGAGTGGTCATGGATGCGAAGTTAAGTCCAGGCTCCAACACTGTGCGGCACCGGCATTGCAGCAGCGAGACCGTCGCCTGCCGAATACTCGTCGAGTAGCGCCGACGTGCCAGGGACGAGCGCATGCCGGCGGCCACCCTGCCAGAAATAGGCGGCCTTCGGATCCACCCGGATGAGAAAAGCCAGGTCGTCGGGTCGATCAGCTCTCAGAAAATCTTCCACCCGCCAGCGGCCGCACCTCACGTCGTCCCCGCTCGCGTAGACCAACATTGTTTGGGACTGGGTTTCGCACCACCGGTGGACGCGGGCCTCACGCCGGAGCAGCTCGATTCCCAGCGTCGGCAGACTCGTGTGCGCTGGGACTTGCTGAATCCACTGCAGATCATGCGCCCATACGTCGAATGCCTGCTTCTCCTCATTCGTCGTCCAGTCGTGGTGGCCGGCCGAATCGATGCGCGCGACCTCAACGCCTTCACGGATGAGGAGTTCCCGATCGAGATCAAGCCGGTAGGAGTCATCCGGAACATAGGCGGCGGTGGCGGGTAGCGCCTGATAGCGGTATCCCGGATGCGGCCGAACTGGCGTGGCGACAGTGGTCTGTCGGCGCGGAAGGTACAGCGGATCGTCAGTGAATTCGTCCACCCAGGCCGCAGGCGGGCCGGTATCGCGGTCGTACGTCATGCTCACTTGTCCTTCCCTTGTCCGACAGACCTTGTCGGTGCCTTCATGTATACGAGGTGTCCCTCGCCGGCGGGGCACACGCGCATGCAGCCGGCCACCGGAACTCCCTAGTGCACACTCGTTGGCATGAAGACGTTTCCACAGACGCGGGTCTCCTTTTCGGCGAGCGACATCGACTGTGTGATCAGCGCTGCTGACAGCGGGCTCGTGCAGCACGCACTCTCGCAGGCCTTGCGAATCGTCCTTGAATCCGGCGGGTCGGCCCCGGGAGTGGAACCGATACAGATCAGTGAGGCGCTCGAGCTGTTCGCCTGGATCGAGATGAGAACCTCTGGCGAGTCCGGACATTTTCTCACCGGTGAAATCCCGATGGTCCACTCAGCCACTGCGGCCCTGATTTTCTCGCGAGATGTGTTGCTGGCAACGGCCGGCAACATCGAAGCCGGTGTATGCCGCGTCCCCGATCAACCCGATCAGTCCCCCGCCGCTCATGCAGGCGGTTACCGCGATTGCGCGAGCTGGGTGACCGACTTGATCAACAATCAAAACAACAAGGCCCCTGACTCCGCATACCTGGCCGGCCCGTACTGACTTCCTACCCGAATTGAGGGATTCCCATGTCTACAGCTACTTTTCCGCAGTATCGACTGTCTGCGGACGTGCACCAGGTCAACATCTATGCCAGGTACGCCGCGATGGGGATGCTACGTAGCAAGCTCGCCGACTCGCTCCGCGTCCTCCTCGAATCTGGGGTGCCGGCGGCTTCGGAGCTCGATCCTCGCGAGATCGCCGAACTGCTTACCTCTCTCACATTCACCCTGCCCGATGTCGACGAGCACCCGGAGTTGTTTGCCCAGGATCCGACGATGGTCTACATGCCGAGCGGCGCGGTAGAAGGTGCGGCACAAGTTGTCCGGCGGACTGGGGAGCACATCCAATCCGGACTCTTGGCCGTACCTGCGAAGCCCTCCGCTGCAGATCCGCGTGCGTACGGCCAGTCCTACATCGACGTCGCAGACGCAACGCAGGACATGATCGAACAGATCCGCGGCGGAAATTGACCCCTACCTGTGCGCCGAGAGCCTCGGCGATAGCCGCAGGTTCTGAGCTGAGTGGCCTTTCCGAAGCCATGGATCATAGCTAACTTCCGATAACTAACCGTGAGATCGTCACGTTCCTGCAATTAACTCGCGCTATTAGAGGTCAATGAACGTCCACTACTTCTGGTGGCCATTCTTTTGGGGTGACAGCTTCAGGAATTCGACTATTGGAATTATCCCAATCCGTTATTACATGCCCCCACTCCAATGGTCTTTCAAACGATGTGGATCCTTCGGTAAACTTTGCACTACAGAATACTGTGGTTGTTACAAATCTCGCTTCGGAGAACTTGGTTTCGCCAGTGAAATGCGTTAGCAAAAATACGGTTTGGGTTCCCGCGAACTCGGTCCCGTCAAACAAGGTTGTACCCTCAAAATGGGCTTGACTAAATATCATACTGCCGTCAAAAAATGCCGAGCAGAACTTGGTTTTCCCACTGAAACGCGCACCTGCAAAATCCGTGCGCCCTTTGAAAACCACGTTACTGAAGTCAGTTTTGCCCACGAAACGCGTGGTGAGGTCATGTAGCATGACCCTCCCGTGATTGAAGTATGTGTCACCGTCAAAATTCGCTTTACGAAAGTCGGTGTGCCCAGCGAAATTCGCTAAGGCAAAATCCGTTCGGCCCTTGAAATTCGCTATGCGGAGATCCGTATCGCCGATGAAATTAGCGCTACAGAAATCAGTGTCGCCACTGAAGTGCGCATCGTTGAAGTCCGTTTGGTCCTTGAAATCCGCTCCACGAAAGGACGTCCGATCAACAAACTGCGCACCACTGAAAGATGCATAGCCAGTGAAATTCGCACCGGAGAAGTCCGTTCGGTCCTTGAAATACGCTCCACGAAAGGATGTCCGGCCGGAAAACTGCGCACCACTGAAAGATGCGTAGTCAGTGAAGTGCGCTTCATCGAATACAGCAGTGCCGGAGAAATGCGCACCGCGAAACGAAGTGTAATGGAGGTGTGACTCCGAGAAGTTGTAGTTGAGGTGGCTCCATGGGCCGGGCCCCTGGTTGTCTGCGCGGAGATGGCTGTTGATGAGCCGGGTGATGGTGCTGCGAATGGGCTGATCTGGGGGCGGGGCGTTGTAGTTGTAGTCATCACCGTGAGGTTTTCCTGCGTGCATGGCTGCTTCTTGGTGATGGGTTCGTAAGTAAGTGCAGAGGACGTCGATACAAACTTGGGCTTCTTGCTGGTTGTCGTCCGCGAGCCAATCGTTGACGAGTGATCCGAGCGAGTAGGCGCCTGCTTGCTGGATGGTGGTCGACGTGTTGGCGAGGTGCTGAGAGGCCGTGGTGAATCTGTCACGGAGTTCGCGAAGGGTTCGGGTGCCGTGGTCAAATTCGGCTGTAGTTTGAGCGTGACGAAGCTGGCCTTCGGCCACTTTAAGTTGATTGCTGGCGTGTCGGGATTCGGTTTCGCGTTGTTTGGTGCCGTTGTAGAGAGCGATGGCAGCGGCACCAATGGCTGCGAATCCTGCCGTGGCTGCGCCGTATGGCGTGGCAGCGGTGGCCCAGAATTGATCCCAACGGTCGGTCCCTAGCCACCAGTAGAGGAGTGGTGGTGTGGCGTACGCGCTGGCGAGAGTGGCGACGGGCACGCCGATCGTGAATCGTTTGGGGAGTGGCTGACGGCCTGAGTTGTTGCTGTCGCTGGTCATTGAGTCAATTCCCCCGAGGTTCGGGTGTTTCTAGGGCTGATTCGACATGATATCCAGCTGATAGTTCAGCCGAGGCGAGTCACGCTGCTAGATCTATATCGGCTTCGCAGCCGACATCCCTGTAAACGAGATACGCCTGGAATTCCGCCTACTCCGCCCCCAACAGTCTCACGATCGCTTCCCCTACGATGTCGGCCACCCGTGCCGGATCGTCAAGTTCGACTACCGTCACACCCGGCAGCCCGCCGACTCGATCAGTCAGCTGCGACGGCGCGCCGTCGTTGATCTGCCCGGCGATCAGCCACAGCATCCGGGTCTGAGATAAAGCCAATTGTTCTGCCTGATGGTAGATCTCGTCGAGATTCGGAAGATCTGCGTCGGTGATCACAACCACGAGTCTCGTGCCTGCGCCCGAGGTCAGCTGCAGTCGAGAATCCAAGGCCAGCAGAGCCTCGGGAAGCCCGTCGCTAACGCCACCGGCCTCCGGGACATACACGGCGCCACCGATACTCTCGGCCGGCAGGTTCGCTGCTTTCGCGTTCCACACGACCGTGGCCGCCGCACCTCGATCAACTGCTGCCCGATTGACCATCCACGCAGTCACTGCGGAGATTTCGAGCACCGGTTCCATCGACTGGGAGACGTCGACCGCGATACCGACCGCCCACGGTGGTGCTTCCACGACGGTCCGGCGCGTGCGAGACCAGGGCGTCGCAGTCGGAATCATGCCCGCCGCGATCTGACCCTCACGGCGGGCCAGCTCACGGATCCGCATGCGTCCTGGTGGTGCAGCCTGCGGAATGTGTTGCGTGCGTTCACCGCGGTCGAGTGCAGCCTCGACCGCTCGGTTCAGCCGGAGGGACTGTGCCAGTTCGCCGTCGGTTGGCCTTCTGACGCTGTGCGCAAGACGCTCGGTGCTGGCGACGCGTCCAGCTGCTGCGATCATCTGGCGCTGGTTCTCCGCCGCCGTGGTTACCCGGGCGGCAGCCGCCGATGGCGGAGTGATGTGTTCGGCGGCCTGCGCGGTCGCCGCGGTACGCCGGGCCATCGCTGCGAGAGCATCACGGAGGCTGGTGTTCTTTCCTGAAGCGGCGATCTCGTCGCCGGCGCCTTCGCTGGCTCCATGTTGAGGGCTGCATCCAGCGCCGTCATCGCCATCGCTGCCCTCGCTGTCGATGTCCACGTCATCGAACTCGTCGACAATCGCTGCGGCGATCGACTCCGCGCACCGCACCAACCCATCGACGTCACCGTCGTCGAGAGCAACCGCTACACGCGTCTGCTCGACAACAATCCCGATTTGCTTCTCGGTCAAGAACTCCCCGGCTACCTCCGCGAGATCCGGAAGATCGCAGCGGTCATACACCCCGGCATCGATGCGACCACCCACCAAGATCAGGAGCCGAGCTGCCGACGATGCGGAACTGGCTGTGCAGCTTCCAAGCAGATGCGAAGCCGAACTTCTCAGCCATACCCGATCCTGTGGGCGCCGCGCCACGACTCGCCCTTCCATTCGTGGTTCCTCGAGGAGCGCAGCCCACGCCCCCACGGCCTTCGATAGCCGCCCCCGCCGAACGGTGTGAGCTGCATGGCCCGCTTCGTGCACAGCTACTCCGGTAAGGACCGGGAAGCGTGCGCGATCGCGGCGGTCACGAAGGTCGATTTGGTTCGGATCATCAGAGGGAGACAGTGTTTGCGCTGCGTCGATGGTGACGGTGGCGGTCGTGTGAGAGTACGCGCCGGCCGGGCGCCCGCCTGCCATTTCTGGGGTTGCGGCGATTCCGACAACGGTCATCAGATCCCGGCGGGCGGCGATCTCGTCGACGAACCGACCCACTCGCACGGAGAGCTGACCCCACGCGTCGGCTGTGAAGGTCTGTACTTCGTTGTCCATGGTCAGGGCGGCGGGTGCATTCATGACGTGTTACCTCTCTGGTGACGTTCGCTCCGAAGTCACTGTCTCAACTGGCGCAGGTTTCCGCGGCACACCAGTCGTGCCGCACCGATGTCGCGGTACCGGGAGTCTGAGTTCCGACACAGAATTGAGAAAGGGAAGGTTCCATGATCGAAGCGACATTCGCGGCCTGGGCGGTACAGGCTGGAGACGGGCAGGTCACCGCCACCGTCGCCTACCGCGACCCGTTCACCAATACCTCGACTACGATCACTGGCTTCGGGGCTGAGTCCGACTTCCAAGAGGGCCAACTCGTAGTCCGAGAAAGCACCACGCCACCGGAATCCGCCGCGACTGTGTTCGCGGACGCTTTCCACACGTTCTTCCCTTCAGATTCCGATCACTCGAACCGCGTGATCCGATTTCCACAGATCAGCACTGTTCGCGTGCCAGGCGACGCACCGGTAGATCCGAGGGACTTCTTTCCACCGCTCTTCATGCTCGAGTTGGCCGAACAATCGGACCCCTACAACGTCGCGGTGCAGGCGCTGACCTCAGACAAGCGGGTCCTGCGCGGTACAGCGCAGGCCAGCAGCGGTGCCGACCTCGCTGATCGCATCATCATCGAGATCCCCGAAGCCGACCGAGACGGCCTTCTCCTCACAGACGGCCGCCGCTACCTCCCACGCACCATCGCGGGCCAGCCGGATTACCTAGTACTCCGAAAGCTGCGGGGTTACATGAATATTCGCCTCAAGGGTGTTGCCGGTGGAGGTAAGACCACCCTCCCAGAGGTGGCATTCGGAGAGGACCTGATCACTGTGCAAGGGCACGGAGATCTGTCAGTGTCCTCACTCATCGGGCACTACCAACCACAACCCGATGGCACATTCCTCTGGTGCGACGGCCCATTGCTACGCGCGATGAAGTGCGGAAAAGTTCTACTCATCGACGAAATCAACCGGGCCCCTTCGGAGACGATCGCCATCTTGCTCTCAGTCGCTGATGCCCGCACCCAACTCGTCATCGACGACCGCCCCGACCTGCCGACCGTCCACGCCGCTCCAGGATTCAGTCTCGTCATCACATACAACGAGGAAGGACGAGGCATCCGGCCACTCGACAACGCAATCAAGCGACGCTTCCCTTTCGAAGTCACCGTCGAAACTGACTACGACGTAGCAGAATCCGCCGGAATCGACTCCCGCCTGATCAAAGTGGGGTGGAACTTGCTCACCCAGCATGACGAATCCATCGCCACCGGAGGCCGGCCGATCTGGAGACCCCAGATGGCGGATCTGATCGCGGCGCAGAAGCTACTCGACGCCGGCCTGGGCGCCGAGTTCGCCGCGGCCACTCTTGTCGCCGCCTGCCCCGACCCAGATGTTTCCACGTTGGTCGCCACCGCAGTCTCGACGTCCTTCGCGATCCCCAACGTCCGTCCTCTGCAGCTTGGAGGCGCAGCATGAGCAGTCTCGCTGTACCCATGCCTACGTGGCGAGCCCGCGGTCCACTGACCAGTCTCGACGGCACGAACACCACGGGCATCGACACCACCGCTGACCTTCTCGGTGTCACCTTCGCCGACATCCCGGACGATGAACTGGTCCTGCACACTCTGAGAGTTGTCGAATACGCCTTCCGCCGGGACATGCGCGGGCTCCCGGACGTGCAGTCTGAGGCTGGGGCATCAGTACACGGCAACACCGTTGTCGCCTTCGCTCCTCTGTCGAGGCGCCGATGCAAGACTCGATCCATCGAGCACGGGCTTCGAGCGGCACTGACCAACATCCTCCACATGCACGTCAATGGTTCGCCCGTGCGTGCTGACGGAACACAATTGTTCCCAGCTCTCGCTCGCCCGATCGTGGGCATCAGCGGGTTTTCCCTCGGTCACAGCAATTAGTGACCCCGCCACAACGCCTTCGGCGCCTTTGCGTCGAACCAGCCAGCCGTCCACCAGAATCACATCGACTCGCCTAAGCCCCATGAAATCTCGCGCCTCGTTCTGATCTCGTCGACACCGCGGGCCATGTCGGACCATCAGGGCACACTGACCGGAACCAACTACGAGAGGATGACAGACATGAGCAAAGAAGTCACCAAAATTCTGACAGTCGTCGCGGGGATTGGCGGGATCGGCTTCGCGATCGGAACGCTGATCGGGTGGCTGTTCCTTTCCGACACAATGGAACCGTGGCAATTCGGCCTGATCTTCGCCTTGGTCGTACTGTTCTTGGGTCTCCTCGGCGCTGCCCCGCTGGCATCGCGCCTGTTCGCTGGACGAAGCTAGCTCGAATCACACGCGCCGCGAACGAAGAGACGTCGCTTCAGCGTCCGAGCACTTGGAATGCGTTGCAGCGCGGCGTTCATCACCTGTGGCCACCGAAGGCAAGGGACAATCATCGAATTGCAGCAAAGGAATACCGCCGGAGTAGCTCGTCCAGATCGGAATCCGGCAATGCGATGTGCTTCAGACCTAGCGATAGTGACTGAGATCGGAGCTGGACCACAACTCAATCCGCGCGATGTCCTGTTGCCCGTCGCCGCCACCGTCAACGGCGCAGAGCATTGGAAAGTGAGATAACCATGACCCTCGTCCTCGGTATCATCGGCGTCATCGCGCTCTTTCTTCTCGCGTGGCAGGTTTTCGTGAGGCTTCCGGCCACTCTCAATCGCCGCGATCAAGCTCAAGAAGGACAGCCCGATTGGCTGACCGGCGGAGGAGATAAAGACGCCGCAATCAGTGGTAGCGGCGCTGTCGGCGGCCACAGCGGATTCGATGGCAGCGCAGACTCTTCCAAGTACGGAACCAGCCACCAGGACCAACGAGCACCTCTGGCGAGGACGCCTGACTACAAGGATCACGGTCAGGATCCCGACGAGTATCAAGAATTGGTCAACGTCGATCTTCCGTCCAACACCGCACTCGTTCAACTCACAGCATTTGAAGCCGAACACTGCGCAATGATCATCGGCGCGTACTTACAAGGTCAAACCGGATACGAGCCCGCGGCGCTTGATGTTCGGTGGTTCCTCCTGGCTGCTGCGGCTTCAGCGCGCCACCCAGACAACGATCACCTCGCGCAAGTGCTCGCTTCCCGCCGCGACGCCGTGATGAATTGGCCGTTTCCACGTCCGGGCGGACCACGGGCTCAACCGCGATAACACCTAGTCGTGAGAGCGCAGAGAAAGCGGCAACCCAAATCGGAGCTCGAATGCTCACAGGTTGAGGTTGGTCTACCTGGCCGCCATTGTCTTCTCTTGCCGGTGCCTGTAGAACTCACTCCACGATCAGGCCGCGTACTGCCATGATCGGGAGGACATGCAGGTTCCCACGCTCGTCGGCGAACTGCACCGACCACTCGTTGACCCCGACGATTGTGCCCTTCACCGCATACATCGCTCTGAGATGGGCGACGAACACTGTCCCTGACGCTGCGCCGTAGCCGTTCCCGATACGTCCGGTCAGTAGCGTCGCGACTTGCGCGGCGTGTTCACGACCGTCGATGACTTCAAAAACAGCAGCATCGGTGGAAGCGACGATCCAGTCGTGGAAAGCCTCGATCGAAACGGACTGTGCCATATACGGGCCGACCGCTGGGATCGACTGCTCATCGACCAGGCCGGCGTAGTCGTTCGTCGTGATACCCATCGCCTTGCTCCCTTTGTCGTGTGGGGTAGATGCGGTTCACCATCTCGCCCCGCACGAACACGTGCGGCATCAACGCGGCTCCGCGGATACGCCGTGGCGTCAGCAGAGTCCGACCACCCACGCATACCACCTGCTCACAGCACGCTCGGAATACCTGACGGATCCCTCTCACTCATCACGACCGCGTCCGCTTCATCGAACTGCTCGACGGACAATCCAGTCTGAGAAACCCATTCACGGCGAAGCTCGTCGAACAGGTCCGCCGGCCACCGCTGGATCAACTTCGGCAACGATCCCGGCACCAAAGCCCCATCGACAGTTGCGCGCACCGTCACTGTCACCGAAACTTCGAAACTTCTTTTATTGCTTTCCATTTCACCCTCCTGTTCGAACAGACTTCCTCGTGACTCGACTCTGTCTGCCGGCGCACGAGCCTGCGGCACCGACCATCTCGGCCGGACACGAATCTCTCCCACCGGAGGTTGCTTAGCGGCGCGAGCGGAACTGCCAATCAGCTCTTCGTCAGGTAGTGCGCATCGTCGCCGAGAGCAGCCTCAACTTCGCGTTTCATCAGCTGACTGCGGTGCAAGTGTGGGTCACGAGCCAAGATGTCGTGGGCATCCGCCCGCGCTGCGAGATGGATGCGAGCATCATCGATCAGGTCCGCAACCAACAGCCCAGCATCTCGCCCTGCCTGTGCTGAACCGGTCAGGGAGCCAGGCCCGCGGATCTGCAGATCGCGATCGGCGAGTACAAAGCCGTCGTCGGTCTCGCACATCGCATCCATACGCGCCACACCGTCCTCGCTATTGGTCTGTCCGACAAGCCAGCAGTGGCCGGGCCAGCGTCCACGTCCGACTCGGCCACGCAGCTGATGAAGCTGGGCCAGCCCAAATTTCGTGGCATCCAAGATCGCGATCACAGTCGCATTCGGAACCGAAACACCGACCTCGATCACGGTTGTCGCAACAAGTACGTCGAGTTCGCGTTCCTTGAACGCGCGCATCATTTCTCGCCGCACGTCCGGCTTCTGCTTCCCAGTAGCCAAACCGATCCGCAAGCCTGCCAATGCGCCGGCCTCAAGTGCGACGCAAGTGTCTTCGGCTGCTGCCGCCATCTTAGTTTCCGAGTCCTGACCGGAGACTTTGACCAACGGGCACACCACGAACGCTTGTCTCCCCTGACTGATCTCGCTACGGATCGATTTCCACACCGGAGAATTCGGGTCGTCCGTCGTCGCGGATTCCAGCCACGTCGTCACTGTCGGGGTTCGACCCGGCGGCTTCTCATCAAGGATCGACAGCTCCACGTCACCGTAGGTCGTGATCGCGGCAGTCCGAGGTATAGGAGTCGCTGTGGCTTGCAAAATATCCGGCGTCGACCCACCCGGGCCCTTCGTGGCCAGCACTGCACGTTGATCCACACCGAAACGGTGTTGTTCATCGATCAATGCCACACCAAGGTTCGCGAACACAACCGGATCCGACAGCACAGAATGCGTTCCCACCAGCAAGTTCACATGCCCGCCCGCGAGGTCTGCGAGCACATTTTTCCGCGGACGGGGAAGTCCCCGCGACACCAGCAGATCCACTGTCACACCCAACGGACGCAGCACCTCGGCCATCTCCTCGAAGTGCTGGCGCGCGAGTATCTCAGTCGGCGCCATCAGCACTGCCTGGTAGCCACCCTCAATGGCCATCAGTGCAGTTGCCGCAAGTACCAGCGTCTTTCCTGCACCAACGTCGCCTTGAAGCAGCCGGTTCATCGGCCGGGCAGCGACCATGTCTTTGCGAATCTGACCGATTGCTCGAGACTGCGCACCCGTCGGCGTGTACGGAAGGCCAGCCAGCCAAGGATCTACGAGTTTCCCAGTCGGTGTGTGCGTCACACCCGGTTCCGCGGCCTGCGCATTTCGGAGTACGCCGAGCGCGAGTTGCAGTCTCAACAGCTCGTCGTAGGCAAGCCGATTTCTTCCCAGGTCCGCGTCAGCTTTCGACTCCGGGACATGCACCGACCGCAGCGCAGCCAACCGCGTTGGTAGCTTCCGCCTAACCAACAGTGGAGCCGGGATCGGATCGTCGAGCGCCGGGATACGCCGCAACGCGTCAACCGCCGCCCGTCGCAACATCCAAGTGTCTACCGAATGCTTCTGCGACTGTGGGTAAATCGCCAACAGCGGGGCCGTGGAATCCGACATCAGTTCGAGTAGCGGAGAGGTCATTGACAACGCTCCGTTGAACTCGCCGAGATCACCCTGCACGATCAACACGTCACCACGGTGGAACCGCTGGCCCATCCACATGGCATGGAAGAACATCGCTGAGATGTTCGTACGATGGTCGCCGAGCGTGAATCGGACGTAACGCTTCTCCCAGTCCGTTTTCATTCCGAGGACTCGTGCAACGAACGTCACCTGCTTTGTCCCGGCGACCAGTGTCTCCAGAGGGGCCAACTGCGTTCGGTCTACGTAGCGGAGGGGCACCCGCATCAGCAGGTCGAACACACTCGAAACTCCGCCAGCCACCATCTTTTCGTTCGTCGTCTCACCAACCCCGTCAAGATCGTCGACAGGAACTCCCCGCAGAGAATCGAGCAGTCCATCGAATAACAGCGGTTCACCGGAACCCTTCTCCGCGAGAACCGCTGCTGCTGACCTGTTGTCCTCAATATGAGGGATCGCGAGTTCAACACCCACTGCTGCGAACGATTCCGCAACGGTCGGAGCCGCCGCAACTCGCGTACCACTCCCCCACGAGACTGTCGACGCCACCAGTGAGGACACAACCGCTTGCTGAGACTTCGGCTCTCTGGACGATGGCGCCGCGACTCGTGTCCCACTCCCCCACGGCCAGTCACTGTCCTGCACCGACTGCTCCGCTGATTCCTCGTCACGGCCGCTGTGTCGCACTCCGCCCCCTGGCGCCGACTCACCTGCCCCCGGTGCGCCGGCAGGTAGATCTGGCAAGCTCTCAACGATTACTCCCAGCGCCGGCAACGCATCGGCGTGCGCGCGTACGTCAACGAGGAGTTGCAGAGACAGACGGGGCGGCCACGACGATTCATCTCGAACATTGCGTTTACGAGCAGAATCCATCGCAGGAGTACACACACCAACTGACGCCAACCGGTCCGCTGCATCCCGCAGACGCGCTCGCTGGGCCAAGCTCAGTTGCACGTCAACACGCTCCCTACTGCGGTCGTGGTCACGGACCATTCCGCGCCTCGATTTCAATTCTGCGAGACGCACTTCCGGTCATGCGGCACTCTGCGTCGTGCCACACACCAGAACCACCCACACCACAATCAAAATCATGACCACCACATCCGGCAGTAACTCACTTCTAACCTGGGTCACAATCATCACTCCGACAAAGCCAATTGCAGAGTGCTGCGCGGAGTTCGGCCTCACCGTGCCGTCGATCCTGTTGGTCTTGGCCACTGATCGCGGCCCATCCACAATGTCCAAACTTCTTGCAGGTCTATCAATTACACGATCCACCGACAAAACGGCTCACATCATCAAGGCCGCAGAACCGTCAATCACCGAATTCGCGATGCAATACCCTGATCAGCTACTCGCCCGCTCCGGAACCGGTCGACCATTCACAGCAGTCGACGACACCGGCATCCCCTACACAGTGTGGGCCAACCTCACAAAGCTGACTTCGGCTCTCAGCATCACTGATTGAACCCGTCACTCGAGATAACCGCATCACCGAATCGAAGCAGCTGAGTGCGAGTGTTCTTTGACAACTTGTCCAAAACAATGATGTCCCCGCCTTCCAGGTGCTGATCGAACGGCACCTCAACGACAGCCCTGACGATATTTCGATAGAAGTCCATGATCTTCGCTGTATTGGTTTTCGTCCGGTCGTGCCTCGAATTGACCACCACCACAGCATCATCGAGTAGTCGTTTGTACTTCGGCTTGGCCTCGGCCCGGTCCATCATGCGGTTAGCCGTCCAAGTCGACGACCGAACCCCATCCCCACCCTCGGACACGATCACCACGAGATCCGCATCATCGAGGACAGCTTCCACGACATCGGAAACCATGCCGGCGGCGCAGTCGGTGATCGTCACCTCGTAATGCTCGCGAAGTATCTCGGTCAACCTTACGTAGTCCGTGCTCGTGAAAACAGCCTCCGCCGACGTCGATGCGTCGGCCGCAAGGACGTCCAAGCCACCGGCCACCCGGTTCATGTGGGCTCGCAGATCATCGAGTGTCCGGATCCGCCCGATGCCTTCGACGACGCTACGTACGTTTCCCGCAGGTCTTTTCGACTCGGGAACTCTGTTTCCCAAGTCACCACAGCCGGGTGATGCGTCGACGGCAACGATCGGACCGTTCCGGAGCGAAGCCAACAACAGCCCGAGAAGCACGGCGGTTGTCGTCTTCCCTGTCCCTCCACCCTCGTTGATGAAGGCAATGTTCTTCGGCTCGTTCAGCGGTCGCCGGATTGACTTCGCCAGTGCCACATCGTCGCCGGGGCCAGTCGCTGCGGTGCGGCCACGCAGCATCGTCAGCCATCGCCCGCGACGCTTCTCCGACTTCGGTGAATCCTCTCGGCGACGGGGCTCCGCTGCCGAAACCGGCCGTTGTCCACCAGCCTTCGTCGGATTCCCGGCGCCGGCCGGCCGCAGAGGTCGTCGGACAGCCGTGACCGACGCCGGCGCCGCTGACTCCGCCCACTGAGTGTTGTCCGCCTGCGGCTCAGCCTCTCCGGGCCCAACCTGGTCGTCGAGCGCCCGGTCATCCCACGGGTTGTCGGATCCACCCCCAAACGAATCGTTGCGCCCGGAGCCCGCATTTTCACTCATCGACGTTCACCTCCTGAAAATCGTTCGCCCACCATAGTGACTGTCACTGTTCCGGTGTTCTGGTCAACTGGTCGCGCCACCGCTCGTGAACAGTGTCCGTCCTGCGATCTACCCAGCCAGTTGTGCAGTCTTCGGTCCACTGGCGAAGGCGCGATGTCGACTGAGCGCCCATCCACGCAGCCAGACCTACATCACCGTCCCAACCTTGTCTGTTCGTTGTTCCCACGATGATCAACGGCCCCTGGTGACCTGCGATCTGACCGCACAGTTCCTTCCAGGCGGACTGAATCTGATCTGAGCGCCTGGTGGCGACGCCGATGTCATCTATGAGGATCACCGACGCTCCTCGCAACCAAGCCTGCAATCGTCCTCGCAGTTCCCACGGTGCAACGTCACCGCCGAGAAGCGCTTCCTCCGACACAAATCGCACCTGGTCGGCACCAAACTTTTCAGCGACCGCATTGCAGACAGCGAACCCTGCGAAGGTCTTGCCGATTCCTGTGGGTCCGAAGAACATCAGCCCAGCTCGCGCTCGATCATCAAGTTCACAAGCGGCGACCGCTTCGCATGCTGTGCGGCCCCACCGGGTATTTCGAACGTCCGGGTCACCCAACGTCGCCGCTTCGTAACCTGCAGTCGCATCGAACTCGGCGATCCTGCGCAACAGTCGACCGCGGGCTTGGCCTTCGAGTTCGCGATCCCATGTCTGCTCGTAGTCCTCTCCGCGACAGCGAGTGCATGTGACGTTCGACTGCCAACCAGTCGGTTGACCTGGCATTTCACTCATGCGCAGAACTTCCTCTCCGCACTGGCGACACTTCACCCTGACCACAGTGTTAGCTCTCGTTTTTGCCATCAGATTCCCCGCACGGTCACCGTGGTGGATCCCACGGCCGCGACACTGTCACCCGCGAGCGTATTCGTCTCGTTCACACCTGCCCCAATACCGTTTCGTGTTCGGATCGATCCTGATGCCATGTCCACCATCGCCTTTCGGATCTTCTCGATCGAGGGAAAGTCGTCGCCTTGTACGTAGAATCGTGCGCGTCCGGCGTCAGGTGCGAGTATCCACAAGATGACTGCCTTCACATCTGCCACAGGCACGGAGGCGCCGCCGTCCGATCCCGTCAACACCTCCCAGATCCGGCGATACGTCACCCCCCGAACGGGAACTTCCCCGTTCTTGAGCAGTTTGCCCAGATAGCACGACCAGCCGCGACTCAACTCCTTGATCGCCTCGGCATGTTCCCCACCGTCACGCACAGGGTCGAAACCGGCACCTGCAGTTCGATAGTCGGCGTACAACTTTTGGAATGTTCGTTCGGTTGGCATGCCCTGGATATTCGACTTCCAATGCGGCTTATGCTTCATCGCCCATGAGATCGCCCCGGAAGCTTCCTCGACATCTCGAATTCGAAGCACAGCCATAGCGTTTCGCCGCCACGCTGTCGTCGGGGTCACATCTCCCACCACCCCATATGTCCGTACGGTGTTTATCACTGCGCTGATCAAACGGTCGATGCCAGCGACTATGACTGCACCGCTCTCGGACTCGGCAAGTCTGAATTCAGCAAGCATCTGCGAGTACGGCCCCGCTTTCGGAGCCCCCGACCGTGTCGGGTGTGGCGCGGGAATCGGCGCTTCTCGGCTTCTCCAGTGAGAGGTTGCACAATCGTTGCCGAGTGCCCATTCCAACACTTCGCGGGGATCACTCGCTCCGCTGGCCCCGACAATCGCGGATGCCCACGCATGTCGGTCGCCGTCGATGAGTTTCCTCGGCGACGTGTTGACCCACTCAAGCAATGTTTCGACGCGCGTCTCGTCTGTTTGCCACGTCGATTCTGCGCGGTGTGAGGTTCGAGCAGAGTCGCCAGCTGCGAGCGCCTCAGCGATTCGGCCGGCCACCGCGTCTGCGAGTCGTTCGATCAATTCCGGTCGAGCCTCGAATGCGGCGACGATCGATGCTGCGAGTTCCGCCTCGTCCAAGTTCGCCATGGTCCCTCCCGGTCGGGCTGAAGTCGTGTTGGTTTTCCGATCGCCAACGCTAGGAGCACCGTTTCCGGTGTGCGGCACGTGCTCGCGCTGCTTACCGGATCCTCGGACGGCATCCAGGACACACAAAGCCGCCACTGAGCGCCTCACAGAAGCTGCGCCGAGGCGTACTCGCGGTCCGTGGTCGCATTCCGCCGACAAATGGCCCACAAGGCCTCTCAGCGGCGATTCCGCTCGGAACCTATTCATGGCCGCCCGTAGAAGTTCATCCGGGGATGCGCTTGCGCATCGGGGTCTCGGCGCGAAGCGGCGAGGCCGTCAACTCGAGTGAAACCCTCCCCCTGCACCCCCACCGACCGTAGGGAGGTGGGGTTTTGTTGTGGTCTTGTTCGTGCGCGCGCGTGCGCGCGCACGTGCGACTATCCAATACCCCAGCGGATACCCTATCCACCACGGCTCTGACCAGCGAGTTTAAATGTGGATACCCTATCCGTTGATCTATCCGTAGGGGTATCCGAAGACAGCGAAATGGATAGGGTATCCCGTGCGGTATCCACAGGTTTTGAAGCCGATTCTCGCTCGTCCGGAGGGGAACTTGAAGTCTGGCCTCAACACCTTTAGTGCCCCTACTCCCTGCGGAGCGGACGACATCCAACCGATCAGGCCCCATGCCTTCGTCGACGAAGGCATGGGGCCTGATTTAGGTAAAGGATGGGCTTACATCGCGAACGTGAGTCCCAGCCTTAGTGATTGCTGGCGCGCGGTTGAATCTGAGTCACTTTGCGATGCTTCCCGAGCGCCTGTTGCAGTGGTCGGTGTAGCTCGGCCTGCACTACACACCAGGTCCGCCGGTCGAGTTCTGTCACGGCTAATTCGATCCCGGGCATGTTGCTCAGCGCCGTGACCATGTAGTCGTTCGGCTGGTCTATGTCGCCGTCCATTGCGTCAGCAGGTGGAAGTGCGGATCCCGTGATTTCGGCCCACAGGAGGGATGCACTTTCATGCAGGTTTGCGGCTTTCGTCTTGTCGAGGTCGCAGAGTCTGAGCTGTAGTAGTTGTGTGCCGAATACGAACCGCAAGAATGGGCTGTCGATCTCGTTCTGAAGGGGATACAACCCGGCGCGCAGGTATTTGGGGTTGTTGAAGGCGTACTGGCGAATCCAGGCCACGACGAGGATGTAGTACCCATCGCGGGCTATCAGGCCGCGTTTCTCGAGTTGTTCGAGAGTGCGCTCTGCATGGTCCAGGTTCGTGCCTTCGAGGTCTGCCCATTCGTGGCGCATGTACAAGCTGCCAATGGGCGAAGTCGCCTTGCTGGTGGAAATCATGGTGAAGTAGCCGATCTCCGACAGGTTGCAGCCGAGTGCTGCGAGGTCCTTCCAAAAATCCTTGACCATCGGGACGAAGAATCCGGTCCGGCCGCGAGCTCGTGTTGCCTTGGCCGGCGAAGTGTCGTGCCTACGGGCGTCGACCATTTTCGGCACCTTCCTCGAATGTTTCAGTCAAGTGCCAGTCGTCGAAGGTCCCGGTGACCCTCCCCGCCTCGACCAGCTCTTTCCATGCCTGTTGGGGGCTCACCACATCCGAGTCCGGCCCCAGTTGGGTGTATCGCAAACGGTCCGGTAGCAGTTCGGTGGCGGCCGTGGAGTCGAAGTTGGTGTCCGGCGAGCATCGTGCTGCGAGTAGGAGTGCTGAGCCTGCGACGGTCAAGGATTGTCGGCGGCTCATGCTGCACCGGTGCCCATTGCGATCTGTGCTCGGGGCCTTACTACGCCGAGGTGTTCGGCGATTTCGTCGACGGTCGCAGTAGAAATCCAGTGTCCCCACGCTGCACGAACGATGGCGGATGTCGACGCCAGTCCCCCACCCTGGTGGGTCAGGAGAAGACCGACAACAGACTCGCAGTGTTTGGAAAGAGTGGTGGTCATTCGACTGGTGTGGGTTTTGTCGGGGCTCGGTAGGTGGGGGGCCAGTACTGCTCGGGCTGCTTCGATGTCAGCAGCGCCGGCGACATCCACCATGGCGGTGATAGTCGCTTCCCCGAGTATCCATCCCAGGGGGCGGTCGGTTCGTTCGGCGACCTCGTCCAGGAGGGCTCGTGCGTCGCGATGCAACCTCAAAGTGATCATGGGCAGTTCCCGTCAGGTGTAGATGTGTTCATCTCCGATGTAGAGCATGTAAACATGCCCAGTTCCGGTGATGCGGCACATGTATGCGTGACGTGTCCCTCCATCGTCCTGAGCTGGGAAGACGCTGGAAACAGGGTTGGGGCCGTACAAGTGGCTACTTGTACGGCCCCAACTAGGTGGCGATCGGGTCACTCGCTACCGGTTGCGAACTCGCGCGTTCTCTGGGAAGTAGCGGAGCAATCGGTCGGCGTCCTTCTGGTTCTTCGAAATGCGATCGACGGCGAACAGGAGAAGTGCCTGAACGAACGCTGTTTCAGATGCTGTTCCACCGAAGTGCTGCATCCGCGTTGGGTCTGCGATGTGCCAGGCCAAGGAGGATTCCGAAACAGCGTCAACGGTGGTTTGCAGCATCGGGAACGTCTTCGTCCTGATGGTGTCTTTCCGCTTGCCTGTCGACCTTCGTGGCGTCGGGGCCGGCGCGTCGTCTGCGGGGTCCTCAAAATCGCCGTAGTCGTTGTCGTCGTCAGGAGTGACCACCGGTGACGCCGCGGGCAGAGGGCTCACCTCGGACTGGGTGTCCTCAGTGGGGTTTGGCACCGACGGTTCTTCGGTGAACGCTGCGAGGCTGGTCCCGCCGGATGCAGCCCGCGCCATCTTGAGTGGGTCACGCCTAGGTCGTTGCGACATCGGTGGTCCCCTTCCTAGTTTTCTTGTCCGGTATTGACTGTCTCAGCGCGACTTTCGAGAGCCGCGTAGATGATGTCCGCGATCTCCTCGGGAAGATCTTCCTTCTCGATTGCGTCGAAAATCGCTTCGAGGCGCTCCGGTGTCACCGCTGCGACGACTGCCAAAGCCACTGCGGCGTAACGGGAGGCGATGTCTGCGTTCTTCAGCTTGCCTGTTACGAGGCGAGAGACAGGAACCATCGACGACCCTGCTTCTGACACGATGGTTCGACGTGGGATCTGCGGATTGAGAACGCCGATTTGCCCCTTGAATCGCTCGTCCATCCACTCCTGCGCTGCTGCGAGGGTCAACGTGTGTTCGGTGGTGCGATCGAGCATCGTCGCAACAACCCCGATACCGTTCACCCGCCGACGGGAAAGACTGCTGAACTTGATCGCAGATTCCACCGTAAGTGTGAGTCCGGAAAGAGCGGCCGATTCGGTCTGCAGCGGGAACACCAGGTGTTCGGAGGCGTACAACGCCAAATAGAGGGTCGACGATGTGCTGGCGGGCGGATCCACGACGATCAGGTCGTAATGCTCACCGATTTCCGATACTGCGAGCGCTTCGAGGAGAGCCTGCTCCGCGTCGGTTCCAGACCTCGATGTCGTCACTTCAAGGCCGCGGTCCGGTGCCGGCAGGATGTGGACCGCACCTCCGGGCAGGAGCGGACCGCCCTGTATCCACGGACGATCGAAGGCAATGTCGGGCTGCCAGTCCACTGGGACTCGGGCCACCTGCTGCGGCCTTGCAGCGCCCACTAGGACGTCGCCGATCGACAACTCCCCTACCGGAGAGACCGTGCCTGTCAGTCGAGACAAGGTGCCGTTGGGGTCAAGATCGATACCGAGAACTTTCAGTCCGAGCCTGGAGGCGTCGGAGATGATCTGCGCAGCTAGAGTGCTCTTCCCTACTCCACCTTTGGAGCACAAGGTCGCAACTGTCTTCGCACGGTAGTCGGCGCGGCTTTCGCCTAAATCGGCCATCGCACACCCTCTCTGTAGTGGCCCGCACTCGATGCCTGATTTCAGTGAGGCGACATCGGGTCGAACCGGCTGTTGTGTTGTCACAGCATATAAGCCGTGGTTCCTGTGTACCTATGACTAGGCGTGCAGTACGTGTTGTGTTGCAGGTAGTGCGTTCACTGGGTCTCCGTGTGATCTGGCGATACAAGCTGATCAGTGAGTACCTGACGTGCTGTGTGGCCTGTCCCCTACGGGTACCTAGTGTCAACTTTGATCTTAGTGTCTACATGCTTGGCTGCGTAACCAGTGGACGCAGTAGAAGCCATATGTGCAGTGCCACAATGACTGTCTTGCTGGACCGTGTTACATGTGCAAGCTGTGGTGCACAGTGCAGTAACTATAACCCATGGACCATTGCTCGCACAGTACATCCGTGCACTGATGTGTGACTGTGTAGTGCGGGTGGCCCATCCTCCACAGTCATGACATATGACACGCATAGACAATGAACCATGTGTTACCAGCGCAGCACATGCCACCTGTATACAAAGTGTCATGTTGCTTGCACTAACAATTGGTGCATCAAGTGATCCAAAGGGTGTGCTGACTACCCGATTACTCTTGCTCCCACGTTGTACACAGTCATGCGTTGTAACACGCAGTACAAAGATGAGCCGTATTACACCTAAAAAACATATTACATGGATATTAATGCTTACATAGCTCACACATGCAACACAGAGTTACCGTGTCATATGTAATCACAGTGCCACACACAATGTCAGTTCTAACCAGCCGCCACGTATATACACAGATTGCACAACACAGCTGCATAGATAGTGTGAGCAATATGTTACTAACCACACAGTTCTGCCAGTAACAACGCTACGCACAGTTGACACAGACTAGCTTTGATACCCGTACATACAATACTTTCCTTGATCATTCTCGCAGTTAGATGCATATTTTGGCTCACAAAATGAGTCACATGTTGAAGACTCCCAGCCGCCCTGGGCTTCCAATATTCGCACCTTCGAACCGACACACCTTCCCTCTGCCCGCCGTTTTCGGGTCAGCACCAGGACGTCGATAGGGAGAGTCAGAGATGGATTCTTCGATAATTGCCCGTTCTTCCGGAACCTATTCTTGCCCCAGAACGCGGTCCGCGCCCGAACAACGAGGTTACCGTTGAGGTCAAACTCTCAGCGGGAAACTTCATAATCTTCACCGATCAACTCGTTGGTTCCGCCAGTCGACTGAAGTGCACACGACGAGAAGAAGCTGACAGTCATCCGGCAGTTGCGAACGATCGAGGCGCTTCACCATTGTCCAATGAGGGAGGCGATGCGATCGTTTCAGGCACCGCATAGGGAATCCACTGTCGAATACCGGCTCCCACTCGTATATCCATTTGTTCTATCCATAGGAGGGTTCGTGTCGTCAGACTGGCATATCTGCCGCGGACAGGAGGCCACCTCGATTGCGATCACAGAATCTCGATGGCTAGAGCGTCCCCTTGGATGGCACCAGCGCGGACGCCCATTTGCTGTCTCCGAAGCCTGCCTAGGGCAGTTCTCGTCAGCTCCACCTTCACGATTCGTACAGCAGACGCGGACGCCAACGACTGAGGAATCTTCCAGAAGGAGGCCTACGTCCACTTGAGGGGAGGGCGCAGCAGGCACGCGTTTGGAGACGGGATGGTGTACCCGCAACTGGTGGGGTGGATTCGGCCACTGACGAGCGCCGGAGCGGGATCGACCGAGTTTTCGAACCAAGTTTGGCGGGCAGTACCTGTGTTGGAGGTCGTCAGATGCACGTCCGGCCCCAATCCAGTCAGCCGTTTCCTGAGCGCGCTGGCGTCCGATATTCCTGATTCCGAGCCACCTGAAGAGACACTCCGGACGTCAGTCTGACCCCGGGCCGATTTGGCCAATTGTGATCCAGGCCATACGATTTCGCGAATTTGCGACCCCGGAAAATCGTCAAATCGCGGCAATGCACCCCAGCATCGACGGAGGCCGGACAGGCCCCCTCGCTGCGGTAGATACCTAGGAGGGGGCCCGAATGGCTGTCCATGGCCATCTGAGGGGCGCTATGCCTGTGACCTGCGGTGATTGGCGCGCAATTTCCCGCCCGCGAGCAAACAGTGGATCGAAAATGGAAAACGGCCAGCTCGTCGTGCTCGAGCTGGCCGCAGGGTCGAATCAGGGGAGGGGAGGGGTGCGCTGTCGATCGGAAGCTTCCGATCCCGGGTTGGTCCGATGCGGACCGGTCAGTCGTGAGGCGCCTTGTCTGATGGGGGAGTGATCAGGAAGAGGCCGACAACACCGCCAACACCTATTGCCAGGATCACGATGGACCACACAGCCGGAATGATCAGCAACAGCACAACACCGATCAGAGCGATGAGCCCGAAAGACAAGTAGCCAATCCCGACGATCTGCGCTTGCTTCTCATTCCGGTACGTAATTCTGGGGCGGTGACTCTCTGGTGGCATTGGTGCTCCTCGGGATGGCTGGATTCGACTCAGGCCTGACGTTACGGACGAGGGTTCCGGTGCATCGCCCTGTCAGCATCGTCGACGCCAGCGCTGTTGACCGATGGAAACGACGCCATCTGTCCTGCGTACACGGGCAGATTCGAGGCTAGTTCGGGGCCTGCTTGGTATCGCAGCCCCAGCGCACGTCGGCGGCATAGTGGCACTGCGATTGACATCGCCGAACGGCGTGGGGAGGCCAGCTTCCACGGCCTAACGTCCGACAGTTTGCTTGCCAGGCACGATGCGCAGAGTGGACGACAAGATTGGCAGGCTCAGCCAGCATGAGAAGTACGGTGACCTGCAATTTTGCGCTCTGATTTCGCAGACAACCGTTTCCGGTCTCCGTTGGCCAAGAAGTGAAGTTTCTCGAAATTGGGGGGTTCTTTGCCTCACTCACGTTTGACCCGGTGACTTTGCGTTCTGACCAACGATAATATCCATTACCGCAGTTCAAGCCCCGAAGGGCCAGGTGAGCGTGTTTTTCTGTGAAAATGGCCGAAATCCCAGGAACGGCCGAATGTCGCCCGGGGAGCCCTTACCCCTACCTGCAAGCGATTCGTCGCTCTACAGGGCCGCTGACAACGACGCTGAGAGCCTGAACACGCGGCCTGCACACGCCAACAACACCAGTCGCCCATCTCACGGTGCCGCACTTTCGACAACGCCTTGGTCGACTGTTGCCATGACAACAGAACAGCCACGCCAAATCTCCCGCACCGACGGCAGCGAGATCCTCGCTGCATCCGATCTCCGGGCCTGCGACGTTGTCCGCATGAAGGACGCCGACGGCAACGTCACCGAACCGACCGTGAAGGCGGTGAAAGCGATCGACCGGTGGTCTACCGAACTCGACCTACTAGACGAAGCGGGAGCATCACTGGTGACTGTGTATCTCCGGCCCGAAACGCTGGTGACTGTTGTCCGTCCACACGAACACGTCCTTCGTACGTCGAGCCCGGCGGTAGTCGACGGCACGGCAACCTTGCGGCCGCTGTTCTACGACCGCGACGCGGTTCCCTTCCCGTTCAGCGAAGGTCATCGGGTTCAGATGGTCAATGTTGCGAATGCTCCGGTGCAATCGGATTCGGACTACGACAAACAAATGAGGATCAACCACGATGAGATGTCGCTGCTCGTGAACGGATCCCTTGTGTGGAACGCCGATCACCTGCGTGCCCGAGTCGCCGGGGTCACCACCAGCGAAGGCGGTTTTCTGGTGTTCTATGTGACCGACCGCTCCCGAAATGAGGAGCAGAAGGTGGGGGAGTGGCCCGTTGACCTCAACGATCGTCACGCGGTGGCTCGGTCCGCATTGCACTTGTTCACCTTGTGCTCGATCTAGGCCGCCGCTGTATGCCTTCGACCATTCGGCCGGGGGCATGCAGCCCTGGGCGCCGGCGGGTAGGACAGTCCCCTTGCGCAACCACGCCCAGCGAGCAACGGGGTCGGCTGACATTGCGGTGGCGATGCGAACCGCAGCACCCCCCGACACGGTATGAATTCCTCATGATCCCACCGACTGCCACGCACGGTCCTTCCGCGAACCCCAGCTCAGACACGATGCATTCACCAGAATCCTCGCGGGACTCCGAGAGCAGCGGACCGTCAGTGAAACCTCGCAGAAGCGACGGCTCAGACGAAACAATTCCGGCGGCGCCCAGGGTGCGCTGGCTGGACAAGAAGGACGGGCGCCGCCTGATCGTTTTCACAAGTCTCGGGATCGGGCTGACCGCTGGCTTGGTTTTCGCCGTGATGACGATCTTTGTCCGGTTGATCGGCGGCGAAGGGTCATGGTGGCGGATCTGGACCCACGAACTCGGCGACGGACAGTGGTTCGAGGCCTCCCGCGTCACAGTCGCCTTGGTCGCGCTCACCGTTGCGGGCGGTGCCGCCTATCTGGCGTATCGGCGACAACACACCGCCGACCAGAACCAGAAAACGGCAGCCGAGACGCAACGCATCACTGCACAGGCCTACGCACTCAGCATCAAGCAACACGATGCGACTCTCCGGCGCGAACGTCGCGACAGATTCACCGACGCCGCCGCGCAACTCGCACATACATCCGCGGCCGTGCGGATCGCCGGCGTCTACGCGATGGCTGCTCTCGCCGACGACTGGCATGCCGCAAACGATCCAGCCGAAGTGCAAACCTGCGTCGACGTGCTGTGCGGCTACCTTCGATTGCCGTACGACCCCGAGGCCACCGAGAACCACCAAACTAGAACGACTGTCACCACCCATCAGTTCATCCCTGGAGGGAGGACGGTTAGCGGGCAGGTGGAGAAGCATTTTGAGTACCGTCAGAACGACCGCGAAGTCCGCGCAACCATTCTTCGAGTCATCAAGAACCACCTTGAACTTTCGGCGGCCGTGTCGTGGGGTGACCGCGTATTCGACTTCCACAGTGCCGTTCTCGAAGATTTCGACATCAATAGGGCCATCTTCCGGGGCCCAGTGTCGTTCGACGGGGCGACGTTCACCGGCAAG
Organism: Rhodococcus sp. D-46; assembly: GCF_011290655.1. Taxonomy (NCBI): domain Bacteria; kingdom Bacillati; phylum Actinomycetota; class Actinomycetes; order Mycobacteriales; family Nocardiaceae; genus Rhodococcus; species Rhodococcus sp. D-46. The sequence goes on along the minus strand of NZ_JAANTF010000014.1, from coordinate 27,475 downwards.
ACCACGAGATTCGACGAGGCGAAATTCACAGGCGAGCAAACGACGTTCGATGGGGCGAAATTCACCGGAGCGAGCACGTCGTTCTGCAAGGCGGAGTTCACCGGTAAAACGACGTTGTTCGACGGAGCGGACTTCACCGGTGAGCGCACGTCGTTCGACGGAGCGAAGTTCACCAGCGGGTGGACGACGTTCGACGGAGCGAAGTTCACCAGCGGGTGGACGACGTTCGACGGAGCGATATTCACCAGTGAAAGCACATTGTTCGACGGGGCGATATTCACCAGCGAGAGCACAACATTCGACTGGGCGACGTTCAACAGCTCACATACGTCGTTCCATACGGCGATATTCACCGGCAAGCGCACGACGTTCGATGGGGTGGAGTTCACCAGCGAGCGCACGACGTTCGACGGGGCGAAATTCAACAGCGCGCACACGTCGTTCCACTGGGCGAAATTGACCGGCGCGCAGACGACGTTTCACTGGGCGGAGTTCACCGGCGAGCACACGTCGTTCGACGAGGCGGAGTTCACCGGCGAGCAGACGTCGTTCCACTGGGCGAAATTCATCGGCAATCAGACGTCGTTCGACGGGTCGAGATTCACCGGCGAAGTTACATCGTTCGATCGTCCAGTTGAGTGGAGGAACGTCTACTTCGACTGGGATCCCAAGCCTGGTCGGGTGGCTACCGCAGTGAAACCGGAATCCGTCAAGCCGACAGAGTGGCCGCCCAAAAACTTCACAATGGAGTCGGACGAAACTCACACATGAATCAGAAGGCGAGGCTACGGCCATAGAGAGCCGCCACCGCTGTCGTCATCGAATTGGCGGGCATCTGGTGTGGAACCTAGATGCGTGGGGTGTCGTTGACTGGATCCGCTGACGGTGTAGGTGAGGTCAGAGGGCACCGCTACGGTTCCAGATATGGATCCGTCAACGATTCCGAACCTCCCCGCCACCACTTCGGCTGGCGGACAGCTCTCGCCCTGGGGGAGAGGGGGCAACGAAGCGAAGGCCCGCGTCGTCGAAGCGGTCAGTCAGTCGCAGGCCTCGACGACAACCCGCGCGTATCGCTCGGATTGGAATCGGTTCGCTCGTTGGTGCGCAGCGAACGAACTCATGGCCTTGCCCGCGGCTGCGGAGACTGTGGCGTCGTACCTGGCAGAAGCCGCCTCCGAACCCCGGGAGGGCATGGGCCCGTACTCACCGACGACTCTGCGCAGGTGGGTGGCGTCGATCAATTTCTTCCACAAGGCCGCGGAGCTGCCGCCGCCGGGCACGAGTCAGCTGGTGGCGTCCACGCTGGCCGGTTTGCAACGCAAAGCTGCGCGCGATCCGAACCGACGTAGCCGACAGCGAGAAGCGTTGCTGCTCGACGACATCGAACACATCCTGGTGACTGCTCGTGAGGGGTGCAGTAGTTGGGTTGACCAGGTTCGTGAACGCCGTGACTCTGCGCTGTTGCTTCTTGGTTTCGCTGGTGCGTTCCGGCGATCAGAGCTCGCGAACCTCGTCCTCGCCGATGGCCGGATGCACCGAGAGGACGGACTGCATCTGCGCGTGCGGGTGTCGAAGTCGGACCAGAGCGGTGTCGGACAGACCAAGGTGGCGCCGTTCGGGCGGGGTCATCATCACCGGTGCCCGGTCTGCGCGTACCGGCGATGGCATCAGATGGTGTGTGCGTTCGATTCGGGAGGCCGGCCCGCGGTGATCGCGGAGCTGGCGCGGACCGAACCGTTCACTCATCATGTGTGCCGCGATCACGGTGTCTCCCCGGTTGATGGGTTGGCGCCGTTGTTCCGGAAGATCGACCGGCACGGGAACATCAGCGAATCCGGGTTGTCAGGGGCGGCGATTCACAGCGTCATTCGGGTGCGGGCCAGTGCATCCGGGTTCAGCGATGAGGAGGTGATGATGTTGGGTGGGCATTCGCCTCGCGCAGGGTTCGTCACACAATCGCTGTCGAATGGCGCAAGTACACATTCGATCATGCGTCAGACCGGGCACAAGTCCCCGGCCACGGTTGAAATCTATGCGCGCGAACGCAATCCGGCACAAAACAACGCAGTCATGGATCTCGGGTTCTGACCACTGGACGCCAGGGCGACCTACGCCCGCCAATTCCCCTCGCGTGGTGCATCTACGAGGGGAATTGGTTGTGCCCACACCGGCATATGTGAATCAGATTTGAATCAGGTCCATGATCATGTGGATGCCGAACGGAGCGCTGAGTAACAGCGCTATCCCGATGAGAGCGGCGACGATAAGTTGTTTGCTCTGGTGGATCTTGAATTTGTTGTAGGCCGCCAAGGACTCTGCATCTCGTCGCGTGTATTCGTCGAGGAGCACTGCATCGGCAGTGTTTGAGGGTCCGCCGTCTCGGAAGATCCGGACCAAGTTGTAGCGGTCCGCCCCGGTGAACCCGAGTGCCACGATGTTTGCGTCCTGGCCGTGCGTTGCGTGATTTGGGACATTCATTGCGCTATTGCCTTTCTGGTCGTGCATCTTCCGAAACGGAGGTTCCGGCGTGGCTGCCTCCTCACGATGCGGGGCCCTGGAGGAGGGCGCGGCACGTGTCCCGCGTAGGAATTGACTCGGCCTTCGAACGATTGACGTCGGACATACATTGTCGAGCACGCTCGACGCACTCGATCATCGTCAGGCCGGAGACTCCCTGGTTAATTGACGAGACGAGGGCTCCCCGGGCTCCAGACATGAGATGAGCGTTCGGCTGGATACCTACTGATTGAGAGCGGAGCTGTGTAGCCGCTCGAAGAGGAGCGCCTGATTGGATGCGGCCAATGCCAGTGTCGAGTAAACGCTCGCGAGCTGGACATGTTGGGCCGCAACGCCATCTGGGTCACCGCTCCTGATCACTTCTTCGGCGTCTTCGATTTTGTCCATCGCTAGATTCGTAAAACCCTGCACGCCTTTGCCGTCGAGAGTTGCCTGGCCTGCAGCGAGATCTAGGATTTCGTTTCGCACGCGGTTTTTCGCTTCTTCGTCCATCGAATATCTCCTCGGTTCTGGTGGGCTGCTGAGTCCGTCACGTGAACCATAGCGATTTCGGCGGCCGCTGTGGCACATCGTGTTACCACAGTGTGAACGGCAGTCCGGCCTGTTCTGCGAGATGGATTCGACGGTCGATTTCGGTGCTGTCTTCGTTTCGTTCGAGGCCTGCTCGGACAGCGTCAGCGATGGCCCGGGTGCGGCCGGCCGGTCCGCGTACGTCTGCGAGAGGGCTGGCGATGTTGCGGCGGCGCAGTTCGTATTCGCCGCGGTTTGTGCGACGGGTGCCCAGTCGCAGATGAGTCGGATTTGTACAGCCAGCGAAGTCGCACTGATGGCACAGCACGGCGTCGTCGGCATTGGACCAGCCCAACCGTGGAATTACCCCGTATTCGAGCTGAAATGCGAACAGGTGGGCCGGGACTGTTCCCCGACGCGAGGGGCCTGGCAGGCTTGCTGCGCGGAAGGATCCGTAGCCGGTTGATGACACCCCGGAAGTCCATGGCCAGCATTGGTCGTCGAGCCGCCGGTATCTTTTGGACTCGAAGCGAGCCACGATCGCGGGGTTCTCGAACCAGGATCGCCATATCCGTTCCGGGATCCGGACTGCTTGAGGTTCGCCGATCAAAGTCAGTTGGAATGCATGAGGTTCCGGCGCCGGTTCAGGCATCGAGGGAAGTGGCTGTGGTGCGTCGTTTCCGAATGTCATCAGCGGTGCACCTCCCGCGGTTTTGGACTGCTACCGGTACCAGCGTAGGCGGCTGCACAGTAATCGCAGACAACCGGGAGCGTTTGCGTACTCGGAACGTGAACTGACACCGCGCGCGTCGGCGCCGTTCGGGTGCGAGCTGGAGTGACGGTGTGCCACAGGCAATAGGCACGTAGGGAAGAGTGGTATGTGAAACCACCGGCAGAACTCGATCGGTTCGTACCAACATCATCGGAGGCTCCATGTCCACTTCCCCTGCCCTGACACAGATCCCGCAACTCTCGCCGGAAGCACCCCCGGGCGTCGCTGAACTCGTGGGCAAGTTCGACGGGTTCTGGTGGTTCGCCCTGATCGTCGGGATCGCTGCCTTTGCGATCGGCTTCGCGTCCTATCAGGGTCGGATACGCATGACGGTGAGTCAGGAGTTCCCGTTGCTCTTCGGCGGTGCAATCGCCGCTGTCGTCGCAGGCGCTGCACTGATTTGGGGCGCGTAGCAGCGACGCAGACGACCCGCGAAAAGCCTAAGCGGTGCCCCGAATCGCTATTCGGGGCACCGCTTTCGTTCTGGTCTCTGCACGTTGTTGTCGTGTCCGTCGACTTTCGCCGAGGCAGGCTCGGATATGGGAAGTGGTTGGACAGTCAGCCCCAGTGCCGGCAGGGATGGGCTGGTGTCCACCACGCGGAACTATCAGTCACTGGCGGGGTCTGTCGCACACAGAAATGCCGCAGCCGGAACGCATCACCCGGGGGGGAGGGCTGACGTTCCGGCTGCGGGGGAGACCTGCACCCGCTCGGGGGGTTGCGGGTGCAGGTAGCTTTCAGGCCGCGATCTCGCGGCGGTAGCGGTCTACGGCGGCGTGCCAGTCAGTGCCCGCGTCGGCGATCCAACCGGCCACGACAGCACCGTCGAAGGTGCGGGCGACTTCCTGGGTCGACACCTCGAGGAATCCCTCAACGAGGACACGGGGACCGGAAGTGGTGGAACCGTCGGCGAACACGACGAGCATGGCGCCCTCGCCTGCTGCGTTGTGCAATGCGGTCGAGATCATGTTGTCGTCGGTGATGTCGTCAGTGGCGTTCATCGTGTTCTCCTCGGCTCGGCGTTTGCTGTTGGGACAACTCTCTCTGGCGGGGTTCCGGTGTGCGGCACCGTCGAACAGCGCAACCGTCGGGCTCACCTCCGCGTAGGCCACGACCTTTCCACCGGTGAACGGGGCATTCGACGAACGATTCGTAGGTCCGCGTCGACGGACAGGGTTCAGAGCTTCGGCACGGAAGCGCCGCGCACGATTTGCGGCGGGACCGTGGCGGATACCGTAGGGCCATGCACGATCACGATGAACTCGAACGCGTGGGCATGCTGCTGCCTGCACGCCATCGAGCGCGGTGGTCACTGTTCACGGATTGGTGCATCGGTGTCGGCGCCACCCCTATACCGGCAGACCGTGAGACGCTGATCGGATTCGTGCGCGCCAATCCGGCAGCGTTGTCGACGCAACGGGAACGACTGGCGGCTGTGCGGGCAGCTCATATGCACGCTCAGGTCCCGGTGCCTGCCAAGGCCGATGCGAGGGCCGTGAGAGGCGGTGGCGGTCACGAGTGGCCGTCGAGCGAGGCCGCACAGGTGGTAGCAGCGCTGCCGTCAGCTGGATGGCCGTCGGGTTTGTTCGGCCGCCGGGATGCGCTGCTGTTGGTGTTGTCGAAGGCCGCTGGAATGTCCTACGGGCAGATCGAACGGCTGCAACGAAGCCAGGTGAGGGTAGTCGATTCGACGTTGCAGGTTCAGGTTGGCCAGGTGTGGATTCAGGTGCCGGCCAACGATGATCCGCGCATGTGCCCGGCTGCGGTGTTTCTGCGCTGGGCGCGGTTGTTGGCGTATGTGGACAGGTGGCCGTCGACGGCGGCGGTCGCGGGCGCGCTCGCGAAAGCTCAGCCGATGACCGCGCAGTCGCAAGAGTCGTACGCAGCTTTGCCTCAGGTGGTCCGAGACGGCCCGCTAGTGGTGCCCATCGATCGGTGGGGCGGCCTGGGGATGGGGCGGTGGCGGCAGAGTGCGCGAGCTCGGTGGGGGTTGAGCGCGACGGCGATTGGGGAGATCGTGGCCGCGCACCTATCTGGCAATGGTGGCCGGCACGTGGGGTCGGGCTGGGATGGTTTGCCCCGGATGCCCGAGCTAGAGGACGAGCCGGACAGCCCACCGGTGTCGACGCTCAGTGATGTGGATCCGGCAGTGGGTTGGCAGGCGCGGGCGCGGGCGCAAGAACAGTTGGCGAATGTGCGGGAGACGCTGAACGACGTGGAGCGGGAGGCTGAGGCGTTGGCGGCGAGGATCGCGGCGATCCTCGCTGATGACAACGAATAGCGTTCACGCCCTACGTCGATCAGATCGGCGTTTCGGAGGTCAACGTGTTCGAAGTCGATGGGCTCTGATGAAGCTGTACGCAGAGGCAGTGAGGGCGAGGACTCCCGCGACGAACATGATTCGGGTGCCAATGACGAAGTCCAGGGCCGCGACAGCAAGCGCTACGACGCCGAAGACGTTGTGGCGGATCACTCCCGCCCTGGTTCGGTGTTCCGTTTCCGGATTCGCGGGCCGCTTGTTCGCTGGATCGGTCACAGACGGCCGTCACGGATGTGTGGTGTCGTCAACTGTTTTTGGCTGCGAATGACTGCCAGAGCTGCGCGCAGGCTGCGGGCTGCGGCGTCGAGATGGGTTGTGATGTCCTGGTTGGAGGCTTCGCCTGCGAGGAATGTTTCGACTTCGTCCGATGCGGTTGGACCTGAGTACAGGTCTCGGAGCGCTTCGCGAGCATCGCTGATTCCGGCGAGAGAATCGTCGAGGGCGGCGAGCATGGCTCGCAGTTTCTTCTCGACGGCATCAACATCCGCGCCGAGGTTCCGGTTCGGAATGCCTGAGACGGAGTGCAGTGCGGCGCTCACGATGCATCCTCCAGTCGATTGGCGGTGGACGCTGTTCGATCCGCCAAGTCCTTGATCCGGTCTGGGCGGTACCCTGCCCAGTGGTCGTTTCCAGCAACGACGACCGGCGCTTGCAGGTATCCCAAACTCATGACGTGTTCGCGGGCTTGAGCGTCTTCGGTGATGTCTATGACGGCGTACTCGATGCCGGCTTTGTCGAGGGCGCGGTAGGTCGCGTTGCACTGAACGCATGCGGGCTTGGTGTACACGGTCACTGTCATGTCATCCCCCTGGGAAGTGAGTAGATCTTTCTGCTATCTTATCTTGAAACTCCTTGCGCTGCAACAGTTTTCAAGATTTGACGATGATGTTTTGACCATGAATGGTTTCCCTTTCATCTGCCTGACGGTTACAACGGTTGCACGGCAACAATTTTCATAAACTTCTCTGCCTACATGGCCGACCTTGATTCGGGCTGGGCGAGATCTGGCCACCAGCCTCGATCATCTCAGCGCGTTCGCCGTGGTCGGCGCCGAAGTCGACACGACCAGCGATGCGGCGATGCGGATCTCGTGGACTCCTAAAATGGGGACAAAAATAAGTGTGTATTAGCAGCTCAGAGATACTGCATAGTATTGCATTCACAGCATGTCCAGACAGTGAATAGTCCACAGTGATATCAAGATGACCGCGCACCCTGAAGTATCTGCGGCCGCCGTGAGAATCGTGTAGACACGAACACCCGCACAATCCGGAAAGCCGTGGGCGGAACCGCCGGACAGGACCGACGCGGAAATCGGCCGGCGACGGACGTGGATCCGGTGGGCACAGGGGGCGGCGAGTCACCCCTGCGCCCACCGGCGCTCGCGCCACCGGATCAGACGGAGGCAGATCCTGGTGAAGCCTTGTAGACGGCTTCGGTGTGCCGGTCCTGGTAATCGCTGGAGGGGCGCAACCCAGCTGCGATCTCCGCGGTGACCAGACACGCACCGGCCGACTCGACCCACCACATCCGGCGGGCACGGCCCAACTCGTCGACGACCCGTCGCCGATAGTTCGGCCCGCAGACGGTGAACTGCTCCAACGCCGCCAGCCGATCCTCTGCGTTCGGCACGTTCTTCAATGCGTCTCCACGCTGGTTGATGCTTGACATGATGTCCTCCTGGTCGGGAACCGTTGGTATGTCCACTGTCTCGCCGCTCGGCAGGGTGCGCGGCACGTGGCGCGCTAGCGGGTCAGTGCTCTGCGCGAGCTCATTCGGGCGTTGCCGATATCGGCGCGACCTCCCGCGTTGGCTCCGTCCGCGTGGGCGCGGCCGTCCACATTTCGCCGCACCTTGAGTTGCCGGATATTGGGATACTCGAGCCGAAGCGCAGCGGCTGCACGGTCAGCGTCGTTGACGTGCACCAGATCGGTGCCAACGATGTCGTATGCGGCGTCCTTCTCCGCGACCTCGAGCCGGGTGGATACAGCGTGAATGAATCCGAGCATCCACGACCGGCGAGCCCTTGACGTCGACGACGCGGAGACGCCTTTAACCTTGGCTGCACCGGCATTCATCTGCACCGAGAGAAGCGCGAACAGCAATTTGAGCCGCTCGATATTTGCGGCGGTGCCGAACACCTTGCGGCGGTCAGACTTACTCACTCGAATGGACGAGCAGTGCAGTGCCCCGGCAAGCGCGTTGAAAAGGAGACCGCGATCGACCTTGTAGGCGCCGGAGATCTCGATTTCGTAGACGATAATCTCGGCAGGGCCGGAACCGCTTACCCGTCGCACTTCGGCCTCGTCGACACCGTATTTGGCGATCAACTCGAACGCCTTCTGGTTGAAGACGTCCGCTTCGGGTGTGCCTGCAACGCTGTCTGCCTGCGCGAGCAGCTTACGAATCCGGTCAATCCTGTCGTCGCTCATTGCGACCTCCCTCGTCCCGTTCGGTTACCTTCTGCGACTACGTTCGCGAACGACCACGGCGGCTGCGGCATCTCCGCAACCTCGGTACCGGGCGATCACCAGCAGCAACGACATGAATGCGGTGGACAGGTCTCTCGACTGCGGGCGCCCCTGTTTCGGGCCGCATACACCGGAACCGGGCTCGATACGGTGGCCCTTCGATTCACTCGTCATCGAATGAGAGGACTTCCCATGACTGTTCGCCGAGGTTTGGTCCAGGCGACTGCTGTTGCCGCCTCCGCCGCGATCTGTGCTGCCGGGGTTGCCACGATCGCGGCTGGCACCGCGTCCGCTGCCCCTCCGGCCGCTGTTCTGCAGGTCACCGGCACCGACATCGTTCCTGTTCCTGCCGGTCCGTGTTTCGGCACGATTCACGTCGACTTCGAGGTGGTGCCGGGACATCCTGATCAGACAACGGTGAATCTCACACCGAACGGCACCTACGGCTCGATCCCGGGGTGTGAGGTGCCGGTAAACGTGTCGTGGCAGAACGGCATTGCGCCGTTCAATCACGTTGAGTCCACGCTGGCAGCCAACGGCCGGACCAGCACGACCATCACCGCCGGACAGGGTTTGAGTCTGGTCAGTGTCGGGGCCGGCGCGTATCTGGGTGGCCTTCCGAGTTGGGTGTCGAGCGGATACCTGTGGCTGTAGCTGTAGCCGACTCACATGGGAACGGCCGCAACACACTTAATCGTGTTGCGGCCGTTCCCATGTGTGGATGAAACGGTACCGCCAGATCGCAGCGATACGTCTGGATCTGGCGTGGTCACCGGGGTTTCCCCGTTTGGTTCTGCTTGATCCGCGTGACGGCCGCTCAGGCCGCTGCAATCGGCTCCGTGGGCTGCTCAACGGACATGGGGAAGGTGTTGCGTATGACGGCGTTGGTGAACAGGTGCCGAAGCACGATGTAGTCCGTTTGAACTCTGACGGCGGACTGCGCCAACGGCAACGTCAGGGTGTCGAGGCTTGGTAGCGCGATGGCGATCGGCTTCCTGTTCGATCGCGCCCGAGGAGCGCGCACCAGGGTGGGTGTGGTGACGGCGTCGGTGACGACGACAACCTGATGGGTGCGTCGTTCGATGCTGTCGTACGGGCAGAGTACGTATTGCGGAGTCACAGTCTTCTGGAGCGCTTTCAGGCCAGGTAAGACGTTGCGGGAGAAGTCGGTCCAAGTCATGTGGGGGAGCGCGATCAACGTCATTGAAGATCCTCTGCACTGGTCGGCGATTTGGTCGCCTTCACGATGCCGAAGCTAATTATGTTGTGCGGCAGCCTTTGTCCTTCACGCTATGGTGATGGACCTGGGGCTTGCCAAGCGGACGTCGAGTATTTCAAACACTGCTCGGACAGCTCGCAACCGACCGGGAATCCTGTCGTCAGTCGGTTGTTTGTGTCAGGCCCGTTGATGCTAATCGTGCGTTCTAGTTGTCGTAGAACAGCGAAGAACTCGCCCACTTCTTCTTGGGGGTGGAGGTGACCTGCACTCCGCTGTCGAACTCGAGCGAATCAACCTCATTGCCGTTCACCAAGAATCGGAACGTCAATTCGACTTCTACCGACGTGGCTACCTCCATGTAGTGCTTGTTGAAGTCTGCGTCCTGCACGTCCCAATCAACATCGGAGATCGCGAAGTCAGCCTTATGAATCTGACCGCTGCATGTGACAGTAGCCAGGAAGCGAACTTCGCCGATTTGTGTGTCGCCTTCGTATTTCTCGTGCACATCGATGCCCACAGTGTCGAGACGTGGGTCAACTTCAGTGACGATGACGGGACCTTCGAGGTCCGGAATTGTCAGTTTGAAGGCAGACTCGTGCAAGAAGTCGTCGGAGATATAGTCGGGTAGTTCCATGCCCAGTATGTCGTCGCACGCGCCCGGGATCGCAGCCGTTATCAGCTGTGAGATGTCGTCATACAGCTCAAGATCGTGATCGTCCTCGGACAGTTCTGCGTGAACTGAGTCCAGCTTGGTCAGAGTCATGGCTTCGGAAATGGTCTTCGCCAGGGCGACCGCATTCGGTGTCGCCGCCGTCAGGTCAGTGATCAGATTCTTGTGCAGCTTCCCCGAGTCATCTCCGCTCCCACAAAAATCGTTGTCATTGGTGATGAACACGATCTCGCTATGCGCCGGCGACGCCACGGCGATGGCCTTCACTGTCCCCCAGATCAGGGCGTCACGGTATCCCTTGTCGGTGGTGTCGAATGGTGGATGCGCGCTCAGGGACCACTCGACCAAAACATCGTGGTCAACCGGTGGGATCGGTGCGATCTTCACACCGTGGTCGGCGAGATTGGTCCTCAGCTCAGCCGTGTGCTCCACCCGTGAGATTGTCGGGCGGTCACGCAGTTCCCGGACAGTCGGCACTTCAGGAGGCAATTCCACTCCCGCAGCCGCCAAATCTCGAAGGGCAGTGCTCCACGACTTGATTCCGGCTTTACGGAGTGATTCAGCGGCCGCGAATCTGCGGCGGCCGAACTCCCGAACGACCACCTCCGGGACCACGAGCGTGAATGAAGGCCCAAACTCCCTGACCAGGAACATCTTCTTCCAGGCCACATCGTCCAGTCGCGGCGTCCCGAGGACGATGTTGGTATCGAAAATGAAGATGGTGGACGACGTCGGAGTCATGGAATCAACTCTTCCACACGCGAACCGCCCGCCTCGACGGGCCGTCAAGGCGGGCGGTTCGCGTGGTCGCTACGGTCCGATGGTCACATGCGACCGATCAGGAATCGCGGTCCAGCGTCGGGTGTGGTTGTGTCACACAGACGCGCGGAGGGGGTGCTTCTGGCAGACGGGCTGGCGAAGGGATGCAGCTGGTTCCGACGCACCAGCGGGTGCGACTACGGGCGCTGACTCAGCTTCCTGGTCGGGAGTAGCCACGGGTGCAGCACTGGGGTGGACGATTTCGAGTGCTGCCGCCGCGCGACTGGCCCAGCCCTTGCGGTCGTAGTCGGGAACCCCACTAGCCTTGGCCAGTGCGTTGAGAAGGATCTCCGTATGCTCCGGGCTGAGCTCCACGATCTGCCCGTGCTCGTTGGATGTCCCGATCACCACCGGCCCGAAGTAGTAGCGGGTGAGCTGGGGGCGCAACACACGCACGATTGCAGATGCGAGCGGGTTCAGCTGCCCGTCAGCGGTTTCCCTACTGTCGATCCACATCGCGAGGCTGGTGTGCTCGTCGCCAGCGAGGGCGACAACGTCGACCTCAGGGCATCCGATCTCGACGCGTAGGCCGACCTCGGCGGTCTGCCGCCCTACGGTCAAGTCGACTTTGTCCACGTTTGCATCTGTGCCGACCCGAATTGCGTACATAACGTCCTCCAAGATTTTTGGTGCGGTGCATTCTCCGATGGGATCAACATAGATCGACGGCCTCCGGTGCGTGGCACGCACGTCAAACACCGACGGGTTTGCGAGGGCACGTTTCCACTGGTGAGACTGCGGAAGGGGCCGGACAGGTGACCTCGTGCGACGCACGCACAACTCAGCCCGCTCACCGGCCGAAGGCTGGTAGGCGGGCTGAGTTAGTCGGTCAGACCGACGCGCTGGCCGGCGCCGGAACGGTGAACCCCAATGCCGCTGCCCTGGTTGCGATCCACTGCACGCGGGCCACCATGGGCACCCCGGTTACCTCCGCCAGACTTCCGAGAACCTTCGACACGTGCTCCGGGCGGAGGTCGACGGTCTCGCCTTCGTCGTTGGACGTCGCGAACAAGGCCGTACCGAAGTAGTACGCCTGCGCGTCTTCTTTGAGTTCACGGGCAATCCCGGAAGCGGCGAGGTTCGGAGTGCTGTTGTACATGCCCTCGTCGTCGACCCACATATCGAGGCTGGTGTCGTCATCGCCTGTAAGGCCGACGACGTCGAATGCACGGCAGTCGATTTCCGCACGCAGCCCGTCACCGATGCTGCGCCCACCTGCGGTGAGGTCCACTCGGGATACGTTGAACTGGGTGTCGATCTTGATTGCGTCCACGGTGATCTCCTGATCGGTTCGGTTGATTGCTGAAATCAGCTTGCGTGGAGGCTCTTTGGGGTGCGGCACCACACGATTAGGCGATCTGGAGTTGCGTCGCCGGCGTTTATGGCCCGCCGGCTCTCGACCAGCCACGAAACGCGCTGGCCACTTGACTGCACAACCAGGACAGGAGCAGGCATCGCCACCGTCGCTCAGCGTGTTCGGACAGCGTGAACTTGGGTCACTCGCCCCGGACGACCCTGAGTGCCGGCTTCGGCAGGCTTGCTTCTTTCGCGCCGTCCATAGGCTTCCGAACAGGAGAAACGCGCTGCCAGAGCGCATCCCAATCACAGGTGAAATAGCGAGTCAGCACCCCGCCACGGTTGGGCGGCGGAACTGGCTTGCCGTGTTCGTTCCACAGTCGTTGTCGTTCTTCGCGCTGTGCCTCCACCTCGGATGTGAGGTGTCGGCGGCAGTAGCCGATCCACACAGATTCTCCGGTGGCCGGTTCTCGGTCGATCCAGACGGTGACAGCGGGTTTGCTGCACTGCCCGCCTTTCCGGACCATCTCAGCGCAGCAACGCATAAGCCCCTGTGCACTTTCCGGGTCGTAGCGGGGAAGATCCCGTTCGACAGCTCGCCGGGCCCAGTAGAACGCCTTTCCTGGGTTGTCGCCGGTGGCTTGTTCCCCGACCTCGAGCAGGAGTCCGTCCAAGGTCTTCACTCGCACCCGTAGGCCGTCGTCGTCGCTCACTCGATCGAGAACGTGACGAAGGCACAGCGCGAACAGCAGGGTGTCGCCGACGAGGTCCGGGTCGGAGAGCATCTGGGCAATGCCTCGGTCGTTGTCGGCGATCATGGTCTGGCCTGCCTTTTTGCCTTCGGCGCGGCGAGAACGTCGGCTTTGGACAGGCTCAGCCGCACTCCAGATTTCGGGTCGATCAGCTCTTCGACGATGTTCGCGAGGCTGCTCCTCAGATTGGTGGCAGCGCTGCGTACAGCGACGTGGTCAACTACCGCGTCCGCGATCGTCTCGAGCAACTCCTGATCCTCTGTGCGGGCCCATAACCACAATCGCTTCGCCACGATCTGCTCGTCGACCAAATTCAGTATCCGATGGATCCGCTCCGCCTCGAACTCTCTGGCACCGGTACCCACGGCTTTCACCCGAGCCAGCTCCCGCTGATCGCGCTCGTGCGTGCGTTGCGCTTCCTTCACTGAACGGGCGGCCTCGCGTTCGGCTTCAGAGGATTTCCACGCCTGCCAGCGAGCGAGTTTGCGCCAGGCGGCGCCAGTGTCGATCGGGGACAACTTCGGTGCGGGTCGCAGCACTGCCATCGACACCCCACCTCGCCGGACAGGTGGCGCCATGATGCCCCAGGATTCGGGAATCGTCAGGCCTTCGATGAGGGCGGGATCGGAGATGACGAGCCACCACTGTGAGCAGTGCTTCGCCCAGTCGTCGTGTTTGGTCGGATTACGCAGTTCTGAGATCACGTCCTGCCTGCTGACTTTGATCTCGTGCCCGACGATGTGGTCGCCATTCGAGTGGGTCAATGGCGCCGCGATCAAGTCGGCCCGCCGATCCGATCCGGGGGCTGCGATCTCCGCCGCGAGAATGAATCCGGGTCGTTGAGCGCTCGGCGGGTTGTAGTGCCTGCGGAGCATCTGCTGCACCTCTACAGCGGTGAGCACAACGGCCTTTGTGGATGCATTTTTGGTGGTCATGTCAATGCTCCTGACTGCCAATGACTTCGGACAGCTCGGCTTCGGCCTGCGGATGTTCGTTGTGGCGTCATTCGTACTCCACCACGTCGCCGCACCGGGAGCAGTTCCAACCGAAAAACCGTTCGCCGATTTCGTTCCGTTCCCAATACGAGCCGGGCCTGACGAACCTGCCGCACGTGCATTGAATCCACCGCTGGCGTTTGGCCTCTTCGTATTTCCACTGCTCCGTGAACAGTTGATCGAAGGTCATCAGGTTCATGACTGTCTCACCTTCGGAAGCGTGATGTACGTGCACATTTCCTCGGTCTCGTAAACGACGGGGTGATCGCCAGCCGGCAGTTCGTCGGGATCGAAGTCGTAGTCGGTGTGACCTGTCAAGACGATGCACGCGTCGCCCTGTTGGCAGATCATGTCGCCGATCATCTGGTGTGGAAGGTCGTGGACCTGGCTCACTCCGTCGCTATCGAGTTGATTCTGGAGCTCGTTCCGCGAGTTGGTCGGGAGTTCCTTGCAGTCGTCGCATTCCCACCAGACCGTGCACGGTGCGCCGGGATGCTTGTACAGGCAGACGATCTCGTATTCGGCGTCGAGCTCGTTGTCGGCGGCGCGCGTGATCCGCAGAATGTGATCACTCATCATTGTCCCCTCTCGGAGCGCTTCGGGATCACCACGTCGAGTTGTTCTTGGTGGATTCGGCTGCCGACCCACGCGTTCGGGTGAGGGTTTTCGTTGTAGATGCGGGTCGCGTTCTCAAGGGTCGCTGGCCACACCCAGAGCGGGTCAGGCCAGCCAGGATGGCCACAGAACAGGTATCGCACCTGCACCTTCTCCTTCGGAACGACAACGCTGGTGGCCACGATTGCCTCCGCGACGTGGTGGCGCAGAAGGAACGAGAGTGCGCCGGATGTGCTGTCGATCGGCGCTGACCCTAACTCGTCCCCCGTGCAGAAGACCTCAGCGCCGCAGGCGCAGTCGATCACCAAGCTGCGGTTGTCGAGATGTGTCACTGTCGCGGGACCATGCTTGCCCAGCAGGTCCGCCAGTTCGGTCGTCGTGGGCTCGGACATGGACTCCGCCTGTGTCTGGCCGTCGAGAACTGCGATTGTTTCCGTTTGCGACCGTGCCGAACGATTGTGATTCGGATCGTCAAGGGCGCCGGCTACTACGGCCGTCTGGTCTCCTCGGTCACCGGTCTCTGCGTAGTACATTCGCGATTCTCCTGACTTGATCGAAAACTGTTTGAGTGACCAGATTTCTGTGTGTCGCGGTCACGAGCTAGCCCCTACGAGGGCTCGTCGATCGACACTCACTGGTGCCGGACCCTCCAAGGCCACTCGTACGCGATCCCCGATCCACCGTGCAGCGTGGACGGATACCGCATTGCCGATCTGCTTCTTCACTTGCTTTGTGTTGCCCACGAACTCGTAAGCGTCCGGAAAACCCTGTCCCCTTGCGCATTCACGGTTCGACAGCATCCGGAAGCGAACACCCTCGTCGGTGACTGTCGCGATGCCGTGGTGATTACCGCCGGCAGTGATAGCAGCGAGCGGATGCGCATCAGCTCTGCGGGCCTGCGCGTTGCGCCGGTAGGTCACAAGATGCGGGGTGTCGAATTCGGCGATCTGCTCGATCTGCTCCGACACGTACAGCTTGCGGGTGACGAGCTTCCCGGGGTTCGGATCAAGGATCGTCGACGCGCTGACCTGCTGCGGTTCGGTCACGGTTAGATCCACGTTCCCGTCGCGGGTGAACACGGCGAAGTAGCGAACACGTCGCTGTGCTGCGCCAACGTCGGCTGCGTCCAGAAGCACGATTTGTTCGCGGTAGCCGAGCATTCGCATCCCATCCAGCCACCACGGGTAGAGAGTCCAGGCCTGGAATTCGAGGACGTTCTCTACGATCACAGCGTCGTAGCGGTGCACTTCTGTTGCGGCGATGACGGCGAAGGCTGTAGCGCGGTCGATGGATCCCGCGTCGGCACGCAGTAGTTCCTGCTCCACCGGTGGTTTCTTGTGCCCGCCGGACCTGGCGTGCCATACGCATGACGGCGAGAACCATGCGATGTTGGTTCTCGGGAAAGTGCGCCAGTCGACTTCGCTGAGATTCTCGTTCCTGTGTTCGGTGTTGGGATGGTTCCGTTGATGAGTGGCGATAGCCAGGTCCCAGTGGTTCGCGGCGGAAACGACCGAATACCCTGCCATTTCAAGACCAGTTGAGCTTCCACCAGCCCCCGCGAAGTTGTCGCTCGCAGTCAGTGCCATTCGGCCTCCGTTCAGAACCTGGGACATGTTGGCGGGCGCCTTCAAGTTCATCCAGTTCTACAGTTGCGGGTTCCGGTGTGCGGCAAGGAATGCAGCGGTGAGAGCAGCTGGTGTTGGCAACCAGGATGAACAGAAGACCAGGCGGCCCGCACGGGCGGACAGCCTTATCCGGTCCCTAGAAGCCCCTCTAAGACGTGCTCGGTGAAGCCTGTCCGCCGAATGAGGTGTCTTGCATATCCGGCCTTTTCGAACGTCCGTAACATCAACTCCGCCAAGGCAAGCGCTTTCGTGCCATCGCCTGGCGACTAGCTCACCCGCCGCGAAGCGAACGCATAGAGCCACATGTCCGCGATCTTGCGCCTGATTGACGCTCGATCCTCGCGAGCGGCAGTGTGCTCACCTGATCTGCGCTGCCTGCGCCTGGTACGCCACCGCGAAATCGAGCCGCCGAATAATGCTGTCGTCAGCGATCGTCCGAAGCCCCAGTGCGCCCCTGTACTCGATCGGGGATTCGAGTACTCGCGGATTCCGTAGGCGCAGATGGAAGTGACCCGGTAGAGCCGAGTCCGAGCAGTCACAATCGCAATCCCGGTCATGATGAACGCTCGAGAGATCGACGACACCGATGATCGAACCGTAGTGGTGGATCCGGGGAATACCACGCGGATGCCTCATCGGAAGGCCGCGCAGTGCATCCATGTCGGGTTTGAGCGAGGCATGGATAGCGACGGGACCGCGGTACTTGCCGGCGATGTTCCGCGTCCGGTTCTCGATGTTCTTGTCGCCGTGAACGATCTGCCACGCAAACGGCTGACGGACGGTGAGGATCCTCATGACTGACTCTGCTCGGACGAAACAGGATCCAGTGCGAAGTGCTCATCAGGCGTTTTCACGGAACTACCAAGCCGATCGTCCTTCATCACGCTAGGTATCTTCTGGTCGACAAGGAATTGCGCAAACATCTCCGAGAAGGCCGTGAACTTCACTCGCGCGCGCTCGGCGACGCCCTTGTCTGAGAGGAAGTGCACTGCCGGTTTGATACCGGCGTCGGAGCCCACTAGCGCCTGATTTGGTTCAAGGACTAACTCGGATTCTTCGATCTCGTCATTGAACATCGCGTGCGCATCCCCAAGGGTGAGGCCGCCAAGACCGATGCGTGTACCGAATATTTCCAAACTGCGCAGTTGTCCGTGGCGGCGCGAGAGGAACTCGGCGCCTCCCACGCCGACTAGCAGCACGATCCGGGCCGATCGTCCGACTGCGAGCAGATCATCAAGAGCTCTGATCGGGTTCAGGCTGGTGAGCAACACTTTTGACGTCTCGTCTTCTCCGGCGGCGATCTCGTTCCACTCGTTGATGCAGGTGTCGAGACCGTCGACAGCGAGGACGAGCATCGGAATCTCGTCCAACTTCGCGCCGCCGTCGTGTACGTACTGCGCGCGGGCATGTAACTCATCGTGCAATGAGCGCAACAGCCGTGCAGCAGTGAGAGGTCCGGCGAGTGCCGGGAACGCGAAAGAATCTTTCTCGCCAGCTTCGGGTTTCACCACTAGCGCGGGAATGTTGCGCATGGCGCTGTACCGAAGTAGCCGTTCGACCACATCGGCTCTGGCAGGTGCGGACGGGCCGATGACCAGCGCGTGCGGGCTGCGCCCGTAAATAGACTGGTTCCAGGAAAGGTATTCGTTCGAGTTATGTTGATTGAGTGACACTTTCGTGAATGCGAGAGGGTAAGGCGGAAGTGGGTAGGGCATGTGTTTTCCTCAGTGTTTTCGTCGGGCTATTGGCCGATGCCGTCGATGAACTACCGTCGTCTATCGGAACTGATCGGAACCTCCTACGAGCCCACGACTTGCGGCGCGGCCAGATCAGCGCTGATGCACGTCGGGAATCCGATGCAACCCGGTGGCGGACGGTCACCGTTTCACGGTCGCGATGTCGAGCTCGACGAACTTCGACGTTTTCTTCGAGACGGAGATGCTTCCGGCGACCAGCTCACTCAGTCGTGCATTGATGTCCTCGTCAGACTCGTAGCCGTTGCTGAAGATCCTGTCGTCGGGGCCACGTACACCGCGCCGGTTGTCGATGATCGTGTACTGCACTGTCTTTTTGAGATTGAACGGGCTGGTGAGGATCACGAAATTGTTGTCCGCGGACACGGCCCGCACGCGCCACCAGCGCTTGGATTCGGCGAACTGAACCTTCGTGCCTACAGCCAGGGATTGGGCAGTTGTCATGCACTCTCTCCGATGTTCTGAGGATCTGCCAACGAGCGATGATCGCGCTCTGCGCCTATGTCTACCGCTGGCACTTCCGGTCACTGGCGGGAGAAATCGGCAGTGCTTGTCACTCTTTGCTGACTGTGAAATCACCGAGCGGCCGGACTTCGTAGATCGCCCAGCCTTCACCGACCTCGTTCTTCCGCTGTTCGGCGTGCGCCATTTCTTGCCGAACAGACTCGAGAGTTGTGTGTACAACGCCGTCCCACAGGTCGGCGGTGTTTTCGGGGTTGAGAACCATGTACCCGGTTACGTCTGAGACGTGCTCGGAGGGTGCAGGTACGACGAAGTAGCGCTCGATGTGTTCGGCGATCTCATCTGCGGTATAGGCGATTCCTGAGTTGATGTCGGTGATCACGTTCTGAGCGAATTCTCGGAGTTCCGCGGGTGAGGAGTGCACCACCGCGGAGCAGGCTGGTCTTGCCGGCGCGTCCACAGACAGTGCCTGGCGCAAGGTCGACGCGCGCTCGCGGACTTTGTTCGGGCACATGGTGTCGAGAATCTACGAGATCAGTGCCTGTGCGTCGCCGACTCGTTCTGCGGGCAAGGCTCGGCCTCCGGTGGCGATCAGGTCTGCGACGGTTGTCGCGCTACGGACGTGTGAGGTGGTGTCGGCCATGATCGTTCCTTCGGTCGGGTGAACAACTTGTGGAAGGAATCTTGGCTGGGGTCTGCTCACGCTGGGGCACTGCCTGTTGGGGAGTTTTCTGGCAACGCCTTGTCCGCTGCCGGACTGGGATGGCGTGCTGGCCGCGAGTTCGGACAGCTCTCTCCCTGGGGGAGTGGGGGAGTCGCGTTTGCCTACCCGGTCGGGGCAGCCGAACGCCCACCCGCCAGGCGTCGGCGGGTGGGCGCGAGTGGACCTGTCGCGGGCTCAGCGCAACGGTGCGAGGGGAATCGAGTACTCCGTGGTGTTGTCGTAGGTTCCGCGCTGCCCGGGCGGCAGAGCGTGCACCAGCGTCGTCATTTCGCTCAAGTCGACTCCATCGGCGTAGAAGTTGTCGAGGTCGTCGCTCGACGCGAGTACCCGCCCGCCGTCGACCGTGGTGACTTCGTAGACGTTGAATTCGATATCTGCCCGCAGCATCCCGGCCTCGGGCCACACATTGCGCACGAACTCGCTCAGGGCTGCCATAGCAATCTCGTCGATCTGGCGGTCGAGTGCCCGCTTGGCGTCGCACAGTTCGGTGAGCTTGTCCTGGAAAGGGGTGGGCGTCTTCGTTGTCAGCATCGCTGCATCCTTCTGTCGTGTGGTTGACGGGATGCCCCTACTCTCCGAGAACCGTTGTCCGAGTGCGGCATGACAGAAACAGCAACCGCTCACGCATCGATGGGCCGGACAGCGCTCTCCCTGGGGGACTGAGCCGGACGCATTCACCCACCAGCGTCGGTGGGTGAATGTCGACTTCTACGCGCCCTGGTACAGCCGGATAACGAAGTCCGGTTCGTGATGGTTGTAGTCCCCTCGCTGAGATGGCGGGAGGTGCGCGATCAACGTTCCGATGTCCTCGACGATGGGTGGCAGCGAATCGTCATTGTCGATCATCAAATAGGGCTTGAAGAACTCCTCGTCGGCGAGCACCCGCCCGTCCACCGCGACTACCTTCTCGACGACCCATTCAGGACTGGAGTAGACGATCGCCGCATCCGGCCATAGGGCGCAGACGTACTCCCTCATCGCCGGGAGCGCTAGCCTCTCGATCTTCTCGCCCAGATCGACATGCTCCGCGCTCAGACGGAGAAGCTCGTCCTTCAAAGTGCCGTGTTGCTGGGGTGCAGTCATGATTGTTTTCCTTCCGTCAGGTGGGGCCGGGCCGAGGTCAGCCGCCCCTGGGTGGTCAGATCGCGCGGGCGTAGTTGAAGCCCAGAAGGTCGTATCCGGCGTCGCTCAGGATGGCGCGCTCCTCTGCGAGCGTCGCCCATTCCCACCCGAGGATGAAGGCGACTTCGGTGCCGTCGAGGGTGGTGACGCTGTAGCCGACTTTGTAGACCGTCATCTGGCCTTCGACGACGTGGCGACCGCTGCGGCGGATGAGGTGGGTGGCGTGTTTGCTCGCTGCAGCTCGGCGCTCGTCACTGATCTGTCGAGACTCGTATGCGGTGGTCGTCATCGTGCCCTCCCAAGGCCGTTGGCGTTCGTTGCCATCGATGACGATCCGCGCCGGCGCCTGACACTGCGGCACTGAGCCACACGCGAGATTCTTTGTCCCCCTGACAACATCGGCTGGGTTCGCCGATACGCGACGCCCCGAGCCGGACAGCTCTCTCCCCGGGGGAAGGGGGTCTGCCGGGATAGGCAGGAATCCAGCCCATCCCGGCAGGAGGGTCAGGAAGCATCACCACTCGGCAACTGGCCGACAGCGAGCAGGACCGGGTGAACGCCGGGCACGCAGCGACGAGATAGTCGCGCCACGCCCACCGCCGCTATTGGCCGCCGCACTGGTCGACCGCGCCCGACCCCGAATCGGCGTCAGCCGACCTCGTCGGCTGGCCACGGACCTATTGCTGAGCTGAGTTCAACTCGACCCGCCCACAACGGCCACGGAACTACATACCGGGTGAAATTCTTTGTCCCCCTGCTGCCCTTGCTGGAAACAGCACCCACACCATTCGAAAGCGGACAGCTCTCTCCCTGGGGGAGTGGGGAACCGACGGTCAGGCGTCGCCTGGGAGGTACCCGGCGGCCGCGGTGAAGGCGATGCCGGCCGCGGCTTCATCCCGCACACCTTCCGGACCGGCACCAGTCTCGGCCGCCACAACAGCTTCCTTCGCTGCAGCCAACGCTGCGTGCCCGATCGTCCGGACTCGAGTCTGAATCTGACGTGGATCGGTCTCGTCGACCAGGTGCGCACGCCGAGCAGCAGCCGCCGCCAGATCAGCTCCATTTGCGGCGGCCTGCCGGACGCTGTCGAGTCGCCATGCCCCGGTATGCCCTGCCCCGGAGGGTGTCTCGATTCGTGTCCCCTCCCACGAGGCGCTACGGCGGCTCTCCGAACGGGCCTCGAAACGGATGACACGTTCGGTCAATGACTGCCGGGTAACCCCACCGAAGACGCCGCTGATCTCATCCCACGACACCCCGACCTCGCGGGCGTTGACGATCGCCGCCGCCGAACGATCCCGAGCTGTCTCCATCCGTTCCCGCAGCGCCGACTCTTGCTTGACCGCATCAGTCAGTGCGCCCACGGCCTTGCCTCGGGCCACATCCGACAGGTCGGTGCGAATCTCAACCACGCCAGCATCATCTCCTCGTAACCGGTGGGCCCTGGACATCACGCGACGGCGCAGGGTGCACATGCACAATCCCACCCCTGGTTCCGGTCACCCACGGACCGTGACGGGTTCACCGTCGTCGCAGTCCAGGTTAATGATCGGCCCCTGTCACCACGATCTCTGCAGCCGTCGGACCTCACGCCTCGCACGCATTCACATGGGTCCGCCCGCCGGGCACGCCAACCTCACACTCGGAGCGCGGCGCCCACCGACCACCCATCCGGACGAGCAACCTCAACCGCGAGAAACTCTGTCCCCCCACCGACCTCGCAACATCACCTCACCGACCGACGCCCACGAACGCCCCGCTCCGGACAGCCTTCCCCCTGGGGGAGGGCGAACTAGCGCTACTGTCGCGCTGCAACGTCCGGTCTTCGCACATTCGGTGGAGAAGCTTCAGTCGCCCGGAGTTGCCAGATATGGCCCGTGCGCCCTGAACTGACTTCCACGGCGTTCGCGTTCACTCGCGTCGGCCATAGCCTCGACGATCGTCGTCATAGCAGCCGGCGCAATTGAATACGTCACACGCGGCTTGCCGGCATTGCTTATCGCGCCCGATTCATCTCGGACCAACCAATTCGCATCCGTCAGGCGAGCGAGAATTCGATACGTCTTCGCGCTCGAAAATCCCAACCGATCCATGATCAGGTACCCGTAGACCTTGTCGGATGGGCTCTCGAGCAGCAGCGTCAAAACTTCCCGGACAGCTTGTGTCATATGAATGGTGGCTTCCACCTTCAAACCATACATAGTTTCTTGCATATAGACGCCGGAGAGCACGAAGTAGCAATGCAAACCGGTCACCCGCCGGCCGACTCACCTCACCGACGGAACCCTCTGCCCCGCAACCACACCCACCCTGCCACACCCACCCTCGAACCCTTGTCCCCCCACCAGCCAGGCGCAGGGAGCACCTGCACACCCCACAGGGGTCCGCAACATCACCCCCACCGCACCCGCCGCCACCCACCACACCTCCTCCCCCCACACCCCCAACCACCCCTAACCACCCGCGCGCTTCGCGCGCGAGGCGACGTCGTCGACGGATGGTGTCTGCAGTTGTTGTCAGCCCCGGTGGCCGGGGTTTTGCTTTTGGCTCGAGAAGGTGACCACGAGGGTTCTGTTGATGTCAGCGATGGTGATGGGGTTGGGGCCGTCAGGCCCCGGTTTTTGCGGTTGGTGTTTGCAGCCGCTGGTGGCTGCGTTGGGTGGTTCGGGTGTCGGTTGTGTTGTGGGCGAAGGGGTGTCTGCCGGACCGGTTGTTGTGGTGGTGGGCTGCCCCGGCCGGCTTCCACTGCGTTCTGCTCGGCGCCGTCCGTGGCTGGGTCCGCTGCGCTCGGCTGCGGATGGTTGCGTTGTGCAGGTGCTCACCCCTCGGTGGTGTCGTTGGGTGTGTGGGTTTGTGTTGGTGGCAGCTCGTTGTTGGCAGCGGTTGGTGGCGGGTTGGCGGTGATGGTGGTGAGGGTTTTCAAGCCGGGTTGTTGGTGCTTCACCGGTGGGCGTTGAGGTCACGAACGAGTGGTGTGCGGGTTCACGATTCGGGTGACGGTTGGGGTCGTGGCCCGGCTTCCACTGCGTTCTGCTCGGCGCCGGTCCACGACTGCTGTGGCTGGGTCCGCTGCGCTCAGCTACGGATGGTCACCGCATGCAGATACTCACCCACACGGTGGTGCTGTTGGGAAGGCTGGTTGCGGCTCGTCCGACCCGGGTTTCGGGTTGGCGGCCGCACCAGTTGTCGGTTACATCGACGGGCTGCGCGGCTACCGGCAGAGGGTGCGAACCCTGATGTCGACAACGCAGATCCCAACGAAGACAACACCGTTGACGACACCCCGCCAGGGGTGCGACACACACCCGGCCGGCGGACCCAGATGACACCAACAGCTGCACACAACAGATGACACCAACAGCAGCGACCAAACACTCAGGGGCAACCACAACCCGGGGGCGAGAAGCCACCGACAGAAGCCGACAAGGCTTAGCGCAGCGGACCGACCACCACCAACCGGATACGACCGCAGGTCAGTCGGCCACCCACCCCGTCAGGGCACCGGAGGATGCGAGCGAGCGAGCATTCTTCGGGGCACTGCTACGGGGTGGTCCACGAAGTGGCCGACACCTGCGGCGTAGCCGGAACCCCCATCAACCACGCACTCACACCATCACCCAGACAGCGAAGCGAATCTGTGGTGTGTGTGACGTGCGGTTGTGGGGGTTAGTCAGCATTTTTCGCGGGGGGCTGGGTGTCTGGTTTTTCTGATAATAGTTGCTGGTTGCGGCATTTTCGTCCGAAAGTTGTTCTCGACAGCTGGTGTCGGGGTTGGGGTCCGGGTTTTGGCGAGATTGGTTCTGTAGGGTGTGGGCAGTGCCGCTGCGGTGAGAGGTGAGACGTTGGTTTCGGTTGTGCAGTCCTGGGAGCGTGACGTTTTGGCGACTCCGGAGTCTGTGTCCGAGTGGAAACGTGCTCGGTCGCGGCGACGGTTCGCAGCTGATGCGGTGCCGGCGGATCGGCGGGGAAAGCCGGGCGGGAAGGGGCCGGCGGGGTGGCGTCGGAAGCCTGCGGATGAGGACTTGCTTCGGTTCATGACGCTGCATGGTGTGGTGTCATTGAGGCAGGCGGCGCATTGGTTTTACGGGGGGAAGATCAGCACGGCTCGGCATCGTGTTCGGTCGATGGAGGACGCTGGTTTGTTGACGCGGAATCAGGATCAGCCGTGGGCTGGTGTCGTGTTGGTTCCGACGCTTGATGGTCAGACGGTGGGGTTGGAGACGGCGGAGTTTCCGGTGTCGCATTCGTCGTTGCGTGGGCACATGACGGTGCCTGCGAATCTGTTGCATCGGTTGTTGGTTGCGGATCAGACGTTGGCTGCTCGAGCCCGTGGACGCACGGTGATTTCGGAGCGCCAGATTCGGATGCTGGAGGCCCGCGATGAGAGCCAGTCGCATCGGTTTTTGCAGTCGGTGGGGGTGCACTATTCGTCGGATGGCGTCGCGGCCGGTGTTGTCCCGTCGCGGCTGACGTTGATCGATGAGGGGCCGGCCGGGACGACGGTTGTGGGGGAGAGGAACACGTGGTTGGGGTTGCCGGTTCGGACTGACTGGGACAACCGTGTGGCACCGTATTCGCCGCAGCGTTCAGGTCTGCGTTTCCCTGATTTCATCGAAGTGTTGGAGTCGGGTGAGTTGGCTGCGGTCGAGGTGGAAGTCGCGACAAAATCGGAGGCACGCATGAAGATGCTCGTCGACGGTTACCGGTCGTCGTTGCCTTCCGTTGAAGACATCGTTGACGCCAATGGCACACCGGGAAAGCGGCTTCGACGCGGCCAGTTCCGGCACTGCCGATGGGTGGTGTCACCGGAGGTGCGAGTGGTGTTGCAAGGAACGACGAACTTCATCAGCGGTGGGCATCAGGATGGCCTTCTGCAGAAGCTGATGCCGGATGTGTACGCACAGAACTTCGATTGGTCGAAACAGACTGACAAACTACCCGTTCGGGTGATCGCGGCGACGTCGGAAGACACCGGAGTGCAGTACGCGTTGGACCAACGCAACCTCGAACCGCAGTACCGGTGCGACTACCGGACATGGCTTCGGTGGCGACGGTTGTGGGAGGCGCAGATACCTGCTGACAAGCGCGCCGTGTACACCTTTGCCCGGTGGATCAGGACGGCAGACAACCTCGAAATCTGCCGTCGTTTGGTGCGAGGCTGATCGTTTCGATTTGGTCGTATTGGTTCTGTCGGCCGACTAGCCTTCCGTCAAGGCGGTACGTTCGGCCATCAAAATGTGAGACTTCGTGGGAGAAAATATGACCGATCAGCCAGCTGCTGTAAGTGAAGAGTCTGCGAAAGTGGCTGAACCTTACCATGATGCGAACGGTCAGCCGATCATGGCTGAGTCGATCGTCATCTACATCGACGCTCTCGCAACCAAGGTGTACTGGGAACAAGAATCTGACCCCACGAAACTCGAATTCGTAAGGGATTGGGTACGCCAGTTCAACGAATTTCGCGAAAATCTTGCCCTCTATCGAGGCCTAAACGGGGGAGCTGCAACACCGCAATCCCCCATGGCTGTCACGTTCACAGACAACGTGGCCGTCACGATCCCGCTACCGCCCGAGCACATCGCGATCCTTACTGCACTCGCTGAGCACAAACTTCCAGCTGGTCTTGAGGCCGCAAATCAAGCTCACGAAGCCTTGAATTGGCTCATGGACATGGTGTTCACCCTCCAGATTCATATTCTGCGATTGGTGTGGGGACATAGTCGGCTGTTCCGCGGTGCTGTGAGAGTTGGCCCTGTCTACGCGGATGACTGGACGATCATCGGCGACGGCCTCATCGACGCAGTAATGGGTGAGGAAAAGGGAACCGTAGTCCCTGCCATTCAGCTTCCCGAATGGATGGTGCAGGCATATGAACTGGATGCCAGTTTCTACAAAGACCACACAGATTCCTCGCTGTACCAGACCCTTGGACACACGAAATTCACTGCAGGAGAAGTCGACTACTCGTTCGTGTTCTTGAACTACCTCACATGCCCCGACCACGCCGAGTACGCGCTGTGGCGCGACGAGGTCATCCCCGCCCACAAGGACATGGTGACCAAAGGCCTAGACACGACTAACAACAGTCACGTGCGATTCAAATTCCTGTGGACGGCCGTGTACCACAACTGGGTTGTAGCAGACAACGGTCTCGACGAGTCCCTCCAAATAGATCTCGACGACGAACTCGCAGCACGCTCCATCATCGTCCAATCGCTCGACAAAGCCACGTAACCGCACGCGCTCTCCGCTCGCAAAGAAATCCGGGCCGACTCAGATTTCGGGTTTCGAAATAGCCTTTGGACAACGGACACTCGATCTGCCGTTGCCCACAGGCGTCGAGGTGTTCTCCAGTCCTCAAAGCAGCTACCGGACAGAACACTCCGACAACGGATACCTCCCATATTGAGCGAACCTCGATAAGCAACTGCCACAAGATCAGCCACTATCGGACGACCAAATTGATTCTCTCGCGCGCGCCAACTGCCAGATCTGGGCACCTCACCGGCTGATTCCGCCCTTGTCGATCGCACCGACGAAGGCTTAAACACCACTCTGCGGGTCCGTTGCCGCCTAGGAATCGTCAGTGCGACGCACCGCAGCACGGATAATCACGAGGCTACCGATTCGACCGCTCGGGAAGCGCTGTGGAACTGCTACCCGTAGTTCACTTCCCATGTGGGCATCCTCATTGGGATACCTAGTTGTACTGACCGGACACGTTGGTCAATCGTGAGAAGGGCGGCTGGTTGCTGCAGGCTGTGTGGGGCCGGTGATGGTTGTAGTAGTGCAGCCAGCCGTCGAGTTCGCCGCGACGCTCCGTCTCGGAGGT
>NZ_JAANTF010000013.1:0-186834 GCF_011290655.1 Rhodococcus sp. D-46 | reverse complement strand
TAAGCCCTTCAGCGCCGATGGTACTGCACTCGACAGGGTGTGGGAGAGTAGGACACCGCCGAACACACATTAGAGAAGCCCCCCAACCAGTACTGGTTGGGGGGCTTTCTCGTACCCAAAACACCCCCCGAAAGCACCCCCGACTTCGAGCGAACGGTACTTTCGTCGCCTCAGATCGACCCAACGCACCGTTCACACCATCAGGGGCGGGAGCACAGCCGACTCACCACCCCGTCCGGGATCGAGTGAACGACACTCTCACCCTCCTCAACGAGGGGAACGGTACGTTCACACCATCAGGGCAGGAATTGGGCGAGGAAGATGCCGCCGCCGACGCACGTAGCGACTTGTTAGCCAAGGTATAGATTGTGAACCGTCTCATAAGTCCGAAGTACTCTCCGATTTTGTGCCTTCGTCCCTAGCACTTTGGCCTAGGCTGAGTCTCATGGTGGGGTTGAGCAGCTCGAGGGTGTCGCATTTGCGACTCGTTCCGACGGAACCTGAAGAACTGCAAAGGTTTGTACTAGAAGCTGGCGGAGGGCGTGGGGGCATTCAGATTGCGCGATCGTTGCGTTCGAAGAGGCGCGCGGTACCGGCGCAATACGCGATACGTATCAGTGTCGACAATGTTTCCACTCAGATCTGGCGACGAATCCTCGTCGCGTCGGATCTGAATCTGGATGACCTGCATTCGGTGGTTCAACGGGCAATGGGGTGGAGTGACCGTCAATCGCACGCGTGGTCCAAGTCCGGCAGCCGATTTCCCGGCGAGGTCGAAGAGTACGTAGCTTCCGGGAGCAACGCCGAGCAGCGTCGGGCCGGCCGAGCGGCGATCGTAGAGTCCGCGGTACGCCTGGACGAGGTCATGGTTTCGCCTGGCGATGAAATCAGTTATCGCTACGGACGCTTCGGGAACTGGCGCCACACGCTGACACTTGAATCTTCCGAAGTACTGCCCGAAGGGTTCCAAGTTGTGTGTGCCACGGGTCGCGGTGCTTGTCCGCCGGAGGAATGCGTCGGACCTGACGAGTACGAGCAACTCCTCGGTGTTCTCGCTTCGGAGAAGCTGCGCTCCCATGAATGGACCCTCGAATGGCCACAAACTGATTTCGAGCCGACACGATTCGAGATCGCTGAGGTCAATAATCGACTGCATAGTCCTAGACCGGACGAGATCGCTGCGTCGTACGACATTGCGAAGCTCGTCGAATGCCTGGGACCCTCGCGAGTCCCGGAACTGCATGCGGTCCTCGCCCGAGCAGGCATTGACGATCAGTCGGCAATCGGGGAGTTGGTCCACGTCGAGGCGGGCCAACGCATTCAAGCGGTTCTGGCTCTGATCGGTGTCGAAGGGATCGGTGCCGATGATTTCTTCACGACGGTCGACGCGATGCTCGACGAACCTGAACTGGGACCTGTAAACCTTCCCCAAGGGCGATCACTCTTCGCAGTGCTCAAGAAGTTCGGCCTGGTGCGAAAGCACAAAGGGCAGATTGTTCTGACGAAGCGGGGACAGTCGGCAGAGCGGGACGCGTCAATGACGTGGTCGGTGATCGTCGAGGGAGTTCCGGTTGCGCCCGGCGGCTCGCAGAGAGCAGTGGAACTCCTCGTCCTCCTTGCCGTAGCCGCCGGCATGTCGCCGGCGGATCGTCATCGTTTCGTCGCGGGAGCGCTGGAGTCGATTCGGTCGTCGAGCATCCTGATGGCTGGAGCTCAGACTTCCAGACGTGACACGTCCGGGAGCACCGTAGAGGTGCTCGGATTGATCGGCGCTACGGGGTACGAGTTGGGGAAGTTCGGCAGCAAAGCGGACTCGCCCTGGGCTGTTCACCTCGCGAGGGCGATCCTGCGGCGTTAACTCGCGCGTCGACGCAGACAACCGAAACGGGGTTCGATCCGGCAATGCCGAATCGAACCCCGTTTCGTGTACCGATAGAGATCAGATGTTCACGCCGTAGTCGCGGGCGATTCCGGCTAGTCCCGATGCGTATCCCTGTCCGACTGCACGGAACTTCCATTCGCCATTGTGGCGGTAGAGCTCACCGAAAAGCATGGCTGTCTCGGTGGATGCATCTTCGGAGAGGTCGTAGCGTGCCAGTTCGGAGCCGTTCGACAGATCTACGACGCGGATGTAGGCGTTGGTGACCTGTCCGAAGGACTGGAGTCGCGCATCGGCGTCGTGAATCGAGACGGGGAAGAAGATGTTGGTGACGTTGGGCGGTACAGCCGGGAGGTCGACGTTGATGACCTCGTCGTCGCCGTCACCTTCACCGGTGAGGTTGTCGCCGGTGTGCTCGATGGATCCGTCGGGCGAGCGAAGGTTGTTGTAGAAGACGAAGTGAAGGTCGGAAAGGACCTTGCGTTCCGGGCCGGTGACCAACGCGCTGGCGTCGAGGTCGAAGTCGGCACCACTGGTGCTGCGTGCATCCCAGCCGAGACCGACTGCGACCTTGGTCAGATTGGGTGCGGCCTTCGACAGAGATACGTTGCCGCCCTTGGCAAGTGTGACGCCCATTCAGGTTCCTCTCGTTCGAACGAAGTGGATTTCTTCGTTCGGGAGTTCTGTGTTGTCCGTTCGCGACTCACATTACCGTGAGCGGGTAGGTGCGGTTCGACCGAATAGGCACCTCACTCGAACAGCGCGCGAAGATCGTCGGCGTCGAGTCCGGTGCCCAGTGTGCCTTCGGCGTCCATGACATTCGAGAACAATGCCGACTTCTTGGCTTTGAGTGCCATGACCTTCTCTTCGATGGTGTCTTTGGCAATGAGGCGGTAGACCATGACGTTTCGTGTCTGCCCGATGCGGTGAGTACGGTCGACCGCTTGTGCCTCGGCGGCCGGGTTCCACCAGGGGTCGAGAATGAAGCAGTAGTCGGCCTCGGTGAGATTGAGGCCGAAGCCACCAGCCTTGAGGCTGATCAGGAAGACGGGGACTGCACCAGACTTGAACTCCTCCAACACTTCACCGCGATTGCGCGTCGAACCGTCGAGATAGCTGTACGGAATTCTTTCCTCGTCGAGTCGGTTGCGGACAGAACCGAGGAACCCGGTGAATTGGCTGAAGATCAACGCACGGTGTCCGCCGGCAATGACGTCGTCCAATTGCTCGACGAGAGCGTCGACCTTGGCCGATGGGACGGGTCCGCTTTCCTCGTCGACCAGCGAGACGTCGAGACTGAGTTGGCGTAGCAGCGTCAGCGATTGCAGGATCGTGAATCGGTTCTTGTCGACGTCGTCGAGCAGTCCGAGAATCTTCTGCCGTTCGCGTTGCAGGTGGGTGTCGTATATCGCGCGATGGCTCGGATGCAACTCGATCTCGAGTACCTGCTCCTGCTTGGGCGGCAAGTCTGCAGCCACCTGTTCCTTGGTGCGCCGCACCATCAGCGGTTTGACGCGTCGTCGCAGTTGCGCCAATCGTTCTGCATTACCGTCTTTTTCGATGGGAGTGCGGTAGACGTCGGTGAAGGTCGTGGGGCTGGGAAACAGTCCTGGTGCAGTGATTGCGAGGAGCGACCACAACTCCATGAGATTGTTTTCCATGGGTGTACCGGTGATCGCGAGTTTGAACGGTGCGTTCACCGCCCTCGCGCACTGGTGGACCTTGGACTTGTGGTTCTTGGCGAATTGGGCTTCGTCGAGCACCAGTCCGGACCAGCGGCCGGCGGAATACGCATCGGTGTCGAGGCGAAAGAGAGCGTACGACGTCACGACGATATCCGCCCCGTCGACGAGTGTTGCCAGGTCGGTTCTTCTGCGCCGCAGAGTATCCGTGATGACAGCGGTGTGGAGGGTCGGTGCGAACTTCGCCACTTCGGACTTCCAGTTGGAGACCACGCTGGTGGGAGCGACGATCAGAAAGGGAGGCGCGGCCGGATTCGATTGCCTTGCAGCGCAGATCATTGCGAGGGTCTGCAGGGTCTTGCCCAGGCCCATGTCGTCGGCGAGTATGCCGCCCAAGTTGTGCAGTCGGAGGAAATTGAGCCAACGGAATCCGTCGACCTGATAGGGACGTAGCGTTGCCGTCAACGTGTCCGGGACTTCGACGGGATCGATGCCCGAACTGCCGAGCAATCCTGCGATCTGCTTCTTCCAAGCTGCTGCTTGATGTTCGACCCTTCCGAGCGCCGTCAATTCTTCCCACAGTCCGGCCTGAAATTTGCTGATCCCGAGTTTGCCGGTAGGCTGATCGAGTAGCGACCGCGCTTCGGTGATGAGACGGTGCAGGCCGAGTAGTTCAGGTGCGTCGAGCCGAAAGAAGGCGCCGTCCGGTAGCAGTATGTGAGTCTCGCCCTTGCTCAGAGCAGAGAACAGTGTTGTGAACGGAACGCTTTGTCCCGCAACATCGACGGTGACATCGAGGTCGAACCAGTCGGATCCGCTGTCCCCGTCGGGGGCTTTTGTGCTGAGGCCGATCACGACAGCGTCGTCTGCAGGCCGGTAGTCGGCGGGGGTTCCTGCAACCGTGAGGTCGATGGCGTCGTGCGCTTCGAGTTGGGGCAGGAGGTCGAGTGTGAACTGCATGGAATCGAGGCCGGTCAAAGTTCCCGCGAGAGTGGCCTTCGCCGCGGCCGCACCGAGGCTCTTGGCAATGGCATCTTCGGCAACGTGGTTGCGGATCTCGGACTCGTCGGTGGTTGTGTCTGCGGTAGAAATGATCAGTTCGTCGGCATCGACGGTGTACTTCCATGCCGATTCGATGTCGATGCGGTGGTTGTCCGCGTAAGTGGCCATCAGTTGTAGCCGAGGACCGGACACAGTCGGTGGGTTGTAAGCACCGTCGGAAGATATGACGGGAGCGAGGTTTCCGAGTTTGAACACGAACCGCGACGTGAATGCATCCCGATGCTCGGCGGGTATGTCGACCGATTTTCCGGAGTCGATCAACTGCCTCAATTGGTGAGTTATCGGCGTGTGCAGTGGTGCGAGAGTGATCGCGTT
Organism: Rhodococcus sp. D-46; assembly: GCF_011290655.1. Classification (NCBI taxonomy): domain Bacteria; kingdom Bacillati; phylum Actinomycetota; class Actinomycetes; order Mycobacteriales; family Nocardiaceae; genus Rhodococcus; species Rhodococcus sp. D-46. Next base: position 181,896 of record NZ_JAANTF010000013.1, on the reverse strand, counting down.
GGCGGCGTCGAGCGCGAAGACGCCATGTGCCGGCGTGCCGACCAGTCCCCAGTCGGAATGAGTCACGATGTGCCCATCGGTCTGAATTCGGGGAGTGAGACGGAGATTGTTGTCTTCCGCTCCGTGGACGTCGAGGCAGATGTTGGCGTCGTAGAGTAGGGAGATGTTGCCGAGGCCGGCTTTCGAGTGAACGAGTGAAACTCCGACGCTGATGGCCTCACGAAGAAGCGACCAGAGTTGCGGGCTCGCGAACCCGGCAAGATCGATTTCCGCGGCATTTTGATTTCGGTAGTAGTTGCCGGCGCTGTGGAGGAGATCTATGTCGCGTAGAACCCGGAGGTGATCTGCGGGGAACTGAAAAGTGCTTCCGAGTTTGTTCCAGGCGAGCCCGCCGGAGATCCACCCTCTCGCTCCTGGTTGTACGGGTTTGATGATGAGCCTTGTCGATGCGCCCTTGGTTCGGGTGGTGAATTGAATGCCAAGTCCACGTGTAGTGCGGCCGGCCAGGTCTGGTCGGAGCAACTCCTCGAGCGAGCTGTCCCATTCGAGGTGTTGTGGAGTCTTGTTCGCCTCGGCAACCGCTGCGAGCACCAACGCGACTACGTGCTTGCAGTTCATCCGCACGGGACACGTGCAGAGGCCACGCGTGAACGTTGCTGTACCGGCCGCGCCGCGACTTACCGAAATCGTGCAGGTGTACGGCTCTCGCGCAGTTCCCGATACAGCGCCGGTCAAGATGTCAGCGGTGTCGTTCCATCCGATGGATTCGACTGCATTCTCCCGCAGGTAGACAAGTCCGCGGTCGTAGGTGGTTGTGCCCACGACAGCGCGAATTCGGTCGAGGTCGAGGGCCCTGACTGAATCCGGTTGCACGGGGGCCAGCCTAGTAGCGGCGACCGACAGATCTTGTCGTGGTCGTTTGTCCAAGAAAGTCCGAACTGCACGGTATGTTCACGGAAACATCTTTGACTGGTTTGGGAGTTTCATGAGGACTGAGCGGCGTGCGTGGATTCGATCTGCGCGCACAGGTGCGGTGTGTTTGGCCGTCTGTGCACTTTCTTTGCAATTGGGCGGACTGTCGACGGCAGCGCCGAGTTCCGGAAGCTCGGGTAGTTCGGGAAGCTCGGGAAGTCTGGGCAGCGTCGAGGGAAGCGTGAGCTCGGGGTCGACGATCCCGGGACCACTTCAGGAGGATCCGGGCCCCAAACCGGACCTGCGCGACGACATCGTCGTCCCGGCCATCGTCGGCGAGAAGGTGACCGCACCACAAGCGATCAGGCTGACGGTGGCGTCGCTCGCACTTCGACGCGAGGTCGGCGTCGAGATTTTGCTACCCGCTGACAATTCGGTTCCGCGCCCAGCGCTGTACATGCTCGAGGGTGTCGACGCCGGAGAGAAAAGCAGCGGATGGATGACGATCGGCGGCGCCCCGGCGTTCTTCGCCGACAAGAACGTCAACGTCGTGATGCTCAATGGCGGAATCGCGAGCCTGTACTCGGACTGGGAGAATCCGGATCCGCGGCTGGGACTGCACAAGTGGGAAACCTTCATCACCGAGGAGTTGCCACCGCTGATCGACGCGCGACTCGAGACCAACGGAATCAACGCGATTGCCGGCAATTCCATGGGCGCGATGGGTGCAATGATGCTCGCCCAACGCTTTCCGGACATGTATCGCGGCGTTGCCGTGTTCAGCGGCTGTTATTCCACGATGGATCCGCTCGGCCGAACTGCCGTCCAGGCCACGATTTCTTCTCGAAGCGGAGATCCGGCCAACATCTGGGGTGTGCCAGGGGGCCCGGAGTGGGAGGCACACGATTCGTTGATCAACGCAGAGAAGTTGCGTGGCAAGGAAATCTACGTGTCGACGGCAAACGGTCGTCCCGGATCTGACGAGACGCTGCAGACTCCTGAACTGCTCGAGCGTCTGGTGATCGGCGGCGGCATCGAGGTTGCCGCCCACGCCTGCACCAAGATGTTCGACGCTCGGTTGCAGGAGCTGAAGATTCCGGCGCAGGTGGATTACGAGCCGAACGGCACGCACGCGTGGGCGTATTGGCGTGAACGACTGCCGAAGGCGTGGCCGACTCTGTCCCGGGCATTGGGCGTCTGACGGTTCGACAACAGTGCTCGGGTTGTGGATGCACCACAACCCGAGCGTTGGATCACTCGCAGGCGATGCCGTCGTTGTCGCGGTCGAGATGCGGGGCGTATCCGTTCTGGCCCCGGTACAACGGAGCTGCGCCGGCATTACGAACGGCTGTGCAGTTCTGGTAGTACCGCGCTGGTGCGGGAGTGTTCTGCGGCGCCGGCTGGTTCTGGGGCGCTTGCGGAGCGGGCGGCGCCGGCGGTGCGAAGACCGGGGGAAGGAACGGCTGGACTGCGTCGGCAGAGCCAGTCGGAATCATGCGTGTGATCTCGATCGGTAGGAAATCGAAAACCGTGGATGCCTGAGCGGCGGGCGCGGCAACCAGAGTGATTGCGGCGCAACCTGCGACGCTGAATGCCAGACGGCGGAGCTTCATGTGACCTCGTGTTCAACTGGGCAGCCCTTCCACTTCGGAGGGCTGTGCCGGCTGAGCATACTGGTCATAACGACCAAATGGTTTATTTCGGTAAGGGTGAAATCTGGGGTGAAAAGCAGCGTCCCCGCACCGTATTGCTCAGGTGCGAGGACGCTGCTGTAGTCATCGAGGGTTACGCGTCGACAAGTTCCTCGGCGAAGGGGTCACCGTTGCGGGGAGCGTCGAAGCGCACCTTGTCGAGGATTCCCTCACGCTTTGCGACGATGACCGGGACCAGTGCCTGGCCGGTGACGTTGACTGCGGTACGGCCCATGTCGACGATCGGTTCGACTGCGAGGAGCAGTCCGACGCCGGCCAGGGGAAGACCAAGGGTGGAGAGTGTGAGTGTGAGCATGACTGTCGCACCGGTGGTTCCGGCCGTTGCCGCTGAGCCGATGACCGAGACGACGACGATCAACAGGTAGTCGGTGAAGGTCAGCGGAACGTCGTAGAAGCCTGCGACGAAAATCGCCGCGATCGCGGGATAGATTGCGGCGCAACCGTCCATCTTCGTGGTGGCACCGAGCGGAACGGCGAACGAGGCGTACTCACGCGGAACGCCGAGGTTGCGTTCGGTGACGCGTTCGGTCAACGGCAGGGTGCCGATCGACGAGCGCGAGACGAATCCGAGCTGAGTTGCGGGCCAGACGCCGGAGAAGAAGCTTCGAACCGAGAGGCCGTGTGCGGCAATCAGGATGGGGTAGACCACGAAGAACACGATCGCCAGACCGATGTAGATGGCGGCGGTGAAGACGCCCAGCGACCCGATCGCATCCCATCCGTAGGTGGCGACAGCGTTGGCGATCAGCGCAGCGGTGCCGATCGGGGCAAGGCGGATGATCCACCACAGGACCTTCTGGACGATCGCGAGCAGCGAAGCGTTGAACTCGAGGAACGGCGCAGCCTTGGGACCGATCTTGAGTGCAGCAATACCGATTGCACCGGCGATGACGAGCAGCTGCAGGACGTTGAAGCTCAGCGATGTAGTCGCCACGCCTTCGGCGACGGAAGTCTTTGCACCCAACCCGAGGAAGTTGTTCGGAACCAGTCCGGTGATGAACGCCCACCACGAACCGGAACTCTTGGGTTCCTTCGCGGCTTCGGCGGCGACGTCGGTCCGTGAACCGGGATCGGTGATCAGGCCGACGATGATGCCGATGATCACAGCGATGAAAGCGGTGATCGCGAACCAGAGCAAGGTCTGCACGGCCAGGCGAGCTGCATTGGCGACCTGGCGCAGGTTGGCGATGGAGCTGACAATGGCGGTGAACACCAGCGGGATCACCGCAACGGTGAGCAGCTTGACGTAACTCGAACCGATGGTCTGTACGGTGCCGACCAACCAGTTGACGTTGCCGTCGGCCGCATCAGGCATTGCCCGGGCGACGAGACCGATGATGACACCGAGTACGAGACCGGCGACGATCTGCGGTCCGAATGCCGTCGCCCAGGACGGAAAACGGGACGTGGACTTTTCCGGCACGCCGGTGGAGGTGGAGCTGGGCATGACTATGCCTTTCGAAAATCAAGGGAGCGAAACGCAGCGCGGCACCAGAGGCCGGGCAGATTCGAAGAAATGTTTCCTGGTACGCGTCAGGTCAGAGCGAGCGCGTACACATTGCGCTCGCCTGCAGGCGAAGGTCGACGTAACGCCGACTGGTCAGGAACAACACTGTCCACACACTACTCGCAGCTTCAACTACTCGATCCCGAGGGTCGCCGCGGGAGTTCGCTTCGTGTTCGTCGGGCGTGCCCCGATCAGTCACTGTTGGTCGGTTGACTAGTCTCGACGATCAGTAGGTGCCGCACCGGCGCCTACGCGTCGGCAAGCGGAAGCGAGAGACCGATGAGCGTTCGGAATGCCGAGTACCCGCGTCCGAAGCATTTCCTGGTGCACCTCAGTGACACGCATCTGGTGGCTCAGGGGGAGTTGTACGACGCCGTGGATGCGTCGACGAGATTGCGGGAAGTGCTCAGCGGGATCGTGGCCTCGGGCGCACGCCCGGATGCACTGATATTCACCGGCGACCTGACCGACCAGGGACACCCCGACGCATACGCGGAATTGAAAGCCATCGTGGAACCCGTGGCGGCCGAGATCGATGCGCAGGTCGTCTGGGCGATGGGCAACCACGACGACCGCCCTACGTTCAGATCTCTGCTGTTGGGCGAGGACGCCACCGATCATCCCGTCGACAACGTCTACGACCTTGACGGACTGCGGGTGATCACCCTGGATTCGTCGGTTCCCGGTCATCACTACGGTGAGATCTCGGATCGTCAATTGGATTGGCTACGCGCAGAATTGGCGGTGCCGGCGCCCGACGGAACAATTCTGGCGCTGCATCATCCGCCGGTTCCGTGCATTCAGGATCTCGCGGTTCTGGTGGAGTTGCGCGATCAGTCCCGGTTGGCAGACGTCTTGCGTGGCAGCGACGTCCGGGCGATTCTTGCTGGGCATCTGCACTATTCGACGACGGCGACGTTCGCCGGCATTCCGGTTTCCGTGGCGTCGTCGACGTGTTACACCCAGGACTTGAACGTGGAAGTCGGTGGGCAGCGTGGTCGTGACGGGGCTCAGGGGTGCAACCTGGTGCACGTGTACGACGAGACAATTGTTCATTCGGTCGTTCCACTCGGCGCGCACGTGACGGTCGGTGAGCCTGTCGACGCGGCCGAGGGAGCCCGGAGGCTCAGTGCTGCCGGTGTTCGAATCCTCGAGAGCGAAAAGGCTGGACGTTCGATCGTCTGAGGTGGCAGGCGGTTTCCGGCACTCCGGCGCAGTTCTGGGCGATTGCCGGGCGGTCGCGTACTCACTACCGTCGAGGTAGGTGCAGAGCTCCAGCAACAAGGACCGGCTAGCTGGACGGCAACCCTTCATGCCGATGGGGTGCCCCGGAATCACACCTGGCGATACGCGTGGTGCGTGTCGCAAGCGGCAGTCGCCACGAGAACCGTCAGTCGGGTGCTGACGGTTTCTGCGGTCGGCACTGTGCGCTCCCGAGTAGTTCTCGAACAGGAGTATGCGCCGATGACCTCCACCCCTTCTTCTTATCTTGCTCCGTTGCATCTCGCCGTAGCGCTGGACGGTGCCGGTTGGCACCCAGCGGCCTGGCGAGAGCCGCACTCGCGCCCGAGTGAGCTGTTCAGCGCGTCGTATTGGACTGACGTGGTGACGATCGCCGAGCGTGGTCTGCTCGATTTCGTCACCATCGAGGACAGTCTCTCGGTGCCGGCCAACCCACTCGAGCCTGTCGACGACGCGGTTGACCGGGTGCGCGCTCGGCTCGACGCACATCTCGTGGCCGCCCGACTGGCACCGATCACGAGCAACATCGGGTTGATCCCGACCATCACCACCATTCACACCGAACCGTTCCACGTGTCCAAAGCCGTTGCCACGCTGGACTACACCTCGCGCGGTCGCGCCGGGTGGCAGGTGAAGGTGTCGGCGTCGGAATCCGAGGCAGCACAGTTCGGGCGCCGCGACATCCCAGCGCTCACCGATGCCGACCGTCAGTCGATCGTTTCAGGCGTCCTCCCGGACTTCGTGCGCGCACTGTTCGACGAAGCTGCGGAGGCAGCCGACGTCGTCCGGAGACTCTGGGACAGTTGGGAGGACGACGCCGAGATCCGTGATGTGGAGCAGCGCCGATTCATCGACCGGGACAAGCTGCACTACATCGACTTCGAGGGAAAGTACCTCTCGGTCCGTGGACCGTCGGTGACTCCGCGCCCGCCGCAGGGGCATCCCGTCGTCACCGCATTGGCACATCAGCGGGTCGCGTACGAGCTGGCGGCGCGGACGGCCGATCTGGTGTTCGTGACGCCGTTCGACGACGAGCAGGTCACGGCAATCCTGGGTGAAGTGCGAGCAGCCGAAGAACACGTGCAGCGCACCGGCGAACCGCTTCGGGTCTTCACCGACATCGTCGTATTCTTCGATGCTCCGGAAGAAACCGGAAAGGAACGGCTCGCTCGCCTCGACGCGCAGGCCGGCGCCGAATACCGTTCGGACGCGCTGACCTTCACCGGCACCGCGGCTGAGTTGGCAGATCTTCTGCTCCGGTGGCAGCAGTTGGGAATCGACGGCTTCCGGTTGCGGCCGGGCGTTGTCGTGGACGACCTCGACGCCATCGCCGGTGAGCTGGTGCCTGAATTGCAGCGACGCAACGTATTCCGCACCGAGTATCCGCAGACGAATCTTCGCGGACTGCTTGGCCTACCCATCGACGTTCCCAACCGCTACGCCGCCGGTACTCCGGCCGCCTGACAGACGAGGAATACATTTTCATGAGTTCTCAGAAGCGTAAGCAGGTCATCCTGGGTGCCTACCTCGGCGGCGTCAACCATCACACTGCATGGTGGGATCCGCAGGCGGGCAGCCAGATAGAGTTCGATTCTTTCGAGCACACCGCTCGAACCGCCGAGCGTGGGAAGTTCGACTTCTTCTTCCTCGCCGAAGGCCTCGCCCTTCGTGAGCGTGCGGGACAGATTTTCGATCAGGACATCATCGGTAGGCCGGACACCTTCACCGTGCTCGCATCGTTGGCAGCAGTGACCGAACACCTCGGTTTGGCAGGCACCATCAACGCCACGTTCAACGAGCCTTACGAGCTGGCAAGACAATTCGCGACGCTCGATCAGTTGTCCGGAGGACGTACCGCCTGGAACGTCGTCACCTCGTTCGACGCATTCACCGGCCAGAACTTTCGTCGCGGCGGATACCTGGATCGTGCGCAACGATACGAGCGTGCGGAGGAGACCGTAGCGCTGGTGCGTCAACTCTGGGATTCGTGGCGCAATGACGACATCGTGGCCGACAAGGCATCAGGGCGCTTTCTCGCGCGACCGGATGCCGGTGAATTTGCTTTCCATGGATCACATTTCGACGTGAACGGCCGATTCACGGTGCCGCGCAGTCCGCAAGGGCGCCCGGTTATTCTGCAGGCCGGGGTGTCGCCGCAGGGGCGCGATTTTGCTGCCGGCAATGCCGACGCGATCTTCTCACCGTATGGTCAATTGCCCGAGGCAGCCGACTTCTATCGTGACATCAAGGCTCGTGCCGTTGCGGCCGGACGCGACCCGGGTGACATCAAGATCTTGCCGTCGGCGAGTTTTGTTCTCGGCACGTCCGAGGCGGACGCAATCGAGAAGTATCGAGAGATTCGCGACCAGCAGGTCACCGGCCAGACCGCTTTGGTTCTGCTCGAACAGATCTGGAATCTCGATCTGTCGAAGTACGACCCCGAAGGACCACTACCCGACATCGCCCCGGATCCCGAGGCTCCGCCGATCATCCAGGGCCGCGCCTTCATTCACCAGGATCGTTTCGCGACCGTCGCAAAACTTCGCGCGGTAGCCGAGAGCAAGAAGTTGAATCTGCGCGAAGTGGTGATCGATCAGTTCGAGCGTGGACCGATCGTCGGTACACCGCAGCAGGTTGCCGAGAAAATAGATTCGTTTGTCAGCAACGACGGTTCGGACGGATTCATCCTCGGGTCGCACCTCGTGCCGACCGGCCTCGACGAGTTCGTCGACGACGTGGTGCCTCTGTTGCAGGATCGAGGTGTTCTCCGCAGTGACTACGAAGGAACGACGTTGCGTGACAATCTCGGTCTGCCCATTCCGGTGCAACGGGAGCATGTGACAGCACGCTGATCGACCGAAGTAGCAAGGGCCCAGCCGAAATCGGCTGGGCCCTTGTTTCGTCTAGGCTTCCCAGGGCGCCGGGATGGGGTAGTAGTTCTCCAGGAACTCCGTGATCTTGCGTGTCCGAAGTTCCAGATCGATCTCCGGAGCGCTGCCGTCGTTGAGGCAGAAGAAGTCCATGGAGCGCTTGGCGAGCAGTGAGTCCATGTCGCGCAAACCGGCCTTGACCGTCGTGTCGACGTATTTGACGGCGGCGGACTTCTGCACCACCGACCGTCCACTCATGAGCGTGTAGTAGTGGTACAGCGAATTGGTCACCGAGATATTGGAACTCGCGCGGAAGGTGCTTGCTGCAGTGGCCGCGAAGTCTTCGGCGAACTCGCGTTCCATCTCGGCCATCACGCTCTTGCGTAGTGGCGTCGCTGCGTGCTCCAGATGTCTGGTGGTCATCAGACCGAAGCGGTCCTGCAGCAGACGGCGGTTGACGCGGGCCGCATTCTCGAACCCGCTGCGGTCGTTGTCGTTGTGTCCCAATCCGATTCTGGTGTCGGCCTCGATGAACATGCTGATCCCACCGGGGGAGAAGAACATGTCAGGGCCGACGGGGCGACCGAAGAACATGTCGTCATTGGAGTAGAGGAAATGCTCTGCCAGACCCGGAATATGGTGCAGCTGGCACTCGACAGCTTGAGAATTGTGGGTGGGCAACACACTTGGATCGGCGAAGAACTTTTCGCTGGGCATGAACGTGACTCGCGGATCGTCGGCAAGCCAGTCCGGACGATCGGAATCGGTTGCGACGAAGATCCGCCGGATCCACGGCGCGTACATGTGGATAGATCTAAGTGCGTATTTGAGCTCGTCGATCTGACGGAAGCGCGCTTCTGATTCGTCGCCCTCGCCGACGATGTAGTTCTGCATGCGCTTGGCGCGCTGAGCCTGAAACTCTTTGGAAGAACCGTCGACCCAGGAAAAGACAAGATCGATATCGAAGCTGATATCGGAGGCATGATCGGCGAACATGTTCTCGATGGTCGGCCAGATCCGGCCGAATCGCTCGACGGTTCCTCGGACAGCTTCTTCGGGGAGGACGGTTCGTCGTGTCAGTGAGTTCTCGACGGGTAGGACGATTTCTTCGTCGGAAATCGACCACAATTCGATCTGAACGCCGATGTTCGCGCCGTAGTTCATACCGCTTGCGACGTGAACCCTCGGACGGAACAAGCGGAAGATCCGTGACTTGTTGGTTTTCGACAGGGCACCGTCCGCGACAAGGAGCGCTGGACTCTTCTTCGCGTCGACGGTTTTGGAATAGAAGGGTGCGTTTGCGCATCCCTCGACAAGTGCCTGCCGCAGGTTCTTGCGTTCCGTCCAGCTGACCGCGATGACCGGGCGCTCGTCGTTTCCGCGGACGAGTAGATACTCGATTCCTGCGGCGTCGAGGATGTCGCGGATGAAGAGGAGATCTTCGACCATCGCTTCGAGCGGCGTGGTGGTCGTGATCGCGAGGGCAAAACGATTCTTGAATCGGACGGTCTCGGGTAGCTCGCCCATCCGTGCGCGTGACGCGGCCGACGCCGGCTCCACAGGATTGGGGCTGTCCTGCTCCGGAGGTACGAAGTAGATGTCGTGCGGAGCGGGAGATTCTGTAATGGGATGCCTTCCGATTCTGATCCAGCTGTGTATCTGTCGCCCCCGACGCTGCGAGAGCGTGGTGGCGACGAGCTCAGTCTATGCCGTCGGCGCCGAAAGTCGGACATGAGTGACGGGGATGGGTAGCGCGGGGCGAGTCGGGTACCCCGAGGACCGAAGCGAGAGTGAAGGAGGAGAACCGATGCGTGTGAAAGCGATGGTCGGAACAGGCGCGATGGCGGTTGCGCTGGCCGCCGGCCCAGTTGCGACAGCGTCTGCGGAGCGAACCGAGGCAGCGGGGTCGGAGGGTTCACCGGAGATGCTGACCTGCGAGGTGGTCTTCGATGCACTCGAAGACATGAGCCCGGAATGGACGGAAGAGGGGATCGATCAGGTCGAAGACTGGTGTGAGGCGATCACCGGCGAAGAAGACTGACCGTCAGCCGCGCGAGATCACTCGTCGCGACAGTCGCCACCGCCCGTCTTCGAGTTCGAACTCGTCCGCGTAGCTCCCGACGCCGCTGAGTTCGGGCGACGTGGCTGTGTCGACGTAGAACGTCCACACCGCATCCGCGCGGGCTGTCGTTTCCGAGGTCACGTCCACGGCGATCGCCGTGGTGACGTGGCGTGTGAATGTGCCCGGGCCTTGTATGCCGGCGGCTCGACGCTCGACTACTCCAGCAGCAATTTCTTCGCGGCCACGTCGTACCTGTGCGGGGATACCGCGATCGGGGTTGGCCGGCATGTTCCATTCGGCCTCGCGGGTGAACTGCTCCACGTAATCCTCGACCGAGCCGGTATCGGCAAGATGCGCGATGCGAGCGAGCGTTGAACGAATCTGTTCGGCAGGGCCCTCGGGTTGCATGCTGTCCTCCGTAGACGTGGGTGCGGCAGATCGCACGCTACAGCTCATGACGACAACGACGACGGCCTCGTCCCAGTGAGCGGCAATATTCTCCGGCGAGGGAGCGGCGAACTTTGAGATCACCTCGAGTTCAACCGTATTCGAGCCCGCAGCGTAAATGATTGATTGTTCACAGTAGGCAGCGCCATGACGACTGCCGCGCCCGTAGGCTTGACCGACTCACAGGAGATCGCCATGTCCGTCACCGAACTCGAACGTGTCACCCAGACCCCGGAGCAGATCTACGCTGCCGGCGGAATCACTGTCCACAAGGTCGGTGAGCTGATCGGCGCCCGCATCGACGGCGTACACCTCTCGGGGGATCTGTCCGAAGAGACCGCCTACGCGATCAACTATGCGCTGGCAGCGCACAAGGTTGTGTTCTTCCGTGGGCAGCATCATCTCGACGACACGTCGCAGTACGAATTCGCCGGAACCCTCGGCACCCAGACCACCCCGCATCCGACGGTGAAGTCCAGGGGCGACAAGCTGTTGGTGCTCGACCGAGCCGCCAACAGTTGGCAAACGGACGTGACGTTTGTCGACCGCATCCCGAAAGCCTCGATTCTGCGAGCGACGACCATTCCCGAGTACGGCGGAGCGACCACGTGGGCGTCGACCACCGCCGCGTACGACCAACTGCCGTCTTCACTCAAGGTCTTGGTCGAGAATTTGCGGGCCGTTCACACCAATGCCTACGACTATGCCGAGGTTGTCGATCAGGCGAACCCGGTAGACGCGCAGCGCCAGGCCTACTACGCCGAATTCACCCGTGAGATCTACGAGACCGAACATCCGGTGGTGCGTATCCATCCGGCGACGGGGGAGAAGACCCTCCTGCTCGGTCACTTCTTCAAGGAGTTCGTCGGGCTCAAACCGTCGGAGTCGGTAGCTCTTTACCAGATCCTGCAGGCACGAATCATCAAGTTGGAAAACACTGTTCGATGGAACTGGTCGGCCGGCGACCTGGCGATCTGGGACAACCAGGCGACTCAACATTACGGTATCGCCGACTACGGGACTCAGGCGCGCAGTGTGCACCGAGTGACATTGGCCGGCGACGTCCCCGTCGACGTCCACGGCGAGCAGAGTCGAATCCTCCAGGGTGACGCCGCGGAGTATTCGATCATCGCGGACATCGATCGGCTTCCCGGCTTCGCCGCGAACTGATCAGTCGTGCTGCGGGTGATCCGGCGGGAACATCTGTCCCCATGAGTGATTGCATGCTCGGCACGTCCATTCCGGGGTGTCCGGTCCCACGACGCAGCCTGTTCCGGCGAGCCACGGTAGGTGATCGAATGGATGGACCGGCATCCCCGGGGAACACTGAGCGGTTCTGTGTGCACCGCAGAGTGGGCACGACGGATTCTTCGACAGCATGTAGTCGATGAAGTTGGTGTGCCCGGACGTGGCCATCCTTCCGGTGCACTTGCGGCACAGGACGGCTGGGTAGTCGTCACCAGGTTCAGCCTGCCTGAAGATCCGTGATGCGGAATGAAAGTGAAGGCGATCGCCGCTGTTGAACATTCGCAACGGTAGCGGTGAGCGGCAACCTGTGCAGTTTCCCCTCTCGTTCATCAACGTTCGGGCGTGGGCAGCTGTGGACGTCGGATCCAGCGTGTCGATGTCGCCGAAGTAGTGCGCATAGTGTGACTGGCCGGCCGTGAGAATCCGGTCGGCCAGTGCGTCGTCGACCGGCCCTGGATCCGTGGGAAACGTGATGGAGCATCGTTGTTCGAGTTCTGGAACGGTGGGCAAACCGTGGAGTTCGTACGGGCGTTCATCGACTTCCATCCGCGACGTGCCGTCGAACGGCGCAGCCACGGTTTCGATGCAGAGCAGCGTGCGAGGAGTGGTGTCGAGAACCGTGACCAGCAGGTCACCGATGACCATCTTTCCGTGCATGATCCAGGGATCGACACGGGCCCGGGGTTCGAGAAACGCGACCACGGCATCGATCCATGGCGTGCCGAGTGCGATGAATACGTGCTGACCGGAGCTCCGCGTGATCATCGAACGATTCTCGCAAGGGCTGCCGACAACGTCAGGCTTTGACCACCTTGCGCCCGAGCAGCGATGCAACCAGTCCGTCGACGAAGATCGCCTGACGGCCGAGAGGATCGGAATCCGCTGCCGCAACGCTGCCGATCGAAATCGATCTCGTCAGGCCGGTCTCGCTGATGAATTCGGCGGCGAGGTGCGCTTCTCGGAATGTGAGGCCGCCCAGATGTGTCGTGTCGTCGACTCCGAGAACACGTCCGTCGATGATGTCCATGTCGAAATGGACGTGGACGCCGTTCACACCCTGGCCCGCCGCGGCGAGGACGCGAGGCATCAAGGCCGCCATGCCATGGCGATCGATCTCGTCGATCGTCACCAGCAATACCCCGTACTCGTCGAGTGCGCGCTTGTGATCGACCGTGGCGTTCTTGACGCCCACCAAGACGGTGTTCTCCAAACTGGGGCCGTGCAGATCCGCCGCCGACGACAGCAGTTGTTCGATATCGCCGTGGGAGGCGAAAATGATTGCACCCAAATCGGTTCCGGGTTCGGTGGCAATCGGAATTCTGGTGTTCTGCCAGGCCTCGGTAGTGAGCCACAGCGGCAGCGTTGTGAGATCCGCGGCGGCGTTCTCGGCTTGAATGCAGTTGAAACCGATTCCGGACATGTCCTCGCGTAGACCGTGATCGAGGAGATGGCTTGCCAGCCCGGTAGTTTCGAAATCGATCAATTCGACGGTCGCATTGGCATCGATCGGTTCGGTGCCCAGGACGTAGCGCTTTTCGACGTAGGGCGATGTCATCGCCATCAAGAGCGCGCCGTAATCGATCGTGAAGTCGACGGTGCCACCCAGTCGGTATTCGTCACCTGTTTCTCCGGCGTCGACGAGGAGGTGATCGCTGCTGGCACTGATCACCTTCAATCGCGGATCGATCGGGGTCAAGCCTTCCGGCGAGATGTCCTCGCGGCCGATGGACAAGATCAGGCGTCGGCTCGGCTTGTCCTCGTTGTCGAAGACGGGGCGTCGGCCGAATGCGTCTTCCCCTGAGACTCCATACGGCCGCGACGGCTTGACCTTGGCCTCGATGATGTCCGCGGTGAGAGTGAAGGCATCGTTGTTCAGCAGTTCGTACAGTCCGGGGGGAGTGGGTGATTCGGCCAGTACGATGCTGGCGCCCAAACGCAGATGGTTGATCCCCTCGGGCATCGTGCCCGTCTCGAGGAGTGGCAGCGAGAACGTATTGCCGCCGGAAACGATCGGCAGTTCGATCGAGAACCGCTTCGTGATTTCGTCGGCTAGGTAGACCAGATTCGACAGGTTGTCGACGGTCGGTTGGATGCCGCCGACGCAGGCGAGGTTCGCGCCGATTCCGATCAGTCTGATGCCCTCGATGGGAAGGATTTCAGCGACTACGTCCAACGCCTCCGCCGGCAGGATTCCTTCGCGGAGATCTCCGAGGTCGATCATCAGCACGATGTCGTGGACGACTCCTCGCGTTCGTGCTGCTCTGCCCAGAGCAGCAATCGTCGTCAACTCGGAGTTGAGGCTGATGTCCGCGTAGCGGATCGTGTCGTCGATCTCGTTCAACGACGGTGCGCGGATCAGCATCAAGGGAACGGTGATGCCGTCGCGGCGAATGCGGGCCAGGTTGTCCAGGCGGGAGTCGGCGATCTGCGCGACGCCGCCGCGCACCATGGCTCGCGCAACCTTGGGGGAGCCACACGTAGATTTGCTGACACCGGCCACCGATATACCGTGAGCGCTGGACGCCTCGACGAGGACGCGCGCATTCTGTTCGATACGACGCAGGTCGACGGTGATGGTCGGTCCGGTCATGATCTCCCCGTTTTCTCCGAAGGTGGTTCACGATCCGGGCATTCCAGACCGGACGGTTGGCGTGAGCTGGGCAACTTTGCTCCAACTGTTGTGTCGCAGGACACTTACGTGCAGTATGAGGATACAACAGTTTCCTACCAGGCACTCTAGAGGAGCGTCGATGGCTACTCTCGTCAAACACGTACTTCGGCGCAAGCCGGCTTTGCAGATAGACCAGGAGACCGGCGCAGATACCAACGGCGGTGAGCTGACCCGCAGTATCGGTTTGGCGCAGTTGTCCATGTTCGGCATCGGCGCCACGATCGGCACCGGTATTTTCTTCGTCCTCTCGCAGGCGGTCCCGGTCGCCGGTCCGGCAGTGATCATCTCCTTCGTTGTTGCCGGTGTCGTCGCGGGACTCACAGCGATCTGTTACGCGGAGTTGGCCGGAGCTGTCCCAGCGTCGGGCTCGTCGTATTCCTACGCTTACGCGACGCTCGGAGAGCTTCCGGCCATGGCCGTCGGCGCGTGTCTGCTTCTCGAGTACGGAGTCTCGGCCGCGGCGGTGTCCGTCGGATGGTCGCAGTACTTGAACCAGCTACTTGGCAACCTCTTCGGGTTCCAGATCCCCGACGCGCTGTCACAAGCGCCGGAGCAGGGCGGCATCATCAATCTGCCCGCAGTGATCCTGGTGTGCCTGTGCGGTGTTCTGCTCATTCGCGGTGCCAGTGAATCGGCCAAGGCCAACGCCATCATGGTCTCGATCAAACTCGCAATTCTGCTGCTCTTCATCGTGGTCGGCATCGCCGGATGGAACAGCAATCACTTCGCCGACTTCGCACCGTTCGGATTCAGTGGCGTCATGTCCGCCGCCGGAATCATCTTCTTCTCCTATATCGGCCTCGACGCAGTGTCCACCGCCGGTGAAGAAGTGAAGAACCCTCGTCGCAATCTCCCTCTCGCGATCCTCATTGCACTCGTGTCCGTCACCGCGATCTACATCGCCGTTGTCGCCGTGGCGATCGGTGCACAGGATTCCGCATCGTTCGAAGGTCAGGAAGCCGGACTGTCCGCCATCCTCGAACAGGTGACCGGATCTACCTGGCCGGGAACACTTCTGGCCGCCGGTGCGGTGATCTCGATCTGCAGCGTCACGCTCGTGGTCATCTACGGTCAGACCCGCATCCTGTTCGCGATGTCACGCGACGGCATGATTCCGTCGATTTTCCACAAGGTGAACCCGCGGACTCTGACGCCGGTGCCCAACACCATTATCGTCTGCGTCGTCATCAGCATTCTGGCCGGTTTCATTCCCATCAACTTCCTCGCCGAAATGACCAGTATCGGAACCCTGGTGGCCTTCCTCGTGGTCTCGATCGGGGTCATCATCCTGCGGCGCAGTGACCCGGACCTGCCGCGCAGCTTCAAAGTTCCCGGCTATCCGGTCACACCGATCCTCTCGATCCTGGGCTGCCTGTGGATCATCAAGGACCTCCGAACCGTCACGATCTACGTGTTCCTCATCTGGGTGACCGTCGCGATCATCTGGTACTTCGCCTACGGTATGAAGCACTCGCGTCTCGGTGCGAAGAACCGCGCCGAATTGGGATCGGAGTCCGAGTCATGACGCTGCTCGCGGGATACGCACCCGACGGTGACAGTTCCGGAACCGTCCATCTGGCAACGCTGTTGGCGCGCTCGTCCGGTGAACCGCTGGTGATCTGCGCGGTGATTCCCTCGCCGCCACCGCCCGGAATGGCGCGTGTCGACGCCGAATACCACCAGCAGTTGCGAGCCGAAGCCGAAGCGGCGCTGGCGAAAGCGCGGGCAGACATGCCCTCCGACGTCGACGTGACCTATGTCGTACATGAGGCTCAGTCGACGTCGAGTGGCTTGCTTGATCTCGTTCACGAGCATGAAGCCAAGATGATCGTCCTGGATTCGTCTACGGCCGGGGTGTTCGGTCACGTGGCTCTCGGCAGTGTCACCTCACGCTTGCTGCACAGCTCCGACGTTCCGGTCGCCCTGGCGCCGAGGGGATTTCGAACCAAGCCCGGTGAGGTGGTTCGCCGCGTCACCGCCGCATACTCGGGCACACCCGATCAAGACGATCTGGTGCTCGCCGCCGCGACCGTGGCTGCGCGTGTCGATGCCGGACTCAGACTGGCGGCGTTTGCAGTTCGCGCAAACGCGCAGTACACGACCACACTCGGGACCGAGGGGGATTCACCGATCATCTCTGAGTGGGCCGAGGTGGTCGAGCGCGAAACCAACGCTGCCTTCGAGCGCGTGCGTGCACTGCCCGAAATACCCGACGTCATGGAATCGCTTATCAGCCATGGTCGTAACTGGGCCGAGGCGCTCGAGGGCGTCGAGTGGGACCGAGGTGACGTTCTGACTGTCGGCTCGAGCAAGGCAGGTCCACTGGCGCGGGTGTTCCTCGGCAGTCGGGCAGCGAAGATCGTGCGGTACTCACCGGTTCCGGTGGTGGTGGTCCCGCGATCGGCGTCGACCCGAATAGTCGATCAGGCCGAAGCGGAATAGAGATCAGGGCCGACGAGCGGAGTGCTTGTCGGCCCTGATCTTTCAGACGGAGCGAGCGAAGAGCGCGGGCTCGGAGCCGGGAACCTGAGAGACCTGCTCTCGGGCAACCAGATGGCGAAGGTGAGCTGCACCTTCGGACAACGCCATCGTCTTTCCCATCGGGGAGATCTCGGCCCACGGCTTGTACCACTTCATCTTTGCCGCGACGTCCCATACGGTGAGCTTGTCGTCGGCGAACTCCTGGAGCAGGTGATCGAGTCGTTCCTGGTGATGCTCGATCAGCTCACCGGCGCGACCTCCGACGTCGTCGATCGGAATGCCGTGAGCGCCGAGACCGCGGGTGATGTTCATGTTCTGCACCCGTGCGAGCGAGTCGAGGAAATCGGCGAGGGCGTCACGCTCGTCGAGGGGGTACACGAAGTTGCCGACGTGCGGTGTTGTCTTCTGCAGGACGTGGTCGCCGGTGAACATGATGTCGGCGTCGTCGAGGTAGAAGCAGACGTGACCAGGCGTGTGGCCGGGGGTGTAGACAACGCGGAGGCCGCGGCCGGTGAGTGCGATGATCTCGTCGTCGACGAGAAGGCGGTCGGGAGCGGACTCGGGGCCCACGGGAGACTCACCCGCGGCAGCCAGTCGGAAGGCATCACGGTCAGCTGCGGGCGCTCCGGCACGTTCCATGTTGTCGAGCTGGTACGCCATCCACTCCTCGTTACGCGCAGTGGCCATCTGATCGAACAGGTAGTGGTCGTCCTCGTGCATGGCGATCCAAGCGCCGGATGCCTCGCGGACCCGTCCGCACAGTCCGGTGTGGTCCGGATGGAAGTGCGTGACCACGACGCCCTCGATATCGGTCACCGAATGCCCGATCTCGGCGAGCCCCGCGTTGAGGCCCTGCCAGCCATTGTCGTCACCCCAGCCAGCGTCGACCAAGATCAGTCCGCCGGGGGATTCCATGGCGTAGACGAGCGTGTGCCCGAGCGGGTTGTCCGTGATCGGGACAGGAATCTGAAATATGCCATCACCGATGGCTGCCGCACCGTTCATGTCAAGTACCTCTTAACGATAAGGGAACGCACTCTTAGTACTTCATGTTTACCGTGCGCTCGTTTGGTTGGTGACACAGGTCCTGCCTGGCGGGAGTTCGGCATGTTTTCGGGCGACTTCGGATCGGGGAGAGTTTTATCGACCGAATAGTGCCATTGATTTGAAAGTAGTTGTTGAATAGGGTTTTTCGTGATCTCGTCGTGTCAGGGGCGTCCTCGGATGGCGGATCCGTCGACGAGTCGCGTACTAGCCTCCGAGGGACAGGCGCGCTGTGCGGTTATCGAGAAAGACGGGTCATGCGTTTTCAGGTTCTGGACATCATTTTCAACCCACCCCATCCAGTGACCGGCGAGGAAGTTGCCCCGTCCGATCGGCTCAACCGCGTCGTCGAACTGGCCGTTCTCGCCGAAGAACTGGGTATCGATTCGTTCTCGGTGGGTGAGCGCCATGCCGGGCCGGTTCTTTCGTCGGCGCCAACCGTCGTTTTGGGCGCGATTGCGCAGGCCACGGACAGAATCCTGCTGTCTACAGGTGTCACCGTCCTGTCGCTACTCGACCCGATCCGAGTCGCCGAAGATTTCGGAACCATCGATCAACTCAGCCGGGGACGCCTCGAGATCGTGATCGGCAAGGGCAACGAGGTTCTTCAATACCCGCTCCTCGGTCTGGACATCACCAAGCAGTACGAGTACCTCACCGAGAACTACGAACTCCTCAAACTGCTGATCAGCGAGGAAAACGTCAAGTGGGTGGGAACGCACCGGCCTTCGCTCGAGGACGCGACGACGTTACCGCGTCCTTTCGACGGCCCGTTCCGTATCTGGCACGGATCGGCTACCTCGTTCGAGGCCGTCGAACTCGCGGCGAAGTGGGGCGACCCCATCGTCACCGCCAACGCCTTCCAGCCTCGTGAGAACTACAAAGTGCTGATCGACCACTACCGCGAGCAGTACCTGGCGTACGGGCACGACCCGTCCAAGGCGTACGTCGGATCGGGTTCGGGCGGATTGTTCCTCGCCGACACGACCGAACAAGCGATCGAAGAGTTCCGTCCGATCTACGAAGGCGCCGTTGCGCAGGCCGACAAACGCAAGCACGATCCCAAAGCTGTCGGAAAGTCGACGAGTTTCCGGACCATCGAAGAGGCCGTCGATCGCGGGCCGGCGTTGGTCGGGTCGTCTGAGCGAGTCGCCGAGAAGATCCTCGATTACCACCAGAGCTACGGCCACGATTTCCAATCGGTGTCGGTCAATCACGTGCTCGACTTCGAGCAGCAGAAGGACACTTTGCGCTGCTTTGCGGAAGAGGTCATCCCGCTGGTGAAGGCGGAACTGTCGACGACGCTGTGGACCTCGGCCGACAAAGATCGGGCGAAGGGTTTCACCGCCGTCGACTGAGCGGAGAAGTCTGACTGTCGGGTAAGCGGGTCCGGCGCTGCGACCGCTCACGAGCTGCAGTAACTTGTTACCGACATCGCGGTCGGTTTTGACCGCAATGAAGGTATCCGTGAGTGGGAGTAGTGCGTTGACGTTGGGTGTGAACTCGCTTCCCGCGAACGAGCTGAGTCAGACGCTGTGGGTCGATCTGTTTCCTTGGCTGGACGACTACGTATCCGATCGTGCTGCGCTGCTCGAGCCGCTGGCACCGTCACCTGATTGGTGGTTCAGCGAAGCGCCGTCGTTCACTGTTCTCGAGGTCGATCTCGAGAAGGTTCTCTCCGAGCTGGCGTCCCTCTACATCGCTCACCACGCGGCAGCGGTATTAAGAGCGAGCTTTCCGCTACTTGGTGAAGATCTCCCGCTGGAGGTGTTGAGTCTCGATACTCGCGCAGTGACTGCACTGTCTCGGCTCACCACCGACAAAGCAATCGGCGGACTGCTGATGCACACGACCGCTGAGATCTTCGGCGTGCGCGGAACGAGCGAACAGACGGTGCACGACATAGTGCTCAACCTGTTGGTCTGTGCGGTCATGACGACTCCGCTCGCCCGCGTCGAGGCCAATGAGGAAGCAGGTGCCCCACCCGCGATCACAGCGCTGCTCGACGATCTCGCTCAGCTTGCTATGTGGCGACGGGTCCGAGGTCAGGACAGCAGACCACTCGTCACCGTCGAGATCGACGACGAATCTCCGGCCTCGATTCAGGAAGTTGCCGCCCGGATCTCGGCTCTGACGCCGAACGACTTGCCCGACACGGACCGTACCGACGCGATGGACGAGATCGACAATCTCTTCTCGCAGCTGGATGAGCGGGAGTCGTTGGTGTTGCGTGAGCGGATCGTGGCGCGAGTTCCGCAGCGCAGGGGAGCGATCGGAGCCAAGCTCGGTGTGGGCTCGGGGCGAGTCGGGCAGATCGAGGCCGACGTGAAAGCCAAACTCAACGCGGCGTGCGGATTCGGGACGGCGGTGGGGAACCTGCTTGCCAGCCTGCGGGTCGAGATTCAGCCGGTAGCTTCGCTTGATCGCCTCCTCGACGTGCATCCGAGCATCGCGGCGGAGGTGCCTGGTTACGGAGTTCCGCTGTGGTTGGTTCTGGACCGTCTCGACGACTACTTCGAGGTGACTGACGGTTGGGCTGCCGCTCCGGGCGTCGCGGAGGCCAAGAAGCGGACTCAGACCTTGCTCGAGGACTTTGAGTCCCCGAACGGTGTGGTTGCACTCGACGACGTCGCCGAAGTGGTGTCGATGTCACGCGGCGAACTGGAGAAGTGGCTTGCGTGGTGCGGCGTTGTCGTTGTGGCGGAGTCTGCGCTGACGCGTGCGCGTCGGATCTCCGATCTGGCAGTCGGCGCGCTCGAAGCCGTCGGATCGCCGAAGTCCGTCGTCGAGCTAGTGGACTTACTGAAGTCCGATCGCAGTGAGCGGTCGATCGAGCGCGCGCTCGAGGCCGACGATCGCGTGGCGCTCGACGGCGCAGTGTGGCGGCTGCACGCCTGGGGAAGCGCGGATTCCGTTGGGGAGGAACCGGTTTCTTCGGGAGAGGCTGAAGAAGCCAGTGAGTTCAACATTGGTGGTGACGGGATAGTCCGGCGCAAGCGGACACGCAACACTGCGAAGACGCCAGAGTTGACTCGCCGCCTGTACCGGTCAGGTAGTACGTGGCGGTATCGACTGACTGTGACCGCAGATCATCTGCGGGGCTCCGGATTTGCTGTACCCGCCGGTGTCGCGGTCGCTGCCGGCTGTGTGCGCGGTGAGACCATCGAGTTGGAGAGCCACCTCGGCGTTCAAGCAGTTCGGTGGACCGGAGCGCAGCCGACGTTCGGCACTATCCGCCGATTCCTGCGTGAACTCTCCGCTGTCGAGGGCGAAGACGTGTTGCTCGAGCTGTGGCAAGACGGAACCTTCCGCGTGGTCCGACCGGCGATTGTCCACTCTGACATCGACCCACTACGTCAGGCACTTGCAGAGGTTGGCAATCGCGAGCCATTGCGAACTGCCGAGAGACATGTGGTGCGGATTCTCGCCGAAGCCGTGTGTCTGGACGGCGAAGACCGTCCACGAAAGATACTGCGCGCGTACGAAGATCGTGGTGAAGACGTGGTTTTGGACTTCCTGGAGGCGGCATGGAGGCGCGGCGAAGCATCCGAAATCGACGAGGTAGAGGGTAAGGATGCATCCCATGACTGACGTCGCGGACACCCGCATAGTGGGCACCAAGATCCTTGCTGCGGACGAGTCCCTCGCCGGCGCCATCGGCTTGCACCACACCATCGCGACAGCGCTCGCCGATCTGATCGACAACAGCCTCGACGCCGAGGCCTCCCACGTGCTGATCAGGTTCGTTCAGGAAGGCACACGGATCGTGTCGATGATGGTGATCGACAACGGCTCCGGCATGGACAGTGACACCATTGATTCCGCGATGACCTACGGCCGCCGACGCGACTATGCCGCCGGGGACCTGGGTCATTTCGGTGTAGGGATGAAGGCGGCGTCGTTGAGTCAGGCTCGGTTGCTCCGAGTGTGGTCTCGAAAGTCCGGGCACCCGACGCAGGGCCGCGAGATCGACTCGGCCTCAGTGCAGGGGCGTCAGTCAGTTTCGGTGATCGAGGACCGGCAAGCCGAAGAATTCTTCGACGCAGTCACGCCCCGCTTTCCCTTCGACACCGGAACTGTTGTCGAATGGCGCGGCATCACAACATTTCTCATGTCCGCGCACGCGGACGAGCAGACCAGCTGGCTCGAACAGACCATCAACGACGTGCGCAGTCACCTCGGCGTCGTATTTCACCGTCTCATCGAATCCGGCCGGATCGCTCTGACTGTGGATGTCTTCGACGTCGAAGCGGGACGCGCCGGCGCGCTGCGCACAGTCAGTGCCATCGACCCGTTCCGGTATCCGCGCACCGGCGACCCCAACTACCCTCGGACACTTACCGTGTCGATCGCCGGTGCCACAGTAACCGCCGAAGCTCACATGTGGCCCGCCCGGAGCAATGCACCGGAATTTCGCATCCACGGCGCCCCCGGCCGCGACCAGCAGGGGCTCTACTTCTATCGGCACGATCGACTCCTGCAGATCGGCGGCTGGAACGCGATAGTGCGGGGCCGACCGGACCACGGATTGGCACGAATTGCTGTCGATCTGAACGATTCTCTGCTGCAGCACATCACCATCAATCCCGAGAAATCGGGGGTGACGCTCGACGCCACTGCGTCGGCTGCCGTCGACGGGGCCGTCTTCACGGATTGCAACGGTGGATTCCGTTCGTATCTGACCGATGCCGAGCGCGTCGTGCGGGCAGCCCGAAGTTCTGCACCTCGGCCGATCAGCGTCATCGAGCCGGCATCCGGCTTTCCGGAAGACGTGCTCGATTCCTTCAGCGACGCCTTCGAATTCAGCGTCGGTGATGATCCTGTTGCTGTGGGTTGGCGAGCCTTGGCGCGTGATCAGTTCTTCGAAGTTGACCTCAAGACTCGGACTTTGTGGATCAATGCGCGTTTTCGGCGTGATCTGCTCGGACGTCGCAGTCTCGACCCGGCTGATGCTCCGGTGCTCAAGACGCTTGTCTTCCTGTTGGTGAGTGAGATGTTCGAAGGAACGAGAATCGGCGCTCGTCAGAGGGAAAAGATGCAGGCGTGGCAGGAAGTGTTGATTTCCGCAGTGGCAGCGCACCGGGAGCAGGTAGTGCAGTGAGTGATGAAGTATTCCGTGCGGTTGCGCGTGAACTCGGTGACGGGTTTCCGCCCGAGAACGTGCTCTACCCGGTCAACGCGCGCCTGCGAGCGAGCTATCCGGATGGCCTGACCATCGCGGACATCATCGATGTGTTCCTCGATGAGAGTGCTGTCGGTGTACGAACGGCGCTCACCTCGCGTCTACGGCAGTGGGATGCGGAAAGTGTCGAGACGTGGGTAGGCTCGACTGTTCCGCAAAGTCGGGAACGGCGGGCTCGGATCTACGACTTGTTGGGATTGCCGGTCGACGCCCACGCCGAGATGGATGCGCACTTCCCTCGCGAAGGTGGGCCCGTTGTCATTGCGGCTCAGCAGCCGTGGGACCCCTGGTACACCTCCGAACGCCGCCGCGAGCACGACTTCTATTGGCGCGCTTACAAGCGAGGTCTAGCCGACAAGAACTGGGACGAGGCGACAATCGGAAAGCTGGACATTGCAACCACTGAGGTTGTGCACCGGCTTGCGGATCCGACGCGGCCCGAGCCGTATCAGTCCAAAGGTTTGGTGGTCGGCTACGTCCAGAGCGGGAAGACGGCGAATTTCAGCGGCGTGGTGGCCAAGGCGATCGACGCTGGGTACCGCTTGGTCATCGTGTTGACCGGCACGATCGAGATTCTCCGGAGCCAGACTCAGCGACGCCTCGACATGGAATTGGTCGGTCGTCAAAACATCAGTGCCGGTGTGGACGACGACTACGCCAACGACGAGGACTGGCGGGACGGGAACTTTCTCGAACACGAAATCGATCCGAACAAGACCAATGAAATCCCGGCTATCCGTCGACTCACCACCTCGACCTTTGACTACAAGAGCCTGCTCGCGGGCCTGAGCGCACTGCACTTCGAAACCGTGGATCACTCCCTTCCGCTGAATGATCCGAAGAATCTGTACCCCAGCAATATTCGCATCGCGGTCGTGAAGAAGAACGTCTCCAGCCTCAAGAAGCTGGTGGCCGATCTGAAGAAAGTGCCGACCGAACTCGATCAGATTCCTGCCCTGATCATCGACGACGAAGCCGATCAGGCATCGGTGAACACGATCGATCCGAAGAAGATGAAAACCGAGCAGGTCGAGCGGACGGCGATCAACGGTCAGATTGCCGAGATCCTCGGTCTACTCGAGCGTGCCCAGTACATCGGTTACACCGCAACACCTTTTGCCAATGTGTTTGTCGATCCGGAAGACAGCGTCAACGTCTTTCCTTCGGACTTCATCGTCAGTCTCGAGCGGCCCGGCCCGTACATGGGTGGTGCGGACTTCCACGATCTAGACGATCTCGAAGACGACGACAAGACTCCGGCCAATTCGAACCAGAAAGCGTACGTACGGGATCTCCGGGCCGAGTGCGACGAGGATCGCTCAGCCGAGCAGTTGCGAGCGCTCGACTCGTTTGTCCTGACCGGGGCGATCAAGCTATTCCGGGAATCGAAGGGCGCCAAGCCGTATCGGCACCACACGATGCTGGTGCACGAATCGGTGAAGCAGGCCGAGCATGACGCCGTAGCCGACGACTTCAAGGCCTTGTGGAAATCGGCCGGATACAGCCAGGCCAAGAGTCTTTCCCGGCTGGACAAGCTCTGGGCCGAAGACTTTGCGGTGGTGAGTGCGGCTCGGGGCAGTGAACTGGAGAATCCTGGTTCGTTTGCCGAGTTGGAGGAATTCATCGGCGCTGCCTACGACAAGATTTCCGAGGGAACCAGCCCCGTTATCGTGGTCAACGGTGCGGCCGAGAAGGACTACAAACAGGATTCCCTCGATTTCCAGGAACGCGGCGTGTGGAAGATTCTGGTCGGCGGCACGAAGCTGAGTCGCGGCTTCACGGTCGAGGGCCTGACCATCACTTATTATACGCGTCGAACGGGCCAAGCTGACACATTGATGCAGATGGGACGATGGTTCGGATTCCGCCCCGGGTACCGAGACTTGGTGCGCCTGTTCATCGGCCGCACGGTTGGCGGACCCGCCGGCGCGGACTACGACATGTACAAGGCGTTCGAGGCGATCGTTCGGGACGAGCAGGAGTTCCGGAACGAGCTCACTCGGTTCAGCGGCGTGAACGAGAAGGGCGAACCGTGGGTCACTCCACGCGATGTGCCGCCGATGGTGTTTCAGCAGCTGCCGTGGCTGAGGCCAACGGCTCGAAACAAGATGTTCAACGCCGATCTGGTTTATCGAGGCATGGGCGGTGAAAGTTTCAGCTTCACGATGCAGCCCCCGCGAGGTGACGGTTCGATCAACGCTCGGCACTTCGACGCGGTTGCACCATTATTGAAGTCGTTGGGCGAAACAGGGTCCTTCAATTTCGTTGACAAGGATGATGTTTCGCGATCGTTCACTGCGCGATACGGCATTGTCCCTGCCCATGTGGTGTTAGAGGCCGTCGACCAGTTCGAGTGGGCGAACGGGTGGGATTTCGGTCCCCACCGCGAAGCGCTTTCGACCGCAATCGAATCCGGATTGCTCGAGGATTTTGCAGTTCTGCTGCCGTACCCCAAGACCCGGGAGCCGATCGAGATCAAGGGTTGGCACGAGAAACTTCCGATCGTCAATCGCAAGCGTCAGGAACGCGAGTACCGAACAGGTTTCACCGGTACGGCCGTCCGTGAGCGCGATGCGATCGAGCACATTGCGGGCAGCCCGAAGAAGAACGGTGGACCGCTTGCGGGTGCTCTTCATCGGAAGACTCGCGGTGCATTGATTCTGGTATTGGCCAACGATCCGGCTCCTCGTCAGTTGAAACGGGCACAGGCTGGTCCCGTGGACTCGCGCGGTTTTGCGACGTTGTTCTCGTACGCGCTTCCGCACGCGGCGGAGCCGTTGGGGCGAATCGGTTTTCGGGTGAAGCAGTCAGGGACAGGGGCGATCGTCGATGCGAACTAGGTGTGTTGTGGTGGGAGACAGGAATGGGTTCTGATGGCTAAGACGATTGCGACGATCAACCTCAAGGGCGGCGTCGGTAAGACGACGATCACCGCGGGGTTGGCCGAGTTCATGTCGCTCGAATTCGGTCAGCGCGTGCTGTTGATCGACCTCGATGCGCAGATCAATCTGACGACGATGATGATCAGTGAGGATCACTGGCTCGAACTCAACAAGCAAGGGCTGACCAGCGCAAACATTTTCCGCGACGCCGTCGATGGCACGTCGAACTTCGATCTTGAAGCCTCGATTCAGCGCGGAGTTTCTCCGGTCAAGCGAGTGACGGGTGTGGATCTGCTTCCCTCATCTCTCGATTTGATCGAGCTACAGGAGGAGATCAGTGCCCTTCGGGTTGCTGATCGGAACTCCACCAAGCCGGTTGAATTGTTGAGGGATGCCGTCGCCCCGGTGATGCCGTACTACGACTATGTTCTGATCGATTGCCCGCCGAATCTCGGGCCGATCACACTCAACGGATTGGCAATGGCTGACGGCTACGTGATCCCCACGATCCCGGATGTACTCTCCACGTACGGCATTCCGCAGATCCAGACGCACATCGCGAAGTTCGGCAAAGAACTCGGCCGTGAACTCTTCGAACTCGGGTTGGTGATCACCAAGTACAAGTCCAACTCGGCGGTGCACCGCACGACTGTGCGAAATCTTCGACGCGATCCCAACGTCCCTCACGTATTGCCGGAGTATCTCGCGGAGTCGAATCAGATTGCCGCGTCGGCGGAGTTTCACCCGTACAGCACTTTGAAGGTGAAGTACGGCAATGCAGGTCAGTTCGATCAGATGCGTGCAATTACGCAGAACATTCTCACGGAAGCGCAGGCGAAGCTATGAGTGCGGGTATCGATGAGGCGCGTCGTCGGGTGCAGGTTCAGGAGACCGGTGCTGCGCTCTTGAAGTTGGGTGCAACTAATGCCTCGGCCTCGGTGTTGCTGGCCAAGCTGGTTCAGGTAGTCGCGGAGGAAGCTGCCCGTACCCCGAGGTTCGCGAAGGCAATTGAGAACGCTTTCGCAGTTCCGTCCGATGGATCCGCCGCTGCGGTACCTGCTTCTGCGCCGGCGCCGCGTCGTCGTGCTGCGGGTCCGAAGGTGAAACGGGAGCCGGGGGCTTTCGACCCGTTCGAGGTCTTCAAGCTTGATGGGGAAGAGGCTCTCTTGGAGCGTCTTTCGGCCCTCGATGCCGACGGGATCAAGGACATCATCGCGGAGCAGGAAATGGATACGCACAAGGAGACGGGTCGCAAGCGCAAAGTGGATGTGCTTGCGATCTGGACTGTCGAGCGGGTGAAGACTCTTACCTCGAAGGGCAGTGCGTTCCGGTAGGGGCCTGCGGCCCCTGTGCGCCTTTATGGTAGTGGGCGCCACCAGAAAGGCGCACGGGTTCGCGGGCCTGGTTTGCAATTGAGCATCAACTGTTTTCACTGCTACCTGCCAGAGGCATAGCTATGACAAGCACGCTTCGGCAAGCAGAGAGTCACCGACTGCCGGATCATCATCGCTGGTTGGTGGTCGATGTTGACACGTCAGGCGAACGGGCGTCACATCGCGTGCTCAGCATCGGTCCGTGGGCTGTGAACTAACTCTGTTCACACGTCGAATCCGGCGTGGACGAGCTGGACCGCTCATGCAATCGACACGCGCCCGCGAGTGATTCTTCGAGTATTGCCGAATAGGGGGTTATGCCGGCTGCCTCGGCTTTGGATGCGTGGTGGCGTCCGGAGGCGCATGATGCCACGGATTTGGGAGAGATCGTTACGGCAAGGTGCGGGTGTGTCATTTCGGGCGCCGGCTACTGTGTGAATGTTGCAGTCAACCTCGATGAGGGAAGTGGATCTTGGCGCCGTTGGCGATTTCTGAGTTTCTCGACCCGACACCAGCGGCTTTGTCAGAGCAGTGGACGTCGGTATTGGCACGCCAAATTCCTCCGCCAAAAACGAACCAAGTGAACTTTGTGCCATCCGAAGTGGTGCTGTCGCTATGCGCTTCCTTGTTGGTCGACCACAGCAGGTTCGGTAGCGGGTCCGCTCATCGTGCAGGCATGCCTGTGCAACACCTAGCGCGATTATTCAAGCGTCCACCGACCAGCTTCATCGCGAAGATGGCAAACCTCGACGGGAGTCGCAGCAACGGGGGTCGGCACGAAGTTGAAGTTGCGGCGCGGATGCTCTCAGACAGCGAGCTTCTTCAAGACGTCTACCTGCGAATCCTGCGGTCGGCCAGGCAACACGGAATCGACGAAGTTACTTTGCCGGACTTCCTGGGCCTCGAGCACGGCGAAATACTGTGGCTCGCGGGTCAAGAAGAGCTGGTGGAGAGCGAGATCGAAAAGTCATTGGAACTGACTCTCGAAAAGTGGTCTAAAGTGCGTGACGATATTCCGATAGAAACCACGCAGCGGTTGCTAACTTCCACCGTGCGTGTGGGGCAGCACCGTTTCGCAGAAGGCGTGCTTCGTAATCACCAGCACCGATGCGTGTTTTGCGGACTCAGCGCGAATATCGGCGGACGCCGCCGTCCACGACTTCTCACCGCGAGTCACATAAAACCTTGGCGTGACAGCACCGGTAGGGAACGCCTCGACCACCGGAATGGTTTCACCGCCTGCCCGACCCACGACGTCGCCTTTGACACAGGACTGATCACCGTCGACAAGGAACTCAACCTTCACTACGCACCTGGTGTCGAGAACGAGATGCTGACCGAAGGCCCGCTGCGCGCGGCGCTCGGAAAGCCACCCCTCACAGACCGTTTGATACTGCCCGATGCTGCCGACCGGCCAGACATCGCCTACCTGGACTGGCATCGTACGCAGATTTACGTCGCATCCTGAAGTTTAGGTTGTGGCCGATGAATTGGGCATCCAGGAGCAGCTTTCGCGGTGCCGGTGGAGAGCACCCCGATCTGGGTGGTGAGCTAGGTTGGCGGGCAACCGAAGTGGCATGCCATCGAGAGACTCGTACTCCGTGCCCGTCAGCTTGGGATCGACTCGGATAAGGAAATTCTCGTCCACCGTGATGCGTCGGAGATCGAACAACGTGTGGAGATCGGCACGCAGCAGAAGCCCGTTGGTTACGTGATGCGTGTTCTCACCAAAGTAGCGGTCGATATGAGCGGCTTCGAGCACTGATGGCACTGAGGTTGCGGTCATAGCGCAGGCACCGTGGTAGTTGTCCATGAGAGATTTCCGAAACGCACCCTGGCCTTGGCGAATCACGATCAAGCGCTCGGCTCGCTTGCGCATGTCCTCGCCTTGGACGTACGGGTCGTCGATTCGTGAGGGAACAACAGACGAGTCGACGGTGATAGTCGTCGCATACGGCCCGATGGTGCGGTCAGTTTGGGAGGCGAATAGTGATCGCAAGTAATCGACTTGCTGTGTGGTTTGGAATTCGCGGGGAGCTTGCGCCGTGAATGCGGTCCCGAGCAGCTTCTGCGCCTCGCCCCAGCGGGGGTCGACGGTTCTCTGTGTGTTGACCAGCTGGAAGTGGAACCTGTACTTGTAGCCGTAGTTCGGATCGGTCCAAGGAAGCGTGCTTGGATCCACGACTTCCACTCCCGAGGACACAATTCCCCAGCCGGCCATGCCTGCATGCGCGACCTTGGGCTTCTCGCCGGAAAGCCAGAAGAAAACGTCGTCGCCTTGTTGGATATTGAAACGCTTGGGCATGTCCCAGAAGCTATTGGCTTGGGCGATCTCCCAGTTCTCAAGCTTATCGCCGTCTATCGGAACTATCCAAGCGGACATTTAGTCATGCACCTATCCGGTATCGCACCGGGTGGAGGCATGTCCTGTGGCGGAAGCCTGTCGGGCCGAGCTCGTTTTCTGCTAGAAGTGTGTTTCGAACGGAAGGTCAGAGGTGTTCGCTCACCAACGAACGCAAAGCTTTTCGAGTTTCTTCGTCTGTCGAGTAGATGACAGTTCCAACCATGCCTCGGGTGAGCAGAACTTTGTAGATGTTGCGGATCAAGCGGTTGAACCGGACGTCGCCGATCTTCTTGGTGTTTTTGAGATCCGGGTCGCGGTTGGCGGTGCGTACCGTGGTGAATGCGCCGTTGCGCCAGACAATGTCAGGTCCAAGAATGACACCGTTCCAGTCGTATTCGAAACCCTGTGCGGTGTAGACGCATCCAACTTGCCCGAAACCGCCGTCTTCCGTAGCCCAAAGCGGGGCCGGAGGTGCGTCTCCGATTCGTCTGTCACTCTTGCTGTTCCAGGGACGGGACCAGTTGTCGATCTCTACGTCCGGCACGAGAGTGCCATCTTTCTCGGCGTTGCTCCATGGCCAGCAGTACCCGGCCGTCATGCGAGCCGAATATCCACGTTCGATCTGTTGTGACAGCAGATGTTCCATCTCCTGCGGTGTGTCGGCGATACGAACTGAGAACTGCGGATCGCCAGCCCAGGCTACGGGCTCACCTTCTGCCAGTCCGAGAAGCTGTTTGACCCAGAGAACGTACTCTTCGCTACCACCGCAACGGAATTGCTCACCGAGGTGAACGTGTTGCGTTTCCAATCCGAGAGACTTTGCATGTCGCTCGATCTGCTCCAGTGATCCCATCTCGCCGGGTCGCACGACCTGGTACTCGTCGAGCAGGAAAACGGGGACGCGTGCTGCTGCCATCAATTCGTCGAGCTGAGGACGCTCCGTTCGAAGCTCTGCCTTGGTGTAGCGGTCGACTGAGGTCTCACGGATACGGTGAGCTTCGTCGAGAACTAGTACGTCGAGTCCGTTGCGGTCAGCGGTCATGAATTGGTTGAAATACTTGAACATCTTCTGCACCCGTGGAGCGCGGGCGCCGGCGACCTTGCGAAGTGTCTGAGTGAAGGATCGGGAACCTGTGGCGTGCAATACCGTTCGACCGCGCCGCGCGAGTTCACCGACTAAGGACAGTGCCACGACACTTTTTCCACTGCCAGGCCCTCCGGTGACGATGATGATTCGCTTGTGATCGAGTTGGTGAGCTTGATCCACTGCGTGGAGTACGAGGTCGACAGCTAGTTGCTGCTCACCAAGGAGATGGAACTGCGGTCGATCGCGGACCTCGGCGGCAGCTACCTTGAGCAATGGTTGAGAGGGTGCCACTGCGGAACGGATCAAAGTATCACCGGCAGTGTGTCCGGAGGACTCAGTCGAGAGCCGAGATTTGAGGAAGGTTTGCATATCTCCGCGGTCGGCTCCGGTAAACAACCGGCCGCTGAGGGAGACGGGATACGACCGTAGTTCTGCGACGGCTGCGGGATCCGTGGCGTTGTGGAGGTAGGCCACGCCGGCAACCGCATCGGGCTGATCTGCAAGAGCCTTCGCGAAATCTGACAGATACTCGCAATAGCCCTTGACTTGTGCGACAGGGTGCAGTTTGGGGCCACCGGGCATCCCCGGCACATCGACGAGGTCAATGCTGCCTTCATATCGTTGGGCGGCCGACCATTGCTTGAGTTCCACCACGACATATGACGGTCGGCCGGTAGTCGGATGTAGTCCGGCCAGTACGACATCAGCGCGCTGAGACGTGAGAGGTAAGTGGTACTCGACCAACATCTCGACGCCGCCCAAACCGGCTTCGATCAAATCATTGGCTAGAACGGGAAGGCTGCGGCTCCACGACTTCTGCTCCGATTCACTTGCGCGCCGGCCGGTACGAAACAGCATTTGTTCCAACAGCTGTTCCACCAAGGAATCAGGATTCGCCATCGCGCCAATCCTGTTGGCAGAAGTACGAAGCAAGGTCACAGTGAGGTCCCCCAGGCAGCACGAATCGAGTCGTGCGGGTGGGGGCATGTCCGTGGCTGTGAATCACAGCGGAAGTCCGTCGGGCCGCGCTCAGTACATTAGCGGAAGCGCGGCCTGACGGATTGAGCGACTCGTGCCGCGCTACGATCCTGCGCGGTAGTGCTCATCGATCTTGATCAGCTGACCGGATTGAAGCCCGAGGTGAATGCAAGCGTCGAGTCGTTCCCGGGTTGGAGTGGTCAGTCGCTTCTGATTGAAGACTGCCAAAGTTCGACGATGCAGGGAGTCTACATCCGACTTGCTACCACAGACCGCCATCATGGCATTCACGATCTCCTCGGGCGCAATGTCCATCAAACTTCGCGTGATCTCGGCCGGGGTGGTGCGGTAGCCACGCCAGCCAATCGGGTTGAGTTCCTTCGGCCAGACAAAGTCGCCGAGTCCTGATTTTTTGATCAACTCGGCCGGAATGCAACGAACGATCGTCTCCCGTTTCCCGGCCGAGACACGGTCGAGACCGAAGCGCCGGCCGACGTCACGGGCCAAACGGTCCATCGAGATCGGGCCTTCGATGTTTACTGTTTCCCGCACTGCACTCAGGATCGTTTGCTGAACCGAGGGTGAATCCACGCGATCGAGATCACCGCGTGGTCCGAGCGTTGTTGTGGGCGCCTCCAGATACGTGGTTCCGCGTCCATCCCAATCCCGGGCAACAGGACTGGCAGGGGGCGTATCAGCTGCAGCCATCCGACCGATCAGGACGGGTTCGTCGGACACTTCAGCGGGGTGGTCGGGCTCATCCGATTTCAGCCAGCGGGTGTTGTCGGCTGAGAAGTCGACCGATATCGACACTTCGAGTTCAGCCAGCGCAGCGGCAGCGATAGCTTCGGCCTGAGCCAGTGCTGCGGCGTCGATCTGGGCTTGCCGTTCGGCCATGCGGAGCTTCGATCTGGTCAGCGCTTCCTTGACTTGTTGGACAACGGATTCGGGGTTGTCGATCCAATTGGGAAGCCACACGCGAACTGAAGCTCCCCAATGCATCATCGACTCGAGAAGCTGTGGTGTCAGATCGCGGTCAGCGACCGTCGGACGCTCAGCCCACGCCGGCCCGTCGAGCAGGATTGCGACCTGCCAACATTCGGATTCTGGTTCACGAAGAACAATGTCCAGAACAAAGTCTGACAGACCGTAATTTGCTTCGACTTCGTATCCCTGTTGGCGCAAGGCTTCACAGATCGACTCCTGGATCTGATCGGACGTGTTCTGGGGGCGTGGTTGGGACGAGGCGTTGCCGGAGCGATCAGGTTGTGCAGCGAGTTCCAGATATCCGCGAAGATGCGCCATTCCAACCGACTTGGTGCGTGAAAGATCGATGTCCGAAGGCTCGAACGAGGTGAAGATGACAACCTTTCGGCGGGCACGGGTAATGGCGACGTTCAATCGTTTCTCGCCACCAGTACGAGTCAGTGGACCGAAGTTGAGTGGCATCTTCGAATCGTCCTGCTTCTTCGAGAATGCCGTTGTGAAGAGAATGACATCTCGCTCGTCGCCCTGCACGTTCTCGAGATTCTTGACGAAGATTCCGTCTTCCTTGTCGGTGCGCAGTTGGTCGAGGACCAATGGGTCTCCGGTCTTCTCGAGCAAATCGAGCACCAGGGTCTGTTGCTGTGCGTTGAACGTGACGACGCCGATGCTTTGAGACGCCAGATTGGCATTCGACAGGCGCTGGCGAATCTCGGCCACAATCGCTTCCGCCTCGACAATGTTGGTTCGGTGCAGTTGTTTAGTCTCGCGATTGAAATGTCCCGGCACTCTTCGCCATTCGACGCCAGCTGTGGCATCGCCGCCAGGTGAAGGCAAACTCGCGAGGCGTCCCTCGTAGTACTTGCGGTTGGAGAAGGCGATCAGAGATTCGTCTTGACTCCGGTAATGCCAGGATAGCCACAGCCGTGGAACCCCAGATTCAACGGACTCCGTCAGAATGCTCTCGAGATCCTCCGGTATGACCTCGTCATCTTCAGTGACATCGTCGCCATCGCTTGCGGTCACCTGGCCGATTGCAGTCGGCGGCATTTGCTGCGAATCGCCGACGATCACGGCCGAGCGGGCGCGGCCCAGCGCGCCGATGGCTTGAGGGACAGTGACCTGCGAGGCCTCATCGAATACAACGACGTCGAATGTGGCTGATCCCGGCGGCACGAACTGAGCCAAGGACGTGGGGCTGACGAAGAAGCACGGCGTTGCCGCCAAAATGTGGTCTGAGTAGCGAGTCATCAACTGACGGAAGGTGGTTCCACCGCGCTTGGCATCGAGTTGGCGTCGAAGCTGCCCGATTTCGCCAGACAGCGCACCGGCCTTGAATAGGCGTCGGTCGAGCAATGCAGCGGGCAGGGCTGCGATCTGTTCCTCGCGTTGAGCCGCCGAGGCTCGGGCGTAGTCGAGAGTCTCGCCATCCTTGAGGGCCTTGTTGAAATTGGTGAGTCCCTGCGTTCTTCTGTGTTCGTTCAGCGAAGCAACTGCCAGGCCACGGATGAAAGCGACTTCAGCGTCCGAAGAGTTGATAGCGCCCGTGAGAAGTTCATGGGCAAAGACATTCAGCTCGGCAGTTTGCAGTGGCTCGAGGAATGTCGACATTGTCGACCACTTGCGAACGGACGCTCCCGCGTCTGCATCGATCGAAAATCTCCAGGCTTCTGAGTCGCGACCCCACGCGGACAGCCAATGGGACTCATCACACCAACGGTCGAACTCGGCGTCGCTGAACCCGAGGAGTTTCTTCCAGGTGAGCCACGCTTGTGACACCGCTGCGAGCGCATCGATGTTCTGTTGGGACACAAGACCGGACTCGACCAGGATCCGCCACATGCCCGGGTGTGCGCGGATGTAGTCACCTGACATATCGATGAAGTCGAACGCCGGCTGAAGTTGCTGTGCTGCGTCAGCGTTGAAAGGGTTCCAGACCGGGGGAGCAAATGGCCCGAGCAGGGTGCGCATGTGTTCGACAGTTTGTCGAGTCAATTCGCGTGCGCTGGAAATCGATCGCAACAACGGCAATGCGGTGTCCGGATCGATCGCCACGCCAGGCAATAGTGCCGGTGCAACATCGCGGATGAATTGCTCGGTTCGCTTCTTTTTGCCGAATATGCCCTTGCTGACCTCCTCGGCCGCTACGATTAATGGTTCGACGGAACCAGATCCGATGAAGTTCGGCATGAAAACTGCAGTGAGTGGCGCACATTGCTGTTGGAGCAGGGTCAGCTCACTGAGTAGTGAAGTGCGGGACGTTGTCCATTGGGTGCCCTGCATGCGCTCGACTACGGTCGGGTCGGCGATCATCCAGTTCGACTGCCGGCGGGCCTGCGGCAACAAGACCTCGATCTCGGCGGGAGTGCGCATCCGCTCGATGATCCGCAAAGCAGGCGGGGTCTGCTGTACGAGCGCAAGTGCGGAGTTCATCTGCGCCGAAGCGGAGCGGAACGAGTCTTCCGATGCTGCCGGATCGATCGCTCCGACGATGGTCCACGGATTGACGCGATTTATCGTGACCGACCGGGCAGCACGTTCGAATTGCTGCAATGCGTTGGTGACTGCTCGAACGCTGACCTTAGGGGACGCAACATAAGGCGCAGGAATTGTGGCCGTCGGGCCGTCGCCAAGGCTGAGGACTGTGTCGTAGGCAGTCCACAGTGTGTGCTCGACGCCGTTCTCGGTGTGAATCTTGGACGGATAGTCGTCGAGCGGGACGTGCTTGGCCCGCAACTCAGCGAGCTTTGCTGACCAGGCGCGCTGATTGTAGTGAACAGAATGATCGATCGCGGTCTTCAGCTGAGCGCGAATAGCGTTAGCGCTCTGACTCTTTCCATGTAGGTCCAGCGTGAATTCGGCCAGGCCGACCTTTGTCAGCCGCTTTTTCACCACCTCGAGGGCGGCTTGCTTCTCGGCTACGAACAACACGGTCTTGCCCTGAGCCAGAGTGTGCGCAATGAGGTTGGTGATGGTTTGTGACTTGCCGGTACCGGGAGGGCCCTCCAGGACGAAGGAGTGACCATCCGCTGCCAATGCCACTGCACGGAGCTGTGAGCCATCGGCAGGGATTGGGACGGGCACGTCGAGTTCTTTGACCGGTACAGCTTCAATCTCGGTACCGTCCGGGCGACGTGAATCTCGGAACGACTCACCAGCATGATGAGTCAGATGACGAACGATGGGGCTCTGCTCGAGAAGGTCCCAGTGATCGTCGAGGTCTTTCCACATGCCGAAAGTTCCGAACTGGCAAATGGCCAGTGACGCAGTTTCATCGATGCGGAAATCCAAGTTGTGCTCGATCATCGCCGAGCGAATGCCCTTGAGAGCTGCGTCGATGTCTATGCCGCTCTCATCGAGAGGTGGCGTCTCCAAAGAAGGAATCGAGACACTGTGCTTGAGCCGTAGCCACTCGACGAGGCAGTAGTTTGGTGTTGATGTGCCGGACGTGTCGACCACAATCCTGAAGGGGCTGCGCCCAGAGCCGCCAGTAACCTTGACGGGCAACAAAAATAGGGGAGCTCGCGCTGGCCGTCCGGTGCTGGTGGCATGCATCAATCCGCCGAATGTCAGATAGAGATTGGCGTTGCCGGTCTCCTCGAACATGGTGTGCGCGGTGCGTTGCAGGTGCTTGAGTCGGGCTGTATATACGTCGTGCTTGACGACTGCATAGATTCGCTTTCGGTCGCGTAAATAGTCGAGAACCGTTGCATCATCGATGTCTTGGGCTTGGCGTGCGCCTTGGAGTTCGTGGATCGAACTCAGTTCGTCGTGGGGAGTGAGCTCAATGGGAACGTCTGCATGCACCAAATCATCGAGTAATGCGAGTCCGCCGATGGGGACATGGAGATCGATAACTTCCCGCGACTCTTTCAAATTGAGCAGACGGTTCCGTGTACTGAGGTCAAGCAGGGATCGCTTCCATTTCTGAACTCGTGGGGGAGAAGCGTCAGTTGCATCGAAGACCGTGTCAACCGAATTCTGTTTAGTGAGAAGGTTATCGGGCAGGCTGAGGTCCGGCTGAATTTTGCCGGCGGCGGTGCGCTCGGATATTGGCGATGCGAATTCGTCGAAGGTTGGAAGCGGCCGCACACCGTCCTTGCGGGCGGATGCGATCGCGACAAGTCCATGGAGGTCGTCCGGCTGGGAGAAGTGGCGTCTAGCATGTGCCACAGCATTTTTGAAGGATCCTTCGGGGCTGCTGTCGTAGTATGCAGCTTCGACGGCTACGACTTTTCCGGAATCGAAGAGATTGGCTATCGCGTTCGACTCGAGAATGACGCTGTGTGAGAGGTGAGCTTCTTCTTGCATGAATCCAGCGAATGCATGTCCCTTGACAAGCCAGATGACCGGTCGCAGTCCGGCCGCTTCCAAACATGCTGCATAGGTGACTGCTAGATCGATGCACGTTCCGAAACGTTCATCGAGTACCTGTGCCGTCGTTCGGATCTTCTGGCCCGTTCCTTCGAACGAGGCAGGCGGATCGATATAGCGAATCTGACGGAGGCGTAGGGCTTCGTAGGTTGCTGCCGCGATCTCTGCAGCACGTTGTGGTCCGCGCTGATACCCCTCGAGTGAGGTGGAACCGGTGAGGTTGCCAAGAAGCTCGGACGCGGCGTCGAGAACATTGCTCACAGCTCGGGTGTTTGGCTGAACAAAGGCTGCCAGTGAATCGAAGAACTCGGGGGCATTGAACCACTCGTTGTGGGCTAGAACTCTAATCGGCACATTCAACGCGATGTCATCGCCCCAAAGGCGTGAGACGGTGACCGCGATGGTGGCAGGGTAGCTCTCGTTCAGTTCTCGAAGGTGCGGAACAGTTGGCACGACGGCCGCGTAGTCGTCCCAGAACGCCTCGTGACCGGGAGCGAGAGAACCGTCGACGATGTCAGTTCGAGCCGGTGAGAGTTCCTGGCCGGCACCGTGCAGTTGTACGGTTGCTTTCATATCGACGACGGGCGAATCGGAGTTGTTAGTGATCGAGAGCCCCCGTACCAGCGGTACTCCGTTGTGGACCAGAGCCAGGTTCACGGCGGGGTGTGTATGAAGTTCGATGGAGATGCCATCAACTTCCGTACGGCATCGGTCCCGTGCTGATTCACGCTCGTTCACTTTTCCTCCGAATCGTATTCCACAATTTACCCGGACGAAGATTCCAACTCCGTACGATCAAATTAATTACGTTAGGGCATGGCACTGACTGGTCTGCAGTGTCTAGGCGTTTTGCGGCACATTCCCACTATCGTTTCGCATACTTTTCATGTGAGATCTCTTATTGTCTGTGACTGATGAACGAGGGATTGCGAATTTCAGAACAGGCTGGGCGTTGCGCATTCGCCCTGTCTGCGCCTCTTGAGAAATAGGGTCTAGACCCTGAAATATTCGATCCACAAGGCACAGCTACCTGACTCCGATACCTCGGCTAGCCAGATGAATGCTGCGAGGAGCGAAACTGCAACGCCGGGTGTCACGGTCGAGGATGCGCAGATCGTAGGTTCGCGCCTGGTACCAGCGAACGCGGCCGGCTGGCGGACCGTAACGAGATAGCCGCGCTTGCATTTCACGGTATCGACCGGAATAGCGTTCGCCGCCGAAGGCTGGATGTTGTCGCTTCCGGCGGTACTGGAAAGTGGCAACAAACGTCAGCGCGCGTGCATCTCTGCAATCGCAGAGATGCACGCGCGCAATACTAGCCGTGGGTTATTGCTTACTCGCTGGGCGTCGAGGTGACCGCCCTGATGCTGAGCTCGCCGTCTGCATCATCGCCGCACGCACAGTCACAGTCTCCGCCGCAGCCACCGGTGGTGCATTCGCCGGCGTAGCTGTCGTCATCCGCGTCGCAGTCGAGGGACCCTCCGAAGGATTCAGCAAAATCGTCGTCGAGTTCGTGAGTGAAGTCGTGAACCTCGTCGATCAGGTTCAGCAGATGCTGCGGAGCGAAGGGATCGGCGTCGAGCATCGTGGAGACCAGTAGGTGGTCGCCGCTGAAGGCGAAGCGCAGGCGCGGCCATTCCTGCGCGAGTTCGATGAGTCGAGTCGCAGCGTGCGAGGGATTGCCGAGGCCGGTCAGAACCGAAGACCAAACGTTGATCTGGGGTCCGTCGTCGGCGACGGTCACGTAGGCGACAAATCCGTGAACCGGCACGACAATGTCGCCGTCGTCATCGGTGGCAGGCTCACTGCCCAGCAGTTCGGCGAGGGTCTGGACGCACAGGTGAACCAACTCGTCGCGCTCATCCGTCACCAAGGCAATTGCGCCGTTGATGTGGAGGGGCTGGTCGGCGGTCGTGTCTTGGTCGCTCATGGATCCTCATGTTCTGTGCCAGTCCGAGCAGGCGCTGGGCACTGTTTTCGTACGGTAGCTGTCAGGTCTACGGTAATCGGCGCACACTATTGTCCGCGCAGTGGATGATTAATAATGCCTGCGCAGGTCCGTGTTGATCAGGACTTGACAGCCGACCAGCGACGAGGTGCGAGCCCCGACAAATCGGGCAACCTTGTGGCAGTGAGTATCTCGGCTGTCGGTAGGTAGATCTAGCCTCCATAGATGACAGGTCAGCGAGTTCGGAAAGGTTCACATCTGCGTTTGGTACCTGCATATCAAGCGGCGCAAAGCCCGATGAAGGTCCTTACGCCGAGGCAGATGCGGAATCAGCGTCGACGGCCGGAGGTGGCGAACTTTGTCATGCGGATCGAAATCGACTGCATCACGCCGCCTATTTGGAGACGGTTTTCGGTTCCGTCGAATATCGAACTGGACCAACTTCATTCGATTGTGCAGGCGGTGATGGGGTGGGGAGATCAACACGCTCATCAGTGGGTGAGTGTCCATCATTCAACGGACAATGGCCCAGATCGGTATATCGCGCCAGAGGTGATCGAGCGCGACGGATACCAGGAAGACGAGTTTGGTGAGGACGAAGTCCGGATCGACGAGGCAGTTACCGCGGTAGGGGAGTACGTCCGTTATGAGTACAACGCCCGCGCAAGGTGGAGTCACACGTTGGTTCTCGAGCAGATTGTCGAAGACCAGCCGATTTCTGAGCCATCGTGTCTCGACGGTGCGAGGGCGTGCCCGCCGGAGGATTCTGGCGGTCCGATCGGGTATCGCGAGTTCCTGAACGTGCAGGCGAGTAACGGACTGTTCGATCCCGAACGTTTTGTTCCCGCAGAGTCCAATGCAGCAGTCACCATTGCAGTGGCACTGCATAGGTCACCGCCTGTGGGCAGTTCGCTGTTCGAGAAGTTCTTGCGTCGCCTGTCGGTTCATTCCGCGCCGAAACTGTTTGCCGCAGTTGCCAAATCGGAGCTTCGTGGCGGATATGACAACTATTTCGAGGTGATGCGTGAGGGAGCAACCCGCCAGCTGCTGTGGCTACTGAACTCTGCGCGAGGTGGTGGGATCGTGTTGACGGCGTCCGGGTCACTGCCTGCGGACCTTGGTGCGTCTGCCCGAGACGAACTCGATTGGGACAGTGAGTGGATCGATGTCACGGCAGGGAGTGACTCGCAATTGGTCAGTTTCTATATCCAGAGAGAACGTACGCTGTGCACATGAATTCATCCGGGGGCGTAGTTCGAGCTTTCTTTAACGCCTCCTCCTTCGCGCTGGCTCTCGGCGTACTTGGATTGATCGTCAGTTTCGGTGCGACCTCTCGGTGGGGGTTCCCGGCCTCAGCGCCGGAGCTCTGTCGATCAAGTTTGTATTCAAGCGGCGTGCTCGAAGAAGCAGGGTGGGCGTGGGTCCATTTCCCGTATCCTCCTGCAAGACATTGGATTTCGATTCAGCCGCGAACTACTTCGCGCTCGGGTGGGGAAACTCCATCACAACCGCAGTTTCGCTCGTAGTGATCGTTGCAGCGCTGAAGGTCAAGGTGAGTCACAGGGCCTGAATCGGGCCAGCCTCAGGTACGGGCTTCGCCAGCCGGGAGAGTGCGCTGCTGATGCAGCAACTTGTGTTGTCGGCGAAACCCTGATCACCTCATACGATCCGAAGCCTGACCGGAAACGGCCGAATTCGGTCAATCAGATTCCACTCGGCTAGGAACCGGCTGTGTATCCACCCGAAGTGCCGATCGTCGACTCGCCTGGCACCGGGGTCTCTCTCGGGCTTCGCCCCAACTTCGAATCCCTCTTGAAGTCCTCGTTCGTCTGGGGAGCGTCGTGGTTCGGCTGCTCGGAAGTCGTCGGATCCGTCGAGGAGGAATCAATCGAGCGGGTACCCAGCGCGATATACAAAAGACCAACTACCATCGCCGCGGCCACACTGACTGCTAATGCAACGGCGATGCGTCGTCCCCAACGAGCCATGAATGATCCTCTCAATGGAGTAGGCCTCAGCACTCGCCAAGTACTCTCGCGCTGCTTTGACTCTATGTGCCCGCGATGTCGCCCAAACACACCCACTGGAGCCCCGAGGTCGACCACCAACTCATGAACAGCCGCACCATCCCACAACACAGCAGCAGATCAGAAGGACCGAGACTGTGAGCATCATCGGATACGCCCGCGTCTCCACCCTCGAACAAAACCCCGAACTGCAAGAACACGCCCTCCGACAAGCCGGCGCAATCCGCATCTTCACCGACTACGAATCCGGCTCCACAGCGCAGCGCCCCCAGCTCACCGAATGCCTGAACTACCTACGCGAGAACGACGGCGACGTCCTCATCGTCTGGAAACTCGATCGCCTCGGACGATCCGTCCGCCACGTCATCGACACCGTCCACAACCTCGGCGAACGCGGCATCGCATTCCGTTCCCTCACAGAAGGATTCGACACCACCACCGCAGGCGGCGAATTCCTCTTCCACATCATGGCAGCCCTCGCCCAAATGGAGCGCCGCATGATCGTCGAACGCACCCACGCCGGCCTCGAAGCCGCCCGCCGCCAAGGCCGACACGGCGGCCGACCCACCGTCATGACACCCGAACGCACAGAACTCGCCCGTACCCTCCGCGAACAGGGCAAGAGCCTCGACGCCATAGCCGCAACGCTCGGCGTCGGCAGATCCTCCGTCAGCCGCGCACTCCTGACGGGCGCTAAATAGATCGATTGGTGTCGATAACCACGTGAGCAGGGCATAGAGCCGGGCGATGCAGTGCGCGCACGATATCGCCACGCGCACTCGTCACCCAGGCATGGCCGCCACGTGGGCGGCGATTCCTGGGCGCAGCTCTACCGTCGTCCGCCCCTGATGCCGGCTTGGCAGCAACATCTATTAGCGCAGTGTGCAGTGCAGTTGGCGCCGCATCCGTACAGGTGGGGGTTGGTTTCTCTTGGAAACTGATCTAATTCCGTGCCGCCGCTGTCGCCTACCTGTCGTGGCTCGGACTTGTGTCAGCTGCCGTGCAGTGCGGCACGGAGTGCGTCCACGGCGAGGGTCCGTGCAACATTGGCAGCGCGGGTGTTTCGGAGGCTGTCGAGCAACAGGAAATCGTGAACCATTCCGGCCACGCGCACCGATGTCACGTCGACACCTGCCTCGCGGAGCTTATTCGCGTACTGCTCTCCTTCGTCCCGAAGGACATCGGCTTCGTCGGTGATGACCAACGTGGTCGGGAGTCCGGCGAGGTCCTCTAGGGAAGCCTGTAGCGGCGAGGCGTGCACTTCTGCGCGCTTCGCGGGGTCGGAGGTGTAGGCGTCCCAGAACCATTTCATGCCGTCGCGGGTGAGGTAGTAGCCTTCGGCGAACTGCAGGTAGGACGGAGTATCGAAGTCCGCGTTGGTGACTGGGTAGAGCAACACCTGTGCCTTGAGGTCGATGCCTCCACGTTCTTTGTTCATGAGTGCAAAGACCGCAGACATGCATCCGCCGACGGACTCCCCGGTCACCGCGATGCGGGTAGTGTCCAGGCCGTGCTCGGCTCCGTGCTCGAGTATCCACTGCCCAACCGCGTAGTTCTGTTCGACTTGGGTCGGGTACTGGGCTTCGGGCGCGCGGTCGTAGACGGGAAATACTCCGGCAGCGTCGGCGCCTACCGCGAGTTCGCGAAACAGTCGATCGTGTGTCTTGTCGTCTCCGAAAACCCATCCGGCGCCGTGGATGTAGAACACCACCGGCAGTGGTCCGGTAGCGCCTTTCGGTCGAATGATGCGAGTGCGGACCGTTCCCCATTGGCCTGCATCGACGTCCACCCACTCTTCGTCGACGTCGGGTCGTGCGACGCCGTCGCCACTTTGTAGGTCCCGCAGTATCTTTCGTCCTTCTTCGGGTGGCACTTCGTAGATTCGGGGGTGGGGGTCGGTGGCCTCGCACAGCTCCTTCGCTGCCGGTTCGAGGTAGGGAGTGAGCGGTGGTGGTAGTTCGGACATGTCAGCTGGCCTCTCGGGTGGGGGAACGATGGGACGAAGCAGGCGATGGTTGGTCTTTCGAAATCTCGGTCCAGAAGTGCCGGTACATTCGAAGGGAGGGTACCTGGCAGAAGTACGCAAACCCGCTGCATAGCAAGTAGTTTCGTGCTCCAGTTGCATCGGGTAGTAGTCGCTACTTCGACCCCGCACTGCCGACGAGCGATCGACGTTCGGTTGAATGTGTGCACCTCTCACATGACCTAAACATATTGCCTGTCGGGTCGTCAATGGATTGATGTTCGCGCGTGTCGGAGGCGACCGTCATGGCTTCTCCCACCAGGCAACGATGCGTGCGACCACCTGTGAACTTCCCCGGACCCATCTGATGTGATCGTTGCTCGCACCGGGCAAGACGTCGTCGTGCTCGTACTGCCATCGTGTCACCGCGCGTGTGTCGAACAGTTTCTCCGCGAAGATGTCCACCGATCGTGGTGGGGCCATGGCGTCCGATGCGAAACTGATGACGAGAGCGGGCGTCGCGATCGGCCGATCGGCTTTGTACGGTGGGTTGCCTGTGATGACCGTGCGGGCCCATTGCCGCATCAACGTGCGAGCGCCGGGGCCGCCGAAAGCCGGTGTCGGTACGTAGCCGAACAGTGTGGTGAGCAGCGGGACGGCTACTGCGCCCATGAGCAAGACGTGTAGCCCGCAGAATCGGTAGGTTCGATGGTGGGGGAGCGCAGCAGCTACGGTGACCATTGCCTCGACCGCCGGGTGGTTCAGTTGGTGTCCGGCGACGAGTTGACCGCCGAGACTGTGCCCGAGCAACAGGATTGGCTGCTCGGGATGATCCCTCCGCGCGCAGGTAATTGCGTCCTCGATGTCGTCGATTTCGTCCTGGTAGGACCAATCGTGTCTGCGGTCGGCGCGGGGCTCGCCGCGTTCGAATCCTCGTCGTCGAATAGCATGGGCCTCCCACCCGTGCCGTGCGAACTCTGCGACCAGCGGTTCGTAGAAGTGCGACCCTATTGCCATCGCGGGCGCGATCAGGACAAGGGGAGCGCTCGAGCTGTGCAAGCGGTGACGAATCGGAGTGCACAACGGACGAGGTGGGCCTTCGTCTTGTGCTGCGTGGTGGTCGTTTCTCACCGTTGGCAGATCACCAGTGGTATTTCGCGCTGTGTTCGTCGTTGGTAGGCTGCGTAGCCTTTATAGGCAGCAACGACTTTGGGCCACAGTGCGGCTCGTTCTTCTGTGGACGCGGTGCGTGTGTGTACCGCGAAGCGTTCTCCGTCCATGACGAGTTCGGCGTCGGGGTGGGCCTGGAGGTTTTTGTACCAGTCCGGATCGCGGTCGTCGCCGCCTTTCGACGCGACGAGCACGATCCAGTCCTTTTCTCGGACAGGGGTTGTCAGGTAACACGACCGCGGGAGTCCTGACGAGCGTCCGATCGTGTGCAGCTCGACGACCGGCATTCCGAAGGGTTTGGACAGCAGTCGCCCTCCACTGACGGTGAGCACGATTTTGTGCGCACCGTTCATCAGCTTGGCGCCGAGGTCTTTGACGGTGTCGGTGTTCGACATTTCTCATCCCTTCATGAAGGTGGTGAGGGTGATTCTGTGTGTGCGTGCGCGGTGGGTGCCCTGTGAGGGGCCATTCGCTCCAGT
The DNA here is from genome assembly GCF_011290655.1 of Rhodococcus sp. D-46. Classification (NCBI taxonomy): domain Bacteria; kingdom Bacillati; phylum Actinomycetota; class Actinomycetes; order Mycobacteriales; family Nocardiaceae; genus Rhodococcus; species Rhodococcus sp. D-46. Next base: position 136,909 of record NZ_JAANTF010000013.1, on the reverse strand, counting down.
CGGTTGAGATCTGTCACGAACTCTGCGGCAGGAGAAGGACTTTTCCCACCGAGTCTTTCGATTCGAGCAACGCCTGCCCCTCGTCTGCATCGGCCAGGGGTAGCTTTGCCGAAATGATCGGTCGAATAAGCCCTTGTTCGATCAACGGCCACTCGTCAGTGGCGACGGCCGCAACGATCTCCGCCTTCGAGCCGGGGCCAGTCAGCGGGCGGTTGCGCACGTTGAGGCCGATGATTCGCGCACGTTTACCGATGAGTGCACCGACGTTCGCCTCACCGGTGAAGCCTCCCTGCATGCCGATGATCACCAGCCGACCTCCGACAGCGAGGGCATCGATGTTGCGGCTGAGGTAGCTCCCACCCATGATGTCGAGGATGACGTCTACCTGGCCCGCCAGTTCGGCTGCGAAGTCCTGATCTCGGTAGTTGAGCACGATGTCGGCACCGAGGTCTCGGCAGCGCTGCGCCTTGGCCTCTGATCCGACGGTGACCGCGACGCGCGCCCCCAGCGCCTTGGCCACCTGAATGGCATGGGTTCCGATTCCGCTGCCGCCGCCGTGGACGAGAAGCAGATCGCCGGCTTGCAGGCCTGCGTCGGTGACGATCGTGGACCAGACGGTGCTCGCCACCTCGGGCAGAGCAGCGGAATCGATCAGAGTCACGCCTGCGGGTACAGGTAGTAACTGAGATGCGGGGACTACTGCGTATTCTGCGTACCCGCCTCCGGCGATCAGGGCACACACTTCGTGGCCCAGTGCCGGACCGTCGACGCCGGGACCAAGGGCGACGACGGTGCCGGAGATTTCGAGACCCATGATGTCGCTGATACCCGGCGGTGGCGGATAGAGTCCCTGCCGCTGCATCACATCACCGCGGTTGATACCGGCGGCGGCAACGCGAATCAGGACCTCGCCAGGTGCGGGCGTTGGGGTTGGTACTTCCTCTACGGCGAGGTTCTTCTTATCGTCGACGACGATCGCTCGCATGGTGGGGGTGACGGTGCTCATCTTGCCTCTCCTGTGGTGGTGGCCGAAATCGGTTGGCAGGCGGTGTTTGTCAGCGTGCGCCGATGGTTTTCCAGATGCGTAGCGCGGCGTTCACCACGGGTGCCCATGCGTTCCAGGGGATTGCCGCTGGTGGGTAGAAACCGAATCGCGACTGGTGGGCGATGGTTTGGGCTTCGGTGTATTTGAGGATCCCGTCGATACCGTGCCGACGCCCGAGGCCGGAATCGCCCATTCCGCCCATCGGCGAGTCGATGCTGCCCCATGCCGCGGCGAAGGCGTCGTTGATGTTCACGGTCCCCGAACGCAATCGGGCAGCGACTGAGCGGGCGCGGGTGGCGTCGCGACCCCACACGCTGCTGTTGAGTCCGTAGACGGTGTCGTTTGCCCGTGCAACTGCCTCGTCGTCATCGGCGACGGCGTAGATCGAGACGACCGGACCGAACGTCTCGTCCGTGTGCAACGTCATCTCTGGTGTGACGTCGGCGAGGATGGTCGGCTCGTAGAACAGCGGCCCCAGGTCCGGACGTGGCTTCCCTCCGGCCAGAAGGCGTGCGCCCTTCGCGACGGCGTCGTTTACATGAGCCGACACTGTCTTCAGTTGTTTGTCGGTGGTGAGGCTCCCGACGTCGACCCCGTAGTCGTAGGAGGCTCCGATGGTCAAGGCAGAGGTTCGCTGAACGAACTTGGCAACGAACTCGTCGTGTACGGACTCGGCGACATACAGGCGCTCCACCGAGACGCACAATTGTCCTGCCGACGGGAACGCAGCGCGCACGGCCCCTTCGGCTGCCCGATCGAGATCTGCGTCGTCGAGGACGAGCATCGCGTTCTTGCCGCCCAGTTCGAGTGACGCCCCGATCAGCCGCTGGCCCGCGCCGCGGGCGATGTCTCGACCGGTCGCCGTGGACCCTGTGAACATGATGTAGTCCGCGTTCGCCAAGAGTGGGTCCCCGATCGAACTGCCTCGGCCGATCACCATCTGCCACACATCGGCCGGTAGGCCCGCTTGGTACATCAGGTCCATGGCCCACAAGGCGGTCAGCGCGGTCTGGGTGTCGGGCTTCTGCACCACAGCATTTCCGGCCATCAGTGCGGCGATGGCGTCCGTCGCCGCCATCGACAGTGGATAGTTCCATGGCGAGATGATCGCCACCACCCCTTTCGGGTGGTGCAGCTCGGACGTGCGGGTGAGAAAGGGCAGAGCCCCCCGGCGACGTTCGGGTTCAAGAACTTTCGGTCCGGTGCGGCCGTAGTAGCGGGCGGCGATGGCAGCGTCGGCGATCTCGAGGTACGCATCGCGACGAGTCTTGCCGTTCTCAGCCTGCATCAGGTCGAGCCCGGTGTTCTGATTCTTCAGGACCAGATCATGGAAACGCAGTAACACGCTGGCACGCTCCGCTACGGAAGTCGCTGCCCATCTCGCCTGGGCGCGGCGGGCACGAACGAATGCTTCGTCGACGTCAGCCGGGGCCGAGACCGGGAAGTCTGCGAGTGGTGAACCGGTGTACGGGGCAGTGGTGATCGAGCGGGGAGCGTCGGGCGAGGCCGTAACTCGTTCTGTCAGCCGTTCGAGTAATCCTGTGGTCAGTGTGGCAGGCAGCGCTGCGCGGGGATCTGTGGAGGTGTCGGTCGTTGTGGTCATGTCGGTGTACTCCTGAGATGTTCGGTCGATACGAGGTGTCAGCGAACCGAGACCGGGACCGGCATGTGCAGAGCGGCCTGAGCCGAGGTGGTGGCATCGAATCTGATCGTGCGGATGGGCCGGAGTGCGCGTAGGTCGTCGGACATCCTGCCCTCGCCGAGAGTCAGATCGAATCCACGAGGAAACAACGACGTTCCGCTGGCGAGGACGTTGGTTTGGTTGAGGGTCGAGTGCCAGGATCCGTCTCGCTTCGTGTACGAGGTGAGGGTGGAGACGTTCGTGCCCGTTTCGAACGACTTCTGCTCCGGGGTGGGGGCGGAGAAGGCGATGTCGGCGCCGCCGTCCGCGTTGGCGATGCGGGCCGTGGTGCGTGCCTGGTCGATGCCGACATCGAGATCGGTGACCCACTTGGGGAACCCGTACCCGTCATGGCCGCGCACCTGGGCGATGTCGGTGTTGACCGGAAGTGAGAGCACATAGGAGTGCAGGTGATCGTCACCGAGGGCGGCAACCAGATCGGCAGCGGCCGTGGTAAGTCCGCCGTGGCGCGCCGGGCGAACCGCCACACCCACAGCCGCCTCGGTGTAGAAATCGATGTCGCACACGTCGTAGCGGAACGCCATCACTGACACCAGCCCGAACCCGGGTGCGATTTCCAGCGGCGCCAGCTCCTCTGGGATCCGCTTACGGATCGCCCTGCTCGGGGCCACCATGGTCAAACGCGCGGAGGACATCGCGTAGTAGAAGTTCGGCGTCCTTGTCGTGCCGATCGGCGATTGGACCTGCGTTTTCGGAAGCGTGCGGAAGAAGTCGACACTCGGGACCCGCGGGTCGGCGGCGACCTTGTCGAGCGGCACATCCATCCGGTAGCGGTCGAACAGGCCGTCCTTCGGGATTTCGACGGTCCGGCCGCCCAGATCGACCTTGGCGGTTGTCGCTGTGTTCGTCATTTTCATGCTTCCGTTCGTTCTGTCGACCATTCAATGTTTACATTGCTTACATCAGGCTAAGGGTGAATGTAAGCACTGTCAACACTGTCTGGGTTCGCCGCCGAAATGACGGGAAACTGTCCGTATTACCCGATCGAGGGGGTGCGGTGCTGTAGCCAGCGGCGATACCGCCGGAGCGCGCGGCGCTGCAGCAGCTGCTCTTTCAATAGTGCGACCACAGGACTGGCCGTCGGCCGCGTGGACTTGCCTCGGCCTAATCGTCGAAGCTGCTGTCGCACGCGAGCCATGCTCGCCGCCGACGCTATGGCCTTGTCCTTGATGGTCACCGGGGCCAATTCGACGGAGGCTGCGGCATCGAGGCGCCACCGATTCGGCAGATCGGGATCGATCGCCAACGCACTGCCCATGCCGACCAAATCCACACCGCTCGCCAGGACCTGCTCGGCAACAGGTCGCCGAACCACACCGCCGGTCAACATCAACGGCACCGGGCTGGCCTCGGCCAGTTCCTCTGCAAGAGTCAGAAAGTAGGCCTCCCGAGCGAGGGTGCGATCGTCCGGGCCTTGGCCGGTCATGGCCGGTGCTTCGTAGCTCCCTCCGGACAGTTCGACGACGTCGACACCGAGTGGTGCGAGCATGGCGATCACTTGCGCTGCGTCGTCGGAGTCGAATCCTCCGCGCTGGAAATCCGCGGAATTGAGTTTGACGGCAACCGCGAACGTCGGGTCGACAACCCTGCGCACTGTGCGGACGATGTCGAGAAGCAATCGCGCTCGGTTCTCTAGGGTGCCGCCCCATTCGTCGGTGCGCTGATTGACCAACGGAGAGAGAAACTGCGAGAGCAGATAGCCGTGTGCGGCATGGATTTCCACGCCGTCGAAACCAGCTTCCTCTGCGCGACGTGCTGTTGTTGCGAAACGGTTGACGGTGTCGTTGATCTGGACGGCGGTCATGGCCTGGGGATGCGCAAATCGCTTGCTGTTCTTGCCGAGTTCGACGCGAGTGGCCGACGGGCCCCATGCGACACCGGGCATGTCGGCTTGAATCTGCCGACCGGGGTGATTGATCTGCATCCACACTTTCGCACCTCTGCCCTGTGCGGCATCCGCCCACTCGCGGAACGGCTCGATCGGGGATTGTGCGTCGAGAACGACGCCGGCCGGCCCGGTCAGCGCCTCCGCGTGAACCATGACGTTGCCGGTGATGATCGTTCCCACCCCTCCTCGGCTCCAGCGGTGGTACAGCTCGAACAGCTCTTTGCCGGGGAGCTGTCCAGCTACGGCCATGTTCTCCTCCATGGCTGCCTTGACCATCCGGTTGGGGAGTGTCGCCCCACTGGGAAGAGTGAATGGGGCGAAGGCCGGAGAGACTGTGCTGTCAGTCTCCAACTTGTCGGGTGCAGGGTCGGTGAATGGCATCGGCGCTCCTGAATGAGGTATGTTTACATTGCTCACATGAGCGTAGAAAGGAAAGTTAACGGTGTCAACATCTGTCAAGGGTGGCTACCATCACGGTGATCTGAAGGCCTCGCTGCTGGCGTCGGCGATGCGCATGCTCGAGGCGGGTGAGCCGTTTTCGATGCGCGCGATCGCGCGCGAGGTCGGTGTGTCGGCGACTGCGCCGTACCGACATTTCGCTGATCGTGAAGCACTCGAATCTGCTCTCGCCGCGCAAGGATTGCGCGATCTGAAAGCGGACCTGACAGACGGCCGCGAGCTACCGTCGACGTCGGCAGATCTTGCCGAATTCGCAGTCGCCTACGTCGAGTTCGCGCTGCGGCGACCGGCGCTCTTCCGGTTGATGTTCGGCAACGAGTGCGACACGGGTAACGACGAGCGCGTGCAAGCGGCTGGAGAGATTCATCTGCTGATGCAGATGGGGATGACGCTTGTCTTTCCTGATGCAGATTCCGAGGCGTTGGCATCGGCGGCATGGGCATTGGCGCACGGTTTGGCTTGTCTGCATCTCGACGGCAAAATGTCGACGGCCACGGCCGGTGAGGCTGCAGATCGGGTGCGAGCAGCTTTTGCTGCGATTCTGGCGGTACAAGGGTGAGATCCACTGACCAAAGCGATCGAGAGAAGAGTTCGATGACCAAGCGAATCTTGAACGTAGTCACCAACGTCGGCCACTACGACGATCCGTCTCATAAGACCGGGTTGTGGCTGTCCGAGCTCAGCCATGCCTGGCAGGTTTTCGACGACCACGGTTTCGAGCAGACTTTAGTCAGCCCCGAGGGCGGAGCGGTGCCCTTGGAACCGCGATCGCTCAAGTTCCCGAACTACGACAAGAGCGCAAAGGCATGGCGGTCCAACCCTGCTCGGATGGCGCTACTCGACTCCACCGCCAGCCCCGAACAGGTCGACTCCGCTGACTACGATGCGATCTTCTTCACCGGCGGGCATGCAGTCATGTACGACTTTCCCGGTAGCGAAGGTCTGCAACGCATCACCCGGGAAATCTTCGAACGCGGCGGGATCGTGTCGTCGGTGTGCCACGGGTACTGCGGACTTCTCGACACCACACTGTCCGACGGCAGCTACCTCATCGCCGGCCGCAAACTCACCGGATTCGCCTGGCGCGAGGAAAAACTCGCCCGCGTCGACAAACTCGTGCCCTACAACGCCGAGGAAAAAGCCAAAGCGCGCGGCGCACTGTACGAAAAGGCGAAACTGCCCTTCGTGTCCTACGCAGTCGTCGACGGAAACCTCGTCACCGGCCAGAACCCAGGATCCGCAAAGGAAACCGCAAAGAAAATTGCAGACCTCCTGCTGAAGGCCTAGCGGAGCTCTCGATGGCGACCGTCCTGGACCGAACAGAGGGGCGTCGAGATTGTGTGCTCAACGCAGATGACGACCAGCTGCCCGGCCCGACGTGCACGGTCTCGGTTGCGGCGCTGTCCAATTGCCCTAACTGACAGATTCATGTCGATTCATCCGAGAAGAGCCAAACTGCTGTAGCTCAGCAGAAAGCCATCCGAAATAATTCACCGATAACTTATATTATGTCATTCTATATATGAAAGTCGATGCACTGCAACGAAATACATCCACGGTGAACGTAAATCGTCAGTATCGAGTGTTGGCGCTACCAGAGTGAGAGCGGACGTCCCGCAGCCTCGGCCGCAGCGATATGCTCTTCGATGACATCGCTTCTTACGTGCTGTTCGATCCCGGTACGGATCGCGGCAGCGATGGCACGAGTGCGACCCGCGGGTCCTCGAACGTCGGCGAGTGGGCTGGCGATGTTGCGTCGCCGGAGCTCGTGTTCACGCCTGCCCGGCGGCCGGCCACCTTCGGTGTCCCCCGAAACGAACTCCGCTGCGCTGCGTCCTGATGAAGAACATCTTTATTGTTCCTTACCGTTTTTGCCGGGCAGTACGGGCCGGATGTTTGTAGGTTCGGAGCTGCCTGGGGACGCTGGGTATGGCTCTTTTTGTTTCTGCCGTGCGCATGGCTGAAGGAGAATGGCCGCCCGGTGTCCTCGACGACTCGACCGCTCATTGAGAGACGCGAACGATATCGCTGTGTAAGGACACGACGGAGAGGTCGTCCACCAGGCTTTCAGCCGACTCGACAACCAACCGAAGGGGAGCGCGTGAAGCAACTCTGGGCAGGTATTGACGCAGGTAAAGCCCACCACCATTGCGTGGTGATTGACAGCGACGGAACGCAATTGCTCTCTCGCCGGGTCGCCAACGACGAAGCAGATCTGACGACGCTCGTCGACAACGTCCTCGATCTCGCTGATGGTGGCGGAGTGATGTGGGCAGTGGATCTCAACAGCGGTGGCGCTGGATTGCTGATCGCGTTGCTCGCGGACCGTGATCAGAAGTTGTTGTATCTACCCGGCAGGATCGTTTACCACGCCGCTGCCGGCTATCGCGGTGACAGCAAGACCGATGCGAAAGACGCGGCGATCATTGCTGATCAAGCTCGGATGCGCCGTGATCTGCACCCGATGCGGGTGGACGACGAGATCAGCGTCGAATTGAAGATCCTGACCTCTCGTCGCACGGATCTGATGCGAGATCGCACCCGGGCTATCAACCGACTCCGAGCACTACTGACCGGGTATTTCCCGGCGCTTGAGCGAGCACTGGATGTGCGCAACTCCGTGGGCGGGTTGATCCTGTTGACCACCTATCAAACCCCAGACGGACTCCGGAAACTTGGCACCACGAAGTTAGAGGCGTGGTTGCGGAAGAAGAAGGCATACAACGCCTCTCGGATCGCTGATACTGCGATCGAGGCTGCAAACGTGCAGTTGGTGCGGGTAGCCGGGCAAGATGTCGCCGCATCGACAGTCGGTCGGTTAGCACATCAGATTTTGAACCTGAATGTCGAACTGCGGGAGTTGGATTCCTCGATCGAGGAGCGGTTCCGCCGCCACCGGCACGCGGAGGTGATCGAATCGATGCCTGGCTTCGGACCGTTGCTCGGTGCCGAACTCCTCGCAGCGACGGGCGGTGATGTCGCTGCATTCGGAACCGCGGACCGGTTGGCCGGCATCTCCGGTCTGGCGCCGGTGCCGCGTGATTCTGGTCGGGTCAGTGGGAATCTTCGCCGTCCGCGCCGATATGACCGCAGGCTGTTGCGTGCCTTCTATCTGTCGGCGCAGCTCAGCATCCGACACAACGCTCAATCGCAGCTCTTCTACGACCGTAAACGAGCCGAGGGAAAACGCCATACGCAGGCGATACTCGCCCTCGCGAGGCGGCGGTTGAATGTGTTGTGGGCGATGTTGCGCGATGATGCTGTCTATCGGCAAGGACCGAGTATTGCATCGGCGGGGTGAGTGCTCGGCCCAACGTACAGCGGGGCGCCTGGCCGACTCCGTCGCGCGGGCCGGATGGCCGGTTCTGTTACGTGTTGAGGAGGGGGCCGAAGATCGCGGCTCCACACCGGGTTGCGTCGGCGAGGTCGACCACGATCCCACCGACGTGTGGGTTGGCCGCCGACCATGCCTCCGCGGCCGGGCGATCGGTGAAGAAGTTGAGGTAGTTGCAGCAGGTATCCGCCGACGGACCCTGCGCTGACTGCGCTCCGATGAACACCACCGTGGTCGCCGGATCCGCGGTGCTCTCTTCGCCTCGGACTGAAACGGTGATCTGTTCACCCGTCGACACATCGGCAGAATCGATCACTACCTCACTACCGCCGAGCATCGCGGACATGCCGAGCGCGTCGATAGCGCACATTGCGTAAACCCGAGCGCCATCGGCGATCTGAACACTGTGCGCGGTCGGTGTGGCGGAGAACGGGTACACCGAGGCGATCCGCCCCGACCTGTCGAGGCGGATCACGTCTGAGGCGTGCAGCCGGTCCAGGATCTGCTGCGCAGACGAGTCGAACTCGGCGGCGACCGCATCGATCTCGGTGATCGGTGGTGGGCCTCCGCGGGTCGCGAACGCCCGCAAGATGGCGTGGTGGATGGCCTTTTCGGCGGGGTCGGCGGGCTGCGCCGCGCCCCGCCACGCGCCGAGTGCTGCGACCGGGGATTCGTCTCCCGTCGCGGGTGCACAGCAGTCGACTGGACCGGCCGGCATCTCAGTCGACTGATCGGCCGGGGCCAGGTTCAGTGCGGCGCGAAGAGCAGCGACGGACGGTGCACCATCGATGCCGCCGACGTCCGACCGGTAGAGTCGGCACGAGACGCTCGGCACCGAGCCGGGCTCCGCGAACGGGTCTTGGCCGTCGATGAGCAGGGTCGGTGATCCCGTCATGCCTGCTTCGGTGGCTGCGGCCTGGTCATTGAGAACGCGGTGGGTGATCGCGACGTCGATGTGCTCGCCGGCCACCGCCTCGGCGATCCGGCGCTCGAGTAGCACCACGTTTGGGCACTCGGGGACCTGCAGGATCTCTAGTTTCATCGGGTCTCTCCTTCGTCGTGCAAGGTCTGGATCAGTGGGCAGCATCGGTCGGCGCGAGGCAGATCGCAGGTGGTGACAAGTTCGGCGAGCGATTGCTGCATGCGCTGCAGGTCGGCGATCTTTTCGGCGAGGTGCGCCATCTTGGCGGCAGCCAGCTCACGAGCAGCCCCACAGTCGTCGGGTCCGCCGTCGGCGAGGTGCAGTAGCTCCTCGATCTCGTCGAGGGTGAACCCGTGCTCCTGCGCGCGCTTGATGAAGCGAACCACCGCTACCGCATCGGCCGGATACGCCCGATACCCCGATCCCGACCTGGGCGGCTCCTCCAGCAGGCCTCTGCGTTCGTAGTACCGCAACGTCTGGACGTTGACCCCCGACTGGGTGGCAACTTCACTGCTCCGCATATCGCCATTGTTAACCCTGTACCTAACTATCGAGTCAAGTGCCTGTCGGGATGCGTCCTCCATTTTCGGATCGCCGTCATCTAGGTCTGCTCGCGAACCAGCCAAACCCGCGATCGACGATGCGGCGCGGTAAGACTGGGTCGGTTCGGACAATTGCTTGTCGGATCTCAATTGAGGAGTATCCGGAAGTACGGAGGCCTCCCTTTCAGCCGGCACTCTCGGTCCAAGTCCTGTGAAGAGGGCTGATAGAGCCCTCATTCTTTGACAGCGGGTGTTCTTGCACAGGTCCTTCGGACCTGCATCACCTACGGCGCTGCCAGATAGAACGGCCTGCGGCCGTGCTTGACAAACCCTATTGAGATTCTCCTTCTGGCCTTCCGATTCTTGTCGGCGGTGACCTGCGCGCAACCCCTGGCGGCGCAAGCGCCGGCCGATGGCTCCGAGAAATTTTCGTCACTCGCACGCTCCCGCCGAAATTTTCTCGGCCCAGGGGTGGCACTCCGGCCCCCTCATGCCGACGCGATTCTCCTTTGCCAGCAGGCGAAAAAATTCGGGTGGGAAATTATCGGAGTTTTTGTTCGAAATTGCCATCATGCTATGGTCGATTCTCAGTTGTTGAATTGCGTGGTCGAGCCAAAAGCTTGCGCAGAAGATTTATTTTGTGGAGGTTGGGTTTCCGAAAAGACGAAGTGCGTGTTGCTAGTCAATTGAATATGTGACCGGTGTTGGTATGGCGGTCGCTCCTAGGGCGTGCAGAAACGAAGCGCAAAGCTCCTGAACAGGGGTTTTGTGCTTTGCTCTGCCGATTATGTGCGAAGGGTGTGGCATGTGACGGGGTCCGACATGGTCCAGTTCAGTACCTTGGTAATTGTTTCACTGCTTGTTGCTTTTTATGGTGGAACATTTCTGATTTCTCTTCGTATTGGTAAGAAACAGGAAAATGCCGACGGTTTTATGACCGCCGGAAACAAATTAGGATTTGGTGTTTCGGCCGCGAGCATGACGGCCACCTGGATTTGGGCGTCGTCGATGTACGCATCTGCCACTTCTGGCTACACCTACGGAATCTCCGGCCCCATTCACTACGGTTTGTGGGGCGCGTTGATGATTCTCTTCATTTATCCGTTCGGCCAGCGAATTCGCAAAGTAGCGCCGAAAGCCCACACCCTGGCTGAGGTCATGTACGCGCGGCACGGACGCTCGAGTCAGCTGATGCTCGCGGGCTCCAATATCGTCGGCAGTCTCATCAGTTTGATGTCGAACTTCCTCGCTGGTGGTCTGCTGATCGCGTTGCTTTCGCCGTTCAACTTCATCCAGGGTGTGTTCATCGTTGCGCTGGGCGTTTTGCTGTACACGTTGTGGTCGGGCTTCCGCGCTTCGGTGTTGACCGACTTCGTTCAGCTGATCGGAATGCTCGGTGCGGTAGCGGTTTTGGTGCCTTTCATCTTCTTTGCGGCAGGGTTCCCGGCAGCCTTCGAATCCGGGGCAGGCAACCTTACTGCTGAGCAGGGCAACTTCTTCTCGAGCGTTGCCTTCTTCGAGCAGGGCGCGCCGTACATCGCGGCAGTTCTTGCCTACGCAATCGGCAACCAGACCATTGCCCAACGTCTGTTCGCGGTCCGCGAAGACCTGATCAAGCCCACCTTCATCACCGCAACCGTCGGATACGGCGCAACGGTCATTGGTGTCGGAATGCTGGGTGTTCTCGCGCTGTACCTCGGAATCGAGCCGATGGATGGTGACGTCAACAATCTGATTCCGCAGATGGCCGCGTCGTACCTGCCCGGAATTTTGCTGGCTGTCTTCTTTGTCATGATCATCGGCGCGCTGTCATCGACGGCGGACTCGGACCTTGCTGCGCTCTCGTCCATCGTGATGACCGACGTTTACGGCCAAGCCGTCGCAGGCAAGGCAAATGCGAACCCTCGACGGATGCTGCTCATCGGCCGAGTAACGATGATTGTTGCCACGGCGGCGGCTATCTCTTTGGCAAGTCTGCAACTGAGCATTCTGGATCTGTTGGTGTTCGTCGGCGCGCTGTGGGGCGCGCTGGTGTTCCCGGTTATCGCGAGCTTCTATTGGGGAAAGGTCACCAACAAGGCCTTCACTGTGTCGGTGCTGGTGGCTCTTGCTGCCTTCTTGCCCGTCCGATTCAGTTGGGTGCCGATGGATGGGATGTTCGGGCTCTTCTCCGACATCGTTGCCGTTGTCGGTATCGGAGTGGTGCTGGGGCTCATGGCATTTGGATTCTTCGGCCTGAAGGTTGCGCAGATCGTCGGTGGCCTGGCGATCGTGCTGTCCGCGCCGTTAGCAATCGGCTTCCTCCACGACTACCCAACGCTCAGCGGATCTTTGGTGGCCTATGCCGTCAGTACCGTCGTGTGCTTTGCGATGTCCGTCAATCAGCGTGAGACGTTCGATTTCGAACTGATCAAGCAGCGGACGGGAGACTTCGACGATGACGAGCTTCCTGCCGTGGGAGCGTCCGGAAAGTAACCGTCGAGACAAGTGGAAGGAATACGAATGAGTACAGCTCTACTGACCATTTATGTTCTGATCTGGCCGGCGTTGGTCTTGGTCGTGCTGGGAGTCATCAGCAAGGGATTCTTCAAGGATTGGGCAACTGCTCGCCGCAACGGTGAGGATCTGGTCTAACTTTTCACGCCGCCACCGACGGACTTCTTGTCGGTGGCGGCGGTCATATTGCAATCGGGACTGGGGGCAGCGTTATAGTTGCCCAGTGCAACACGACGGAGCAATGGCGCTCACCGGTCCACCAGCCGTTCATGACGAGCTGGTGCACCTGACGCGGCAGTTGATGACGGGGGATCGGCATTCCGATGACCACCCGTCGATCGCCCAGCATTCGTTCCTCTCCTTCATCGGCCGCAATGACGGATGCAAGGCCACGGAGATCTCCGAAGTCTTCGGCGTCAACCGCTCGACCATCTCGCGCCAAGTGCGCGGGTGCATCGAGGCAGGCTGGGTATATGCCGATCCGGGATCCGTTCGTCAGGGCAATCCGCTGCACCTCACGGAGGCTGGCCGCAAATACCTCGACGCCGCTGACGCGCGTCGGCTCGACCAAGTCGCCGGCAGGCTGCACGATTGGACCGAGTCCGAGGTCGCAGACTTCGCCCGCGCACTCCACCGCTTCAGAATCAGCATCGAATCGCAGACCAACGGAGATGACACCCTGTGAGTGAGTACAGCGCCAAAGCCCAGTTCACCATCTCCGACAATGAGTCTGTGGTGCACACCGTCTTCACTCACGCCGAGCGCACGCCAGATCTGACGGTGTTCTCCCGACCCAAGGGCGAGGGCTGGGTAGATGTAACGGCTAAAGAGTTCGCCGAGCAGGTCACCGGCGTCGCAAACGGGCTCATCGCCGCTGGCGTGCAGGCAGGCGACCGCGTCGCACTCCTCTCTGCGACCCGATACGAGTGGACGCTGTTCGACTTCGCCATCTGGGCCGCCGGCGCGGCTACCGTTCCGATCTACGACTCGTCGTCTCAGGGGCAGGTCAGCTGGATCCTCGAAGACTCCGAGGCCGTCATCGCGATCGTCGAAACCGGCGCGCACGAGCAGCTGTTCCAGGACGCGCCAAGCTCTCTCAAGGCCGTCATGCAGATCGACGACGGAGCAGTCGAAAAGCTGACCGCACAGGGTGCCGACGTTGACGACACCGAGCTGAAGAAGCGACTCGCGGGCATCAAGGCCGACGATCTTGCGTCACTCGTCTACACCTCCGGCACGACAGGCCGTCCCAAGGGATGCATCCTCACGCACCGCAACTTCCTGTCCGAGGTGCGCGGGATTCTCACGGCATCGATCGGCAAGGTGGCGGTTCCGGGAAACCGAGTCCTGACCTTCCTGCCGCTGGCTCACGTGCTGGCTCGCGCGGTTTCCCTCGCGACGTTCGAAGCTGGCGCTTCGCAGGCACACTGGTCCGACTTCGCCACCATTACAACTCAATTCGAGCGCTACAAGCCCAACACCATCCTCGGTGTTCCGCGTGTCTTCGAAAAAGTTCGTGACGGCGCAGCACGCAAGGCGGAGTCCGGTGGAAAGATTCCGGGCGCGATCTTCGCTTTCGCAGAAGTCACTGCAAAGGAATATAGCCAAGCCCTCGACAAGGGCGGTCCCTCGCTGATCTTGAAGGCGAAGCACGCAGTGGCAGACAAGCTCGTGTACTCGAAGCTTCGTGAGGCTCTCGGGGGCGAGTGCTGGTTCGCGATCTCCGGCGGCGGCGCCCTCACTCCTGAACTGGGGCACTTCTTCCGTGGGCTCGGAGTTCCGATCTACGAAGGCTATGGCCTCACCGAAACCACAGCAGCGCACTGCGTCAACGTCCCGGGTGCTCAGAAGATCGGAACCGTCGGACAGCCGATGGGCGGCAACGGGGTTCGCATCGCCGAGGATGGCGAGATCGAACTCAACGGTGGAGTCGTCTTCAAGGGATACTGGAAGAACGACAAGGCCACCGAAGAGACATTCGTCAACGGCTGGATGCGAACCGGTGATCTCGGTGAACTCGACAGCGAAGGTTACCTTTCCATCACCGGACGCAAGAAGGATCTTCTGGTGACGGCGGGCGGCAAGAACGTCTCGCCCGGCCCGATGGAAGACCGTATCCGTTCGCATTCCATCGTCTCGCAGGCAGTCGTCGTCGGCGACGGGAAGACCTACATCACGGCGCTGTTGACCGTCGACCCCGAGGTGTTCGAGAAGTGGAAGGCCGAGAACGGCAAGCCTTCTGGTGCCACCGTCGCCGAACTACGTGACGACAAGGACCTTCGAGCGGAGCTGCAGAAGGCCGTCGACGACGCCAATGCCGCTGTCTCACATGCAGAGTCGATCAAGAAGTTCGTCATTCTCGATCGCGATCTGACCGAGGAAGACGGTGAGATGACAGCGACGCTCAAGATCAAGCGCAATGTCGTCGTCGATCGGTTCTCGAAAGAGATCGAAGGAATGTACGCGAAGAGCTAGGCGCGTTTGGGGAACTGCTCGCGGTAAGCCATCACGTCGTCGAGGCGGAACCTGCGGTGGGTGCCGCGTAGTTCGATCGGGAGTTTCCCGGCGTCGGCGAGTTTGCGCACATACGTGTCCGAAACGCCGAGGATCTCTGCTGCCTGCGAGGTGGTGAGGAGCTCTGCGACTGGCCCGAGGGCGACGCTGTCCCCGGCAGCGAGGTAGGTCAGGAGCTGCACGACGGCGTCGCCGACCGACGGTGGAATCTCGATCCGGACGCCGTCGAACACCAGCGTGGTCGTGTCCGTCGAGGTTGCGGCTCTCTGGGTCAGGGCCGTTTTGATTCGCTCGGCAGCATCGCCGTCGACTGCGGAAACGATGTGGTCGATGCTCACGCGGTATATCTCCGATCGAAGGCAGTGTTTCGCAAGCATAGACAGCGACAGTGTCCGTCGGCACGCTGGCTAGCGCCGTGTGCGTTGCATTACATGAGTGCCGTGAGTGGAAAACTATTTACCCACGTAGATCGGAATTCGAAGGTTTTGGCGCCCAAAGATATTCGACTCGACGCATATGTAACTCACCAAATTTGGTGTACCCGCAAGTAACATCCTGAGCGTGGCTAGACGATCGGTAACGGTGAGATTCGACGTAGAGGAACTGAGGGCCCTAGAGACCCTCCAAGAGCTCACGGGCGCGGACATTTCCAGCGTCATTCGTGAAGCTGTGATCGAGCATGCTCGTCGATGTGTTGCACAGGGAAAGCCCCGCGACATCGCGGAGCGACGCAAATCGCTGACCTTGCAGGAAGCCTTCGCCAAGTACTCCGCGTTGTGCACCGACGAGGAGCGGGAAGCGTCGTAGCGCTCTGTCGATGCAACGGTGAGCGGTTGAGTTCACAGTGATTCTGACTGTGGCGCTGGGTAGTTCGTCCGAGGAATATTACGGCAACAGAAGTGTTGCGTAGACCTCTGACAGGAGCTGGCCAGTGACGGACGTCCTCGAACTCTCCACCGATGTATTGGTGATCGGTGGTGGCCCCGCCGGCGCGTGGGCAGCGTTGCGCGCGGCCAAAGCCGGTGCAGACGTCGTCCTGGTCGACAAGGGCTACTGCGGAACGAGCGGCGCAACGGCCCCCTCCGGAACGGGTGTTTGGTACGTCGAACCGGATACGACTGCCCGTGAGCGGGCAAAGGCCGGTCGTGAGGCGCTCGGCGGATATCTTGCCGACCACCATTGGATGGACCGCGTCCTCGAGCAGACCTACTCCAACATGGATCTCCTCGCGGTGGAGGGCAGATATCCGTTCCCCGTCGACTCCAGCACGGGCAAGCAGATCCGCACCGGCTTGCAGGGGCCTGAGTACATGCGACGGATGCGCACCTGGATTCGTCGAACCGGGGTGCGGATCCTCGATCATTCGCCGGCGCTGGAGTTGTTGGTGGACGACGCCGGGCGAGTTCGCGGAGCGGCGGGCTACCAACGCCACGAGCAACAGGATTACCGAGTCTCGGCAGGCGCGGTAGTGGTCGCCAGCGGAGGTTGTGCGTTTCTGTCCGGTGCGTTGGGTACCAACGTCGATACCGGTGACGGTGCATTGATGGCAGCCGAAGTCGGAGCCGAGTTCTCTGGGATGGAGTTCTCCAACGCGTACGGAATCGCAGCGGCCGGATCGACGATCACCAAGACGGCTTACTACGCGTACGCGACGTTCTTTCACGCAGACGGAAGCGTGCTCGAAGGGGCCGGTTCGGCGAAGGGGAGGTCCGTCATCGCCAGCACGTTGCGGAACGAGCCCGTGTTCGCGCAGATCGATCGGGCCGACGCCGAGGTGCAGCGTCGAATGAGGCTGGGGCAACCCAACTTCTTCCTTCAATTCGATCGCCGCGGAATCGATCCCTTCACCGACAAATTCGAGGTCGGCATGCTCGCTGAAGGCACGGTGCGCGGCACTGGGGGAATCAACGTCGTCGACGACGATTGCGCGTCATCCGTTCCAGGACTGTTTGCCGCCGGGGACGCTGCGACCCGCGAGCGAATCTGCGGAGGGTTTACCGGCGGGGGAAGTCACAACGCCGCGTGGGCGATGTCTTCTGGTTCGTGGGCGGGAACCGGTGCTGCGCGCTATGCGCTGTCGGTCGAACGTGGGTCTACCAGTGGTCTTCGCGGAGCCGGAACCGTCGGATTGCGTAATCCGGTACGAACCGGGTTTGCTGCCGACGATGTGGTGAAAGCTGCTCAGGCGCAGCTGATTCCCTTCGACAAGAACTACCTCCGCAGCGGTGATCGAGTATCCGCAGCGCTCGGTGAGCTCGAATCGCTGTGGGGTGCAGTGAGTGCGGATCTGGGCGCGGATTCTGCAGGTCGGATGGCGGCGCGGCAGGCTGCCGCGATCACGGCCGTCGGTCGCTGGATGTATCACTCGACGTTGGCGCGGACCGAGACTCGGGGAATGAGCAAGCGGGACGATTATCCTGAACTCGATGTGACGCAGCACCATCACGTTCTTACCGGCGGTTTGGATGCGGTGTGGACCCGAACTTCTGAATCTGCCGGGTCTGCACTGGTGGCGTCATGATCGAGCTGGTTTCTGCGCCTGACTGCATCGGCTGCGACAAGTGCGTAGACGTCTGTCCCACAGATGTTTTCGACCGGACGCCCTCGGGCGTCCCGGTGATTGCGCGCCAATCGGATTGCCAGACCTGCTTTATGTGTGAGGCCTATTGCCCGACGGATGCGCTGTATGTGCATCCGCAATCCACACCGTTGGAAACGGCCGATGTGATCGAGGACGATCACATCGGCCGCTACCGAGAGAAGATCGGATGGGGCAAGGGGCGCGCACCTGGGTCGCTGACCGCGGTGGGTCCCGAGGTGCCCCGTCCGGTCACGACCTGACGAGAATCTTGACCGCAGTGTCGTTGTGCTCGATCAGAGTGGTGAATCCTTCGGAGATCAACTCTTCGAGCTGAATACGACCGGTGATGAATGGCGCCAGATCGACGACACCGTCCTGGACCATCTTGATGACCGCTTCATGGTCACGGACGTACGCGATGGTTCCGCGTAGATCGATCTCCTTGAGGACCAGCTTCTGCATGTCGATGGTCGCGGGCTTGCCCCAAATCGACACGTTGACAACAACTCCAGCAGGCCTGACCGTGTCGAGCATGGTGTCGAGTACTGCGTTGACGCCTGCGCACTCGAAACCGATGTCTGCGCCGATGCCTCCGCTGAGTTCGAGGACGCGCGCTTTGACGTCTTCGGTGGTGGGATCGATGACGTAGTCGGCGACTCCACTGGAGAGGGCCTTGGCTTTGCGGGCCTCGCTGAGTTCGGTGACGATCGTCGTGACACCCAGACCCTTGAGGACTGCCGCAACGAGGAGTCCGATCGGTCCGGCTCCGCCCACGATGGCGACGTTGCCGCTTTCGGCTCCACTGCGTACGACGGCGTGATGGGCGACGCTCAACGGTTCGATGAGAGCTGCCTCGTCGAGCGGGATGTTGCCGATCTTGTGGATCCAGCGACGGTCGACGACGACCTTCTCGCTGAGTCCGCCACCGCCGCCGGCCAAGCCGATGAACCCCATCTTCGTACACAGGTGGTAGTTGCCCGCCTTGCACGGGGCGCACTCGTTGCAGACGAAGTACGGCTCGACGACAACATTTTCGCCGACCTCGACGTCCGTGACACCTTCGCCGACCTCTTCGACGGTGCCGGAGAACTCGTGGCCCATCGTGACCGGCGCATTCTCGTGTGAGAGTGGATGCGGGTGTCCGGGTGCGGAGATGAAGATCGGTCCCTCGAGGTACTCGTGGAGATCGGTGCCGCAGATTCCGCACCATGCGACCTTCAGCTTGACTGTTCCTGGCCGCAATTCGGGCTCAGGGATCTCTTCGATCCGGATGTCTTTCTGCCCGTGGAACCGTGCTGCCTTCATTGATCCGCACCTCACTTCGTTGTGAATCCCCTGGTAGATCGACGTTAGGCCGATTATCGGCGTGGGTGAAGGGTTGCAACGGAATGCAATGTCGTGGAACCGATCTGTGCTGGGGAGCGTCCAATACTGTGAGCGGGTCGCGAACGAGGGGGAGTGCTGTGGGAGTGAGGGTTGCAGTGGTCCTGGTCGCGGCCGCGCTGTTGGTTGGGGGTTGTTCCTCGACCGTCGAGGGCGAGGCTTTCCCTGTCGATGTGATTGGGATGTTTGATCCGTGTGAGGTTCTCAGCAATGAGGAATTGGAGAGAGTCGGAGTTGACCCGGCAACAAAAGAGGTTGACATAGTCAACACCCATATCGATGGGTTCAATATATGCAAGTGGGAAGGATCTTGGTTCTTCCTCCGTCTGACTTCCACAACACACTCGCTTGCGGAAGTCGAAGCAAATCCGGTGATGCGCGATCTACATCGAATTCAACTCGCCGGCCGACAGGTCCTGATGTTCCAGGAACACAATGACAAGGCGGACACCGCGTGCAATATCGCCTTCGCGACTGCTCAGTCCACGGCGATGATTCGAGTGGGTGCGAAAGTCGGTGACCAGCGCCCCGAAACTCCGTGTGAACTGGTTGAGCGGGTCGGTCTGACCGTGTTACCGCTGCTTCCCGAATAACGCTCGGAAGAGATTCGACTCGTAGTGAATTGGAGTATGTGATGTCCGGTTTGTATCTGGAGAAGAGGGTCGCAGAGGATCTGGCGAAGGCGTGTGATGATCTAATTTCGCTGTTCAGGTCACTGTCGGACGATGCGAACTATCTCGGGCAAGTGGGAGGCTTCGGCACTCTCGGATCCGCCCGGGCACTGCAGGTTAAGTTCGAGGAAAAGGCGGTTGGCGGCCCGGATGCGCTCGTCGATGTGTTGGCGAGTCATATCGCGGTCGTGGAGGCAATGCAGGCTCAGTTTCAAGCCTGCATCGACAACGCATTCGAGCAGGAGTCGTCGAACGTCTCGACTTTGAGGTCGATCGACCAACCGAACTGAGTCAGTGGATGTGTTGCTGCCAATCGGCCGGGACACGACCCTTAGGCCCTGGGGTCGGCTGATCTACGGGATGTGAAGTGGGCGCCGCCAATTCAGGTCCGTCGTACGCCTCGTTGGTTTCGAAGCTCCAGAACCAATCCTCACCGGGTTCGTAGCTCTGCATGAACGGATGCTTCGTCGAGGCCGCATGCTTGCTTGCGTGCTGTGACGGTGAGGAGTCGCAACACCCCACGTGACCGCATTGCGCGCATCGACGCAGGTGCACCCACCAACCGCCGCTCGCATCGCATTCAACGCATCCCGCGCCACTAGGCGGCACGCTCGGATCGATCCCCGCTGGAAGTCCGTCGGTCATGGTCCACCCTCTCGCTGACTGAAGTCGGTCATTTCATCGTGCGCTTTGCCTACCGGCCGTGCAAGGGCGACTAGTCGTCGCGCGTATCCCGCGGTGGGCCCGCGATTGGCAACAAAACTCTGAACCGGGTGTTACCGGGCTCCGACGTGACCCGCAGCTCACCACGATGCTTGCCGACCACAATTCGCCATGAAATATCAAGGCCGAGACCGGTTCCCTCACCGACAGGCTTAGTCGTGAAGAAGGGTTCGAAGATCCTGTCGATGACGTCATCGGGAATCCCGGCGCCGGTGTCGCAGATCTCGATGCACACGCGGTCGCCATCGCGGCTTGTCCGAACGGTGAGTGTTCCCGATCCGTCCATGGCAGACACCGCATTGTCGATCAGGTTGGTCCACACCTGATTGAGTTCGGCGGCGTAGGCGTCGATCGGAGGCAACGCAAGGTCGTACTCCTTGACGACTTCGATTCCGCTTCCGATCTTTTGCCCCAACATGATCAACGTGCTGTCGAGCAATTCGTGGACATCGATGGTCTGGAAGGGAGCGCGATCCATCTGTGAATACTGTTTGGCCGCACCGACGAGCGTCGAGATCCTCGTTGTGGAGTCGGCGATCTCGTTCATCAGGAGTTCGGATTCGATGGTGTAATTCAGCCAGCGAATTGCGCCTTCGAGTACGGACTCGTCAACGGCTGCAGCAACGTTCTCGAGCCAAGCGGTGTCGAGTCCAGCCTGCACGAAGGTCGGAGCCAGGTCCCAACCTTCTCGAATCGAATGATCCTCGAACCATTCACCCAACGAATCCTCCCGATCGGAGGCTTCGAGGGGAGTGAGCGTCGGCGCCTTGGCGACAACCTCTGCAACTTCCTCTTGAAGTCGCATGAGAGTGACGAGGGCATCGCGGTCGTAGGTGCCCGATGCAACCATCCCCAGTTTGTGACGCATGCCTGCAACACGCTCGCGCAAAGAGGCTGTCGCTCGAACCGCTGCGGCTGCAGGGTTATTGAGCTCGTGAGTCAACCCGGCCGACAGTGATCCGAGTGCAAGGAGTCGCTCTCGCTGATCGATGATCTGCTGAGTGTTCTTCTTGCCGAAGAAAACACCTTCGAGTAGATGAACCGCCATTGGAAACCACTCGCGCATCGCGTTGCCGAACTTGTCGGCGTCCAGGACGAAAAACGTCGAAGGAGTCGTCACTCGCATCGACCCCGCGTAGACCTGCGGTACACGATCGCCGAGATACGCCGTCCAGCCTCCCGAGTAGACGCCGCGCTGGGTGGTCCTGTTGATCTCGATGTCTTCGCCGCCCGACAGCTTGGACAGCACCACCTCGCCCTCGATGAGGACGTAGAAGCAGGTGGCAGGCTCACCTTCGAGGTAGACCTGACCTCGATCGATCTCGGTGATATGGCCTGCCTGGCAGAGTGATTCGAGCTGATCGTCGGTGAGCTTCTCGAACAGGAACAGGGTGCGAAGCAAGTCTGGGCTGCATTCAGGAATGGACATCGAATCTCCCTATTGTTGAGCGAGATAGCGGTGGACGAACATCACGGCCATCGCGCCCTCTCCGACGGCCGACGCGACGCGCTTGGCCGATTCGGCGTGTACGTCCCCGGCGACAAACACTCCGGGGACACTGGTTTCGAGATGATGTGGTGCGCGGTCGAGCGGCCACCCGTCCGGGGTGACGCCTTCGGACGGAAGGTCCGGGCCGGCAAGAACGAAGCCATTCCCGTCGCGGACCACCACGTCTCCGAGCCAGTCGGTCAGGGGAGCGGCACCGATGAAGATGAACAACCACTGAGCATTGACAGTGTCTTCTTCTCCGGTGGCTCTGTTACGCAGTGTGATTCGTTCGAGGTGATCGTCACCCTCAGCGCCGACTACCTCCGTGCACGTGCGCACGGTGATCTTCGGATTCTTTTCGATCTGCTGAATCAGGTAGTAGGACATCGAGGCTTCGAGCGAGTTGCCGCGAATGAGAATGGTGACGGACCTAGCTCCGCGGGAGAGATAGACCGCAGCTTGCCCTGCCGAATTGGCGCCGCCGACTATGTACACATCCTGCTCGCTGCACCGTGCAGCTTCGGTGACGGCCGATCCGTAGTAAACCCCTCGGCCGGTGTAGGTATCGAGCCCCGGCGCCGACAGTTGGCGATAGGAAACACCGGTCGCCAAGATGACCGAATGGGCGTCGACCGACGAACCGTCGTCGAAACGCACTGTGCGGGCCGAGCCGTTGATTTCCAAACCGGTGACGTCTCGCGCGGTGATGACCTCGGCGCCGAACTTGGTTGCCTGGCGCCTCGCCCGATCGGCCAACTGTGCGCCGGAAACTCCGTCGGGGAAGCCGAGGTAGTTCTCGATTCGTGAACTCTGGCCGGCCTGACCGCCAGTCGCCCGCCGTTCGATGAGAACCGTCCGAAGCCCCTCCGAAGCGCCGTACAGAGCAGCCCCCAGACCCGCAGGGCCGCCGCCGATGACAACGAGATCGTAAAAGTCTTCGGAGAGGGTGGTACTCAACCCGAGTTTGTCGGCGAGTTCGGCGTCAGTGGGCTCGACGAGTACATCCCCATTGGATGCGATGACGACGGGAAGTCGCAGGTCGTCGGTACCGGCAGCGGAGAGCAGCCGTTGTCCTTCGGGTTCGTCCGACATGTACCAGCGATAGGCAAGTTGGTTGCGTGCCAAGAACTCTCGGACGTCGGATGATCGCTCGGACCAACGATGGCCGATCACCTTGGTTTCCTCGGCGGGGTGATGACTCGAACTTGCCCAGGCATCGAGCAGCGCATCGATGACGGGGTACAGCTTCTCTTCCGGCGGATCCCAAGGCTTGAGGAGGTAGTGGTCGAGGTCGACGACGTTGATGGCGTCGATCGCAGCATCGGTGTCGGCGTACGCGGTGAGGAGAACGCGACGAGCTACGGGATACAGGTCCATTGCCTGTTCGAGGAACTCGATTCCACTCAAACCGGGCATGCGGTAATCGGCGACGATCACAGCGACTGCATCGCCGCGAAGTTTCATTTCACGCAAGGTTTCGAGAGCCTGGTCGCCGGACTCCGCACGAATGATTCGGTACTTCTCTCCGTACCGTTTGCGAAGGTCTCGAACGACGGCACGCGAAACACCAGGATCGTCGTCGACGCTGAGGATCGCTGGTTTGGCCGGGGCTTTCGGTGCGCTCACTCGGTGCCTTCCCGAAGTCGTAGTCAACCCCTCCAGTATGCGACTGCTGAGCTGAGCGTCAATCGCTGAAGATGCGCTCTGAGTGAACCGGCGAACCTGAACTGGGAATTTCTTGATTGCGGGAACCGATCGAGCCTCCGGTGCATCCAATACAGTGGGTCCACATCAACAGGGGGTGTCATGCGGGGGTCGGTGGGGGTTGGGCGACTGCTCATGGCTGGGGTGTTGGTGTGGGCTGCGGCAGGATGCAGCTCAGTCGTGGAGGGGGCGGCTGAGCCTGCATCCGGCGAAGAGGGTCTGTTCGATCCGTGCAAGGACATTCCGGACTCGGTGTTGGAAGAAGTGGGGCTTGATCCGGCTACCGAGGAAGCTGGTGCGGCGGGCGTGGAGCAGCCAGGATGGAAGATCTGTGGGTGGAGCGGGTCCTGGTATTTCTTGACCGTGTATTCATCGTCGTACACCGTCGACGATGTTCGACGGAATCCTGATTTCCGAGGGTTCGAGGAACTCACTGTCGGTGGGCGGCGTGGTATCGAGTATCAGCGCGTCGACGACGAGGACAACAATGGTTGCTACCTTGCTTTCTCGGTCGAACACGGCTCAATCTGGTTCAACGTAGAACGAAAGCTGTCTGAGGCTCGGCAAGAGTCCAGTTGTGTTGTTGTGCAGCGTCTGTCGGTCAATCTTGAACCGACGCTACCGAAATGAGGTCTCGGTGAGTGGGTCTGATCGAAGCAATGGGTCTGACGACTCGCGACTGGAAGTTGAGCCAGACATCGCACGTGATGTGGTTGCGGCATGCGAAGGGTTTCTTGGCGAACTCGATCAGATGCGCAGAAATCTGTTCGTGATTGCGAATGTTTCTGGAATGGGAACGCTCCAATCTGGAATCAACCTGGCCGAGAAGTTCTCCAAGAAAGCTAAGGATGGTGAAGATTCGTTGGAGAAGTCGTTGACCAGCCACATTCAGGTGGTCACCGAGATGCGGGACTTCTTCCAGCAATGCGTCGACCGCTACGGCGAAGTCGACGACTCGAATGCCTCCGCACTGGCAAGCGTCGAGACCCCTCGATAGACACAAAAAATCTCGCTGAGCCGATGGCATTCGACTCAGCGAGACTTGGGTAACGACTAGTTGGTGGGCAGGGCCTTCAACGACTTGACGGTGGCGTCGACCGCGCGAGCAGCCTCGGCGCCCTTCTTCACGAAATGCGTGCTGAAGTAGTCGACGTGCTCGGCGTGCTCGTGGAAGTGATGCGGCGTCAAGACCACCGAGAAAACCGGAACGTCGGTGTCGAGCTGCACGCGCATCAGACCGTCGATGACAGCCGTCGCCACGAAGTCATGCCGGTAGATACCGCCGTCGACGACCAGACCTGCGGCAACGATGGCCTGGTAGCGGCCGGTCTTGGCCAACCGCCGGGCGTGCAGCGGGATCTCGAAAGCTCCCGGTACCTCGAAGAAATCAACCGTGTCCTTGGGGTAGCCGAGCTCGACGATCGCGTCGGTGAATCCGTCGCGTGCACGGTCGACGATGTTGCGATGCCACGTCGCCTGAATGAACGCGATGCGCTGTCCCTGGATCTCACTCATAACCATGAAACTAGCGCACTGGGAAGCATCGACGCGACCACCCGTCCTAGTCCTGCTGACGGGGGAAGGCGGTCGAACGACCCCAGCCGGCGTCATTGGTGAGGTGCTCGAGGAGAGGCTGAATTCGATACGGAAGGGGATTGGTCAGAGCGATGGTCGTGGTCGAATGCGTGACGCCTGGAAGTGACACGATCTGCTCGGCCAACTTCTGCAGGGCCGCGTGCGTCGAGGTGGCGACGCGAACGAGCAAATCCTCGCGACCGGTCGTGGCGTGAATTTCGATCACCTCGGGCAACTCGGTCAGACTCCGAGCGACTGCGCTGATCTTGCCCTGCTCGAGTTCCAGACCGACAAATGCCTGAATCGGGATACCGACCTCGGGGAGATTGAGATTCGGCCGAAACCCGGTGAGAAGTCCGTTGGATTCCATGCGCTTCATTCGCGACTGGACGGTGTTGCGGGCGACGCCCAACGAGTTGGCCAACTCGGCCACACTCATCCTCGAGTCCTTGCTGAGCAGACCGAGCAACTGGACGTCGAGCTTGTCGATGCTGAGCACTTTGTGAACCTCTCCTCAGTGATATGAGTCACTGGATGATCGAATTGACTAGTTCAAGAGATTTGCATTGACCAAATCGTAACTCAGGCAGAGCATTGGTTCCACGAATTGCTCAGCGGGATTCTCTTTGGGTTATTTGTCCCCAATAGTACCCAACGGCCACTTCGTCCCAATATTTCGACTGCGCCCCGTTAATCCTTCGGAAAGGTCTATCCCACAATGACTCTCACCGCCGAGCCCGTGAACTCCGTTGTTTCCCATGACGACACTGCGGGCGTGTTTGATCGCGCCGACTACCTGCGCGATTACCCCCACGAGCAGGTGAGCTTCTTCCAGGATCCCGCGAGCGGCCTCAAGGCCATCGTCGCCATCCACTCCACGACGCTCGGCCCCGCGCTCGGCGGAACGCGCTTCTACCCGTACTCCGACGAATCTGCCGCAGTAACAGACGTTTTGCGTCTCTCGCGCGGCATGACCTACAAGGCTGCGGTTGCCGGTGTAGACCTCGGCGGCGGCAAGGCTGTCATCATCGGCGACCCCGCAACGGCCAAGACCGACGAATTGCTCGGCGCCTACGCAAAATTCGTCCAGACCCTCGGTGGCCGCTACATCACCGCTGGTGACGTCGGAACCAACTCCAACGATCTCGACATCATCGGTCGCAACACCGACTTCGTCGTAGGCCGCAACGCCACCGTCGGCGGTTCCGGTGACAGCGCTCCGATGACGGCCCTCGGCGTATTCCAGTCGATGCGCGCCGCGGCGCAGTCGCATTGGGGCACTCCGTCGCTCGCAGGCAAGACTGTTGGTGTCGAAGGCACAGGCAAGGTCGGCTACGAGCTGATCAAGCTCCTCCTCGCAGACGGCGCAACCGTTCTCGCGACCGACGTCAACGCCGCAGCGCTCGACCGTGTCAAGGCTGACTTCCCGCAGGTGAGCATCGTCGACAGCATCATCGACGCCGATCTCGACGTTTACGCACCCTGCGCGATGGGCGCAACCCTCACAGACACGACCGCACGCTCGATCAAGGCCGAGGTTGTCTGCGGCGCTGCCAACAACCAGCTCACCGTCCCCGAGGTCGAGAACATCCTCCGCGACCGCGGCATCACCTGGACCCCTGACTACGTGGCGAACGGCGGCGGCCTCATCCAGGTCGCCGGCGAGCTGAAGGGCAACTCGGCCGAAGAGGTCAAGCTCAAGGTCGAGAAGATCTTCGACACGGTCACCGAGATCTTCGCGAAGTCGAAGAAGGACGGAATCCTCGCCGGCGAGGCTGCTGACGCGGTCGCCGAGGCTCGGATCGCCGAGGCAGCTCGCGTCGCCAAGGGCTGACATCCCTCTCGCAGTCATGTAGCGCGGCCGGTCCCGACTAGTGTGGACACCAGACGAGCAGATTTTGCAGATCTGGACCACATCAGCCGGTAGACCGGCCGCTATGCGTCGGACGCCGGAAGGGCTTACATGACTGAACAATTCGCTGTGTGGACCGAGAACGACGCCGAGCAATCGGCCCGTTGGGGTTCGACGAGCAACGCCCCGGCGCCCAAGCGCATCGTCGTCGCCGACGACACGATGAAGGCCGACGACGCCTATCGCTTGGCATGCGAAGGCACGGCGTTGTTGTGGCGCGGAGATTTTCAGAACGCTCGCCAACTGTCGAAGGCCGTCGCGTCGCGCATCGACCGCAAGCCGCGCCGAGCCTCCGAAGATCCCGCCAAAGCCTTCCATCTCCACCGGCAGACCCAAGGACGCCGCGCGCAGATCCTCGGCATGCTGCTCATTCCCTTGGATGCAGATCTGTCGATTCCACTCCGGCGAGCCCCGGACGCGCAAGTCGCGTTGACCGAAGCTTTCGGGATTACCGGTGAGCCTTCGGTTCGCTCGTTGCGTGACATCCTCGGCGCGATCGGCGCTCACGAGTGGCACCGCAAAGGTGTTTTCATCGAGGCTCTCGACGCACGAGTGCATCCCGCCTTCGGAGTGTTCTCACCCGTCCGCGGGGAGTATGTCGATCTTGTCGCGTCTGCGCCACTGCCGTCGACGGAATCGGCTTTCGACATCGGCACCGGCACCGGCGTTCTTGCTGCCGTACTGGCGCAGCGCGGTGTCAAGGCAGTGACGGCCACCGACCAGGACCCCCGGGCACTGCAATGCGCTCGTAGCAACCTCTCGCGGCTTGGCTACGGCGATCAGGTGACCGTGGTGGAAGCAGACCTCTTTCCCGAAGGCACCGCTCCGTTGGTGGTCTGCAATCCTCCCTGGATTCCGGCCAAGGCCACCTCGCCCATCGAATACGCCGTCTACGACCCCGCTGGAGCGATGCTGAAGGGCTTCCTGACTGGTGTCGCAGCGCATCTGGACGACGGGGGAGAAGCGTGGCTGATCCTCTCGGACATTGCCGAACACCTCGGTCTCCGAACGCGATCCGAACTACACGACCTGATTGCGGCCGGTGGACTCACTGTTGTCGATCGCATGGACGTCAAACCGACGCACGCAAAGGTCAGTGACCGAACCGATGCGCTTCACGCCGCCCGGGCACGAGAGACGACCTCGCTCTGGCGGCTTCGCCGTCGCTGAATTCATTCTCAGTCAGCGGTATTTCCTTGCCATGAAATGGTAATGAACGAGTAACAAATCGGGTCTAGCTTTCTTCGCAGTCGCACATCGTCACGCACTCCGGAGGAATCTCGATGGAATACACTCTTGCCCGCAACGCAGCCGAAGACCTGACGAAAGGTCTTGGCCGACGCGGATTCATAAGGGCAGTCGCTGCCCTCGGTGCGGGCGTAGGAGTTGCCGGTGTGGCTTCGGGATGCGCGCACTCGAACGCGTCACCGGCTGGATCGTCCTCCTCTGCACTACCGTTCGCCGATGGCATTCCGATTCTGCAACCGGGCAGCGGAAACGTCAGTGGCGATCACTATCTGAGTTCGGATCCGTCGGACGTCATGTGGGGTTATGTGCCCAGCATCCACACCCGCGAGGTGATGCGGATGAAGTCGGGCCAGACCGTCACGATCGACGCCCTCTCGCACGAGGGAATTCTCGAGGATCAAGGGCGCAATCCTCTCGAATACTTCGGTAGCAAAGGCGTTTCCGAGAAGGACGTGCTCGAGGATGCGATTGCCGTTGCGGCCGAATACAACCGAACCGAACGAAACTTCGACAAGGACGGACCGCACGTCGTCACCGGCCCGGTCTTCGTCGAAGGCGCCCAGCCTGGAGACGTACTCAAGATCGAGACTCTCGAAGCCATTCCCCGCGTGCCGTACGGCGTTGTGTCGAGCAGACACGGCAAGGGCGCTCTCGCCGTCACAGCAGACGGAACCGCTCCAGCGGGAATCACTCTGGACGAAGTCATGCCGCCGGTCGCCACAGACGGGCGCGCAACAAAGGACCCGTTGAAGTACGGCGGTGTTTCCACTTTCACGGCGATCGAAGACGGCAAGGGCGTGATGCCTTTCGGACAGTCGAAGGTGCGGTTTCCCCTGCGGCCCTTCATGGGAATGATGGGAGTTGCCTATTCTGCGGATGCAGACCCGACATCCCCGTCGTCGAACTCCATTCCTCCGACCCTGGGCGGCGGAAACATCGACATCAGGCATCTCGGTGTCGGATCAACCTTCTATTTGCCGGTATTCGCTGAAGGCGCCCTCTTCTACGTCGGTGACCCCCACATGGCCATGGGTGACGGTGAGGCGGCGCTGACGGCGATGGAAGGATCGCTGCGCGGCACGTTCCGACTCAGCGTGTGCAAGAAGGATTCCGGTGACGCTCCATCGGTGGCTTTCGGATACCCGTTCGCCGAGACAGAGGAGGCCTGGATTCCGATCGGCCTGTCCGACCCCAACGGTTCGGTCGATGGGCAGAACAGTGACCTCAACGGCGCCATGCGGCGCGCGGTGGTCAACGCGCTCGACTTCCTCGAGCATGATCGCGGAATGGATCGAGCGACGGCCTACGCCTATCTTTCTGCCGCAGCCGATTTCACGGTCTCGCAGGTTGTCGATCGAACCGTGGGCGTCCACGGACAGATCTTCAAATCCCACTTCGAATAGCGGGAAGGCGATCCGTGTTGTCAGGACGGATCGTCGAAGAGGCTCTGTTGCAAGGGATCGGCAAACAAGCCCATTTGCTCAGGTTGCGGCTTTGCCGGCGTCTCGGTTCGAGAATTGGGTAGGACCACCAGTCGCAAGGCCCCTCGCAGACGGTCGACCATGAGTTCCCACCCGCCGACCTGATCCTCGTATCCCGCAGCCTCTTCGGCGTCTCCGCGACCGTGGGCGTCCACAGCCTGACTACGCAGCTGAATCTGCCATTCGTTGCTGATGTGGAGGAGCTGAAGAATCAGATCGCGATCACGACCACAGACATCGGCTACCGCGTCGAGATCCTCGGCCACGTCCAGATCGAGGTGCAGCAGGGTCTCGAGTTCGGGAGGCAGGTCCTCGGCCGTCAGATCGGGCTGCAGCGAGGAGGAGTCACCGCTCTTGTTCGCGAAGAAGAGGTCTCCGCCGACGCGTGCGGCGAACTCGTCGTCCACGGTACGCAGGAACGACGTCAGGGCGGCGCACGTATCGGTGAGTTGCTTGGGAACGAATGGCGAACCCGCCACCTCGAGGAACACCGACAGACGATCGTCGATCAAGACGAACTTGATGCGCGACCACTTGCGGTTGAGATCGGCGATGACCTCGGCTGCACGGGTGCGGTTGCTGATGTCCTGAACGAGTGGGGAGAACAACTGCACGTCCATGGACTCGGAAAGCGGACCGACGAACATGACAGTCGAACCGACACGAATGGGTATGTCGCCGTCGCTGTCTCGCTCGGGAAGAGTGCCGAGCATGGGAAGCAAAGCGAGAGTGACCAACTCCTTGAGGTGGTCGATGTCGTTGGGCATGTAGGCCGCGGTGGGGTCGAGTGTCGGAAGTTCTGTCGACTCGACGACCGACGGATCGAAATCCGGAGTCTGCTCGTTGCCGGTGAGATCGCTGGATAGAAAAGCCGGGTGGTGCACACCGAACACATCACGGAATGCAGCGACAGTCATCGCTGCGAGCTGATCGGCCCAGTTCTGCGCCTTGTCGACGCAGAAGGCGGGGGAGTTGTTCGGATCCTCGAGATTCTCGGAAGGCGGATTCCAGCCGAGTGCGATCAACTTTTGTTCGTCGGCATCTTCGAGTCGATAGCGCGGATGAAGGAAGTCGTTGGAAGGAACCTCGCAGCGGACTGTGTTCTCGTCCCACACGAGGAACTGAACGCATGGCGCTGCGCCGTCAGCTGGATCGAAGTCGCCGGTGGACGATTCCACGGCAAGAACGTCGCCGTCGACCATGATGGAAATGTGATCGCCGAGGCGACGTTGAAATTCTGCCCACGCCCGGTCGACACTGACATCGAGATCGAAGCCCATTGCGCTCATCAGCCACCTCCTTCCGCAAAAGCTCAGACCTATACGGTATCGCGAGGCTCCGACAATGCTGCTGTCCTTTTCCGGTCGACCGGATTGCAGCGGACCACGAACCGTGACGACGAGGAAGGTAGTTGCAGGTAGATCGGTTATTCGAGAGCGGCGACTGAAGTGTGCCTGTAACCGCCGTCACGCCAGGCGGTGTGCGGGCGAAAGAGAGAGGGTTATCCGGCGAGAACGGGCGAGACCTCGACGACGGGCGGCGTGGATCCGGTCGTGACAACGGGGGTGGTGCTGGTCTTGGTGGTTGTGGCCGTCGCGGTCGGTGACGAGGTCGCGGTAGCCGACGCAGTTGTCGTGGATGAGACGGGTGTTGTCGTACTGGTGGCCGTCGTAGTCGAGGTGGCGGAGCTCGTGCTTGTCGCGGTCACCACAAGCGGCTGATTACGAGGAGCAGTCGTCTCGTCGGCGATTCGCCAGGTCGGCGTCGGCGGGATGACAACCGTGGGGACTGCAACCGAGCTGTAGAACGCGGCCGGTTCGATCCCGGCGACGGACTCCACGGAAACCGACGAGACCAGAGTGGGAGGCTTCACCACAGGGCCGCCGGCACCGAATGCGCCGGCTGCTCCGCCGAAAACGAGGCCTGATGTCAGAGAAAGAGCGGCCACTGCGACAGCGCCGATCATGACTGTTCTGTCTTTCATGCACACCTGTCCTTCGGGAGCAGTACGGAAGTACTGTAGGCGAAAAGATGCCGCAATGGAGTATCAGGGTCTGCTGGGCGGGACGCGAATCTGTGTGGCGTAGAACACAAAAGGCCCTGGGTGCCGACGCGGACGTCGGCACCCAGGGCCAGGTCAAGCAGTGAATCAGGCGGGGATCGTCAGTACCTGACCGGCGTTGATGAGATCCGGGTTCGGGATGCCGTTTGCATCCGCGATGCGCTGGTACTGGTTGCCGTCACCGTAGAAACGCTCTGCGATCGCCCACAGGGTGTCGCCGCTTTCGACGGTGTAGCTCTGCGCTGCCGGAGCGGCGGGGGCAGGCTCAGGCTCGGGTGCCGGAGCGGGCTCCGGGGCAGCCTCGGCGGCCGGCGCTGCGATTGCAGTGTCCGACGACCACAGAGCATTTCCGCCGGCGGACAGAACGACGTTGCGATCGTCTTGAACCGAGAGGGAGGCACCGTCGTTGCCTGCGGTCTGCGATGCCCACACGGCGTCGGAGTCCTTGTAGATGACGAAGTTTCCGTCAGCCTGCACCTCGGCGCGGTTGGCGCCGGATCCGTTGGTGCCTGCGGCCCAAACAGCCTGTCCGCCCTCGGACAGAACCAGGTTGCCGTCGTCCTGCAAGGTGAGGGTGTATGCGCCGTTGTCGGACTTGAGTTCCTGGCCGACTCCGAGGCTCTGACCTGACTGCAGTGTGCTCACGCTGTCCCTTTCCAAATCTGTTGCGATGACTGTGCCTCCACGATTCCGCTTTACCGTCCAGTTACCTTCTGGCCGTTGGTCTCGTAGGCGACCGAGTGTACGTTACCGAAGAGTACAGAGAATTGTGCAGCGTTGACGGATTGCGTGTCGAGCGTTCGGATCTTGCTGATATTAAGGCGTTTTGGGCGAACGCGCCGCGACATCCTACGCGAAGTTGCACTGTTGCGATGCACTTTCTCTTGAACGGCAGGTGAAATCGGCGCGCTCTCAGCGCATTATCAGTAACCGCTAGGGCTGTAGCGACTTGCGAGTCTCGTCGTGGAGAACGGCAAGCAGTTCACGCTCGACGTCGGCGAACTCGGGCGAGGTGATCATGTCCAGTTCGCGTGGCCTCGGCAAGGGAACGTCGACGACGCACCTGACCGTTGCCGGCCTCGCCGACAGAACGACCACGCGATCGGACAGATAGATCGCTTCACGAATATCGTGGGTGATCATCAGCACGGTCCACCGGTACTGCTGCCACACGTCTTGTAGCCAGGCCTGCATCTCGGTCCGAGTCAACGAGTCCAGTGCGCCGAACGGCTCGTCGAGCAGCAGGACAGGTTTGCCCTGAACAACGGTGCGCAGCATCGCCGCTCGCTGGCGCATGCCGCCGGACAGTTGTGACGGCCGGGCGTCCTCGAATCCGGACAGTCCGAACGCCGGGAACAACTCGCGAGCGCGCTCGCGTGCTTCCTTTTTGCCGACTCCCTGCACTTCCAAACCGAGGGCCGTGTTGTCCAGTACCGAACGCCAAGGGAACAGAAGATCTTTCTGCGGCATGTACGCGGTATGCACCTCGGTGGCTGGTTCGGATTCCGTTGCGCGCGTGCCCACACAGACCGAACCCGCGGTCGGGGATTCGAGCCCGGCCAGGACGTTGAAGATCGTGCTCTTGCCGCAGCCGCTCGGCCCGATCACCGACACGAATTCGCCCGCGTCGGCACCAAAGGACACCGAATCGAGCACGAGACGCGATTCTCCGGCCGTGTCGAACCTCTTGGTCAGGTCCTGGATTTCGACCATTGCATCCTCGACCATCGGGTCAGTCATGTCCGCGACCTTTCGTTCATCGCCCATGGTGCAACGATGCGCTCGATGGCGAACGTCAGCAAGTACAGCGTGACACTGATCAACGCGGTCACCAGTACGGCCGCCAACACCAGGTCGGTGCGGAAGGAGTTCTTCTGGGTGCTCATGTAGATACCCAAACCGGAAGTAGCGCCGACGTATTCGGAGAACACCGCACCCACGACCGCATACGTGATGCCGATGCGCAGGGCAGTGAAGAATCGCGGAATTGCCGAAGGAAGGCGAACGTATCGGAACTCCTGCCAGCGAGTGCTGCCCATACTGCGCAGGAGAGCGCCCGCTTCCCGATCGGCCGCGGCAAATCCCTCGATGAGTCCGATGGTCATGGGGAAGAACGTCGCAAGGGCGATCACCAACACCTTCGGCAACAACCCGAAGCCGAACCAGATGATCATCAGCGGCGCGATGGCGATGATCGGCAGCGTCTGCGAGACGACAAAAAGTGGTACCAGCGCGCGTGACAACCACGGCGAAAAGTCCACGACCACAGCAAGAATCCAGGCCAACACCAATGAAACAGTGAAGCCGACCAACGTGACCTGCAATGTCGACCAGGCGTGGCCGGAGATGATCTCGCGGTTGTCCCACCCCTGGGACAGAACGCGCCCCGGAGACGGAAGTACTTGCGGCCGAATCCCACTGATCTCGACGTAGATCTGCCACGCCGCCACGAGGAGCACCACCACGGCGAGCGCGGGAAGCGCCCGCCGCATGGTCGAGACCAACCGTCCGCTCACGTCAGGACGCGTCGAGATACTCATTGGTGAAGTACTCCGACCAGTCCGGCTTCTGGGTCAACGGCTTCCCATCGGGTCCGGCGAGCAATCCGTTCTCGAAGAGGAATCCCGAGTAGCCCGACCAGGTTTCGAGATTCTGGGCGCCCACAACGCCGTTGGCGTCTTTCATGTAGTCGGCGGCGAGCATCCGCTGACTCTCACGCACGAGGTCTTCGTCGGTGAATGCTCCGGGGTTCGCGTCGATGAGATCCTGCGCGGCCTGGTCCGGGTTGTCGGCAGCAGTCTGATATCCGCGTTGAACGGCTTTGACGAACTTGCGTGCCTCGTCGGGATGGTCCTTCAACCACTGCTGGTTGCCGTTGATCACGATCGAATATGCATCGGGGAAGCCGTAATCGGTGTACTGGAAGTACCGCATCGGAGTTCCGTTTCGCTCCGCTTCGAGGCCTTCCCAAGCAAAGTAGGAGACGGTGAAGTCTGCCTGGCCCGAGTACACGGCTTCGTACGCGGAAGTTCCGAGCGTGACCGTCGTGAAGTTCCCGGTCCCGCCGTCGTTGCGGATGATCTGCTGCAGCGTTTCGACTTCGCCGGGATCGCCGAACCCGGCGTACGTCTTCCCGTCGAGATCACGTGGGCGCGTGATGTCCGCACGATCCGCCTTCACGCCGATGCCGGTGGCGCGGTGCTGAAGTGGCGCGATGACGGACGTCGTGGCGGCGCCGGCTGCACGGGCGAACGTGGCCTGACTCTGTGTGCTGATGCCGAACTCGGCATTGCCGGCATCGACCAGGGTGTCGGGCGAGGTGTTGTTGTAGGGCAGGATCGAGACGTCCAGGCCGGCGTCCTCGAAGTAGCCCTCTTGGAGTGCTACGTACAAACCGGTGTGGTTCGTGTTCGGTGTCCAGTCGAGTGCGAACCGAATGGTCCCGTCGGAAGAGCCGGTGTCAGAGGCGCATCCGGTCAGAACTGTGAACGCGGCTGCGATCGCGGCAGACGTGGCAAGCGTGCGGCGCAGCGCCGCAAACGACATCACGACGCCGGCCAAGGCTGCTGGTGGAGTGCGGAATCCCAGAACATCAGCTCATAGCGGCTGGCGATGCGGAATGCTTCACTCATCGCCTCACGCTCTGTCTCGGTGGCAGCTTCGGCCGCAGCATCGACCAGTACGCGGGCCTGCGCCACCGACTCGTGGAATTCGGGTGCGTCGTAGGTCGTGACCCACTGTGCATACGGATGCGACGGATCGGCGTCGAGTACCTCGCGCGCTGAAGCGGCAAGATCGCGGCCGACCTCGGCGTAGATCCAGAAGCAGGGGAGTACTGCCGCTGCGGAGACCGGGTAAGGCGCAGTGGCTGCAGTCGCCGTCAGATACGAGACGTATCCCAGGCAGGCCTGCGAATGCTCGAGCCTTCCCGATCCCGCTGGAAGAATTCCACCGGTGAGAAGTCCGTCGTGAAGCGCAGATTCCACTGTCGCTGCCGTGGACGCGGAATTCGACCAGAAGCCCGCGGACTGCGGATCCGGGGCGTGGGCCGCGACCAGGGACAACGCTTTCGAATACCCCTCGAGATAAAGCTTGTCCTGCTCGATGTACGTGCGGAACGCGTCGAGAGGCAGTGTTCCGTCGCCGAGGCGGCGGAGGAACTCCAGTGAGTCGATCGACTCGCGGAGGGCCTTCGTCTCGGCCCAGAGTCGATCTGTGAACCGATCCGTCGACGGCGCTGTGGCCACCGAGTTTTCGGCAGAATTGTATGCAGGCTGCGTAGTAGCCATGACATCCCTTCGTCAGCATTACCTGATCAGGTTCCCGGGTGTGTTCTCAGCCCCGCCCATGCGGAGCACCCCGTGTCAGAACTAGGCGACCTTAACACCGAGGGGTTGTGTACTCGGCGCACACCCGTCCGAGATTGGTAGGTTTGGTCTTGATTGCCACACGCGCGGGTCGGGAGGGGATTCAGACATGGAGACCGACGTTCGACCAAATCTCGGCGAGGACGGAACTCTGGTGATCCGGGCGCGAGGCGGAGAAGCCCGCGGGTATCCGGATGGCGGTGTATTCGCGTGGAAGGGCATGCCCTACGCAGCGGCGCCGGTGGGTGAGCGGAGGTTCCGAGCGCCGCAACCCGCACAGTCGTGGGACGGGGTGCGCGACTGTCGTGAGTTCGGGCCGATCGCGCCGCAAGGCCAGAGTCCGGCGGTTCCGATCGATCGGGCCTTCAAAATCGACGAGGACTGCCTGTCGATCAACGTCTGGGCCCCGCGACCCGACGGTACGCCGCGACCGGTGATGGTGTGGATTCACGGCGGCGCCTACTGCCTCGGGTCTGCCGCCCAAACGATCTACGACGGCCGTCATCTGGCTGAAACCGGTGACGTCGTTCTCGTCTCCTTCAACTATCGCGTCGGCGCACTCGGATTCCTGGACCTGTCTGCATTCTCCACCGCGGATACTGTTTTCGAATCGAACTGTGGTCTGCGAGACCAGATTGCGGCACTCGAATGGGTTCGAGACAACATCGACGCCTTCGGTGGTGACCCGAGTGCGGTGACCGTGTTCGGGGAGTCCTCCGGCGCAGGATCCATCACGACGCTCATGACCTGTCCGAGCGCCGAAGGTCTGTTCCATCGTGCGATTGCCCAGAGTCCGCCCGCGACCTCCGTCTACGGGGCCGAGCGCGCCAAGACCGTTGCAGAGCGGTTTCTCGAACTGCTCTCGATCGACCCCGAAGACGCAGGCGATCTGCTGACCACAGATCTGGAACTGCTCGTCAAGGCAAGCGATGATTTGGTCAACGAAATTCCGACCCGGATTCCGGGAACTTTGGCGATGGCACCCGTTGTCGATCGCGATCTGGTGCCGCACTACCCGGTTGCGGCTTTCCAGAAGGGTTACGCGCACCGAATCCCACTGATCATCGGTTCCAACAAGGACGAGGCGTCGATCTTCAAGTTCATGAAGTCTCCGCTGATGCCGGTGAGTGCGCAGTCCGTCGAGGCAATGCTCCAATTACTGGCCGACGATCACCCCGACATCTCCGCGACCAAACTTGCCGAGATCATGTCGGCTTACCCTGACCATGCGAAACCGAGTGGCGCGCTGGCACTGTCACGGGACGCTGCGTTTCGCATGCCGACCCTCTGGATCGCAGACGCGCACTGCAGGCATTCCCCTACATGGGTCTACCGCTTCGATCACGCGACGCCGATGCTCAAGGCGGCGCGGATCGGCGCGGGCCACGCGACCGAATTACCTTATGTATTCGGCAATTTCGGAACCCTGAACGTCGACCCCACGTTCTGGCTCGGCGGTCGGAAGGCCGCGATGGAGGTGGCCGGCCGTATCCAACGGCGATGGTTGGCCTTCGCCAGGCATGCAGTGCCGGCGGCCCTCGACGGCTCGAAGCACTGGGCGCCGTACGAGGAAGAGAAGCGGTCGACGCTGTTGATCGACTCCGCCGACACCCTCGTCAGCGACCCCGATCACGGATTGCGCGTCGCCTGGGGCAACGACGTGATGGGGTTCAACTGACGTCGGTCGAGTGCCGCGGACGATCCAGTTCGCGAAGCACCGGCAGAGAGGCACAGACTGCGGCGATCAGGATGATCGGAATCGACAGGGCCACAAAGGTCGACGCGATTCCGAGTTGATCGAGCAGCGGGCCGACCGCGAGGTAGCCGAGCGGGCCTGCGGCGTAGGCCGTCGACGTCATGACACCGACGACGCGTCCACGCATGTGCTCCGGGCTGTGCGTCTGCATGGCGTAGTTGGCGATCGGGCCGACTGGTCCGTAGACGAGGCCCTGCAGTCCGGCAAGTACGAGGATCACCCACAGTGGAGGTAGGAGCGCCATGGCCAGCATCGCTATGCCGAGAACGGCGACGGCAAAAATCATGATCAGCCGCCGGGACATGATCGGCGCCAGTGGGGCGTAGGCGAGAGAGCCGATGATGCCGCCGATCGCCAAGGCCATCAACACCGATCCGAGTTGGGCCGGTTGATCCAACTCTGTGAAGTACACCGGGAACACGACACTCTCCACAGGCATGTAGAGCGCGACGACTGCCATGTCGATCAGCGCCAGGGTGCGCAGCAGTTTGTTGTTCCAGACGAACCGAAGACCGTCGAGTGTGCCGTGCCAGATCGATTTCGGACGGTGTTCGTGTTCGGGCACTCCGGCGCCGGGAAGCCGGATGAAGGCGACCACGACTATCGAGAACACAAAACCTGCCGCCGTGACCCAGAGCGTGTTCACCGCTCCGATCGTTGCGATGAGGACACCGCCGATGCCAGGGCCGATCAGATACGCGACGTTGAAGTTGGCCTCGTACACACTGTTGGTTCGATCGAGCTTCCACTTGGCGGTCCGAGTCGCTGCAGGCAGCATGGACTCCCTCGCCGCCATTCCGGCGGGGTCGAACACGGCGCCGAGTGCGGCCAACGCCGCGATCACCGGGATCGTCAAGCCCGCGGTGGCCGCGATGATCGGAATCGCTGCAACGGACATCGCGGAGAGAGCGTCGGAAATCATCGACGTTCGACGGCGTCCGAACTTGTCGACGAATGTCCCCGAAAACAGGCTCGACACGAGTAGCGGAATGGCTGCTGCGCCGGCAACTATCGCCGCGTCGGTAGCCTTACCGGTTCGTTCGAGAACCAGCCAGGGGAGCACGACGATGGCGATACCGTTGCCGATCGCCGAGAACAGCGTCGCGAGATTGACCAGTACGAGAGGGAGATAGCTGGGGATAGCTACGTCCGTGGACGCAGGTGGACGCCGATCTGCTGAGGCGACCACGTTCTTTCCTTCCCCGAGATGGTGCCGCCCAGGATTTCGACGACGGCACCATCGACGCTAGCAGCGGTGTCTGCAGGTTCGCGACTGGTTTTTCGCCGGCCGTTCTCGTTCGGTTATGCCTGGTAGACGGGGTTCTCCGCAACAAACTTCTCGACGTACGAGCACGTCGGAAGGATCTTCAATCCCTCGTTCCGGGTCTGATCGAGCGCTTCACGCACCACGATGGCGGCAAGCCCGCGCCCACGAAACTGCGGAGAGGTCACCGTGTGGTGGAAATCACGGACGCCGGAATGGTCCGAGTACTCGGCGAAACCGGCGAGTTCGCCGTCGACTCGGATCTCGAAACGCGTTTCCGCGGGATTGTGCGCCACTGTCTCGGTCATCTTCGGGCTCCGTTTCGAAAGGGCGGCCGGTTGCGCCGCGCCGCGTCTACGTTCTCTGGAGCACGCTACCTGGCAGGCCGTCCGCAATATCGGTTGCCGACGTGGGATCCGTTACTTAGCGCAACTACAACTGGACGACCGTTCAAGGGACCTTCGTCGCCATGGAGAACGAACAAAACTGGTCTGTACGTGCCGATTTGCCCGTACTTTTGTGCCCACAACGGGTGATACATATGCATCACGATCGTAAACATCCCAATATGTGGGACCGGTCACAAAGTTTTTTGTCGTCTGTTCGGATGGATTAAGTGGAGGGCCTGAAACGGGCAAATTGCAGGTCAGCGGCGCGCTGGTTGCGTGTCGATGATGGGTGCGAGCGGCCGGAAACCCCAGGGGTATTGCGTTGGTCATCAGATCGTTTCTCGGACGTGATCCCAAAGACCCGCTCGGGGGGTTAGCGTTTGAATCGTCGGGGATAGAAGAAGCGTTACAACTTCGCCAAAAAACTTTGGCGTCGCTGCTCAACGGTTCGATTTCGAGTCTTCGTCGGACAACTTCGAGGAAGGAACGCACATGATTTTCGGGCAGCGTGAGTCGAACAGTTACTTTGCCGCAATTTTTTCGTACGACTTCCTTGACGAAGGTCTGGGATACGAGACCATCGCACGGATTCACCGAGGCGAGATCTGCGAATGGATTCGTGATCTCGAGGCTTCCGGGTTGTTCTCGGCTGCGGAAGTCCATGCCGCTGAACTGGCATGGCGCGAAAATCCACGCCTGCTCCTCGACGCCCTTCTCGAGGACGCTGACGAGGTCTCTGTCAAGCGCTGGGAGATCGCGTGGACGAGGCTCGAGCGTCAGTCGCCGGCAGCCGGAACCGCGGTGGCAGAGCACGGCTGATCCGGTCGGGCCGAGTCGACTGCTCAGTCTGCGTCAAGATCAACCGTCTGCGTTACATCAACGGTCGACGAGTATCACCTCGTGATCTGTAAGCACGGTGAATTGCGCGCCCGCCGTGGTCAGGGCCGCAACCGTCCGCGCAGTCACCTGTGGATCTTCGAGTAGCGAATCGCCGCCGTGCGGCACTATCGCGAAGTCGATCAGCGCGAGCCCGGACCAGATCGGGTCGATACCGCACGTTGGCATGACTTCAGCGGGGTCGTCCGACGCGTCCAGCCCGATCAGAGTCGGAGTCGCCAGGCACGCTCCGGCGCTGTATCCCGCATAGGCCACGACGCCTGAACGAACCAGCATCTCGATGACCCTGTCAGCGCCACTTCGAGCTAGCTGAGCTCGCAGGACGAACGTGTTTCCGCCGCGAACCCACAGGCAGTCGAATTCGCGGAGCCGGAGTTCCAGTGCTTCCGATGCACCCAGGAAGTCTCGGACATCCACTTCCTCTGCGGTGAAGCCCGCTGCACGTAGCGGAGTCAATTCGCTGGTGACTGCTGAACTGCGGGCATTGGCGGGCCACGAATCTGCAGCCGCGGCGATGACCGCGATGCGAGCGCCGCGGCCTACGAGATCGACAAAAGCCTCGCGGTGGTCGCCGAATCGGTAGGACGAGAGAAACAGTTTCACTTCTCAGTACCTTCGCGACCTACCCACCCAGCCCTCAAATCGTGAACGCCAGATTGTCGACGACGCGTGTGCCCACCGTGGTGTCACCGCGAAGCGAGATGTCGGTTCGGTGATCCGACGCGTGGACGCGGCCACCGGCAATTCGGGTGAAGAGCGGTGAGCTCATCGAGATGGTCGTGGTCGCCGGACCGTCCAACTCCGGGACGAGTGTTGCTCGCGCGTCGACCGAGACGTGAAGTGAACGGGCAAGTGGCCCTTCGAGTTCGAAAGTGATCCGTGCTCCCTCTGGCGCCTTTCCTCGTTTTCCGACGACGAATCCGAGCGCGCTGGTGATTTCGCCGAATGCAGTCTCCGCGCGCAATCCGCCTTCCTCACCCCGAATGCCAACTGCATCTCTGATGTCGAGTTCGTGCATCCAACAGTCGAAGGTCCGAATACGCATGAACCGGCCATAGGGCGCAAGACCGACCGGTGTTTGTGTCTCGGCGTCCCAGTCCGCGCTGGTCATCGAGCGCAGCGCTTCGGTTCGTTCGGCGGTGATCTCGCGATATCGGGTCAGCAGGTCCGAGTGCAGTGTCCGCCGCAGGCCTTCGACCCAGCGCTCGTTGAACGCCGCAATCTCGTTGTGGACGTGGGGCAATGCGTGCACGTCCAGATTGATCGACGGCGGATTGATGCCCGAGAGCAGTGATTCCGTACCGATCAGATGGGACACGATGTCGTGAACCGTCCACCCCGGAAGGTTCGACGGTGCCAACCACTGATCGCCGTCGAGTTCGGCCAGCAGTGCGTCGATGACTCTCCATTCCTCGGTCAATGCGTCGACTACTGAGTCCTGGGGCCAACCACTCATGTGGACATCTCCTGTTTCGGACGGTGCGGTTCTCCTCACTGTATGTCCCGGCGGATAAGTGAGCGGGCATTCCCATGCTTCGAGTCGGTGTCACCAAACCTCCGAGGGTGGCAGAGTTCCTGTGGTAGACCAGGATTGTCGACGCCGAAGCAGGCTCACGCGGCGTTGTCGTCACCGACAGAGGAGTCTTCGTGTTTCCAGGAAATTTTGTCCAGTCCACGCCGGACAAGCCCGCCGTCATTCGCCCTGCGACGGGTGAGTCCATCACCTATCGGGAACTCGACGAACGGTCGACGCAGTTGGCGCGATACTTCCGAAGTGTCGGTGCCAAGCCTGGGGACCACGTCGCTCTCATCTCGAACAACGATCTCCGGGCGTTCGAGGTGTACTGGGCAGCGTTGAGATCCGGCCTCTACATCACCGCGGTGAACTGGCATCTCACGGCTTCGGAGGCTGCCTACATCGTCGACGACTGCGAGGCGACAATTCTGGTGGCGTCGGGGCAGGCGTCCGCAGCAGTTCCGTTGGACGAGAAGCTGATTCCACGCGTGCGGCACCGATTGGTGTACGGCGGCGCCCTCGAGGGCTTCGACGACTACGAAGACGCGGTCGATGCGCAGTCCACTGCTCCACTCGACTCGCAGCCGCGTGGGGCTGACATGCTGTATTCGTCGGGAACCACCGGCAGGCCGAAGGGGATCAAAGGAGATCTCCCGGAGGGTGAGGTGAACACCACCATGGATCCGTACACCGCGGTGTTCGCACCGATGTACGGGTTCGATTCCGACACAGTCTAT
Organism: Rhodococcus sp. D-46; assembly: GCF_011290655.1. Classification (NCBI taxonomy): domain Bacteria; kingdom Bacillati; phylum Actinomycetota; class Actinomycetes; order Mycobacteriales; family Nocardiaceae; genus Rhodococcus; species Rhodococcus sp. D-46. The sequence continues at coordinate 94,252 of NZ_JAANTF010000013.1, read as the reverse complement.
TTGTGCCCGGCTCCGGTCTATCACGCGGCGCCCCTGCGTTTTTGCGGCGTGATCAATTCGGTCGGCGGAACCGTGATCTTGATGGATGCATTCGAAGCCGAAACCGCGCTGGAGTTGATCGGTAAATACGCTGTGACGCACAGTCAGTGGGTACCGACGATGTTCGTTCGAATGTTGAAACTTCCGAAGGAGACCCGTGATCGTTACGACGTCTCGACGGTGAAGGTCGCCATTCACGCTGCTGCTCCCTGCCCGCCCGAAGTGAAGACGGCAATGATCGACTGGTGGGGGCCGGTGATCTACGAGTACTACGCCTCGACCGAGGGTTCGGGCGCTACCTTCATCAACAGTGAGCAGGCCTTGTCGCATCCGGGTTCCGTCGGGCGTGACGGAGTGATGGGGATCGTGCACATCTGTGACGACGCCGGGCGCGATCTTCCGGTCGGCGAGATCGGTACCGTGTTCTGGGAGCGGGAGACTTTGCCGTTCCGGTACCACAATGATCCCGAGAAAACGGCTGCCGCGCAGCATCCGGATCATCCGACGTGGACGACGAGTGGAGATATCGGCTATATCGACTCCGAGCGTTTCCTTTATCTGACCGACCGCGCCGCGTTCACGATTATCTCCGGTGGTGTGAATATCTACCCACAGGAGTCCGAGAACATCCTTACTTTGCACCCGAAGGTGTTCGACGTGGCGGTCATCGGTGTTCCCGACGAAGAAATGGGTGAGCAGGTCAAGGCGGTTGTCCAACTAGCGGAGGGAATCGAGCCTGGTGCCCATGTCGCCGAGGAATTGCTGGAATACGTTCGCAGTCAGGTCGCACATTTCAAAGCTCCGAGAAGCATTGACTTTGCCGACGAATTGCCTAGGACCGCTACAGGAAAGCTCGTCAAGCACAAGTTGCGGTCTCAATATGTGAGCAATTGATGCTCTAGTGAAATGCTAGGACATCAGAGTAATTCTGCGAGATAGTCGGCAAGGACCTGCGCGTGACCGTACGGCAGGTCCTTGCTTGCTGTCAGTAGAACAACGGGTCGAGCATCCGAGGCCGGTGCGAGGCGTACTGCAGGTTTTCGCGTTTGAGGGCGAGTGGCCGGAGTCGGTCTACGCGGAGTCGGACGGCGTTACATTCGGAAGCCGGTTCGTAAACTCGCTCGACGGTGATTATTCGGCGCGTCATTCTGATGCCTTTACGTCTTTCGGCCGTTTCAAATAGTGGAATAGTCCGCCATTCCGGTGTGATCGGCCTCACAGTAGGCTTCTTCAGGTATGTCCAAACATACTGTTCGGACTCGATTCAGATGGAGAAAGTGCGTCGTCGGTTTCCCTACGCCGCGTTAACTCTGGCTACTATCAGTCACCATTCACCCAAAAGCGGGTCATCTTCCGCTCATCACATGCTGGTTGCCGCTCGTCGCAGCAGGCGAACCACCAACCGCAGAAGGTAATGGAAAATGGAAACATCGAAGAGCGCACAAGTGCGTCCGTCGGTCGGCGTCCCTCGGGAATCGAGTGATGGTGAGCGTCGGGTCGCATTGGTGCCGAAAATTGTGTCCGCTTTGATCGGCAAGGGTGTCGACGTGGTCGTCGAGTCCGGGGCCGGTCTCGGGGCGTTGATTCCCGACGAGTTGTACACCGCTGCCGGCGCGAAGATCGGCGATCCGTGGACTGCTGACGTGGTGGTCAAGGTTGCGCCTCCGTCGACAGAAGAGATCGCCCGGATCAGTACCGGCGCGAAGCTCATCGGTTTCCTGAATCCGCGTAATGCGGACAACCGCATCGCCGAGTTGAAGGCCGCCGGCATCGAGGGATACGCCGTGGAGGCGATTCCTCGTATCTCCCGCGCGCAGGTGATGGACGCGTTGTCCTCGCAGGCGAACGTGTCCGGGTACAAGGCTGTTCTGTTGGCAGCATCGGAGTCGACGCGGTTCTTCCCGATGCTCACCACCGCTGCGGGCACGGTGAAGCCTGCGACGGTTCTGGTCCTCGGAGTGGGTGTGGCAGGTCTGCAGGCGCTGGCGACAGCCAAGCGTCTCGGTGGCCGCGCTACCGGGTACGACGTGCGTCCTGAGGTCGCCGACCAGGTGCGTTCGGTGGGTGCACAGTGGCTCGACCTCGGAATCGATGCGGCGGGCGAGGGTGGATACGCCCGCGAGTTGACCGACGACGAGCGAGCGAAGCAGCAGCAGGCACTCGAAGATGCGATCAAGGGCTTCGACGTTGTGATCACCACAGCTCTGGTTCCGGGTCGCCCCGCGCCGCGCCTGGTGACCGCTGCCGCGGCCGAAGGCATGAAGCCGGGCAGTGTGGTGGTCGACCTCGCGGGTGAAACCGGTGGTAACTGCGAGCTGACCGAGCCGGGTCAAACCGTCGTCAAGCACGGCGTGACCATTTGCTCTCCGCTGAATTTGCCGGCGTCCATGCCGGAGCATGCGTCCGAGTTGTACTCGAAGAACATTTCCGCGCTGATCGAACTCATGTTGGTGGAAGGTGCCTTGGCGCCTGATTTCTCCGACGAGGTTCTGGCCGGTGCGTGCGTCACCCGTGAAGAGAAGGGCGCCTGATGTACACATCACTTCTGGCGAACATCGCGATCCTGGTGTTGTCCGGGTTCGTCGGTTTCGCTGTGATCTCCAAAGTTCCGAACACCCTGCACACCCCGTTGATGTCCGGTACGAACGCCATCCACGGCATCGTCGTCCTGGGCGCGTTGGTCGTCCTGGGCAAGGTGCACGATCCCTCGATCGGGCTGCAGATCATCTTGTTCGTCGCGCTCGTCTTCGGAACCGTGAACGTTGTCGGTGGTTTTGTCGTCACGGACCGCATGTTGGCGATGTTCAAGGCCAAGCCGGCCGCCAAGTCTGTGTCGAAGGATGGTGACCAGTAATGGAATACCTGGTCAATGCGCTCTACATTGTCGCGTTCTCGATGTTCATCTACGGCCTCATGGGTCTTACCGGCCCGAAGACCGCAGTCCGCGGCAACCAGATCGCCGCGGTCGGCATGCTCATCGCCGTCGTTGCAACTCTGATCTCCATTCGTGATGCGGAGATGGGGAACTGGATCCTCATCGCTGCCGGCCTTGTCATCGGTGTCGTGCTCGGCGTTCCGCCGGCGCTCCGGACGAAGATGACGGCCATGCCGCAGTTGGTGGCACTGTTCAACGGTGTCGGCGGCGGCACGGTCGCGTTGATCGCGTACGCGGAGTTCCTGGACTCGGACGGTTTCACCGCATTCCAGCACGGCGAGTCGCCGACGGTGCACATCGTCATCGCTTCGCTCTTTGCCGCGGTGATCGGATCGATCTCCTTCTGGGGCAGCGTGATCGCGTTCCTGAAGCTGCAGGAAACTCTGCCTGGTCGTCCGATCGGAATCGGTAAGCTCCAGCAGCCGCTCAATGCTCTGCTGCTCATTGCCGCCGTCGCGTTCTCGGTGATCATCGGTATCAAGGCGATCTCACCGGAAGGCCCGACCAGCTCACTGTGGATCGTCGGCGTGCTCGTACTCTCGGGCATCCTCGGACTGATGGTCGTGCTGCCCATCGGCGGCGCGGACATGCCCGTCGTCATCTCGCTGCTCAACGCTCTGACCGGTTTGTCAGCTGCTGCTGCAGGTTTGGCGCTCAACAACCAGGCGATGATCGTCGCCGGCATGATCGTGGGTGCTTCGGGCACCATCTTGACCAACCTCATGGCCAAGGCCATGAACCGGTCCATCCCGGCCATCGTTGCCGGCGGCTTCGGTGGTGGTGGCGGTGAAGCCGCATCCTCCGACGGTGTCGTGCGCACGGCAAAGGCGACCTCGGCCGCCGACGCGGCCATCCAGATGGCCTACGCCAACCAGGTCATCGTCGTACCCGGATACGGACTTGCGGTCGCGCAGGCTCAGCATGCCGTCAAGGACATGGCGAAACTGCTCGAGTCGAAGGGCGTCGAGGTCAAGTACGCCATTCACCCGGTCGCCGGCCGTATGCCCGGTCACATGAACGTTCTTCTCGCAGAGGCGGATGTCTCGTACGACGCGATGAAGGAAATGGACGACATCAACGACGAGTTCTCTCGTACCGATGTCACCTTGGTGATCGGCGCGAACGACGTCACCAACCCGGCGGCGCGCAACGATCCGAGCTCACCGATTCACGGAATGCCGATCCTCAACGTCGACCAGTCGAAGTCCGTCATCGTGCTCAAGCGCTCGATGAACTCCGGTTTCGCCGGTATCGAGAACCCGCTCTTCTTCGCCGAGGGCACCTCGATGCTCTTCGGTGACGCCAAGAAGTCGGTCTCCGAAGTAACCGAGGAACTCAAGGCGCTCTAGCGCTGGTACTCGGAAGGGGCGTCCACTCGCAGCTGCGAGTGGACGCCTTTTTTCGTGGCCGTGTGTTGCAAAGATGTCGTGTGTTTGCAACGACTTCTTGTGCTGAAACGACTTCTTGTGCTGAAACGACAAAGGCGCCTGGTCCGAGACGAAACTCGGAACAGGCGCCTCTGGCGACGTTTTACGGAACCTCGGGGGTTTCGGGGTCGGAAGAGAAGCCGGAAAGTAGTTCGATCAACTTCTGGATCAGTTCGAGCGGGTTCAGATCTTCGAGGCTCACGGTAAAGACTCCTTCGCTGTGGAACTACTTGATTCGGACATTTCAGAACATACGTCATGTCCAACCGTGGCGGGAGAGCTATCGGCGAAAATCTCTGAATCCCAAAGATTTAGGACTAAAGTCGGATGCTCCGGTGCCTGGAGAACGCGATGGCTGCCGTATCTGGGCGCAGCTCTTCACGTTTCGCGGCGATGGGCGATCGTGCCATCAAAATGGCTGCGGCACAGGCCCATACCAGGGTGATCAGAATGCCAGCTATCACTCCGAAAAGGCCGCTCAGCTCGGCGGCGAGCGCGCTGGCACCGATCGCAGCAACTCCGACGAATCCGAGCCCGGCGACCACCGGACGCCACTGCGGGGCGGAGATCAAGATCGCCGAGCAGTACAGCGCGGTCGCCGCTGCGACGTGACCGCTGGGCAATAGGTCCTGGGGAACATCGGGGAGCCAGGAACCGAATGCCGCGTTGGTGAGATTGGCGCCCATTCCGAGGAGCAGGATCGCGCCGATGCCGTATGGCAGTCCGCGGACCATCGAGACGACGGCCAGAGCGGTAGTGGCTGCGAGTACAGCGGTGACGTCGAATCGGCCTACTGTCCACTCGGCAAGTGCGCGCACCTGTTCCGGGACGCTTAAACCGGGCGAGGTGGGTCGCACGAAATACAAGACGCCCAGCGCTACGACGGCGATCGCGGCAAGGACGAGGAAGCGAGTGGTTGTGGAGGGAGCGGGGTGCTGGGTGGAGGTCGAGACGGTCACGAGTACCAGCATCCCTGTTGAGTCTGTGCCGATCGTGAGGATCAGCTGTGAGGTCTGTAGGCGGTCGGAGAATCGCGCCGAACGACACCCGCACAACCTGCTGCGACCAGGACGCATGCAAACGGGATCAACATTGCTGTGGTGAGAGGCACAAGCTTGGTGACCCAGCCGATGGTTGCCGGACCGGCGAGGAATCCGATGTATCCCATGCCGACGACGCGAGACATGTTGGTGCCGGCCGAACCTGAGCCCAGATTTCCGGCCGTGGTGAAGATCTGCGGAATACATCCCGACAGGCCTGCGCCGAACAGTGCCCAACCGAGCAACGTCAGTGGTAGCCAGCCGGATACCACGACGGTCAGCATTCCGACGGACGACAGCAACGCACCGTAGCGAACCACTGCCACCGGGCCTACCGCCGCGCTGATCCGATCCGCGGTGAACCGGCCGACGGTCATCATGGCGGAGAATGCGCCGAACGACAGTGCGGCAACGGCATTCGAAACACCGAGATCTTCCTTGACCTGCAGCGCGCTCCAGTCGTTTGCCACTCCCTCGGCCAGCATCAGAACAAAGGCGAGGGTTCCGAGGGCAAGTACGCGAGCCGAGAATCTGCCGTGTGTCTTTCCGGTAGTCGACGCGGTTTCGGCATGCACGTCGACGTGAGGGAGAAGGGGTCGCGAGCACAACCAGACTGCCAGCAAGCCGATTGCCGACGCGATGCTGAGCGTGACGTACGGCGGAAGATCCAGTGCGAGAGTGCCGAATCCGATGACAGAGCCCAATACGCCACCGACCGAGAACATGCCGTGAAAGGCCGCCATGATCGGGCGCCGGTACAACTGTTCGGCCTCGACGGCCTGCGAGTTCATCGACACGTCCAACGCGCCGTTCGCGAAGCCGAATACAACAAGTGCAGCGCCCAGTTGCCAGGTGTTCGTGGCAAATCCCGGGCCGAGAGTGGCGAATGCCAGCCCGCTACCCGCCAGGATGACCATGCGCCTGCTGCCGTATCGATCTGCGAGCGGGCCGCTCAACTGCATGCCGGCGATGGCTCCGACTGCAAGAAGGAGAAGAAGTGAGCCGAGCGTCGAGTGACTGATCCCCACTCGGTGTTCGATGGACGGAATGTGGACGACCCACATCGCGAGGAGAAATCCGTTGATACCGAAAATGCCGAAGATGCCGGCGCGGGCGCGCACCAGGGCGGAGGTGGGGACTGCGCGGTCGGTGGGGTTGACGCTCACTCGTTCCTTTCTACAGGTGAGTCAGCAACAGGTCCGGGTTCGCGAGCATCTCTGCGACAAATGAGAGGAATCTCGCGGCCTGCTCACCGGTCAGCACGCGGTGGTCGAACGTCAACGTCAGTGTCACGACGCTCCGCACTTCGATCTTGCGCTCGATCACCCACGGACGCTCGCTCACCGAGCCCAGGCAGAGGATGACGGCTTCTCCCGGATTGAGAAGCGGAATGCCGCCGTCGACGCCGAAGACTCCGACATTGGTGATCGTGACGGTGCCACCCGTCAGGTGACGGACGTCCGTCTTTCCCTCACGGGCAGCAACGGTCAGTTCGGTCACCGCGCGTGCGAGTTGGACCAGGCTCAGTGTCTCGGCGCTCTTGATGTTGGGCACGGACAGTCCACGTTCGGAGGCGACGGCGATGCCGAGATTCACGTCATCGTCGACGGCGGCGTCGCCGCGGGCCTCGTCCCAATGCGCGTTCACCATCGGGTGCGAGGCGATGGCGGCCACCATTGCCTTGGCAGCGAGTGTCAGCGGAGTGAGAGACAGTCCGGTGAACGCCTCCGAAGAACGGAGCCTGCCGAGCAGTTCCATCGAAGGCGTGATATCGGCGGTGAGGAAGACGCTGGCCTGCGGAGCGCGGACGCTGGCAACCATCGCCGACGCCATCTGTTTTCGTAGCCCGGACGAGGCCAGGCGTGTCGCGTTATCCGAAGGCGCCTGCACGGTAAGCGCGTCTGCGACGTCAGCTGCGGTGACGGCGCCGTCGAATCCGCTGCCGGTGATTTCGCTCAGTTCGATGCCGGCTTCGCGGGCCGCGCGCCGCGCCGCGGGTGTTGCGGGCTGTCGTTCGGTATTCGCCGCGGATTGCGAGGCGGGCGTGATCTTGCTCCGTCGGCGGCTCGGTCTCTCGGCCGCGGGTCCGTATCCGACCAGCACGCTCGGAGACTGTGAATCACTTGGAGACGGTGAATCTGCAGGCTCCTCGATACGGATGATCGGAGTACCCACCGGAACGGTAGTGCCAGGTTCGACGAGGAGTTCTCTGACAACGCCGACGTAGGGCGACGGCAGTTCGACAAGAGCTTTGGCTGTCTCTACCTGGGCGAGAACTTGATTGAGTGCCACCGTGTCGCCGACGCCGACCGTCCACTCGACCAGATCGGCGGACGTCAGGCCCTCGCCGAGATCCGGCAACCGGAATTCGTGCCCTGTACTCATGCTGCCAGCGTCCGGTCGAGTGCTGCGAGGATCCGGTCGGCGTCCGGAAGGTGAAATCGCTCGAGCTTGGCGGGCGGGTAGGGGATGTCGAATCCGGTGACCCGCAGGATCGGTGACTCCAGCTGATAGAAGCAGTGTTCCGCGACGTGTGCTGCGATTTCGGCGCCGACGCCGAGAAACTTCGGAGCCTCGTGGACGACGACCAGCCGGCCTGTCTTGTTCACCGACGCCTCGATCGTGTCGAAGTCGACGGGGGAGAGTGAACGCAGATCCACGACCTCCAGATCGTGGCCTTCTTCTTCGGCAATCCGCGCGGCCTCGAGTGCGGTGGCGACCATGGATCCGTACGCAACCACTGTCGCGTCGTCTCCAGGGCGAGCGACGCGGGCACGGTGGAGCGGAAGCTCGGGCGCGGCATCGGTATCCACGTCGGCGGTGTCCCAGTAGCGCCGTTTGGGTTCGAGGAATATCACCGGGTCGTCGCCGGCAATGGATTGGCGGATCATGTGAAAACCGTCGATCGGATTGCTCGGGTACACCACCCGCAGCCCTGCGGTGTGAGCGAAGTACGCTTCCGGCGACTCCGAATGATGTTCCACCGCGCCGATTCCGCCGCCACTGGGAATCCGAATCGTCAGTGGCGCAGAGGCAGCGCCTCGGGTGCGGTACTGGATCTTGGCCACCTGCGAGACGATCTGATCGAAAGCCGGGTAGACAAACCCGTCGAATTGAATTTCGCAGACAGGCCGATATCCGCGCAAGGCAAGACCGAAAGCTGTTCCCACGATCCCTGATTCGGCGAGGGGCATGTCGATCACCCGGGTGTCGCCGAAGTCCTTCTGCAGGGCGTCGGTAACCCGGAATACGCCGCCGAGACGGCCGACGTCCTCGCCCATGATGACAACGCGACGATCGTCTTCGAGTGCGCGTCGAAGGCCGGTGTTGAGCGCGGTCACCAGATTCATGACGGTCATGACGAAGCCCCTTCCAGGCTACGGAGATACGCCCGATGCTCTTCGCGTTCAGCGTCGATCAGTGGGTGTGCCTCGGCGTAGACGTGATCGAAGAGCGCTGACGGGGGCGGATCGGCGAGCGCGATGGTTGCGCGTCGCAGTCCAGCGGCGACGTCGTCGGCGGCTGCCGCGATGGTGCTGAGTTCGTTTTCTCCGAGAAGATCGCGACGGCCGAGGAGCAGACGCATTCGCTCGAGCGGATCGCGGCTTCTCCACTCCGACATATCCGTATCGGTGCGGTACCTGCTCGGATCGTCGGAGGTCGTGTGCGGGCCCATTCTGCAGGTGATCGCCTCGATGAACGTCGGGCCGCTGCCTTCGCGTGCGCGATTGAGCGCCGAGCGCGTCACGGCGAGCACGGCAAGGACGTCGTTACCGTCGACGCGGATCGCGGGGATGCCGTAACCGATTGCCCGATGTGAGATGGGCGTGCGTGACTGGAGGGATACCGGTTCACTGATTGCCCACTGGTTGTTCTGGCAGAAGAAGACAACGCCGACACGGAAACTGGCGGCAAATCCCATCGCCTCGGCGATGTCGCCCTGACTTGTGGCGCCGTCGCCGAAGTACGCGATCGTTGCGATCTCGGCGCCGTCCAGGTGTGCGCCGAGTGCGTATCCGGTGGCGTGCAGCCCTTGGGAGCCGACGACGATCGCCGGGTTGGTGACGTTGAATTGTTCTGGATCCCAACCGGAATGGGAGATTCCTCGCCACATGGTGGTCAGCAATTCGGGGGGAACACCCCGGCAGTACGCGACGGCATGTTCGCGGTAGCTGGTGAACGCGAAGTCGTCTGGGGCGAGCGCTCTCGCGGAACCGACCTGGGCGGCTTCTTGGCCTAGCATCGGAGCCCACAAACCGATTTCGCCTTGACGCTGCAGGGCAACAGCTTCGGTGTCGATGCGGCGACTCACGACGAGATCGCGATACAACGACAGCAGTTCGTCAGGCCCGATGTCTGTTATCAGGCGGTCGAATTCGGGACGGCACACTCGTGCGCCGTTCGGTTGGATGAGTTGGACCGGATAATCGAGGTTGTCGATCATCTTCGCTCACCTCGGTTTCTGCTCATGCCCGGCGCGCCTCGTGAGTACGCCGCACAATCCCGATGTGTCGTATGCAGTTGTCGCTCTACCATCAGGATCCCCCTGATTGGGAAATCCGCAAGTTTTTTCACTGCCGTATCAAGACCTGAACTGCGAACTGGCGAGTAACAAACGTGTCGGTACGGCCAACCGATCGGACTTCAACCGCTAGCATCGGTGCGGTGACTGCAGTCGGTTTGAACGAAGAAGCTGTTTCCGCGTGGATCGCCGAACTGGGGGTCGGCGCCACGACACCACTGACTTTCGAGAGGATCGGTAACGGGCAATCGAACCTGACCTACTCCGTGACGGATGCGGGCGGAGGACGGTGGGTACTGCGCAGACCTCCACTCGGCACGTTGTTGGCGTCCGCGCACGACGTCGTTCGCGAGCACCGCATCCTGTCCTCGCTCCAGGGAACCAAAGTGCCGGTTCCGAAGATCCTCGGCATCACGGAAGATCCGGAGATCACGGACGCTCCGCTGGTCCTCATGAGCTACATCGACGGCGTTGTGATCGACGGCGTTCCGGTGGCTCAGAAGTTGACCGAGGACGAGCGTCGCGCGGTCGGCTTGGCGATGCCCAAAACCCTCGCAAGCATCCACGGAGTTGACCTGGAAGAGACCGGGCTGGACGACCTGGCCAGCCGCAAGCCCTTTGCCGAGCGTCAGCTCAAGCGGTGGTCGGCGCAGTGGGAGAAGTCGAAGACCCGCGATGTTCCGGATGTCGACCGATTGGCCGAGATTCTGCACCGAAACATTCCGGAACAGAACGAAGTGACGTTGGTTCACGGCGACTTCCACCTCAACAACGTCATCACCGATCCGGCCGAGGGGCGCATCGTTGCCGTCGTCGACTGGGAGCTGTGCACGTTGGGGGAGCCGCTCGCGGATCTCGGTGCGCTACTCGCGTACTGGCCGGAAGCCGGTGACAAGGTTGCCGGTCCGTTCATGGCGTCCACGCTGGAAGGCTTCCCGAACCGTGACGAGCTGGTCGCTGCCTACGTCGAGGCGACTGGCCGCGACGTGTCAGCGGTCGGATACTGGCACGTACTCGCTCTGTGGAAGCTCTCGATCATCGCAGAGGGCGTGCTGCGACGCATTCTCGACGATCCGCGCAACAAGGCCGAGCATGGCGGCCCGACGGTCGCGCTGATCGACGGAATCGTTGCACGCGCCGTCTTGACGGCAGATCAGCTCGGCCTGAGCTAGTTTTCGGTCAAGGTCCCGGCTGCCGATCTGATGGCCGCCGGGATCTCCACCGGCTTACGGGTGTCGGCGTCGACGTAGACGTGCACGAAGCGCCCGGTCGCGGCAGGTTCCCAATGGCCGCTTTCGACCTCGTGGAATATCGCCAGGGCGTAGACGATGCTCTTGGTGCCGAGCTTCTCGACGGAGATACCCACCTGCAACTGCTCGGGGAACGACAGCTCGCTCAGGTACCGGCACGACGTCTCGGCGACGACGCCGATGGCAGGCAGGGTGCGGATGTCGGTTCCTGTGGAAGACATCAGCCAGGCGTTGACCGCGGTGTCGAAGTACGAGTAGTAGGTCACGTTGTTGACGTGGCCGTAGTGATCGTTGTCGTCCCACCGCGTCGGGACGGGCCAGAGAACGGGAAACTCGCTGATCGACGGGGGCGTCTGCGCTGTGCTCACGGCTTCGACTGTAGTGAGGACTTTCGCGAGAGTGGGGGCAGGGTGGTGCCCTGTAGGACTGCACGCACGATCAGCCCCACCAACAGTGCCCAGAATGCCGATCCGATTCCCAGGATACTGACCCCGGATGCGGCGATCAGAAACGTGACCACGGCGCCTTCACGTTCACTCGCCTCGCTCAGCGCCGACGTGAGGGCGCCGGCAAGCGTTGCCAGGAGCGCCAGTCCGGCAACAGTTTCCACGACTCCGGCCGGTGCGGCGGCTACCAGAGCGGCCACCGCGGCCGCGCCGGCAGCGAGAACGAGATACGCCCAGCCTGCGGTGAAGGCAGCGATCCATCGACGTTTGGGATCCGGATGTGCGGTGGGGGCGGCGGCCAGGGCTGCGCTGATCGCCGCGAGGTTGATCGCATGGCCACCGGCCGGTGCGCCGACGATGGTGCCGATACCCGTCACGATCATCGACGGTCGCCAGGGAACGGTGTATCCGAACGAATTCATCACGGCCACACCGGGAATGTTCTGCGAAGCCATCGTGACGATGTAGAGGGGAATCGCAATGCCGATCATTGCCTGCCAGGTCCACGACGGCGCGGTGAGATCGATGCGGGGAATCATGGCGCCGGCGTCGAGCACTCGATCCGACGTGACGAGGCTGATCCCGATCACGACCGCTGCGGTGAGGAACGCGAGCGGAACCGCCCATCGCTTGGAGAAGCGCTGCGCGGCAAGCCAAACCAGGATGACGGGCGCGACCGCTGCGGGGGCGTCCCGGACGGCGATGATCGGCGCCAGGCACAACGGCATCAGAACCCCGGCGAGCATCGCCTGCGCGAGGGGCGTCGGGATTGCCGAGATGATCCTTCCGAGCGTCGGCCACAGTCCGGTCAGAACAATCGCGATTCCGACGACGATGAATGCTCCGACCGCCGCCGGCCACCCACCCTCGACGGCTCCGGCGCCGGCGAGCAGAGCGGCACCGGGCGTCGACCAGGCCAGGGTGATCGGCATCCGATACCGGCGTGAGAGCCAGAGCATTCCCAACGCTTGGGTCACACACAGAACCAGCAGTCCGGACGCCGCCTCGGTCGCGTCCGCGCCGACAGCGGCGAGGCCGGTGAGGACCACCGCGAACGAACTGGTGAAGCCGACGAGGGCCGTGACGATGCCTGCACTCATTGGCTGCGAGTTGCTGCGAACGGCTTCCGGTTCGGTGGTATCTGTGGAGTCCGACATGGTCAGTGATTCTGCCCGACCCGCCCCCGACCCGATTTACCTGTCCGGTCGGATGGGTGAGGTGACCGCTTTGCCGTAGATGAGGTGCGTTTGGGCGCGCCAGACCTCGGGATGTGCGGCGAGGTGGTCGATCAATACCCGTTGTAGATGAGCGCTGTCACGGACCGCGACGTGGAGGAAGAAGTCCTCGGGCCCCGAGACGTTGAAGAGCGCAAGCGTTTCCGGCAGCGCTAGCGCGTCGGCGGTGAACCGGTCGACGAGGTCGCGGCGGTGTGGTCGCAATTGAACGGCGATGATCGCCTGCATCGACCGGCCAACGGCTGCCGGATCGACAACCGCATGGATGCCGCTGATCGTGCCGTTGGCGCGTAGGCGTCGTACGCGCTCGTGGCACGAGGACGTCGCCAAGCCGACTCGATCGGCCAACACCTTGTTGGTGATCGACGCGTCGTTCTGCAATTCGGCCAAAATCTTCCAGTCCACCGGATCCAGAGGCTCATTCTTCGTCATCTGCCGAACTATATCCGGAGTCGTTTTGAACTTCCCGGATCCAGTTGCACACTCCTGGCATGAACATGTGTCTCGAATCAGCTCGGGTGTGAGGTATTTCGGATGAGTGTCGGTCAATGGCTCGCTTTCGGCTCCCTGCTATCCATCGTCCTGTTCACGCCGGGACCGGATTTTGTCCTGATCCTGCGTCATTCTCTGGCAGATCGTCGGACCGGCGCGGTGGTGGCCGCCGGTGTGATTTCCGGGCTCTTCGTTCACACCGCTGCCGCGTCACTTGGTCTCTCCGCACTTGTGGCGACACGGCCGCAGTTGCTCTCCGCGCTCACATACGCCGGGGCGGCATATCTGACCTGGCTCGGCATCTCCGCGATTCGAAGTGCTTTCAAGGCCCGAGCCTCGGACGAGGGAATTCCGGCAGCGAAAGAACCGATCGCGGTCACCACAGCATTTCGCTACGGCTTCCTCTCGAACCTGCTGAACCCGAAGGCGCTGTTGTTCTTTCTCGGGCTACTCCCGCAATTCATCGAGCCGGGTGAAGGCGCAGGGCTGCGGACGTTGATGTTGGCGGGCGCGACGGTGGTCGCCGCGGCACTGTGGTGGGCGATCGTGGTGGTGTTGGCGGCCGGAGCCGGCAAGAAGCTGCGTCGCCCTGGCGTCGGCAAGCGAATCGACGTGGTGACGGGAGTGTTGTTGGTGGGCCTCGGTGCCTTCTTCGGGGTTGCATGAGTGGTCGTGTCAGGATGGGCTCATGACACTTCCCGTGCTGATCGACGTCGAAGAACTGTCCGCTCTCATCGAGGCCGGCGCTGCGCCGCGATTGCTCGATGTCCGATGGGCGCTGGGTGATTCGAACGGCGAGCAGCATTTTCGCGACGGCCATATTCCCGGTGCGGTATTCGTGAACCTCGACGAGGAACTTGCCTCGCCGCCGTCGCCGGGCAAGGGAAGGCATCCGCTGCCGAGTCTCGAAGACCTGCAGGCCGCGGCGCGTCGTTGGGGAATCGACGACGGTGATTCGGTGGTGCTTTACGACGCCACCGGCAACACGGCCTCTGCTCGTGGTTGGTGGCTGCTGCGGTGGGCCGGACTCTCGGATGTCCGACTGCTCGACGGCGGGCTGCAGGCCTGGGAGTCCGCAGGACTGCCGTTGGCGGCCGGTATCGGCGAGTCCGTCAGCCCGGGCGACGTGACTTTCACCGGCGGCAACATGCCGACTGTCGACATCGACGGTGTCGGCAACTGGACGAGCGAGGGCGGTGTCCTTCTCGACGCCCGAGCCGGGGAGCGGTACCGCGGCGAGGTCGAGCCGATGGATCCCGTCGCAGGGCACATCCCCGGTGCGGTGAACGCGCCGACCGCCGAGAACATCACCGGCGACGGGCGATTCCTGGATACGACCCACCTGCGTGAGCGATTCGCCGGACTGGGCGTCGGAGACAAGGTGGCGGTGTACTGCGGATCCGGAGTGACTGCAGCGCACGAGATCGCGGCGCTCGCGATCGCCGGTTACGACGCGACGCTGTTCCCGGGCTCGTGGTCACAGTGGTCCAACGACAGCACTCGCGCCGTCGACACCGGAGCCTGAGTCAGCTCTTGGTGCGATCGATGAATGACGGCACGAGAAACCACAGCGCCGTGAACATGATCGCGGCGCACGCTGCCAAAACCTTTGCGGCAACTCCGCCGACGGCGACCTCGGCGATCAACAGGACCGTGCCGGTCATGGAGGCGGCCAGAAAGGCTATGCCGCACAGGGCGAATCGGTTGGCGACGGGCAATATGTTCTCGCGGTGCCCACGGCGGAAAAGCATGCGATGCCAGACCGCGGGTGCCATCAGGAACCCGAACGAGATGGCAACAAGGATCACCGTCACCAAGTGGATGCCGCGGATGTACGCCGACGCTTCCTCGTAGCGTTCGGTGAATGCCACGGCCAGCAAGAAGGCAAACAGGATCTGAACACCAGAGAGCGCGACGCGCAGTTCTTGCAACAACTCGTTGAAGTTCCGCGCGAGTTGTTGAGGTGGAGTCTCCCCGGTCTCGTTCACGGCGACGTGGTTCCTACGCCCGTGAGTATTCCGACGCTCGCTGGATCTGCTCCGCGCTCGGGCGCACACCGGTGTAGAGAACGAACTGCTCGGCGGCCTGAAGGGCAATGACCGACGCTCCTGTGATCGCCGTTTTGCCGAGTTCGGTCGCCAACGCGATCAGTGGCGTCTTCGAAGGCATCGCGACGACGTCGAAGACGACATCGGCTGCGCGCACTGCGTGCTCGGGGAACGACAGTGCATCTGCTTCTGCGCCGCCGGACATACCGATCGGGGTGGCGTTGATCAGCACACCTGGACGAAGCTCACCGAGTTCGGCCTGCCAGTCGAAGCCGTACTGCTTCGCAAGCGATGACCCCACTTGCTGGTTGCGGGCGATCACGGTGACGTCGGTGAATCCGGTGTCGCGCACCGCGGCGACGACTGCTTTTGCCATGCCACCGCTGCCGGCGACAGCGACGGACAGGCTCGTGTCGACGTTGTTGTCACGCAGTAGATCGGCCACCGCCTGATAGTCGGTGTTGTAGGCGTGCAGCACTCCGGACTCGTTGACGATCGTGTTGACGGAGTCGATGGCGCTGGCCGAATCATGCATGACGTCGATGTGCTCGATGACCTGTTCCTTGAACGGCATCGACACCCCGCAGCCTCGAATCCCGAGTGCTCGGATGCCGCCGATCGCGGCTGGCACGTCTTCGGTGGTGAAGGCTTTGTAGACGAAGTTCAGGCCCAATTCCTCGTAGAGGTAATTGTGAAATCTGGTGCCGATGTTGCTCGGTCGCCCGGAGAGCGACATGCACAGGAGCGTGTCCTTGTTGAGGTCGACGGTCATCGTTCCCACTCTAATCGCGAGTTCGGCGTAGTTCTTGATGGAGGAGTGCACCCATCCGGATGGCCCGCAGCGCCGAATGTCGGGTATCCGATCGAAGCACCACTCGCACCGACAGAGCCGAGACGACATGGTCACACAGAACATCGACGAGCACCCGAGCACCGAATCTCGTCCACCGCGTCGTAGATGGGCTGCTCACGCGATCTCCGGGGTCTTGGCCGCGGCTGTCGTCCTGGGCGTCGGTGAACTGGTTGCGTTGCCGATCAACCCGGACGCGTCGCCCTTCTACGCGGTAGGTGCGACTACCGTCGACCGAACGCCGGCGTGGGCTCGCGAGTTCGCGATCGATACTTTCGGTACCAATGACAAGCCGGCGCTGTTCATCGGAATGTCGATCTTGATCGTTCTGCTCGGTGCGGTGGCCGGGCTCCTGGAACGGCGACGCCGCCCGATCGGCAGCGTCATTCTCGTTCTTCTGGGCGCGGTTGGTGTGTATGCGGCGATGCAGCGCCCGACTGCCGATGCGATGTACGTGTTCCCGACGCTGGTCGGTGTGGTGGCGGGCGTCGCAACCTTGCGGTTGCTGATCACACAACTCGAAGTGCCGCTCTCGCCGGGCGTCGCCGACTCGTGGTTGCCTCGTCGTCAGTTCCTTCTGCTGGCAGGTGCGGCGTTGGCAGTGGCTGCGGCAGCGGGTGCCGCCGGGAAGTTCGTGGGTCAGCGAATCGCCGGAGCAGTAGCGAATCGTGAAGACTTTGTCGTGCCCACCGCCGCTGACCCGGCGCCGCCGATCCCGGCGGGTGCGGATATCGCAATTGCGGGTGCGTCGACGTACATCACGCCCAACGACGACTTCTACCGAATCGACACGGCACTCCTCGTTCCGCAATTGACGACGGATTCGTGGGAGCTGCGGATTCACGGAATGGTGGACCGCGAGATGACGTTGTCGTTCGACGATCTGGTGGCGCGAACGCCCATCGAGCGGGTCATCACGCTGACGTGTGTCTCGAACGAGGTGGGCGGCGTTCTGGCCGGGAACGCGAAGTGGATCGGTTATCCCATGAAGGACCTGCTCGACGAAGTCGGTGTCCATCCCGACGCCGACATGCTCCTCTCGACCAGCGTCGACGGCTTCACAGTCGGCACCCCGGTCGAGATAGTCACCGACGGCCGTGACGCGATTCTCGCCGTGGCGATGAACGGTGAGCCGTTGCCGTTCGAGCACGGTTATCCCGTTCGGCAGGTGGTTCCGGGGCTGTACGGTTTCGTGTCCGCCACCAAGTGGGTGACGGAGTGGGAGTTGACGCGTTTCGACAAGGTCGAGGCCTATTGGACCCAGCGCGGTTGGGGTGCGCAGGCACCGATCAAGACGTCGTCGCGTATCGAGGTGCCGGCAGCTCTGGCTCCCATCGAGCCGGGCCAGGTGCTGGTGGCGGGAACGGCCTGGGCTCAGCATCGCGGGATCGAGAAGGTCGAGGTTCGCGTCGACAACGGTGAATGGCAACCGGCGACGCTGGCCCAGGAGTACTCGGTCGATACCTGGCGGCAATGGTCGTGGATGTGGGATGCAGGCTCAGGTTTGCACACCGTGCAGGTCAGAGCGACGGATTTGGACGGGAACGTTCAGGTGGAAGAGCGCACTCCGCCGATCCCCGGTGGAGCCACGGGATGGCACACCAGGTCGTTCACCGTGAAGTGACGTCGGAATCCGAATGAGGTTCGGTATACAGACGAACAACGCGCTGAGCCATCCATCCGGCGATCAGGGTTCGCAGGCCGAAGTCGAACGTGTCGTCGGTTCGCAGTGGGGTCGTAGCCTCGCGCGTGATCTCGCTCGGGTTGGAGGATTGAGTCCACGCGACATCCGGCGTCGAGAGTTTCACGACGGATCCGAGAACCAGACTGTCCAGCGTGGAGATTGCGTGACGAGTGTCGGTCGAATCGAAACCCCCGTCCGAAAATGCTTGAACCAGTGCAGTATCGATAGCAAAAGTTACCTCTGTGCGGACACTTCGTGTCATGAGCAGCGGGATGAGGCGCCAGTGCTCGACCGCAGCTCGGCGATAGGCCCACCCCCACGCGCTGATCCGTTCGCTCCACCCTGCCGGTGGGTGGGGGACAGAGATCGACGACATCACGCGGATGCGCATGAGTTCGACGATCTCGGATCGACCCGAAATATGTGTGTAGAGCGAAGACGGAGTCACGTTCAATTGCTTGGCGATCCCGGGCATGGTGAAGTCGCCGGTTGCGTCGACAGCATCCAGAGCCGCGTCGGTGATGTTTCGCGTGGACAGTATCGGCTGGGTGGGACGCGGCATCGATTCTCCTGGTGAGGGATTCGTCAGCAATCTCGGACTTCATCGAGTGATGACAACTCCTTGATTTCGGGAGCCGATATGCATCATACTAACCGAACCCTATTCGGTATGTCGGCGGAATCTTCCGGCGATCGGTACACGTCGGAGGAACATTCAATATGTCTGTCGTATGGCTGACCGGTGCAACGATCATCGACGGGACAGGCGCCGACCCGTTCGAGAACTGCGCTGTTGCTGTGGAAAACGGGCGGATCAGTGCACTCGGTGGCACGCCACCTGCGGGGGCGGAGGTGTTGGACTGCGCTGGGCTGACAATCACGCCCGGCCTCATCGACGCGCACGTTCATCTCGGTGGATCGAGCGATCTCGCACCGAGTCTGCGGCGTCAGATCTCGGTAGCCGAGCTCGCTGCAGACATGTTCGCGACCTGCGCATCGACCCTCGACGGGGGATTCACCACTGTTCGTGACTGCGGCGGAATCGACGGCGGACTGGCCGGAGTTGTCGCCTCGGGCAAGATTCCGGGTCCGCGGATCATTCAGTGCGGCCCGATCCAGTGCCAGACCGGTGGACACGGACACCTGGCGGCCGAGTGGGAGCCGACTTCGGACTGGTCCGATCACGACATCCCCGGATTGCGTTGTATGTCTCTGCTTTCCGACGGTCCGCACGAGATGCGAAAAAACGTTCGCGAGACGTTTCGCAGGGGTGCCGACTTCCTCAAACTGTGCGTCACCGGGGGAGTGGTATCGACTCACGACAAGCTCACCGATACCCAGTTCACGGTCGACGAGATCGAAGTTGCCGTCGAGGAAGCCAATGCGCGCGGTACCTATGTCACGGTGCATGCCCACAACAACGAGGGAATCCGAAACGCTGTCACTGCCGGGGCAAAATGCGTCGAGCACGGCTCCGATATCGACGACGAGACCGCCAAGTTGATGGCCGAGCACGACGTCGCCTTGGTGCCGACGTTGGCTGTGGTGCAGGCGCTCTCGGACAGTGCGGCGTCGGCGGGTCTGCCCGAATCGATTTCGGCTCGCATCGGAAAGATGATGCAGGGGCAGATCGACGGGCTCCTCGCCGCTCGAAATGCCGGGGTCAGAGTGGGGCTGGGATCCGACCTCATCGGTACCGATCAAACGGGCCGTGGGATGGAGTTGGTCCTGCGCGCGAAGGTCGAAACACCCATGGATGCACTGGTTTCCGCTACCCGGATCAACGCCGACATTCTCGGAATCGCCGACGAGGTCGGCACCATCGAAGTCGGTAAGTTCGCCGACCTCGTTGCCTTCCGCGGCAATCCGTTGACGGACCCGTCCATCTTCGCCGATCGTGAGCGCATCGCACTCGTCATTCAGAGCGGTCGAGTGGTGAAGGACGGCCGGTAGCTCAACAGCGAGTGGCGAGTTCTGTCAACGCCGAGTGATCCGCCCGGCTGACCGGTAAGCCGTAGGAAATCGCGACGGTCAAGTACTTGCCGGCGTAAAAGCATCGGTATGCAGGATTGGGCGGCAACCACTCACTGGGCGTGCTGTCGCCTTTCGACTGGTTGTCGGGGCCGTTGACGGCCAACAGGTTCAGTGACGTGTCGTTCGCGAACCTCATCCGAAGCGCGGGCGTCCAGGAGTTCGCGCCGAAGTCCCAAGCCGCGGCGAGTGCGAAGACGTGGTCGATCTGGACGGACTTGGCCTGGCTGCGTTCGAATTCGATGCGATCACCGGAGTACGGGTCGGTCATCGCGCCCGACAGTACGACGCAGTCACGTGTTCCCGGTTTGAACACCACGTCCGAGAGATCTTGGGCCAGAACGTTGTTGCGGGTATCGCACCCGTCGTGGCCACCTGGAGCGTCCTGGTCGTCGGACCACGCGGGGCCGAAGACGCAGGCCTCGCCGTTACCGCAGCCGCGCTGGTATCCACCCGGATGTGGTCGGGTGTCGACAATCGCTGTCCGGGACAGCAACTCTTCCAGTTCCGATCGCGTGGGGCTGCCAGGGGCCGACTCGAGGCGCTCGTCCCCGAACCATCCGCAGGACGCGACGAGACATACGAGCGCGAGCGTCGACAGGATCGCAGATAACCGTGCAACCACCTGTGCCCCCGCCCGTCGTAGACGGTGATTCAACGCCGTCCGTCGTAGACGGTGATTCAACGCCGTCCGTCGTAGACGTGATTGAACCATCGGGGGCCGACAGGAATCAGCCGAACTCGATCACTACTTTGCCGGCGGCATGGCCGTCTTCGACTGCAGCGAGCGCTTCCCCAGCGCGGGAGAATGGGTACCGCCCGGACACGGACGGGTCGAGGATCCCGTCGGCCACGAGCGCCGCGATCTCCGTGAATACTGCTGTAGTTCTTCGGCGTTCGACACCACCGCCGCCGAGTCGGATCGCAGCCAGAGGATCGGCGATGCTCAGGATCGGTGCGTCCGGTCGGGCGAGCTCAGCGCCGCGAGTGAGAGTGTCCCCGCCGACCAGGTCGAAAACCGCGTCCACTCCGACTGGGGACAACGCGGACACGTCGTCTGCGAAGCCGTCCCCCGACGCAACCCAACGTGCTCCCGCTTCCTCGATCGCGGTTCTCTTGGACTCGCTCGCGACACCGATCACGTTGATACTCCGCGCCAGTGCAAGCGCGATCGTGCTGCGACCAACGCCGCCGCCGGCGCCGAGCAGCAGGAGTGTCGCCCCGGGTTTCAGACCGAGATCGTGGAGTGCGTCGTAGGCCGTTCCTGCCGCAACCGTCAGCACTGCGGCATCGGCCCAGGACACGGTAGGCGGCGTGTGTGCTGTCGAGGAGACGTTGAGCAATGTCGACGCGGCGTAGCCGCCGAAGCCGGTCGCGGTAGCGCCGAACACTTCGTCGCCGACCTCGAACTCGGTGACCCGCGGACCTACTCCGATGACAACACCGGATACTTCGCGACCCAGAACCGCAGGCAGCGTCACCGGGACAGTGTCTTTTCGAGTACCCGCACGAACTTTCCAGTCAGCTGGGTTGACACCCGCCGCGCGGACCGAGACCAGCAGTTGGCCGGCACCCGGTGGGGGCAAGGTGACGTCGAAGTAGGACTGTGTGTCCGGTCCGCCGTACTCGGTGAAGCCGTATGCCGTCGTCATGCCTGCCAGCCTATTGCCCGGTAGGCCGGAAGTGGTGTCGGTGGCACCTGATTGGATGGTCGGATGCTGCATGGACTCTGGTCACCGGGATCGGGGCTCAAACTGTGGGTCGACGGGCACGACGGTGCCGGGACCGACGATCCCCGTGATCCGGTCAGTGCTGTCCTGCACCGCAAGTTCCGTCATCGTGCGAATGTCGCTATGCCGCCCGTACCTGGCGGGCCTTTGCAGAGTGAGTACGCAGCTGTTGCGTTGGCGCCGCCGGACGCAGTCGATCTCCTGCTGCGGTTCAAGGCCGACGATCAGCGAATTGCGGGAGACCTGCACTTTCTCGTACATGTGGCGCGAGGAATAGACCGGTGGGTGCGCGCCGGACGGGTGGTCCCCGCACTGACGCGGGCTGAAGGAAGTTGGTGGCCACGCTGGCAGTTGTCGGTGGGGGAACGCCAGCGCGCCTGGATCGGTGAACTGGTAGTGGCGATGCCGCCGGTGCAGCGGGCGGTCGGTTCGCCGAGGGCGACGATCGAAGACATCACGAACGAACTCACGGACCCGATCGTTCGTCGTGCTCTCGGGGACTCACATCCGGTGGTGCAGACCCCGCTGTGGCAGGCCGTGTTGTCCGGGGACGCTTTCGACGACGTGTCGGTACGAGCGGCCGAGGGACTCGCCGAATGGGGGTCGACGTTCACCGCCGGAGAGCCGGACTTGGTTCTGCGGCTGATCGAGCCTGAACTCGACGACAATTCCGATCCCGACGACGATGCGCTGTGGCGTCTGCAAGTGTGTTTGCGTCCTGAAGGTGAAGCGCCCGAACGTGTTCGACTGCACCGGGCAGATCCCAAACGTATCCAGCTCGGCAGCCGCAAACTCGAAGACGCAATCAAGGCTTACCCACGTTTTCGCGACGTGCCGCGTGACGAGGACAGCCTCGACCTGTTGCTGCCCACACCTGTCGTGATGGACCTGGTCGGACACGGCGCGATTGTCCTGCGAGAGCGAGGGATCACGCTGCTGCTTCCTCGCGCATGGAACGTGGTGTCTCCATCCCTGCGTGTGCGCGTGACCTCGGCGGCATCTCCGATCGTTGCGGAGAATCGTACGGTCGGTATGGACCAATTGCTGGAATACGATTGGGAATTGGCGCTCGGAGACAAGGTACTCACCGCCGAGGAAATGACCCGACTCGTCGATGCGAAGTCCGATCTGGTCCAGTTGCGCGGCGAGTGGGTTCAGGCGGACAAAGACGTCCTGGCCCGCGCGGCTCGTTTTGTCAGTCAGCGGCACGCGAGCGGGGACCGAGCGATCGTCGATCTGATCAAGGATTTGATCGCCGACGACCTCAAAGACCTGCCGGTCGAGGAAGTGAAGGCAACCGGATGGGCTTCGGCACTGCTCGACCAGTCGGTGGCTCCGCGGCAGGTCGCGGTACCGTCGACGGTCAACGCGACTTTGCGTCCGTATCAACGACGCGGTCTCGACTGGTTGGCGTACATGAGTGCTCTCGGGCTCGGCGCTGTTCTGGCCGACGACATGGGTCTGGGTAAGACGCTGCAACTGTTGGCGTTACTTGCGCACGAGAAGTCCAAGACAGCAACCCTTTTGGTGTGCCCGATGTCGGTTGTGGGTAACTGGCAGCGTGAATCGGCGCGATTCGTGCCGAGCTTGCGCGTCTACGTTCATCACGGTTCGGATCGCGCTACCGGGGCGGAGTTGGAACAGGCAGTTCGTGAGAGTGACCTCGTGATCACCACCTACGCGCTCATGACCCGCGACGTCGCGGCCCTCAAGGATCTCGACTGGCGGCGCGTAGTGCTCGACGAGGCTCAACACATCAAGAACGCCAAGACATCTCAGGCGAGAGCTGCTCGCAGCATCCCCGCGGATCATCGTGTTGCTCTGACCGGAACGCCGGTGGAGAACCGACTGGACGAGCTGCGGTCCATCCTCGATTTTGCCAATCGCGGTGTGCTCGGCTCGGAGCAGATGTTCCGCAAAAGGTTTGTCGTACCGATCGAGCGGGAAAAAGATCAGCTTGCCGTCTCGCGACTGCGAGCCGTCACGTCCCCCTTTGTGCTGCGGCGCGTGAAGACCGATCCCGCCGTGATCGCGGATCTCCCGGAGAAGTTGGAGATGACGGTTCGAGCGAATCTCAGCGAAGAGCAGGCCGCGTTGTACCGCGCCGTGGTGGACGAGATGATGGCGCAGATCAAGGGGACGGAAGGGATGAAGCGCAAGGGCGCCGTCCTGTCTGCGCTGACCAAACTCAAACAGGTGTGCAATCATCCCGCGCACTTCCTGCGCGACGGTTCGCCGGTGATGCGCCGCGGGCAACACCGTTCGGGAAAGCTCGGACTGGTCGAGGACATCGTCGAGTCGGTCATCGGCGACGACGAGAAGGTTCTGTTGTTCACACAGTTTCGTGAGTTCGGCGAATTGGTGGTGCCGTACCTGGCCGACCGGTTCACCACCGAAGTTCCGTTTCTCCACGGCGGAGTGTCGAAAGCCGGGCGCGACGCCATGGTCGAGGCATTCCAAGGTGAAGGCGGCCCGCCCATCATGGTGCTCTCGCTCAAAGCCGGCGGCACGGGTCTGAATCTCACGGCGGCCAACCATGTGGTTCACCTCGACAGATGGTGGAACCCGGCGGTAGAGAACCAGGCGACGGACCGTGTCTTCCGCATCGGTCAGAGAAAGAACGTTCAGGTACGCAAGATGGTGTGCGTCGGAACCTTGGAAGAGCGAATCGACACGATGATCGCGAGTAAAAGTGAACTCGCCGAACTTGCAGTCGGGACCGGTGAGAACTGGGTGACGGAGATGAGCGTCGAGCAATTGGACGAGTTGTTGCGACTCGGCGACGACGCGGTGGGCGAATGAGTCCGCGCGGCAAGGGCCCCGATTTCAGCGAGTACACCGGGCCTCGACGGCGAGCACCCGCGCCGGTCAAGCCTCGTCCAGCGTTCGGGAGGACGTTCTGGGGCAAGGCTTTTGTTCGGGTCGTCGAAGAGATCGGCGACAAACCTCGTGTCACGCGTGGGCGTACGTATGCGCGTTCGGGTCAGGTCTTGGCGCTCGACATCGAACCAGGAGTGGTGACGGCCGAGGTTCAGGGCAGCCAACTTCAACCGTTCGTTTCCACGCTGTCGATCGACACCCTTGACCAATCGGATATCGACGACATCATCACCAAGATCCGCCGCGTGCCGGGAAGTCTTGCCGCACTGGTGTCCGGCGTTGTCCCGGACATGCTTGCTGCTCAACTGATACCGGACGGCCCGTCGGCTTTTCGCTTCGACTGCACCTGCCCCGATGTCGGTTGGCCGTGCAAACACGCTGCGGCCGTGGCGTTCTTGACCGCGGAGCGAATCGACACCGATCCGCTCAGGTTGCTGAGACTTCGCGGGGTCGACCTGGAGCAGTTGATCGGGGGAGTGGAAGACGAGTCGACTGTTTCGGTGGACGTCGAGAATTGGTTCGGAATCGCGGCTGCCCTCCCTGCGCTACCGAAGGTGCCTTTTCGCGCGGCGATCGACGATCTGGATATCAGGCGGTTGCGCGAGGCGGTTGCGGCATTGGGATTGGACATGGCTCAGCAGAACGTCGCCTTGGACGAAATACGGTCCATCTACCGACGGTTGGACGGTTGAAATCGGACAACTCCGGACTGGTGCTAGTTTCCTGTCGTAAATTCCAGTATCGTTAATTGGACCGGTCCGGTCGGGACCTGCCTGCGATTTCAGGTCGTTGTCGTCGGCGAATAGACGACTATTCATTTCTCGGAGGGACAGTCGCTGTGATGCCCGTTCATTTGCGCGACAGCGCAATACCCAAACACGAACAGTTGCGCACCATTCTCCTGCGCAAGTGCACCCAAGAACTCCAGCCTGGCGACTTGATGACCAGCGAGCGAAACCTGATGCAGGACTACGGCGTCAGTCGGATCACCGTTCGCGAGGCAATCGGGCAACTGGTCAATGACGGACACCTCGTTCGCGTGCGTGGCAAGGGAACCTTCGTTGCGCACCGTGCTGTCCAATCCAAGCTGCACCTTGCATCCTTCACCGAGGAAATGCGCGCCCAGGGGCATCACCCCACGACAGTGGTCCTGGTCAGCGAACAGGGGCCGGTCCCCGAAAACACTGCTGCCGCACTGAATATGCGACCGGGTTCCGACGGTTACCACGTCAAGCGCTTGCGCCTTGCCGACGGCGAGCCGGTGAGCGTGGACGACGGCTGGTTCAATCCCGAACTGTTGCCGGGTTTGCTCGACATGGACTTGACGGGTTCGATCTATCGGGCAACCGCCGACAAGTACGACAAGCCGATCGATCGGGCAGAGCAGACAGTCAGTGCCGATGGTGCCAGTACGGAGATCGCGACTCTCCTGGGCACTCGTAAGGGCGCTCCGGTTCTGTACTTCGATCGAGTGTCGTTCAGCGAGATCGCACCGGTCGAGCACACTCGCAGTTGGTACCGATCCGACCGCTACCAGTTGCAGATGGAAGTCCAGGGCCAAGCGCGGCCCAAAACGCGCGGCGACCAATAGTCATCGTTCGAAGCGAAAGGGCGAGCACACCTTCCGGTGTGCTCGCCCTTTGCGTTACGCCGACCAGTCGAACAGAGTGTCGCCAGTGGCGACGTCCCCACCGACGGAAGGGGATTCGACGGTGTCCGGTTTGGAATCCATCACGACTACCGGGCAGATCGCCGAGTAACCGGTCGTGTCGATGTGCGCTGGATCGAAGCTGACAATGGGATCACCCGCATCGACGGTGTCACCCTCGGCGGCGATGAGGGTGAATCCGTCGCCTTCGAGCTTGACCGTGTCGATGCCGATATGGACCAGCACGCCGGTGGCTTTCTCGCCGAAGATCACGAACGCGTGGGGGTGAAGTTTCAGGATCTTTCCGCTGATCGGCGCCACGACCGTGAGCGGGCCCTGACCGCGAGCGGGTTCGATCGCGACGCCCGAGCCGACCATCTGCTGAGCGAACACCGGGTCCGGTACGTCAGTGAGTGCGACGACCCGACCGGGGAGTGGGGCGAGGACGACCGTCACAGGATGTCCTCGATGTCCTCGGCAAGGGTGTCGGCCTCGGGCCCGACGATGACCTGGACAACCGTTCCGGACTTGAGTACGCCGTGTGCGCCGGCAGCCTTGAGAGCGGACTCGTTCACCTTCGCTCCGTCCTTGACCTCGGTACGCAGGCGGGTGATGCAAGCCTCGATCTCGACGATGTTCTCTGCGCCGCCGAGGCCTTTGATGATTGCTTCCGCTTTCGACATTTGCTGCTCCTGATTGTCGGGTTGGTCGTGATCGTTGAACGGTCGTACAGGTGGGCTGACTAGTTGCTGGTCAAGGCTATCCCGGTTACGTATGTCACATTTGGGTGTTGACAACTCGCCTCCACCAGGTAAAACTACAACTGGTTATGACCGGACAGTACCCGTTGGAAGTCCGGCTCCACAACAGTTTCGACAAAACGGTTTCGGCCTCACTTCCGAGCAAGAACCGTGACCTGCATTTTCACGAAACCTGCACGTGTACGACACCCGAATTTCCAGAACCAGCGGCCGATCGCGACGCGGCCCGGCGAACGAAGAAGGTCCTTGATGACTCTCGAAGACACCCCGAAGAAGGAATCGAAAGTGTTCGCCGGGGTTCAACGCCTCGGCCGAAGCTTGATGCTTCCGATCGCCGTTCTGCCGGCTGCGGGAATCTTGCTCCGCCTCGGCCAGGACGACCTGCTCGGGCGATTCAGTTCGATGCACAGTGCTGCTGCAGTGATCTCTGCGGCAGGACAAGCAGTCTTCACGTGGCTGCCGCTGATCTTCGCCGTCGGTATCGCGATCGGCTGGGCCAAGAAGGCCGACGGATCGACTGCCTTGGCAGCCGTCGTCGGCTACATGGTGATCGACGGCGTGTTCAAGGCGATGTCGCCGATCGTCCTCGAAGGGAAGACGGACCCGAACGGGGATCAATCCCTGATCAACTACGGTGTGCTCGCCGGTATCGTGATGGGCTTGCTGTCGGCGATCTTGTGGCAGCGGTTCTATCGAACGAAGCTTCCCGATTATCTCGGGTTCTTCAACGGGCGCAGGCTCGTTCCCATCCTGACAGCGATCACCGGTCTTGTGGTCGGTGTCCTGATGGCATTCGTGTACCCCTTGTTCAACTCCGGCCTCAACTGGGTCGGTGAAGCAGTTGCTTCCAATACCGTTGTGGGCGGCGGCATTTACGGCGCAGCGAACCGCCTCCTGATCCCCACGGGCCTGCACCACATCTTGAACTCCGCCGTGTGGTTCCTGATCGGCGACTACCAGGACGCGAGCGGTCAGATCGTTCGCGGTGACCTCAACCGGTTCTTCGCCGGCGACCCCTCCGCCGGTACGTTCATGACCGGCTTCTTCCCGATCATGATGTTCGCCCTCCCCGCTGCAGCCTTCGCAATCTGGCGCAACGCCAAGCCTTCTCAGAAGAAGCTCGTCGGCGGCATCATGCTCTCCACCGGCCTGACCGCATTCCTCACCGGTATCACCGAGCCGCTCGAATTCTCCTTCATGTTCGTCGCGTGGCCCCTGTACGTCATCCACTCGCTCCTGACCGGAACGTCGATGGCCTTGGTCAATGCGCTGGGGATTCACGACGGATTCACGTTCTCCGCAGGCTTCTTCGACTACGTGTTGAACTTCGGCAAGGCAACCAACGCATGGATGTTGATCCCGATCGGACTCGGCTACGCCGTGATCTACTACTTCCTTTTCAGCTTCGTCATCAAGAAGTGGAATCTGCGCACGCCAGGACGAGAAGAAGAGGTCGAGGTGGCTGCAGGTGAGCCCGACCCAGCGCTGCTCGAGGCCGAACTGGCACTGGCTGCCGAAGGTGACAGCCGCACCGACGCCCCGCTCGTCGCCGAACTGGAAACCAAGCTCGACAAGGAACTGGAAGGACGCTGAACATGGCGATCGCAACCACGACAATCGGATCCCGCGTCGGACTCCACGCACGACCCGCAGCGCTCTTCGCGCGCGCCGCAGCCGATCTACCGGTAGACGTCACCATCGCGCTCGGCGACGGCGAACCCGTCGATGCCTCCAGCATGTTGTCTGTCATGACTCTCGGTGCAGCATTCGGGGATTCGGTGACCTTGCGTGCTGACGGTGACGGCGCCGACGCTGCGGTCGGTTCGCTCGCAGAGCTTCTCGCATCCGAACTGGACGAAGCCTGATGACGGCGAGTGTGGACAACCGCATCGCGGGTATCGGAGTGAGCGCGGGTTCGGTCTGCGCGCCGTGGTTGCGATTCTCCACGCCTGAGCCGACCTCGGCGTCGGACCCGATCACAGGCAGTCCCGAGGCGGAGCTGATCAGGATCCGTGAGGCACTGGACGCCGTCGCGGAGGAATTGCTCTCGCGTGCAAAGACAGTCGAGGGCGTCTCCGCGGAGATCCTGACGACGTCGGCTGCGATGGCGCGCGACGCGGGCATCGTGAAGGCGGCCAAGGCGAACCTGGAATCGGGGCTGCCGACCGCACACGCCGTCGCAGTTGCCTTCGACGCATTCTGTGAAAAGCTCACGGCGCTCGGTGGGTACATGGCCGAGCGGGCAACGGATTTGCGCGATCTCGGGCAGCGAGCCGTGGCCGTTCTTCGCGGGGAACCGATGCCCGGAATCCCCGCTCCCGGTCATCCGTACATCCTGGTGGCGCGCGACCTCGCTCCGGCGGATACAGCGACGTTGGGCACCAGTGACGTGGTCGGATTGTTGACTGCCGAAGGAGGTCCGACCAGCCACACCGCAATCTTGGCGAAGTCGCTCGGAATCCCGGCCGTGGTCAACTGCTCGGGAACCGATCTGCTGGCGGAGGGAAAACTTCTCATCCTCGACGGCACCACCGGGACGGTCACCATCGATCCCTCGGCAGAAATGCGCGAGCGCGCTGTCCTCGAAGCATCGTTCGTGGCAGAGCAGTCGGCTTCGGCACAGGGTCCAGGACGCACGCGTGACGGGTTCGCGGTGAGGTTGTCGGCCAACATCGGAACCCTCGAGGACGCCGCGCGGGCCGGAGCGGCGGATTGCGAGGGCGTCGGACTGTTCCGTACCGAATTCTCGTATCTCGGGCGTCACGACGCGCCGTCGGTGGAGGAGCAAGCACAGACGTACGCGTCGGTGCTCGGGCACTTCGCCGGACAGAAGGTGGTGGTCCGCACTCTCGATTCGGGTTCGGACAAGCCGTTGCCGTTTCTCGATCTCGGGGTCGAGGAGAATCCGGCCCTTGGTATCCGCGGGCTCCGTGTCGGCACGGTTTATCCCGACACGCTCATCAGCCAGCTCGACGCCCTCGCGGCGGCAGGCAATGCGACGGGTGCCGATCTGTGGGTCATGGCGCCGATGGTAGCTACGGCCGACGAGGCGAAAGACTTTGCAGAACTTGCGCGTTCGCGGGGGATCGGCAAGGTCGGAGCGATGATCGAGGTTCCAGCTGCAGCGTTGCGGGCGAAGGATATCCTCGAGCACCTCGATTTTGTCAGTATCGGTACCAATGATCTGAGCCAGTACACCTGCGCCGTGGATCGTATGGCCGGAGGCCTGGCGCAACTGCTCGATCCGTGGCAGCCGGCGGTCCTCGATCTGATCGCGATGGTCGGTCAGGCGGGCGCCGATGCCGGAAAACCTGTTGGTGTGTGCGGAGAATCCGCGTCTGACCCGCTGTTGGCTCCGGTTCTGGTCGGTTTGGGCGTGACGAGTCTGTCGATGTCGGTCCCGGCATTGGGCGCAGTTCGCGCGCAACTGGCCTCTCTCGATCTGGCGGTGTGCAAGGACATGGCCGCGGCGGCGCGGGGCGCGCGAAACCCGATCGAGGGTAGAGCGGCCGTCGCGCGGATTCGCGAGTCGGCATGAGTACATCAGGCTCGGCTGCTGTCGGCGATCCGATCGTATTGCGGGGAACTGTGATCGGATCTCCGGCCGGGAAGATTCACGACGGAGTCGTCGTCGTGGACGGCGAAAAGATCAGTTGGGTCGGCTCGGCTGCGGACTATGTGGCGTCCACACCCGTCGTCGTCATTCCGGAACGCACCGACGCGGTGATCATGCCCGGCTTGATCGATGTCCACAGCCACGGCGCCGCGGGTGCTGGTTTCCCGAACACCGACGCCGATGGAGCGAGCCGCGCGGCGGCGCACCATTGCGAGCACGGCACGACCGGAATGCTGGCCAGCCTGGTCTCCGCACCGCGCGCAGATCTGGTGCGACAAGCGACGATGCTCGCCGATCTGGTCGAACGCGGAGAACTTCTGGGTATCCACCTCGAGGGGCCGTTCATCAACGGCGTCCGCTGCGGTGCCCAGGATCCGGCGGCGATCATTCCCGGTGATCCGGATCTGCTCGAAGCCGTGTGTGACGCCGCGCGTGGGACCGTGCGGTCCATGACCTTGGCGCCCGAGACCGAGAATTTCGAAGAGTTGCTCGCGATCATGCGTCATCGCAACATCGTGCCGAGTTTCGGTCACACCGATGCCGACGCGGCAACGACGTCGGCGCGCATCGATGCTGCGGTGCACGGGGATTGGGCCGGACAGATCAGCGCGACCCACCTCTTCAACGGGATGCCGCCCCTGCACCATCGATCTCCGGGTCCCGTCGCGGCGTGCCTGGCGGCTGCCGCGAGAGGCGAGATGGTGGTGGAACTGATCGCAGACGGTGTGCATCTTGCACCCGAGACCGTGTCGATGGTCTTCGATGCTGTCGGACCGGACCAGATCGCCTTGGTCAGCGATTCGATGGCCGCTGCGGGAATGGACGACGGCGACTACCAACTCGGTGCGCTCGACGTCACCGTACAGGCGGGCGTCGCACGGCTCGCGACGACCGACGGCTCGGCCGGCGCGATCGCCGGAGGGACCGCGAGGTTGCTCGACGTCCTGCGCAGCACCGTCTTCGACGGCGGCGTCGCGCTGGAAGATGCTGTCGCAGCGGCAACTCGGAGCCCAGCGCATCTGCTGGGGCTCGGCGACCTGATCGGATCGCTGGCCGTGGGCTGCCGAGCCGACATCCTGGTCACCGATCGTCAATTGCGTCTGGGGCGTGTACTACTCGGCGGAAAAGCCGTCGGAAAGGAAAAATCATGGAAATCGTAATTCAGCCGACACCCGCGGAGGTCGACTCGACCGTCGCGGACATCGTCGAAGGCTACGTCAGAGCCGGGGCGACGACGCTCGGTCTCGCAACGGGGTCGTCGCCGATCGGAACCTATCGTGAACTGGCAGCGAGGCATCGCGACGCCGAACTCGACTTCTCGCTGGCTCGGGCATTCCTGCTCGACGAGTACCTGGGATTGCCGAAACGCCATCCGCAGTCGTACTACTCGGTGATTCGGTCGGAGTTCGTCGATCACGTCAACCTGGATCCCGCGATGGTGTCCAGTCCCAACGGTGAAGCGCCGTGCCCGGAGCAGGAGATCGCCCGGTACGACCAGAGCATCGCGGCGGCCGGGGGAGTGGACGTGCAGTTGCTCGGCATCGGTACCGACGGCCACATCGGCTTCAACGAGCCCGGATCGTCGTTGACCTCGAGAACCCGCGTGAAGACGCTGACCGAGCAGACCCGGATCGACAACGCACGCTTCTTCGACGGTGTGGACGACGTCCCACATCACGTGCTCACCCAGGGGCTCGGAACCATCAGCGATGCAAGGCATCTGGTGATGATCGCGACCGGAGAAGGCAAGGCTGACGCGATCGCCGCTGCCGTCGAAGGTCCGTTGTCTGCTTTCTGCCCGGCTTCGGTGATGCAATTGCATCGCCATGTCACCGTCGTCATCGACGAAGCTGCGGCCAGTTCACTCAAACTTGCCGACTACTACCGGTATGCGCTCGAACACAAGCCGTCGTGGCAGTCCTTCTGACATGACGGTTCTGGAGCTGGCTGTGCAGGACGTGCGGGGGGCGAGGATCGCGCGTTCGGTGGGAGCGACTCGAGTCGAGTTGTGTGCGGCACTCGGCCCGACGGGGGGATTGACGCCCAGCATCGGAGTGATCGAGGCTGTGTCGGACGTGGGGATCGCGGTTCACCCGCTGATCCGTCCGCGCGCCGGAGGTTTTGTGTTCTCACCCGACGAAGTGTGGGTGATGGAGCACGACGTACATGCTGCTGTGGCCGGTGGAGCTTCCGGCATCGTGATCGGCGCGCTGACAGAAGACAATTCGATCGACACCGTCGTGCTGCGCCGCATCATCGGATGCGTGGACCGGGCGAGAGTCGAGGTGACAGTACATCGTGCGATGGACGTGGTGACCGACCGTCTGACCGCGCTGGACGAACTGATCGACCTGGGCGTGACCCGCGTGCTGACGTCCGGGGGTGCGGACACTTGCAATGAGGGACTCGACGAGATCGGTCGAATGGTCGAACATGCCGCGGGCCGGATCCAGATCATGGCCGGTGGCGGAATAACCGTCGACGACATCCCGGCAATCGCTGCCGTCGGCGTCGATGCGGTGCATCTCTCGGCGCGCAAGGTTGTCGCAGTTTCCGGCGGACCTGGTGGGGGATCGGACGGATACGACGTCACCGATGCAGTAGTCGCGCAGGAAGCGGCAGCCGCGCTCCGCGCTGTGCGCCTTTATTAACCCCCCGCGGTTAATAAAGGCGCACAGCCCTTGGGCTCTAGACATACATGGACATCCAACTATAGGATGGTAGACATATTCACTGCTGCCTCCTGGGCGGTCCATACGAGCAAGGAACGGGTTAGCACAATGGTTGAAAATGCGACGGTTCACGAGTTGACGCACTTCGTCGGTGGCAAGCGTGTTCCCGGGACATCTGATCGATTTGCGGACGTGTTCGATCCCAACACCGGCAAGGTGCAGGCCCGCGTTCCCCTCGCGAGCAAGGCCGAGACCGAAGCCATCATCGCCAATGCCGAAGAGGCGCAGCAGGTGTGGGCAGCGTTCAACCCGCAGAAGCGTGCCCGCGTGCTGATGAAGTTCCTGCAGCTCGCTCAGGCCGAGATGGATTCTCTGGCCCGCCTCCTCTCGTCCGAGCACGGCAAGACCGTCGCCGACGCCAAGGGTGACATCCAGCGCGGCCTCGAGGTCATCGAGTTCGCCGTCGGCGCTCCGCACCTGCTCAAGGGTGAATTCACCGAGAGTGCCGGCACCGGCATCGACGTGTACTCCATGCGTCAGCCGCTCGGCGTCGTCGCCGGTATCACGCCCTTCAACTTCCCCGCGATGATCCCGCTGTGGAAGGCCGGCCCCGCCCTCGCCGCCGGTAACGCCTTCATCCTCAAGCCCTCCGAGCGCGACCCCTCCGTGCCGCTGCGCCTGGCCGAGCTGTTCCTCGAAGCGGGACTGCCCGCGGGTGTGTTCAACGTGGTCAACGGTGACAAGGAAGTTGTCGACGTTCTGCTCACCGACGATCGCATCAAAGCCGTCGGCTTCGTCGGCTCCACGCCGATCGCTCAGTACATCTACGAGACGGCCGCAGCTCACGGCAAGCGCGCACAGTGCTTCGGTGGCGCCAAGAACCACGCGATCGTCATGCCGGACGCCGACCTCGACGAGGTTGCCGACGCCCTGATCGGTGCGGGCTACGGCAGCGCCGGCGAGCGTTGCATGGCCATCTCGGTTGCCGTTCCCGTCGGCGAGGAGACCGCGGACGCTCTTGTCGCGAAGCTGAAGGAGCGCGTCGCGAAGCTCAAGATCGGTCGCAGTGACGACGAAGGCGTCGATTTCGGACCGCTCGTTTGCCAGGATGCCCTCGACCGCGTCAACAACTACGTGCAGATCGGCATCGACGAGGGCGCAACGGCAGTCGTCGACGGCCGCGGCTTCACCCTCGAAGGCCACGAAGGTGGATTCTTCGCCGGCGCAACTCTGTTCGACAACGTCACCTCGGACATGCGCATCTACAAGGAAGAGATCTTCGGACCCGTCCTTCAGGTGGTCCGCGCTGCCGATTACGAAGAGGCACTGCGTCTTCCGACCGAACACGAGTACGGCAACGGCGTCTCCATCTTCACCCGCGACGGCGACACCGCGCGTGACTTCACCGCTCGCGTCAACGTCGGCATGGTCGGCGTGAACGTGCCGATCCCGGTCCCGATCGCGTACCACACCTTCGGTGGCTGGAAGCGCTCCGGATTCGGTGACCTGAACCAGCACGGTCCCGACTCCTTCCGCTTCTACACCAAGACCAAGACCGTGACGCAGCGCTGGCCTTCCGGCAAGAAGGAAGAGACCAACCACTTCGTCATCCCCACGATGAACTGATCGGAACACTTTCCATGTTTACTCTGACCGATGACGAGCGGGCGATTCGTGACACTGCCCGCGACTTCGCGGCCGAGCATCTGGCGCCCAACGCAGTGGAGTGGGATCAGACCAAGCATTTCCCGGTGGACGTCCTCCGTAAGGCGGCGTCCCTGGGAATGGGCGGTATCTACATTCGTGAAGACGTGGGTGGCAGTGAGCTGAGTCGCGTCGACGCTGCCCGGATCTTCGAAGAGCTGGCCAAGGGCGATCCGTCGATCGCCGCGTACATCTCCATCCACAACATGGTCACGTGGATGATCGACCAGTTCGGCAACGACGAACAGCGCCACAAGTGGGTTCCCGGACTCTGCTCGATGGATCAACTGGGCAGCTACTGCCTCACCGAACCCGGCGCTGGCTCCGATGCTGCGGGCTTGAGCACCAAGGCCGTTCGTGACGGCGACGACTACATCCTCAACGGCGTCAAGCAGTTCATTTCCGGCGCAGGCACTTCCGACGTGTACGTCGTGATGGCACGCACCGGATCTGCCGGTGCCAAGGGGATCTCGGCGTTCATCGTGCCCAAGGATTCGCCCGGACTGTCGTTCGGTGCCAACGAGGTCAAGATGGGCTGGAACGCGCAGCCCACCCGTCAGGTGATCTTCGAAGACGTGCGAGTTCCTGCCGCCAGCATGCTCGGTGAAGAGGGCAGCGGCTTCCGCATCGCCATGAAGGGTCTCAACGGCGGCCGGCTGAACATCGCCGCCTGCTCGGTCGGTGGGGCCCAGGCAGCGCTGGAGAAGGCAGTCGCATATCTGGTGGACCGCAAAGCTTTCGGTTCGGCACTGATCGAGTCGCAGGCCCTGCAGTTCCAGCTCGCCGACATGCGTACCGAACTCGAAGCGGCCAGGACGTTGCTGTGGCGCGCCGCTGCCGCACTCGAAGACGGAGCGTCCGACGTCGTGGAGTTGTGTGCGATGGCCAAGCGCTTTGCCACCGACACCGGATTCGACGTAGCCAACAAGGCCCTCCAGCTTCACGGCGGGTACGGCTATCTTGCTGAGTACGGGATCGAGAAGATCGTCCGCGATCTTCGGGTTCATCAGATCCTCGAAGGCAGCAACGAGATCATGAGGGTGGTCATCGCCCGCAGCGTGGTCGCATCAGGTCAGGGAAAGCAGGGAGCAGCATGAGCGACGAGCTCGAGGTATTGATCGAAAAGCGTGACGGGCTGGGGCTCATCACTCTCAACCGTCCCAAGGCGATCAATGCCCTCAACCACTCGATGGTCAAGGCGATGGCCAAGGCCCTCGAGGAATGGAAGTCCGACGACGACGTCAAGGCAGTCGTACTCACGGGCGCCGGCGAGCGTGGTCTGTGCGCCGGCGGCGACATCGTCTCGATCTACCATGACGCCAAGGACGGCAAGACCGGTTCGCTCGACTTCTGGCGTGAGGAGTACATCCTCAACTCCGAGATCGCGAACTACCCGAAGCCGTACGTCGCGATCATGGACGGGATCGTCATGGGCGGTGGCGTCGGAGTGTCCGCACACGGCGACATTCGCATCGTGACCGAGCGCTCGATGATCGGAATGCCCGAGACCGGAATCGGTTTCATTCCAGACGTGGGCGGAACTTACCTGCTCTCGCGTGCTCCCGGTGAACTCGGGACGCACATCGCGCTCACCACGGCGCGACTGAGCGCCGGCGATGCCATCGCAGCAGGTTTCGCTGACCACTTCATCCCGTCGGAGAACATCGAGACGTTCATCGCCGCACTCGCGTCGTCTTCGGTTGCCGACGCCGTGGCGCAGTACGCGGAGCCGGCTCCGGTGTCGGAACTGTTGGCCCAGCAGAGCTGGATCGACGCCGCGTACTCCGCCGACGACGTATCCACCATCGTCGAGCGTCTTCGCGCAAGTGGAATCCCCGAAGCGGAGAAGGCAGCGGAGCAGATTCTCGGCAAGTCCCCGATTGCACTGTCGGTGACCCTGCGATCTCTGCGGCATGCCAAGGAAGCAGCAAGCTTGGAAGAAGTCCTCAACGAGGAGTTCCGGGTCTCGACCGCTGCGCTCGCCTCACACGATCTGGTCGAGGGCATTCGCGCCCAGGTCGTGGAGAAGGACCGAAACCCGAAGTGGTTGCCGGCAACTCTCGACGACGTCACGGCAGAATCCGTCGACGCCTACTTCGCCCCGCTGGGCGACAACGAGCTCGGACTCGCCCCTCAACCGCAAGGCAACTGATCACCGCCGAAGGAGCATCACTAATGAGCACCATTGGATTTATCGGACTCGGTCACATGGGTGGCCCGATGGCGGCCAATCTCGTCAAGGCCGGACACAAGGTCGTCGGTTTCGACCTGGCACCTGCGGCGCTGGAGCAGGCAGTCAAAGACGGTGCATCGGTCGCGGATTCGGCGGTCGACGCCGTTCGCGGTGCCGACGTCGTGATCACGATGCTGCCGAGCGGTAAGCACGTTCTGGGTCTGTACGAAGAGCTGCTGCCGGTGGCAACACCGGGCACGCTGTTCATCGACTGTTCCACCATCGACGTCGCCGACGCCCGCGAGGCACACGACAAGGCCGAAGCGGCCGGTCACCGCAGCGTCGACGCACCGGTCTCCGGTGGAGTCGTCGGGGCTACCGCAGGCACGCTGGCATTCATGGTCGGCGGTTCCGAGGCTGACTTCCAAGCCGCGTCACCGTTGCTGGACGTGATGGGCCGCAAGGTCGTTCACTGCGGCGACGCCGGTGTCGGCCAGGCAGCCAAGATCTGCAACAACATGATCCTCGGCATTTCGATGATCGCGATCAGCGAGGCGTTCGTGTTGGGCGAAAAGCTCGGCCTGAGCAACCAGGCGCTCTTCGACGTGGCGTCCAACGCCTCGGGACAGTGCTGGGCACTGACCACCAACTGCCCGGTTCCGGGACCTGTGCCCACCAGCCCGGCCAACAACGACTACCAGCCCGGCTTTGCTGTTGCACTGATGGACAAGGACCTGGGTCTGGCAGCAAATGCGCTGCGCAACAACGGCGTCGATGCAGAGATCGGACTCAAGGCCGCCGAACTCTACAGTCGCTTCCATGCCGCGGGCGGTGGCGGTCAGGACTTCTCTGCCATCATCAACGACATCCGTGACCGTTCGACCGAAGGACAGTAGTGACCGACTTCAACACCATCATCCTCGAGCGTAAGGGTCGCGTCGGCGTCATCACGCTCAACCGCCCGAAGGCTCTCAACGCGCTGAACTCCGAGCTGATGAACGAGGTCGTCGCCGCGGTTGCCGACCTCGAAGCGGACAACGGCATCGGAGCCATCCTGATCACCGGTTCCGAGCGCGCCTTCGCCGCCGGTGCCGACATCAAGGAAATGCAGTCCAAGACGTACATGGACGCATACGTCGAGGATTTCTTCACCCCGTGGGATCGCGTCGCAGCAGCTCGTAAGCCGCTGATCGCCGCCGTCTCCGGATACGCGCTCGGTGGTGGCTGCGAGCTTGCGATGCTCTGCGATTTCATCATCGCTTCGGATACCGCGAAGTTCGGCCAGCCCGAGATCAAGCTCGGTGTCATTCCGGGTATCGGTGGCTCGCAGCGCCTTACGCGCGCCGTGGGCAAGGCCAAGGCCATGGAGCTGTGCCTCACCGGCCGCAACATGGACGCAGAAGAAGCCGAACGTGCAGGCCTGGTTGCCCGGATCGTTCCGGCCGCCGATCTGCTCGACGATGCCTTGAAGACCGCAACCACCATCGCCGAGATGTCGCTGCCGATTGCGATGATGGCCAAGGAAGCAGTCAACCGCTCCTTCGAGACCACCCTCGCCGAGGGCGTCCGCTTCGAGCGTCGGGTGTTCCACTCGACCTTCGCGACGGAGGATCAGAAGGAAGGCATGACCGCGTTCGTGGAGAAGCGGTCGGCAGAATTCAAGCACCGCTGAATTTCAACAGCGCTGAAACTGCCCTCACACTCGTCGAGAGTGTGAGGGCAGTTTCTTTGTGTGTACGGGTGGTCGGTTCACCACTTGGTCGGTGCGCCGCCGGTGTCGAAGTCACCCGCAGTCTTACGAAGTTCAGTGAGGATCGTCACCAATTGCTCGAGCTTGTCCTGCTGGAGTCCGGGGTGAGCGAACACCTTGCTGTTGAGCATTTCGGTCGCTTCGAGGGCCAGTGCGCGACCGGCGTCCGAGATCTCGATGAGCGTTGCACGGCGATCGCTGGGATGCGGGACCCGCCTGACCAACTCCGCTTTCTCCAAACGGTCGACGGCATTGGTGACGCTGGTGGGGTGAACCTGGAGTCGGGCACTTGCCTTGGCCATCGGGAGTGCGCCCGACCTGGTGAAGGTGAGAAGCGTCAGCAGTTCGTAGCGGGCGAAGGTCAGCCCGAGAGGCTTGAGTACCTCTTCGACCCGCGCCATCATGATCTGCTGCGCACGCATCACCGACGTGACCGCAGCCATACCGTCGGCGACATCGCTCCAACCGTGCTTCGTCCACTGACGATGCGCCTCTTCGATGGGGTCGAGGGGGAGCGGCGCGGGGGGAGACATAAGTTCGATCATCCCATGCTGGCAAGCGGTCGGGTGCCTTGTCTGATTGTGTGTCGCAGCCGCTTACGTCTGTAGAGTCCCACGGGTGATTTCAATCCTCGTAGCGGGTGGCGTCTCGTTGTTCGTCGCGCTCTTCCTGACTCCGTTTCTCATTCGTGTGCTTTCGCGGCAGGGGCTCGGGCACGAGATTCGGATCGAGGGTCCGCAGAGTCATCAGGGCAAGCGTGGCACCCCGTCGATGGGCGGGATCGCGATCATCGCCGGTATGTGGGCGGGCTACCTGGCGGCACACATCATC
Source organism: Rhodococcus sp. D-46 (assembly GCF_011290655.1). NCBI lineage: Bacteria > Bacillati > Actinomycetota > Actinomycetes > Mycobacteriales > Nocardiaceae > Rhodococcus > Rhodococcus sp. D-46. Next base: position 54,488 of record NZ_JAANTF010000013.1, on the reverse strand, counting down.
GGATTCGGCTCGCGGCTACCGCGGCTGTCTGCATCCGGTTGGCTGGTTCTCGCGCTCGCCACGTCACTGGGAATCGTCGGCTTTCTCGACGACTTCATCAAGATCCGTAAGAAGCGCAATCTCGGGCTCAACAAGACAGCGAAGACCGTCGGTCAGCTGGCGAGTGCCATCATCTTCGGCATTTTGTTCCTGCAGTTCTCCAACAACAACGGAGTCACTCCCGGAAGCCAGTACCTGTCCCATGTTCGTGACATCTCGGTGTTCTCCATGGGTGCCATCGGCTTTGTGGTCTTCTTCTGCATTCTGGTGTTCGCCTGGTCCAACGCCGTCAATTTCACCGACGGCCTCGACGGTCTCGCGGCCGGTTCGATGGGCATGATCCTGGGGACCTACGTCGTCATCGCCGGTTGGCAGTACCGGAACTCGTGTGTCCTCGAGCCTGCCGCCGGTTGCTACGACGTTCGTGACCCTCTCGATCTAGCGATCGTCGCTGCCGCCGCAGGCGGGGCGTGCCTCGGCTTCCTCTGGTGGAATGCCGCCCCGGCTCAGATCTTCATGGGCGACACCGGCTCCTTGGCACTCGGCGGCCTGGTTGTCGGCCTGTCCGTCACGACGCACACCGAGCTGCTGATGGTCATCATCGGCGCCCTGTTCGTCGCTGAGATCCTGTCGGTGATCATCCAGGTTCTGGTCTTCCGATCGTCCGGTCGACGCGTATTCAAGATGGCCCCGATCCATCATCACTTCGAGTTACTCGGTTGGCCGGAAACCGTCGTGATCGCAAGATTCTGGATCTTCGTCGCGATCTCGTGCGTCCTGGGACTTGCCACCTTCTACAGCGAGTGGTTCTCCGCTGCCGGTTAGACCGATTCACTCTTTCGGGTCGTAGCCAGAAGAGCGATCAGACCGAGCGACACACACGCCGTCATCGTGACGGCCAGGGCTGTGCTCGTGTTTCCCAGTAGACCGACTGCCGGCGCGATGGCCGCACCGACGCCGAACTGGAATGCACCGAGCATTGCCGCGGCAGTACCGGCCGCTTCGCCGTGACGAGCGAGGGCCAGTGCCGGGGCGTTGGGCAGAACGAACCCGATGGCACCGGCCATGACCCACAGTGCGATCACGAATCCGGCGAGCCCGCCCAGTTCCAGGACCGCGACAGCAATGACGACGGCCCCGGAGACAACGGCAGCCACGAGGGCCCACTTGGTGATCTGCTGGGGAGTCCACCGATCGAGCAGTCGGACGTTGACCTGCGAAGCGCCGATCAACGCAATCGCGCCCGCACTGAAGAGCAGCGCGAACTCCTGTTGATTGAGGCCGTACTGATCTTGATAGACAAACGACGCGCCCGAGACATACGCGAACAACGACGCCATGCCGACGCTGGATACGAGCGTGAGGACCATGAACGTGCGGTCGCCGAGCAGCGAACCGTAGGTACGGAGAACCGACGTCAATCCGCTCGGGCGACGCTTTTCCTTCGGCAATGTTTCGGACAGTCCGAACGCACCGATCATCGCTGTGCCGACGCCGATCAGTGCCAGGACGACGAAGATCCCGCGCCAGTCGAGGGCGACGAGGAGGGCGCCACCGATGCTGGGCGCCAGGATCGGCGCAACGCCGAGCACGAGCATCAGCCGGCTCATCACGACGGCAACGGTGTTACCGCTGTAGAGGTCGCGGACGATCGCCATGGTGACCACTGCTGCGGCCGCCGCGCCCATGCCCTGGAAAACCCGCAGGATGCCGAGGACAGCGATGCTCGGTGCGAAGACCGCCAGCAGCGAAGCCAGGATGTGCACACCGATCCCGGCGAGCAGCGGCTTCTTGCGGCCGAGAGTGTCCGAGAGCGGCCCGACCAACAGCTGTCCGAGTGCGAGGCCGAAGAGGGTTCCGGTGATCGTCAGCTGAACCGTTGACGACGAGACTCCGAGATCGGCACCGATATCCGGCAGCGCGGGCAGGTACATGTCGATGGTGAAGGGTCCGAGTGCAGTCATGGAACCGAGGGCAAGAATCTTCCCGACGCTCGGCTTACGGTCGATACTGCTCGTTTCCAGCGGGGCTGCCTTCACGGGCGGGGCTGCCTTCACAAGCGGGGCGATGGCGGTGTTCTCGGCACTCATGAAACCTTCTGGGTTGTCTGGGTCTGGCGAACTGCTCGGTCGTTCGGTCGAAATTCGGGCCGCAATCGAATGACCTGCGCCCACCGAGGGAGTCAGCATCGAGACTGACCGATTTGTTCCCGAAAGGCCCGCACTTTTCCCAGAGACTGGAACGCTTGGTGAGAATGCACTCGAATCATGCTGAGCGGAACTGTGGTTCGAGATCGTCACTCAGGGCAGAGTTACTCACTGACGCGGGTGTGGCTGAGTGGCTAGGCACCGGCCTGCAAAGCCGTTCACACGGGTTCGAGTCCCGTCATCCGCTCGTGTCGGAGACCGGCAGGCATATCGCCTGCCGGTCTCTCTTGTGTGGTCCCGGTTCGCGGGGTCGGCTGCGATAGTCTGGGCTGCCGGAGCGAGCGGACCACATGAGTGAGGCACTGAATTGATTTCGGGACAGGACCTGCGATCGCGGCGCTTGCACGTGGGGATCAGTCAGTTCCAGTTCGCCCGCCAGGCGGGAGTCTCGTCAGCCGTCGTCTCCGCGTGGGAACTCGACAAGGCGTATCCGAAGCCACCGGCGGAACGAGCAGTTCTCACGGCCCTCTCCGCGCTGGAAGCGGCCAAGCGTGAGGGCACGTACGCGGCCCCCCGGAAGCGATCGAGCGGTAGTACCCGTGCGCGTCGAGCGACACCGGTCAACGACCCCGCCTCGGTGGCCAGGCGTGCGGTCGCGGGGGCAGGAAACGGTGGCCCCACCGTATTGACGGCGTTCTCCGGTTGTGGCGGTATGGCCGAAGGCTTTCGGATGGCGGGGTTTTCGGTGGAGGGATACATCGAAGTCGTGCCGGAGGCGCGCGCGACCTTCGATCGGAACTTCCCCGGCGCGAAGTGCCTCGGTGAGGACATCCGGGCGATCGACGAAGCCCGTGTGAAAGATCTTCTGGCACAGGTGAATATCGATGTGTTGGCCGGGGGGCCGCCGTGTCAGGGTTTCAGTCTCGCCGGCCGGCGAGACCGCGACGATCCGCGTAACCATCTCTTCCGGAACCTACTCGAGCTCGCCGATCTGGTGAGGCCGAAGGTCGTGGTGATGGAAAATGTTCGGCTGCTGCTGAGCATGAAAGACCCGGACGGTGGGATGGTCGTCGACCGGATTCTCGGCGAGATGGCTGCATGCGGTTACGACGCGTCGGTCAACACGGTCAATGCGCAGGATTACGGCGTCCCGCAGTTCCGGGAACGAGTGTTCATCGTGGCGACCCGCCGCGACAGTGGTATCGGGCCGCTGCGTTTTCCGCCGAAGACTCACGGCGTGAATGGTGTTGCGCCGCTGAGGACTTTTCGCGATGCCACCGTCGACCTGGCCCCGCTGGAATCCGGGCAGGCTTGCGAGACGGACCCGCTGCACTGGGCCGTCGAGCATCCCGAGCACGTCTTGCGGTGGCTGCGTGATGTACCGGAAGGAATGTCGGCTCACGACAACGAAGATCCGGCCATGCGACCGTCGTCCGGATACAACACGACGTACAAGCGCCTCCGGTGGGACGAGCCGGCGTCCACGGTCGGAACCACTTTCGGGATGATCTCGGCTTCACGCAACGTGCATCCGAAACACACGCGATCGTTGACCGTTCGAGAAGCTGCTCGCCTCCAGACCTTTCCCGACGACTACGTCTTCGAGGGTAAGTGGGGAGCGGTGCGCACGATGATCGGCAATGCGGTGCCGCCGCAGCTGGCGTCGGTACTGGCAGGAGAGATCAAGAAGGCACTCGGCTGAGATAGGGCACCTACGGAAAATGGGGCCGACGATGTCGGCCCCATTTCGAGTTACGCCCTGGCAGGGGTGTGGTCCAAGCGAATCAGCTGAGGTTGAGCTTGGCGATCAACGGCTGGACGACCTTGATGATGTCGATGACGGCGCTGAGGGTGTTGATGGAACCCATGTTTCGGTCCTCCGTGTCGTATGTACAGGTGTGTATGTACAAGGTTGTGTCTGCGTGGTGTTTCTGTACGACCTTGTGTCGCAGACACAAGGTAGCAAACTGGACGCTTGTTTGGGTCGAAATGACCGCTTTGCGCTGAAGTTGCTGAAAAGTTCACGGATTGTTCAGGAACGTAAACAAAAAACAGGCCGGACTCCCCGAAGTCCGGCCTGTCGATGACGCTTTGCGATCAGCTGAATGCCGAAAGTGCGCTGATGAGGCCGATGCCCGCAACTGCGACCTTGAGGACACTCAAGACGTCTTCGAGCTTGACACCCTCGGGCAATACGTTTTCGACAGACTCCATGTTGGATCCTTCATGTGTTGGGGTCGTGGTCCAGTGCCACTGCAAGCAAGATACCCAATCGTGACCACCTGTGAAACCCCGGCACGAAGATCACAGTTGTGTTGCGCCGGACTCACTGGCCGTCGCGACAACGGTGGCTGCCACTATTTGCTCCACGCTGATGCCCGCTGCCGGTAGGCAGTGGTAGAAGATTCGTTCGCAGAGGTCGACCATTTCGCCTCGCTCGAGCGTCGGCTCGTCGATCCAGTTGACGACGATTTCCTCCATGAATGCCTGCCACCCGGCGATTGTCGCCTCCACGGTCGCATTCGATTCGATGCCTAGATTCGTCAGCGCAGCGACGATCCACGTGGTGAAAGTGCGGCGCATGCCTCGGTAGATCGTGCGCATTCGAACGTCGCCACTGCCGGCCATACGCATCACGGCGAGGTAAATGGTGGGGTGCTCGATAACGGCGTCGACGAATGTCTCGATACCTGAGCGCAGCTGGGACGTGATGGGTAGCTCGGGATCCGGTCGCATTCGATCTTCGAGATCGGCCGAGGCGGCCTCGAGGATGGCGTTCTGGAAACCCTTCTTGTTCTTGAAGTAGTGGAACAGCAGTGGCGGCGAGACACCGGCCTCGGCTGCGACGCGATCCATCGACAGTTGGTCGAAAGGCTCGGTCCGCAACATGTGTACTGCCACCTCGAGGATTTGCCTCTGACGGTCTTCGGGGGAGCGGGGGACTGCAGCCATTCCGTCATCTTATGTATTGGTTCGAATGGTTCATTGACTTTTACTCAACGCTGTCTATAACGTGAGGTAACACATACGTGAGGCGAGGAGTCCAACAGTGTCTGCTTTCGACATCGTGGTCAACGACGGGTTGTGGTTCGACGGGACGGGGGCTCCAGGTCTGCGTCGTAATCTCGGAATTCGAGAGGGCGTGGTCGCGGAGGTGTCCACGACGCGCCTCGAGATCGGGCCGGACACAGAAGTGATCGACGCGGCCGGCAAATGGGTTCTCCCCGGCTTTGTCGACGTCCACACGCACTACGACGCCGAAGCCTTGGTCAGTCCAGGGCTTCCGGAATCGGTTCGCCACGGCGTCACGACGGTCGTGCTCGGCAATTGCTCGCTGTCGACGGTGTATTCGACGCCGCGCGAGATCGCGGATCTGTTCAGCCGGGTCGAAGCAGTTCCCCACGACGCGGTGCTGCGCATCCTCGAAGCGAACAAGACCTGGACCGGTCCCGCGGCGTACACCGCCGCCCTCGAAGCCCTTCCCCTCGGACCCAATGTCGCGGCCTTCATCGGTCATTCCGATATCCGCACGCACGTACTCGGACTGGGGCGCGGTACCGACAAGAAGGTCAAGCCGACTCGCTCGGAACTCGGCCGGATGGGCTCGATGCTCGAGGACGCCATCGACGCTGGGATGCTCGGCCTGTCGTCGATGACCAATGCCCTCGACAAGATCGACGGCGACGAATATCGTTCTCGCTCTTTGCCGTCTACGTATGCACGGTGGAAAGAGTTCCGATTCCTCAACCGCATCCTTCGCGATCGCGGCAAGATCTTGCAGAGCGCTCCGACCATCAACCTGCATCCGAACGTCGCGGCGTTCTTCGCCGAAAGCTCGGCGATCGGACGCAAGAAGCCGCTCAAGACGTCGCTGCTCTCCGGTGCGGATTCGAAGGCCTACCCGGTGATCGTGTACTTCATGCTCGCTGCGGCCCCACTGCTCAATCGCTTCGCCAAGACCGATTTCAAGTGGCAGCACCTTCCGGTTCCCTTCACCGTCTACGCGGATGGAATCGACCTGGTCGTGTTCGAGGAGTTCGGTGCCGGCGCCGCCGCTTTGCACCTCAAGGACCAGGTGGAGCGCAACGAACTGCTCCAGGACGAGTCGTACCGTCGCGCATTCCGTAAGGACTACGACAACAAGTTCTCACCCCGCATCTGGCATCGCAATTTCTACGATGCGGTCATCGTGGGATGCCCGGACGAGACGTTGATCGGCAAGAACTTCGGTCAGGTCGGTGACATCCGCGGAGTGCACCCGGTGGACGCGTACCTCGACCTGGTCGTGAAGTACGGGCGAGATCTTCGCTGGCGCACCACCATTGCCAATCACCGGCCCAAGTTCGCGAAGAAACTCGCCGCGAGTTCCGGTGTGCAGATGGGCTTCGGCGATGCCGGCGCACATCTGCGCAACATGGCGTTCTACAACTACCCCGTGCGACTCCTCAAGCGCGTCAAGGACGCTCAGAGTGACCGCAAGCCGTTCCTCACCATCGAGCGCGCAATCCACCGCCTGACCGGCGAACTGGCGGACTGGTACGGCATCGACGCCGGACATCTGCGCCAGGGTGACCGCGCGGACTTCGTTGTCATCGACCCGGCCGGCCTCGACGAGTCGGTGGACGGGTTGTTCGAGGCAAAGGTTCCCGAGTACGGCGGGATCAGCCGGATGGTCAACCGCAGCGACGACGCAGCCGTCGCTACGGTGATCAACGGCCGACTCGTCTACCGCGACGGCGAATTCGCCCCCGGATTCGGCATCGAAAAGACAGGCCAGTTCCTGCGCGCCGGTGAAAAGGCTCCGATTACGCGGGCCGCGAAGACTAGCGTGGCGCTATGACTACACCGGCGGATCGCCTCTCCTCGTACTCCCGGTCCGGGCTGACCTTCGACGTACGCGACGAAGGACCCGCCGACGGTCCGGTCGTGGTTCTCCTGCACGGATTTCCGCAGGATTCGAGCTCGTGGGATCAGCTCGCACCGCTACTGCACGACCGCGGCTTCCGGACCGTCGCACCGGATCAGCGAGGGTACTCACCCGGCGCGCGGCCGAAAGCGCGCTGGGCGTACCGCGGGTCCGAACTAGCTGCTGACACTGTCGCACTGATCGACGCGCTCGGGGTGGGCAAAGTGCACCTGGTCGGCCACGACTGGGGTGCCGCAGTCGCATGGCAGGTGGCCGCCGAACGGCCGGACTTGCTCGATACCGTGACCGCGGTGTCGGTTCCGCACCCACTGGCGTTCATCAAGGCGATGGTGACCAGCACACAAGGACTGAAGTCGTGGTACATGGGGGCGTTCCAATTGCCGTTCGTTCCCGAGAAGGTTCTGTCCTCCACCTCGGCGGGTGAGAAGTTCCTGATCTCGAGCGGGCAGACGCCGGAGAACGCACGGCGCGATCTGAATGCCATGCTGGCTCCCGGCCGGCTGCGGGGTGGTCTGAACTGGTATCGCGCGATGTGTATGACCAAGCCGAACCCGGAAGCTGCCCGGGTCACCGTGCCGACCCTGCACGTCTGGAGTGACGGCGACGCCGCCATCGGACCCAAAGGGTCTGCGCTCACCCCCGCGTTTGTCGACGGTCCGTACCGGTTCGAAGTTCTCCGGGGTGTGAGCCACTGGATCCCCGACGAGGCGCCGACGGAGTTGGATCGGTTGCTCGGTGAGCATTTCAGCAGCTGACTGAGTTTCGTACTGAAGCCCCCGCCGTTCGGCGGGGGCTTCAGTCGTCAGCAAGGTCGTCAGCAAGGTCGTCGACCAACCGTGGTCAGCGAGCTCCGAATCGCTCTTCCACCTGCTCCTTCGTCAGGCCGAACTCCTCGAGCGTGTACTTGTGCGACGGTTTGCGAGCACCCGAGCGGCTTTCCTCGTGCATGGCCTCCATCGACTGCTGGGCGGTAGATGTCAACGGGATGTCGAAATGCGTGTAGATGTTCTCGACGGTTCCCAGCGGATCGGTGACGAAGTCCTGATAGTCGACGTCGATGAACTGTGCGGGATTGTGGTGTGCGCGTGCACTGTCGAACTGCTCGAGCCCCCTGGCCCACAATTCGAGCTGACTTTCGCCGATCACCTTGTCGGTGAACGTGTTCGACCAACCCTCTGTCGCCTGGGCGGCCAGGCTGCATACCGACGGAATGATCGTCGAAGGGGAGCGGTGAGTCTGGATGACAAGCGCGTCGGGGTACGCCTCCATCAATTCGTCGAGCGCGAACAGGTGGCTCGGGTTCTTGAGGACCCACCGTCGATCCTGATCGGGCAGACCGATCAGCTGCAGGTTCTTCTTGTGTCGTGCATAGGCGTTCGACCACTCCTGGTCCTTCAGCCATGCGGAGTACGTGGGTAGATTGGCCAGACACTCGTACGACACGGACTTGAACGTCTGACGCAAGAGTTGCCAACATTCTTCGACTTCGCTGGCCGACATGTAGTGCACGCCCATGAATTCGGGATGCTCGACGTGGTGTTGACCGAATGTCTCCTCGATCTTGGCGAAGACCGGGTTCGATTCCCACGTATCGCGAGGCGGGCGAGGCTGAGGGAACTCGGTCAGCCACATCTCGAGGCCCTGGTGAGCCGGGTCGACCGTGAGGAGGCGGTGCAAGGCAGTGGTGCCCGTCCGTGGCAATCCGGTGACGAAGATCGGCCGCTCGATCTTGACGTCGGCGTGTTCCGGATGCTCCTTCCACGCCGATTCGCTGAGCAGACGGGCCACCAGGGCGCCGCGAAGGAATACCCGAGAGATCTTGCTGCCGAAGGGCGTCAGATCCTCGTCGCGGTCGTAGGACTCGAGCAGGACCGACAGAGCTTCGGTGTAATCGTCGACGCCGAAGTCCGTCAGTCCGGTCATCCGTGTCGCCGAGGCGTGGAGATCCTCGACGGTGCCGACGTGAGTGCGTTCAGTCATGGTGCTCCTAGTGATGGAATTCGCCGCAGTTGACGTCGATGCATTGGCCGGTGATCGCGCTGGCCATCGGAGACGCCAGGAAGATCGCCGCGTCGGATACTTCATCCGTCGTCGGCAGGCGCTTGAGGTCGGTGTTCGACGCAGTGTGCTCGTAGATCTGCTCGACGGTCATGCCGAACTTCTCCGCCTGGTGCGCGAAGTATCCCTTGAGGGTGTCTCCCCAGATATAGCCGGGTGCAATCGAATTGACACGAATTCCCTGCGGGCCGAGTTCGGTGGCCAGGGACTGCGACATGGCGAGCAGGGCCGACTTCGCCATCTTGTAGCTGCCGTAACGCTCTTGCGAATGCCGCAACACCATCGAATTGATGTTCACCACGGAGCCGTCCGACTCGGCAAGTGCCGGCGTGAACAGCTGAGTCAGGCGCAACGCACCCAGCACGGTCAGTTCGATGCTGTCGCGGATGTGCTGGTAATCGGTGCGAGCCAACGGTTTCATCGACGGAATCGAGAATGCATTGTTGATCAGAGTGTCCACTTTGCCGTAGGCGGCAATGGACTCGGCCACCAGATTCTCGGCGGAAGCCTGGTCGGTGATGTCGGTGGCAACGGTGACGGCGCGCCCACCGGCATCGACTATTTCCTTCGCAACGTCGTCGAGTCGCGATTGCGTACGTGCTGCGAGAACAAGACTCGCGCCGGCCGACGCACATCGAAGGGCCAGAGCGCGGCCGAGTGCCGGGCCGACTCCGGAGATGACTACTACACGGTCTTCGAGCAAGGCGGTCATGATTACCCCAGCATTCGGTTGTCGATGGCGGCCTGGCGCTGGGCAATGCGCGCTGCCCAGTCCTCGGCGGTGATGGCGTTGGTGTCGAAATGCGGCAGGTGCTTCGCAATATCTGCGACGGCGACGATTTCGACGGTGGGACCGTCCTGCGGCGTCAGCTCGCGGGACACGCGCTGCCAACGGAACTGCAGAATGCCGCGCGGATGTCCGACGGTTTCGATCCAGTTGGTGACACCGGGGTTCTTCTCGCTGACCACCATTCGAACCATCCCGTCCGGATCGACCTGTGCCTGGCCGTTGTTGAGGGAGGTCTGATGATTGACGTAGTCCAGTGAGATGTACCAGAGGCTCCCCAGTTGGAAGCCGAGATACGGTGCGTCGGAGGCGGGAACGGTGATGATCATCGCCTGCTCGTCGGTGAGTTCGTAATGTCCCACCGACGAGTACTGCGTTGCCAGCCCGCCCGGTGTCAGGCGTGGTTCGGTCATGGTGTTGACCGCGAGCTTGAGGTAGAACCACTCCGGGAACTGGAGCCACGTCTTGACCCGCGTGACCAGTGCCTTCCCAGCCCGGGCGTAACGCTTCTCGGTCTCTTCGGCGGTGAGAGGTGGCGGCGCGATCCCGATCGAATCGGTGCGCTCGATGCGGATCACGCCGCGCTGCTGACTCCAGTCGCTGTAGACCTCGCGAACGACCAGCTGCGAGGATCCGGGCGCCAGGGTGTAGTAGTTGGCTCGGCCGTCGGCGGGGCCGGGGCCGAACCAAGCGACGAAGTTGCCGTCGTCGTCTATCTCCAGCTCGCGGTCGTCGAAGGCGATTTCGCTGCCGGGAACGTTCGAGTTGGTGTAGTTCCCACTCAACACCTGGAAGCTGAGATCGGCTGTGGTGCCGCGCTTTCCGGTGACCTTGTATTCCTTGTCGTCGTTGATACGGGCGCCGAAGTACAGAGTGTCGGGGTTGTCGAGGCCCATCTTGGTGAATGGTCCGGTGCCCTGGATGAAACTCGGATGGGTCTTTTCGCCGGCCCAGGCGGCATGCGTCGTCGCGATGATTCCGCCGGCCAGATATTGGTATCCCTCCAGTAGATCCTGTTCGGATCTGATGTGCGGCGCAGTCTCGATCAATTTCTCGGCTTCGGCGATCGCCTCGGCAAACGGGTCCGTCAGCACGCTGGCTCCTCACAGTTCCGACTATGTCGCCGGTCCAGAGCGTCGTGGTACAAATATGTACCTATTTGGTAGATGTTGGGTATTTCGACAATAGAACGCGTTCTAGGGAGTGGTCAATGGGTGGACCGGAGAAGACGCCTGAAGAGGGACGCCCGAGGGGGAGACAATCGCCTCCCACCGAACGGGTGGTTCAGGTGCTCGACTACCTCGTCGGTCGCCCTGATCAGCGGTTCGGGCTGTCGGAACTGGCCCGCGCGCTCGAGATCAGCAAGCCCACCTGCTTGGGAATCCTCACGGCGCTGGCTGATCGTGGATACCTGACTCGGGACGAGGTGTCGAAGACCTATGGGCTCGGTCCGGCCTTGATCGCAGCCGGACGTGCAGCTCAGCGGGGATTTGCCGTCGGACCCATTGCCCGCACCCATCTGGAGAAAGTGAGCACGGAGTTCGGGACGACGTGCACGGCGTCCGGTGTGATCGGTGATCAGATCAGCGTTCTCGAAGTGACCGGACCGATCGGCGCGCGTCGCGCTGCCAAGGTCGGTCAGGTGTACCCGTTCGCTCCGCCGGTCGGGCTGATGTACGTCCTCTGGGGTTCGGATCACGACATGGACAGTTGGCTGAGCAAAGAGCCGAGCCTGCCGGTGCGCTTGGATCGCGAGCGTCTGTGGAACGTGGTCCGCGAGTGTCGCGCTGCGGGGTATCTGGTCGAGAGTCTGGATCCCGTCGGGCAGCGACTGCACACGCTGATGGCGGGCGTTGCGACGCACGATCTTCCGCCGGAGGTGCGTGAACTGCTCGGTGAGATGGTGTCGAGCCTGGGCGAGAGGGTGTATCTCGGACGTGACATCAGCTCTGACGACGAGCATCCCGTCAGTCTCATCGCGGCCCCGACCTATGACGCCGAGGGGCATCAGGCCCTTGTGCTCACTCTGTATGTGGGTGGGGCGATCACGGGCGCCGAGATCGAGCGCCGCGCCGCGGTGCTGGTTGCGGCGGCGGATGCGGTGACGGCGGAAGTTGGTGGCAGGAGTCCGGTTCGCGGTCTGTGACGTCTGATTGCCGGTCATTGACCTTTGGGTAGAACGAGTTCTATTCTGTGATTGCGTTCAATTTAGAACCAGTCCGGTACATAAATGTACCGATGCGGAAATGGTGTTCCGCACGGAGTACGTGATGCTCAGGAGCGAAAGACATGGCAACACTCCAGACCCCGCCCGCCTACGAGTTGTCGCATCTGCGAGCACTCGAAGCGGAGGCGGTCCATATATTCCGCGAAGTCGCAGCGACTTTCGAAAAGCCGGTCCTCCTGTTCTCCGGAGGTAAGGATTCCGTCGTGATGCTGCACGTAGCGGCCAAGGCATTCTGGCCTGCCCCACTGCCGTTCGCTGTGATGCACGTCGACACCGGTCACAATTTCGACGAGGTGATCGAATTCCGCGACCAGACGGTCGATCGCTTCAACCTGCGTCTTGTCGTCTCCAGCGTGCAGGACGACATCGACGCCGGTCGCGTCATCGAGGACACCGGAGTCGGTTCCAGTCGCAATCGCCTGCAGACGCACGCGTTGCTGCGCGGAATTCGCGACAACAAGTTCGACGCCGTGTTCGGTGGTGCTCGCCGAGACGAGGAGAAGGCGCGCGCCAAAGAGAGGGTGTTCAGCTTCCGGGACGAGTTCGGGCAATGGGATCCGAAGGTGCAGCGACCTGAACTGTGGAACCTGTACAACGGCAAACACCGTAAGGGCGAACATATTCGGATCTTCCCGCTCTCGAACTGGACAGAGCTCGACATCTGGCAGTACATCGAGAGCGAGCAGATCGACCTCCCCGGCATCTACTACGCCCATCGTCGCGAGGTGGTTCCACGCGACGGAATGTTGTTGGCACGCACCCGTTTCCTCGAGCTTCGCGCCGGCGAAGAGTCCTACGAGGCGTTGGTGCGCTTCCGTACGGTCGGCGACGCAACGTGTACCGGATGTGTCGAATCGTCGGCCGAAACACCGGGCGCTGTCGTGGAAGAAGTTGCGGCGAGCCGTATCACGGAGCGTGGCGCAACCAGAGCTGATGACCGGATTTCCGAAGCTGGCATGGAAGATCGTAAGAAAGAGGGGTACTTCTGATGCCGCAACTGCTGAGAGTCGCTACAGCGGGCAGTGTCGACGACGGAAAATCGACACTCATCGGCCGGTTGCTCTACGACTCCAAGTCGATCTTCGAGGACCAACTCGAGGCCGTGGAACGGAGCAGCCGAGAACGCGGCGACGAGTACGCCAACCTCGCGCTACTGACCGACGGATTGCGCGCCGAGCGTGAACAGGGCATCACGATCGACGTGGCCCACCGGTATTTCGCGACCCCTCATCGGAAGTTCATCATCGCGGACACTCCCGGGCACGAGCAGTACACCCGCAACATGGTGACCGGCGCGTCGACGGCCGATCTTGCCCTGATCCTGGTGGATGCTCGCAAAGGGGTGCTCGAACAGACGCGGCGGCACGCCTTCTTGTCCACTCTCCTGGGGATACCCCACCTCGTGCTGTGTGTGAACAAAATGGACCTCGTGGGCTGGTCTCAGGAACGGTTCGAGGAGATCAAGGAAGAATTCCGACAGTTCGCGATCAAGTTGGACGTCCACGACCTGACGTTCATTCCGGTCTCGGCGCTGTTGGGGGACAACATCGTTGCCCGGACCGAGAACATGTCCTGGTACGACGGGCCTTCTCTGCTGCACCATCTCGAGCAGGTGCACATCGCGTCGGACCGCAACTTGATCGACGCTCGGTTTCCGGTGCAGTACGTGATCCGTCCGCAGAAGCAGACCGACGCCGACCTCCACGATTTCCGTGGATACGCCGGAACGGTGGCCAGTGGCGTCTTCAAGCCCGGCGACGAAATCGTGGCTTTGCCTTCAGGATTCACCTCGACGGTGAAGGCAGTCCACGGGCCGGGCGGTGACGTGATCGACGAAGCGTTTGCGCCCTCGGCCGTATGCATCGAGCTGACCGACGATCTCGACGTCAGCCGCGGGGACCAATTGTGTCGACTCAACAACCGGCCGCAGGTCGGGCAGGAAATCGATGCGATGGTCTGTTGGTTGACCGAACAGACAACTCTGTCGGAGAACAATCGCTACTCGTTGCTGCACACCACGCGCTCCACGAAAGCGCAGATCGTCAAGCTCGACTACCGGCTGGACGTCAATTCGCTGCACCGCGACGAGAAGGCAGAATCTCTGTCCCTCAACGAGATCGGCCGCATCTCGATCAAGACGCAGCAGCCGTTGATGTTCGATCCCTACCGCCGCAACCGCGTGACGGGCAGCTTCATTCTCGTGGACGAGACCACGGGCAATACCGTCGCCGCCGGAATGATCAACGGTCCGACACTCAAGGAATCGCGCGTCGTCTGGCACAGTTCGGAGGTTTCTCGCGAGGAACGTGCGACTGCCGGCGCCACGGTCTGGCTCACCGGTCTCTCGGCCTCGGGTAAGTCGACGATCGCGGTGGAACTCGAGCGGCGGTTGGTGGCCGCGGGTATCCCGGCGTACCGCCTCGACGGCGACAACCTCCGGCACGGATTGAACGCGGATCTGGGATTCAGTGCCGATGACCGCGCCGAGAACGTCCGCCGAGTCGGCTCGGTGGCGCAGTTGTTCGCTGATTCAGGTGCAGTGGCAGTGGCCTGCCTGATAAGCCCGTACCGCGAAGATCGTGATCGAGTGCGGGCGGCGCACGAGGCCGCCGGGCTGAAGTTCGTCGAGGTCTACGTCGACACCCCGATCGAGCAATGTGAAGCCCGAGACCCCAAGGGCATGTACGCCAAGGCCAGGGCCGGGGAAATCACGGGATTCACCGGAGTCGACGATCCCTACGAAGCTCCGACAAGTCCCGAGTTGGTGATCAGACCCGAAGACGGAACGCCTACCGAACTTGCGCTGCGAATTATGGAAGTGTTGGACCGGTGAGCGAATCCACACACAGCAGAATCGCCGACGAGGCACTCGCGGCGGAATTGGCGCAGGCCGCCGGTGCGATCCTCCTGGGGATCCGAGCCGAGGGTCTTGGTGTCGACGGCGGTCGTGAACTGGGTCGCCGGGGCGACAAGGCCGCCGATTCCTACATCCTCGACCGGTTGGCTGCCGAGCGGCCGGGCGATGCCGTGCTCTCTGAGGAATCTGCCGACGATCGCAGTCGTCTGGATGCAGCTCGGGTCTGGATCATCGATCCGCTGGACGGCTCCAAGGAATACGGCTTGCCGAATCATGCGGATTGGGCAGTGCACGTGGCGCTTTGGGAGCGCGGTAGCGGAATTACCGCAGCCGCGGTTGCTCAGCCGGCGCTCGGAGCGGTGTACTCCAGTGGCGACGAGGCAGCTTCGGTTGCCGCCAACTCGCCGCTCCGCGTAGTAGTCAGCGGATCGCGACCACCCGCATTCACCGAAGCGGTGGCAGCCGAACTCGGCGCCGACGTGGTGCACATGGGATCGGCCGGCGCCAAGGCGATGGCGGTGGTGCGCGGCGAGGTCGACGCGTACCTGCACGCCGGTGGGCAGTGGGAATGGGATTCGGCTGCACCCGTCGGCGTCGCACAGGCGGCGGGACTGCATTGCAGCCGCATCGACGGTTCGCCGCTGCTCTACAACGAATCTCATCCGTACCTGCCGGATCTCTTGATCTGCCGACCGGAGTTGTCGGAGTCGATCCTGGGCGCAATTGCCAAGCACTCCACGGAGTCTGCGGTCAGCGGACGCGTCGCCATGGCGCGTGAATACGTGAACGCATTGCTCACTCATGACGCAACGAAGGTCCGCTTCGCCGCCGACGCCTGGCGGGTCGAGAACGGTCAGCGAACCGGTGACAGCGGCGCCTTCATCAGCAACGAGCTCGAACAAGGCCAGCAATATCGCGGAATCGTGGCGATACGTGAACTCGCGCTGCGTGAGTGGGGCGAGAGCGTCGTAGCCCGGTATCTGCTCGACCTCGGAACACCTGGCCAGGTACCGGCCGTCACGGTTTTCGTCACCGAGTACTTCGGGATACCGGCAGGCGAGATCGAAAGCATCCTGGCAATCATCGAACCCCACGAAGACGATTCGAAAGAGGCTGGCACACAATGACATCGGACAAGCTGATCATCGAATTCTGCGCGCTGTGGGCAGACGCCGATGTTGCAAAGATCGTCGACTACTTCACCGATGACGTCGTTTATCACAACATCCCGATGGAGCCCGTGGTCGGTCGCGAGGCCGTCCGGGCGTTCATCGAGCAGTTTGTCGGTGCCTTCGGCAACATCGACTTTCAGATCAAGCGTCAGGTCGCGGACGGCAACACCGTCATGAACGAGCGCGTCGACGTCTTCACCATCAACGGCGACGAGGTAGCGCTCCCGGTCATGGGGGTGTTCGAAGTCGAGGACGGAAAGATCAAAGCCTGGCGCGACTATTTCGACATGGCACCGATCAACGCGGCAGCCGGCCAGGCCTGATCGGGGCGCCTACTCCGCGATGACAGCGTGCGGGTAGTCCGCCGAACGGTGCTGGAAACGCGTAATGGCGGGATTCACGATGACGCCGTCCCGGATTTCGATGGCGCGGTCGACGGTCTCGTCTGCCTTCCAGGCCGTCTCTCCTGCCATCACAGTGGGCAGGTAGGGAAGAAGTGATTCGCTGATCTCCCACGACGCGGAGTTCCACAAGTATGACGGACTGTGGTCGACACCGTAGTAGGTGATGTTGTCACCGACGATGAAGGTCGGCTCGGCAAACGAGGTGGGGCGAGCCCAACTGAAGCCCATGCCTTCGTCGCACGATACGTCGACGATGAGGCTGCCGGGTTGGAAGTCCATGAGGTCTTCCTCGGTCAGGAACGTCAGTGGGGCGTCCGTGTTCTGCAGTACGCAGTTGACGACGATGTCGTGCTCGGCCAAGAAGCCGGGCACCGGCACGCTGTGGTTGTCGAGCATGACGTGGCTGCCACGGACGTCACCGTTGTTGTTGTCGAACGAGACCATGCGCGCCGAGTGGATGGGGGAGCTGACGGCGGTGACTCCACGCTGGGTGAGGACGTCCACTTCGTGGATACCGTGCGCCTTGAGTGCTGTGACCGCGCCGCGTGCAGTGGCTCCGAAACCGATCACGGCAGCGGTGAGACGCCGGCCGTAGTCACCGGTGGAACCGATCAACTGCAGGGCGTGCAGTACCGAGCAATAACCGGCGAGCTCGTTGTTCTTGTGGAACACATGCAGATTGAACGATCCGTCGCTGTGCCAGAAGTTCATGGCCTCGAAGGCGATGAGAGTCAGTTTCTTGTCGATCGCGATCTGTGTCAGTTCGGTGTCCTGGACACAGTGCGGCCAGCCCCAGAGAACCTGACCTGACCGTAGTTCGGCGAGGTCACGCACCAACGGCTTCGGTAGCAGAACCACATCGGTTTCCGCCAAAATCTGCTTGCGCGTGCGGATTCCGGCAACGAGGCGCGAGAGGTAGTCGTCGGAGTAGCCGAAGGGGTGGCCGTAGCCTTCTTCGAGGTAGATCCGAGAACGTAGTTCGGCATCGATGCGATCGAAATGCGCAGGATGGATCGGCAACCGGCGTTCTGCCGGTTTGCTCGACTGTCCGATGACTCCAAGGGTGCGTGCGTTGTTCAATTGTGTATCTCTCGATAGGAGCAGGTAGAGATGTCAGGCAGGAGCCTGAGGGACTAGCAGAAGCCGCAGGAACGCTGGCAGATTGCCTCGGCCAGGACCGCGTGAAAGCGTGCTGGCTGCGCTGCTGTCGATCGCCGACGGCAACAGAAAGGCGCGTCGGTATGTGCTCAGTCTAGTCCGGAACGGCCCTCGCCCGGTGGCCGGGCGCTGTGTTGTGCTCCGCTGACGTGTGGCTACTGCTCGCGCAGGCGTGAATCCAGTACGGCCAGTTGGATTTTGCTGGCGTCCGCGTGTACCTGACGTCCTTTGTCGGTGACGTCGACGAAGACTCCGCGCCGGTCGGCCTCGCACAGTGCTCGCTGAACCAGTCCGGCCTTCTCGAGACGGGCCACGCTACGGGAGAGCGCGCTGGGACTCAGGTACATCTCCGAGGCAAGCTCCTGCATGCGTGGACGTTCGCACGTGGCGTCCATGAGTCGGTCGAGGGCCTCGAAGTCGCTCATGCTCAGCCCATGCGCCGACTGCATCTGGCGATCGAGTTCGCACGCGATGTCGTTGTAGCTGGTCGACAGCGAGCGCCAGGTGTTGCGCAATTCGGATTCCGACGTCACGACCGCATTCTAGTTGAAGACTCGATTACGTGCAATCGCATTAAATGCTTGTGCATTATGTGCATGTGCATCTATTCTCGCTGACGTGACTTGCACAGACTCGACACTCAAACCATTCGATTCGCCGGAAGCCCCGGTTTCTACGGAATCCTCGGATCCGGCCACAGGGGAGGGCTGGTCCCTCAAGCTGTGGGGCATCCTCGCGGTGCTCTGCCTCGTGTTGTTCCTCGACGGTCTCGATGTGTCGATGGTGGGCGTCGCGCTTCCGTCCATCGGCAATGAACTGGGCCTGTCCACTACCTCGCTGCAGTGGATCATCAACGGCTACGTCCTCGGATTCGGCGGCCTGTTGCTACTCGGTGGACGTACCGCCGATCTTCTCGGGCGCAGGAAGGTCTTCCTGATCGCACTGACCGTGTTCGCAATCGCCTCGCTGGTCGGTGGCCTTGTCGACAACGGAACACTGCTGATCGCATCACGATTCGTGAAGGGATTGGCCGCGGCCTTCACCGCTCCGACCGCAATGTCCATTCTCACCACGACGTTCAAGGAAGGTCCGGCCCGTAACCGTGCGCTGTCGGTGTTCTCCGTGTTCGGCGCCAGTGGTTACTCGTCCGGTCTGATCCTCGGTGGGCTGTTGACCAGTGCCGGTTGGCGATTCACGTTCCTGATGCCGGTTCCGTTTGCCGTCATCGCGCTGATCGGTGGGTACTTCCTCATTCCGCGGGACCGTCCCGCAGATACCGGGGGACACGACCTCGTCGGCGCCGTCACCCTGGTGACGGGAATGCTTCTCACGGTGTACACGATGGTTTCGGCTCCGACCCGTGGATGGGCACACCCGATGACGCTGGGTTCGTTCGCTGTCGCAGCCGTGCTTCTGGCGACGTTCTTCTTCGTGGAGAAGAAGGTGGCGCATCCGCTTGTGCGACTTGGGCTTCTGCGCGTCGGCACCATCGTTCGTGCAAATCTGGCCATCATCGCGCTCTTCGGTTCCTACCTGAGCTTCCAGTTCATGATGACGATCTTCCTGCAGTCGGCCCTCGGCTGGTCGCCCCTGAAGATGGCGATGGCACTGCTGCCCGCGGGCATCATCGTCGCATTCGGATCGCCGTTCGTCGGACGGCTGGTCGACCTGTACGGCAGTGCCAAGCTCATCATCGCGGCACTGACCTCGCTCAGCGTCGGGTACCTCTGGTTCCTCTTCGCGGGCAGCGATTCACCGTCGTACGTCGTGGCGATTCTGCCGAGCGTCATCCTGCTCGGACTCGGATTCGCGCTGGGGTACACCTCGATCATGGCCCAGGCCACCTCGGGTGTCGACGACTCGGAGCAGGGTTTGGCGTCCGGGCTGGTGAACACCTCCGCTCAGGTCGGTGCGGCGCTCGTGCTCGCTCTGACCACTGCCCTCGTGACCGCTGGATCGCACACCGCGTCCGGCGCCGGTACCGCCGGATTCGAGCAGTTCCATCCCGGACTGATCCTGGTTACCGGAGTCGCGCTGGTGGGCTTGGCGATCACCGTCTCGCCGCTGGTACGTGGAAGGTCGCAGCGGGGAAGATCCGTGCGTGAAAGGCGCGCTGAGGAAGAAAAGGAATTGGCCGAGGTCAACTGAATACTTGCTTCATCCGCGAATGCGCTCGGCCGCGTAGGAGACAATCCTGCGCGGCCGAGTTGCTGTGTCTGAACTATCGGGTGGCAGATTTCAGGGCAGCGTCTTTCAGTGCTACGTCGAAGCTCGTCGACGTAGCTTGCGAACCGAGAATCAAGGCAAGGCGCGCCAACATGGCTTCGCGGTCGGACGGATCAGCCTGATCCAGTGCATTCGACAGTGCCAACCAGACGTGTTCGCGGTGGCCCTCGTCGTCGACCACCGCAGTTGTCGCCGACTGTGCCGTATCGAAGTGCGTCGGCGCAGTGCCGGCGGTGAGGTGTTTGGCCACGTCGTTCAATTGCGTGGGATCGCTGATGCGGCACAGCACCAATCCGTCGGGCCGAATCACGAAGATCTCGCCGACACGTGCGCCGAGGGCAGATGCGAGATTGCCTTCGGCATCGGGAACCGTGGAGTCGGTAGTTCCCACGGTGATCACGCGTACGGTTTCCGGTGCAAGGGCCTGAGCAAGGATTTCGGCTTGCGTGTCGAGTTCGGATACCAGCTCAGCTGACAGTCCGAAAGCCAGCAGGCCGAATCCAGTACCGCGCAGACTGTTCAAGGAGGTAGATGAACCGTCCGCCGAGACCTGGACGACTATGTCTTCCAACGGATCGCCGGGTAGTACGCCCTCGGCGCCCGCAGCTGTGGGCCACGTCAGCGGGGAGAGCCGGGCGTGCGTCGCACTCGACTGGCGCGGGTTGATGAGGTGCGCGAATTCGCTTCGCTTGGTGGCGAGTTCGAGTACGGCATCGCGGGTGGTCCGGTAGCCGTGACTTCCCGGCGACATGATGAGCGTCGACTTGCCTGCGTTGTCGACGTTCTGCTGCCACGCGCTGCGACGTTCCTTCGAATACGCGTCGAGGATGGTGGAATCGGCAGCTCCGTTGATGACGGCGGCTAGTTGCCACACCAAGGTCTCGGCGTCTTCCATGCCCGAGTTCAGGCCGCGAACACCGAAGATCGGAACGAGATGCGCGGCGTCGCCGGCAAAAAGCACACGGCCGTGAGTGAAATCTTCCAGAGCGAGTGCGTGGGCGCGGTAGAAGCCGAACCATTCCAGGGTCCAGGGGATGTCGCTCTGGAGCCATTCGAGGTGACGCGTGATGCGGTCACGGATGCGATCTTCTTGCGTCTCCGCTTCCGGATCGTCCGAGGCGTCGAGCTGGTAGTCGATGCGCCAGATGTCCCGTGGTTGGCGATGCATGATGATCGTGGACCCCGGGTTGCTGGGTGCGTCGAACCACACCAGACGCTCGGCCGGGAGTTCCGATTCCCAATGAATGTCGGCAATGACGTAGTTGCCCTCGTAGCTGTTGCCCTGCAAGCGGATTCCGCTGAGTTCGCGCATCTTGCTGCGTCCACCATCGGCGGCAACGACCCACGCCGCGCGCAGTTCGCGGGTTCCGAACGCGGTGTCGACGGTCAGAGTCAC
Source organism: Rhodococcus sp. D-46 (assembly GCF_011290655.1). NCBI lineage: Bacteria > Bacillati > Actinomycetota > Actinomycetes > Mycobacteriales > Nocardiaceae > Rhodococcus > Rhodococcus sp. D-46. Next base: position 33,090 of record NZ_JAANTF010000013.1, on the reverse strand, counting down.
CTCGTTGTCACCGACGGAGATGCCGGCGATCGACGACGACCAGTGGAAGTTCACCAGTGGGTGAGCGAGCAGCTTGTCGGTCATGATCTGCTCGAACTCGGATTGCGAGACGTTGACCATGGGTCCACGCGCGTCGTGCTCGGCGGATGCCATGCGGAACTGCAGTACTTCCTGATCGCGGTAGTAACTCCGACCACCCACCCACGGCAGAACGAGGTCTTCGAGCTCGGCACCGAAGCCGAGGCGTTCGGCAACTTCGAGGCTGTGGCGTGACACGCAGATCGCGCGACTGCCGAACGAGACCTGATCGGCCGCTTCGAGAATCGTGACGGCAATGCCGCGCTGCGCCAAGCCCATGGCTACGCCCATGCCGACGGGGCCGGCTCCGACGATCACGACGGGAAGTGCGTCGGCCGAAGGCGCCAGGGAGGCGAAGTCCTCGGGTGCGTACTTCTTCGGATGAAAGTAGGTCGACATGGTCACGAGGCTTTCTGTGCGGCAGTGTTTTTCGGGATCAATTGAGGTTCCGGGAGCAGCAGGATGGAAACCAGGCTGATCACGGCAATGATCACGAAGTACACGGTGATGGCGAACGAGGTGTCGAAGGCGGCGTAGAGCGCGGTGGCGATCATCGGGGCCAGACCGCCGCCGAGGATTGCGCCGATCTGGTAGCCGAGTGACGCTCCGCTGTAGCGGATGTGTGCGGGAAACAATTCGGCGAACAGTGCCGCTTGTGGGCCGGCGCAGCAGCCGAGCGTGAAGCCGAGGGCGATCATCGATACGAGCATCACCGGAACGATCGCTGTGTCGATCAGCGGAAAGAACACCGCTGCCGCCACTACCAGGGTGATCGAACTGCGGATGTAGACGGTCCGGCGTCCGAGAGTGTCCGACTTGTGAGCGCTGAAAGCCATTCCCGCCATCCAGAACGGGCAGGATGCGATGAGAAGGAAGAGCATCGTGGTCTTGCTGAAGCCGAGTTCGGTCTCGCCGTACTTGAGGACGTAGACCATGTACGCGTAGGCAATTCCGTTGGTGGCGATGAAGGTTCCACCGGCGAGGAGCACTGTCTTCCAGTGTCTGGTGAGAACCTCGAGAATCGGCATGGACTCCGCCGGTGCTTCGGACTTCGACGCGGTGAACTCGTCACTTTCCTCGAGGCCGAGTCGGATCCACATCGCAACGCCCACCAGAACTGCGCTGAGCAGGAACGGGATTCGCCATCCCCAGGAGTTGAATGCATCGTCGTCCATGAAGGCGGCGAGGGGGAGATAGACGAGATTGGCCACCAGTACGCCTGCGGGAACACCGATTTGTGGTGCGCTGCCGTACAGCCCCTTCCTGCCCTCCGGTGCGTTTTCGGTGGCGACCAGAACTGCGCCGCCCCACTCGCCGCCGACACCGAGTCCCTGAACGAATCGCAAGGTCACCAGGAGTATGGGGGCAAAGACGCCGATAGCGGCGTAGTTGGGTAGCAGCCCGATGGCAACGGTGGCGCAGCCCATCAGCATCAACGAGGTGACCAACATGGATTTGCGTCCGATGCGGTCGCCGAAGTGGCCCATCACGATTCCGCCGATGGGACGCGCGACGAATCCGACGGCGAGGGTGGCGAAGGCGGCGAGGGTGCCGGCCAGATCGGACGTGCCGGGGAAGAACTGCTTGCCGAGCACGAGTGCGGCGGCGGTGCCGTAGATGAAGAAGTCGTACCACTCGATGGCGGTGCCGACAAAGCTGCCGAGGGCGGCCTTACGCGCCTTGACCGTCGCGGCGGCGCGCGTTGCGGTCGGTGAGGCGATGGAGGTCATGGAGTGCCTTTCGAGATGAATGTGGCTTGAAGAAACAATGACGTGCGCCACAACAATTGAAAAGCGAAAGAATTGGAGGTTCTTGCACGGAAAATACGTGGAACCAGCTCCGCTGCCTGGTAGCGGGACTATTGGGCAGGTTCTGAGGGTGAAACGAATTCTATGAAAGCGCGTGCGACGCGGCTGAGGCGAGTGTTCTGGTGCCAAGCGAGAACTACGTGCACCGACGGCACGGCGGGGGAAGCGATGGTCTTGACGACCACCTCGAGCCCCTCGTACGTGACGTCGATCTTGGGCCGCTGGAGTAGCAGCGTCCAGCCGAGGCCACGGCCGACAAATGCCCTCGCCGTCTCGAAGTTCGCAGTTCTGTAGGCAACCTTCGGGGCGAATCCGCCTGCGCGACAGACGTCGAGCGCGTGTTTGGTGCTCGGCGGCGCGTCGAGGAGAACCATCGGGTGTTCCGCCAGGTCCGGAAGATGGATCGGTCGCTCGGACCGCGCGAGTGGGTGTTCTGCACCCAGGACGATCAAGGGTTCGCGGATGGCCAACGGAACTGTGCGCAATTGTGGAGACAGGTCCAGGTCGTAAGCGATTGCGAGGTCCAACTCGCCGTTCTCGAGATGTGTCTGGAGCCGATTCTGAGTGTCCTCGCGGAACTCCACCTGCGCGTCAGGATTCTCACGGGTGAACACGGCGATCATCGACGGCAACACCGTCGGCCCCAGAGCGGGATAACAGCCGATCGCGATGGGCCCCGACACGCTTCCGCCGGTTCCGAGCGCATCGGATTCGAGTTCCCCGGCTTGCTGAAGTAGCGCCCGGGCGCGCACCAGAACGGATTCACCGGTGCGGGTCAGTTGAATGCCGAATGAGCGACGGCGAACGCACAGTTGAACTTTGAGCGCGCGTTCGAGTTCGGTGAGCGCCGCGGACAGGGCGGAAGGAGAGAGGTGCAGGCGCTCGGCCGCGGCACTGATCGTTCCGGTCTCGGCTACCGCGACAAACGCAGCAAGCTGACGCATCGTGTACGTGGGAGCAGGATCGATGCGAGGCATGAGATCGACAGTAGTCGGGTAGATTTCCCTGAATATCTTGGTGTGGCACCGTGAAGAGGTCGACGATCAATCGCTGACCTGCGTCTTCGTGGTGCCCCCGGCAGGATTCGAACCTGCGACCTTTCGCTCCGGAGGCGAACGCTCTATCCCCTGAGCTACGGGGGCGCACCGAACTTTCGGTGTGCCGATTGGGCTGCGTTAGCGTAGCGCATCACGGGGGGACAAGACCAAACCGGCACCCGTCTCGGCATGGCGTCCTCGCGTGAGGTAGTCGAGGATGCGGCCGGGGACCATGGTCGTCGAATCATCTGTACCGACTGACTCGGATGCTTTTTACGCCTAGGCTCGGCTCTGAGCACAGGCTCGGGCGGACTGCTCGGGCACCCTCGTGAGGTACGGGAGTCGTTGATGACCGATCACCACTATTCCGAAGACCAGCTCGCGCTCGACCTGAAGTGGTGGGCAGCGGCCAACTACCTGACCGTCGCGCAGATCTATCTGAAGGACAACACGCTTCTGCGGGAACCGTTGCGTGCCGAGCACATCAAGCCCCGACTGCTCGGGCACTGGGGGACCAGCCCCGGCTTGTCGATGATCTACACGCTCCTCAATCGGCACATCGTCGCCACCGGCGCAGACTGGCTTTACGTGACCGGTCCCGGGCACGGCGGTCCGGCGCTGGTCGCGTCGACGTATCTCGAGGGAACGTACTCGGAGATCTATCCGGAAGTCTCGGACGACGCCGAGGGCATCCACCGGATGTGTCGGCGATTCTCCGCTCCCGGCGGAGTGCCCAGCCATGTGAGTGTGCAGACACCCGGAAGCATCCACGAAGGCGGCGAGCTCGGCTACGCCCTTGCCCATGCGGCCGGCGCTGCCTTCGATCATCCGAACCTCGTGGTGGCCTGTGTGATCGGCGACGGCGAAGCGGAGACCGGGCCGTTGTCCGGTTCGTGGAAGCTCCCGGCGTTCCTGAATCCACGACGCGACGGCGCGGTGCTGCCGATCCTGCACGTGAACGGTGCCAAGATCGCCGGGCCGACGGTCTACGGACGCAGCAGCGACGAAGACATCCAGGCTTACCTCGGTGGACAGGGGTGGGCGCCGATCGTCGTCTCCGGTGACGACCCCGACGCGGTGTTTCCCCAGCTGTATCAAGCGATCTCGCAGGCGCACGAGAAGATCCGCGAGATGCAGGGTGCCGCACGCCGCGGAGAGGAGTGGACGGGTTCGTGGCCGGCAATCGTGTTGCGGACGCCGAAAGGATGGACCGGTCCACACACCGTCGACGGAATCTTGGTCGAGGGCACACATCGTGCGCACCAGGTGCCGTTGTCCGGCGTGCGAAGCAACGAATCACATCTGCGGCAACTCGAAGAGTGGATGCGGTCGTACCGTCCGGACGAGTTGTTCGACGCCAACGGATCACTCGTCGCGGAACTGGCGGCGCTGTCGCCGACGGGGGACAAGCGCATGGGGAGCACTCCCTACGCGAACGGTGGACGACTTCGCGTCGATCTCCCGATGCCGCCGCTCGAAAAGTATGCGCTTCCCATCCAGTCGCCGGGTTCGACCTTCCACGAGACGACGCGAGTGCTCGGCGAGCTTCTGCGCGACATCTACGCCGCCACGGAAACCGAGGACAGCGGCGGGATCTTCCGACTCTTCTGTCCGGACGAGACGTCGAGCAATCGCCTCGGCGCCGTATTCGAGACAACCGATCGCTGCTGGCAACTGCCGATCACCGACTACGACGACGGGCTGTCCGCGGACGGTCGTGTCATGGAGGTCCTCAGCGAGCACCTCTGCGAGGGATGGCTCGAGGGCTATCTGCTGTCGGGCCGACACGGGATGTTCGCGAGCTACGAAGCATTTGCGATGGTGAGCGTGTCGATGCTCATCCAGCACGCCAAGTGGCTCCAACATGCCGTCGACCTGCCGTGGCGGGCGTCGGTTGCTTCGCTCAACGTGCTGTTGACCAGTACGTGCTGGCGCAACGACCACAACGGATTCAGTCATCAGGGCCCCGGCATGATCGACGCCGTTATTCCCTTGGCACCCAGTGTGATCCGCGTGTGGCTGCCGCCGGATTCCAACACGTTGCTCTCGATCTCGGATCACTGCCTGCGTAGTACCGACCACGTCAACCTGATAGTCGTGGACAAGCAACCGCACCTGCAGTACCTCACGCTCGAGCAAGCGCACGAGCACTGCGCGGCGGGCGCTTCGGTCTGGGAATGGGCCGGAACTGAGGCTCGCGGACAGGAACCGGACGTGGTCCTGGCCGCCGCGGGAGATGTGCCGACGCAGGAGATCCTGGCTGCTGCACAGTTGCTGCGCGATCACACACCCGAACTGATCACCCGCGTCGTCAACGTCGTCGATCTGATGGCCTTGCTGACGCCAACCGAGCATCCCCACGGATTCGGGGAGCGGGTCTTCCTCGATCTGTTCTCCGCGCAGACCGACGTCGTGTTCGCATTCCACGGATACTCGCGTGCCGTGCACGAACTGATTCACGGGCGTCCGAGTCCCGAGCGCTTCCACGTTCGCGGATTCAGTGAACAGGGAACAACCACAACACCGTTCGACATGGTCGTCCTCAACAAGATGAGCCGCTACCACCTGGTGATCGAGGCGCTACGACGCTCCAAGCGTCGGCCGGCCGGGGCGTCCGAGTTGGCGGAGTTCTGCCGCACACAACTCGAAAAGCACTCGCGTTACATCGTCGAGCACCTCGAAGACATGCCGGAAGTAGAAAACTGGACCTGGTCCTGAAATTCAGGACCAGGCCCAGTTGGGTCTGAACATTCTCGGCTCAGTTCAGTTCTGCTCAGTTCATGGGCAGTGGCATTGCGCCGCGAGCTGCCAACATGTCGGTCATCAGCTTGGACTCGCTCTGCTGCGTGTTGACCATCGTCTGCGCCAGGCTGCGCACCGGCCCCTCGGTGGCGTCGGCTGCTGCGTACTCCATCATCGGAAGCCCACCTTCGTGGTGACGAAGCATCAGCTGCAGGAACAAGGTGTCGAGTTGCAGACCTTCCGCTGCGCGGAGAGCCGCAAGGTCGTCGGGGGACGCCATGCCGGGCATGGTGTCGACCGGCCCGGAATGACTCATGTCCATCGTGGCCGAAGTCCCGTGCGATCCATGGCCGGAGCCCGAATCCGACGACATCCACTCCATGTACGGGCCCACCTTGGACAGCGGCTGATCCCACATGGTCAGCCACGCCTGCATCTGACCGAGCTGGTTCTGCTGCGTGGTCAAGATGTCGAACGCCAGCGTGCGTACGTCGTTGTCCGTGGACTTCGTCAGGGCGATGGACGCCATGTCGACGGCCTGGCTGTGATGCACGCTCATGTCCTGCGCGAAGCCCACGTCCACCGAATCCGAAGCCGGAACGGTCAGTGACGACTTCGCATCGGGTCCGAGGAGGTTGGTCAATGCGCCGAGCGCAAAACCGACGGCGATCGCGCCGATCAGACCGATGATCAGCAGTGCGGTGCGCTGACTCGGCTTCGAAGACTGATCGGTGTTCGTCGAACTATCCACCGGCGGGAATCTGTTCGTCGGTGGCCGGGGTAGCGCCCGTGCCGTCCATCTGGATGGCGTCGGCGCCCGGAGGTGTCGGATCGAACGGCGACGTCGACGGAGTGAACAGCGGGTTGGTGCAGCTCGCGCCGACCTCGGGGTAGACGTTCGGGTTCTGGTTCAGCGCAGTGATGAACTGATCGATGCGATCGTCGTCGGCCTTGTCGATCTCGAGGCGATGGCCCCACGACTGCAGAGAAATGGGGCTGCTCTGACCGGGGTACGGCGACATCAGCATGTAGGACTTGCCGTTCACGCGTCCGGCGAGACTGTCGATCTGGTCCTGGTCGACGAGATCGGGGTTGTACGTGATCCAGATGGCGCCGTGCTCGAGCGAGTGGACTGCGTTCTCGGTGCGAATCGGGTCGGCGTACACGGTTCCGGTGCAGTTAGCCCAGGTGGCGTCGTGCGGGCCACCGAACGGCGGGGTCTGGTCGTACGCCACGCGCTGAGTGGAATCGACGTGCTGGCCGGCCGGGTACTCGATCTTGAGGACGCCGTCGATCTTGTCGGACGGATCCTTGTTCTCGGAGCTGTACTTGTACGGCTCGAGGGCCTGCCGCTCCTCGACCTTGGGCCACAGATTGATACCGAGCACGGCGATGAGTGCGAGCACAGCCACACCGGCGCCGATCGACAGCCAGGGGATCTGGCGGGGAGCGGGGACGCCGCCCTTGCCCTTCTTGGCCGGCCGACTGTTCTTGTTGGCGGCCTTGATGGCCTTGGCTGATTTGGCCCCGGAGTTCTTGTTGGGACCGCGACTATCGGAACCGCTTGGCATCGATTGGGCTCTTTCGGTGTGTGGGCTTGAGGTGTGGCGCGCCCGCGCATGAAGGTACGCGGTGGTAGCTCGGGCATTACCACTGTACTTTCCGAGTCTGAGGGCAAACTTTGAGAGTGGCGTGCGACACGCCACAGCGGCCCCGCGCACGTTCACGGAGAGCGAGGCGTGAGGCGAGTCTCCACTTCCGGTGTGCAGGCAATAGGATGAATACCTGTGACTCCAGCTGACCTTGCCGAACTGCTCCGCGGAACCGCAGCGAGCGTCCTTGCCGATCGTGGCCTCGACGTATCCGTGCTACCCGAAACCCTCACCGTCGAGCGACCACGCAACCCCGAGCACGGCGATTACGCCACCAACATTGCCATGCAGGTAGCCAAGAAGGTCGGCACGAATCCCCGCGAGCTGGCGGGCTGGATCGCCGAAGCCCTCACCGCTGCCGACGGAATCGAATCCGCCGAGATCGCCGGGCCCGGCTTCCTCAACATTCGGTTGGACAAGGACGCCCAGGGCGCGATCGTCGTGTCGGTTCTCGAAGCCGGTGCGTCGTACGGCTCGGGTGACTCCCTCGCCGGCAAGAAGATCAACCTCGAATTCGTCTCCGCCAACCCCACCGGACCGATTCACCTCGGTGGAACCCGTTGGGCCGCAGTCGGAGACGCGCTCGGACGCATTCTGTCCGCGCAGGGTGGTTTGGTAACACGTGAGTACTACTTCAACGATCACGGTGCCCAGATCGACCGCTTCTCGCGTTCGCTGATCGCTGCAGCGAAGGGTGAACCTGCTCCCGAAGACGGTTACGCCGGCGCGTACATCGCCGACATCGCCGCCTCGGTTCTGAAGCAGCGTCCCGACGTCATGGATCTGCCTGCCGACGAGCAGCAGGAAACCTTCCGCGCCATCGGCGTCGAATTGATGTTCACGCACATCAAGCAGACCCTGCACGACTTCGGCGTCGACTTCGACGTCTACTTCCACGAGAACTCGCTCTTCGAATCCGGTGCGGTCGAGAAGGCCGTCGAATCCCTCAAGGGTTCGGGCAACCTCTTCCACGAAGACGGTGCGTGGTGGCTCAAGAGCACCGACTACGGCGACGACAAGGACCGCGTCGTCATCAAGAGCGATGGCAACGCCGCCTACATCGCCGGTGACATCGCCTACTTCCAGAACAAGCGCGCCCGTGGGTTCGACCTCTGTATCTACATGCTCGGCGCCGACCATCACGGTTACATCGGCCGTCTCAAGGCTGCCGCTGCCGCATTCGGCGACGATCCGGACACCGTCGAGGTGCTGATCGGCCAGATGGTCAACCTCGTCAAGGACGGCACTGCCGTCAAGATGAGCAAGCGTGCAGGCACCGTCATCACCCTCGACGACCTGGTCGAGGCAATCGGCGTCGACGCCTCGCGTTACGTCATGATCCGCTCGTCGGTCGACTCGAGCATCGACATCGACCTCGACCTGTGGACCAAGACCAGCAGCGAGAACCCCGTCTACTACGTGCAGTACGCGCACGCACGCCTCTCGGCGATCGCCCGCAACGCCGCAGACCTCGGTCTGTCCGCCGACGCGAGCAACCTCGCCCTGCTCACCGTCGAGCAGGAGGGTGACCTCATCCGCACGATCGGCGAGTACCCACGCGTCGTGTCGAGCGCTGCGAATCTGCGTGAGCCGCACCGTATTGCCCGCTACCTCGAAGAACTCGCGGGTGCCTACCACCGCTTCTACGGCGCGTGCCGCATCCTTCCGCAAGGCGACGAAGACGCCACCGACGTGCACCGCGCGCGTCTGGCTCTCTGCGCTGCCACCCGACAGGTCCTGGCCAACGGTCTCGAACTGCTCGGCGTCACCGCACCGGAGCAAATGTGAACGCGCACCCCGCCGGCCCCAAGCATGCCGAGCAGTTGCAGGCCCCCGGCTTGCCCGACCGTCCGACCAGCCCCGAAACCTTCGGCGAACTCTCACCGCAGGTGTGGCCGCGCAACGCTTCTCGCGGCGACGACGGTGAAGTGACCCTCGCGGGTGTCAAGGTCGGTGAACTTGCCGAGAAGTACGGCACTCCGTTGTTCGTCATCGACGAGGACGACTTCCGTTCACGCTGCCGTGACATGGCCCGCGCCTTCGGCCCGGATGCCAAGGTGCACTACGCATCCAAGGCATTCCTCTGTGGCGAGATCGCACGCTGGGTCGCCGACGAAGGCCTCTCGCTCGACGTCTGCTCCGGCGGCGAACTGGCGATCGCGTTGCACGCGGACTTCCCGGCCGAGCGAATTGCCATGCACGGCAACAACAAGTCAGTCGCCGAACTGGCCGCTGGTGTCGCCGCGGGCGTCGGACACGTCGTGCTCGACTCGTCGATCGAGATCGACCGACTCGATCGTGTCGCCGGTGAGGCCGGTGTCGTTCAGGACGTGTTGATCCGACTGACCGTCGGCGTCGAAGCGCATACTCACGAATTCATCTCCACCGCACACGAGGACCAGAAGTTCGGTTTCTCGCTGGCCGGGGGAGCGGCGATCGACGCGGTCCGTCGCGTCTTCGCTGCCGACAACTTGCGCCTGGTCGGCCTGCACAGCCACATCGGTTCGCAGATCTTCGACGTCGACGGTTTCGAGGTGGCAGCGCACCGCGTGATCGGTTTGCTCCGCGACGTCGTCACCGAGTTCGGCGTCGAGAAGACCAAGCAGATTTCGATCATCGACCTCGGCGGCGGAATGGGGATCTCGTATATCCCCTCCGACGACCCGCCGCCCGTCGACGAACTGGCAGCAAAGCTCGGCCACATCGTGCGCAACGAGTCCGCACTGGCCGGATTGCCGGAGCCGACGCTTGCCGTCGAACCCGGCCGCGCCATCGCCGGACCTGGCACGGTGACGCTCTACGAGGTCGGCACCATCAAGGACGTCACGGTGGGTAGCTCGCTGACACGCCGCTACATCAGCGTCGACGGCGGGATGAGCGACAACATCCGCACGTCCCTCTACGGTGCGGAGTACGAAGCCAAGTTGGTTTCGCGAACTTCCGAGGCTGATCCCGTCGTTGCACGTATCGTCGGTAAGCACTGCGAGTCCGGTGACGTGGTCATTCGGGACACCTGGATGCCCGAGGACGTCGGGCCCGGTGATTTACTAGCGGTAGCAGCGACCGGTGCATACTGCTATTCGATGTCGAGCAGGTACAACCTGCTCACCCGCCCAGCCGTGGTGGCGGTGCGTGACGGAGTCTCACGCGTGATTCTGCGGAGGGAAACAGTGGAAGATCTGCTCAGCTTGGAGGTATCGCAGTGACGAGCGAATCGGCGCATCGCGCTATCGGTGTGGCCGTTCTCGGCCTCGGCAACGTCGGGAGCGAGGTCGTCCGGATCATTCGTGAGCAGGCCGAGGAACTCGAAGCTCGCGTCGGTGCCCCGTTGGAACTGCGGGGGGTTGCCGTCCGCCGTATCGGCTCGGACCGCGGAATTCCCGAGGAACTGCAGACGACGGACGCCGAGTCCCTGGTCGGTCGTGACGACGTCGACATCGTGGTCGAGGTGATCGGTGGAATCGAGCTCCCTCGCAAGCTGATTCTCTCTTCCCTCAACTCCGGCAAGTCGGTCGTGACCGCCAACAAGGCGCTGCTCGCGGACCACACCGGTGAATTGGCGGAGGCTGCAGAGGCCAACTCTGTCGACCTGTACTTCGAGGCCGCTGTTGCCGGTGCGATCCCCGTGATCCGCCCGCTCACACAGTCGTTGGCCGGAGACCGTGTCAACAAGGTCGCCGGAATCGTGAACGGCACCACCAACTTCATCCTTTCGGCGATGGACGAGACCGGCGCCGACTACGAAGAGACCTTGGCCGAAGCCGGACGACTCGGATACGCGGAAGCCGACCCGACCGCGGACGTCGAAGGCTACGACGCCGCGGCGAAGGCAGCGATCCTCGCGTCGATCGCGTTCCACACCCGCGTCACTGCCGCGGACGTGTACCGCGAAGGAATCTCCACGATCACCTCCGCCGACCTGGCTTCGGCGAAGGCACTCGACTGCACGATCAAGTTGCTCTCGATCTGCGAGCGCATCGTCACGCCCAAGGGCAAGGAGCGGATTTCCGCTCGCGTGTACCCGGCGCTGGTTCCGCTCAGCCATCCGCTGGCCTCGGTCAACGGCGCGTTCAACGCCGTTGTCGTGGAAGCAGAGAACGCCGGCCGGCTCATGTTCTACGGCCAGGGCGCAGGCGGCGCCCCCACCGCGTCCGCGGTGATGGGTGACCTGGTGATGGCTGCGCGCAACAAGGTTCACGGCGGCCGCGGCCCCCGCGAGTCCAAGTACGCCAAGCTCAAGGTCGCCCCGATGGGCGACATCCTCACGCGCTACTACGTGAACATGGAGGTCGCGGACAAGGAAGGTGTGCTGTCCGCAGTCGCCGCCGAGTTCGCCAAGCACGGCGTGAGCATCTCCGTCGTCCGCCAGGAGGGCGCCGGCGCCGGCGCGCGTCTGGTGGTCGTCACTCATGTAGCAACCGACGCGGCTCTCTCCGAGACCGTGGCGGCCCTCAACGAACTCGAATTCGTCACCGCTGTGACCAGCGTGCTGCGACTGGAAGGCACTGAACAATGACCGGCATCGTCAACCCCGTCCACAAGGCATGGCCGGGTCTCATCGAGGCATACCGGGACCGTCTCGCGATCGGTGACAACTGGAAGACCGTCACCCTGCGCGAAGGCGGCACCCCGCTCCTGCCGGCCGGCCACCTCTCCGAGATCACCGGCTGCGACGTCTACCTCAAGGTCGAGGGCCTCAACCCCACCGGTTCCTTCAAGGACCGCGGCATGACGATGGCCGTCACCGACGCCTTGGCCCGTGGCCAGCGCGCAGTTCTGTGCGCGTCCACCGGCAACACCTCCGCCTCGGCCGCTGCGTATGCAGCCAAGGCCGGCATGACCTGCGCCGTGCTCATCCCGCAGGGCAAGATCGCCATGGGCAAGCTTGCGCAGGCAGTCATGCACGGCGCCAAGATCATTCAGGTCCAGGGCAACTTCGACGACTGCCTCGAGCTGGCACGCAAGACCACGGCCGAATTCCCCACCATCGGTCTCGTCAACTCGGTCAACCCGGTGCGGATCGAAGGCCAGAAGACCGCGGCATTCGAGATCATGGACGTCCTCGGCAAGGCTCCCGACGTGCACGCACTCCCGGTCGGAAACGCCGGTAACATCACCGCGTACTGGCGCGGATACTCCGAGTACTACGCGGACGGTCTGACCACGGTCAAGCCCCGCATGCTCGGCGTCCAGGCAGCCGGAGCGGCTCCGCTGGTCAACGGTGCACCCGTCAAGGATCCCGAAACCATCGCCACGGCAATCCGAATCGGTTCTCCCGCTTCCTGGAACGGCGCTGTCGCCGCGAAGGAAGAGTCGAACGGTGCATTCCGTGCCGCCACCGACGAGAAGATCCTCGAGGCTTACCGTCTGATCGCCGCCACCGAGGGCGTCTTCGTCGAACCGGCGTCGGCAGCCAGCGTGGCCGGCCTGCTCGCCGCACGTGCAGAGGGCTGGCTCGAGCCGGGCCTGACCGTCGTGTGCACGGTGACCGGTAACGGTCTCAAGGATCCTGACACGGCTTTGAAGGGTATGCCGAACGTCGAGCCGATCGGTGTCGATCCCGTTGCCGTCGCGGCTGCCCTCGAGCTTGCATAGTGTCCGTGGATTCATCGACCACTCCGCGGAATCCGGTGTCTGACATGACTATAACCCTGCCTATCGGCCTTTCGGTGACTGCTCGCGTCCCGGCCTCGAGTGCGAACTTGGGGCCGGGGTTCGACACCCTCGGTCTGGCGTTGGGGTTGTACGACGAAATCGTGGTCACCACAACGGATTCAGGCCTTCAGATTCGCGTCGAAGGTGAAGGCGCTGCCGACGTGCCCTGGGGTCCTTCGCATCTCGTGGTCCGCGCCATCGAGCGTGGTCTCGAAGCGGCCGGAGTGTGGGCCAGTGGCCTGGACGTGTTGTGCCGCAACGCGATTCCGCATTCGCGCGGGTTGGGATCCTCGGCTTCCGCGGCTGTCGGCGGATTGGCAGCAGCCAACGGTCTGGCGCGCGCGCTCGATGCCGAGATCGGCTTGACGGAAGAGCAGTTGGTTCAACTCTCGTCCGAGTTCGAAGGTCACCCGGACAACGCGTCTGCCAGTGTTCTCGGTGGCGCAGTCGTCTCGTGGAGTTGCCCACCGGCCGTCGAAGGCGACGAGCCGATCTACTCCGCGGCCAAACTCGACGTCCATCCCGACATCCGTGCTGTGGCACTGGTTCCCGAGGAGCGGTCGTCCACCGCACACACTCGCGGGCTCCTGCCCGAATTGGTTCCGCACCAGGATGCCTCGTTCAACGCGAGCCGCAGCGCGCTCGCCGTCGTTGCGCTCACTGCTCGGCCCGATCTGTTGATGGCGGCCACCGAGGATCGCCTGCATCAGGCACAGCGCGCACCCGCGCTTCCGCTCACGACGCGATGGATCGGGATCCTGCGCGAGGCGGGTATTGCTGCGACCGTTTCCGGAGCCGGCCCCACCGTGTTGGCGCTCAGCACAGAACCTTTCCCCGTCGAACTCGCGGAAGCGGCGCGGGCAGACGGACTACGTGTCCTCGAATTGGACATCGCCGACGGCGTCGAAGTATCCACGACGACGGTCTGATCCCTGCCTTGGTCCTGGTGATCGCCCACTACCGATCGGTAGTGAACTGACACACCCAGTCGTCCAAATTCTTGCCGGACTCAGGTTTGGGCGCTATCCTGGGCTATGTCCGTACATCGTGCGCGTCAGTCGCCGGTGCATCACCAGGGGGCAAAACTCCTTCCCAATCGGGGTCCACAGTCCTTGGCATGATTCTCGCAGGCATGATCCTCACGCTTGTACCTTCTCCGAAGGTTTGAATCCTCCGCGGATCGAACACTCAGAGGTTCCATCACTCTGGGGTTCAACACACGGGGGAGTGAATCGTCGACGAAGGCGCGTTGGGCAGGTTTGCGAGCGCATGAAAAGTTTGAGGCGAGAGTTTCCGACAATCATGTGACGGCGGACAAGCCGGCAGTTCTGGACAGCAACCACGTACGGCACCACCGAGTTCGGTATTCAATCGAACTGCGGGACGAACCCTCGACTTTGCGCAGTGCGAGTGAGGGAAGGAAAGGACCTCCGTGACCGATACGGACCTCATCGCCACTTCTGCACCCGCCGGGTCGGAATCAGGCGACAATTCTCAGGCGTCATCTTCAGCATCGAACGGTGCGGTGGCGACCTCCACGAAGCGTGCCGAAACGCGCCGTGGTGCCGGACTCTCCGGCATGGTGCTCACCGAACTCCGCACTCTTGCGGGTGAACTGGGCATCAAAGGCACTTCCGGCATGCGCAAGGGTGACCTGATCGCAGCCATCAAGGAGCGCCAGGGCGGCAGCGCAAAGGCTGCACCCGCACAGAGTGAACTCACTCTCGACGACGCACCCGTTGCGCGCACTCGTGCCAAGAGCACTCGCGCTGCACGCACCGAAACCCCCGCAGCCGAAACAGCTCCGGCAGCCGAGTCGGCTCCTGCCGAGGCCGCGCCTGCGCGTACCGAATCCGCCGAGGATTCCGATCAGAGCGCACCCCGTCGCGGACGTCAGCGTCGCGGCGCCGCTCGTCGTGCAGGTTCACCCGACCAGGGTGAACTGAGCATCGAGCAGGAAGCTCCTTCGGCGAAGTCCGACACGGACACCGCGAAGGCCGCCGATACTTCGAAGGTCGCCGAGACCGCCAAGGCCGAGGCTCCGGCCGAGCGTCCTGCGCGCACCGAGGGCAAGTCCGACGCTGATCAGGCTCCCGCCGAGCAGGGCAACGAGCGTCCCCGCCGCGAGCGAAACCGGGACAATCAGGGCCAGCGGGACAACCAGGGCCAGCGCGAGAACCAGGGCAACCGGGGTAACCAGGATCGCCAGGATCGCCAGGACCGTCAGGATCGCGGCAATCAGAACAACGCCGGCCAGAACAACGCCGGTCCGCGTACGGACAACCGCAACAACGGACCGGATGACGACGAAGAGGGTGGACGCGGACGCCGCGGACGCCGTTTCCGCGAGCGCCGTGGCCGTGGTCGCGATCGCGGTGAGGGTGGCGCACCCAACGATTCACGCGAGACCGAGATTCGTGAGGACGACGTCCTTCAGCCGGTCGCCGGCATCCTCGACGTCCTCGACAATTACGCCTTCGTGCGTACGTCCGGGTACCTCGCCGGTCCCAACGACGTCTACGTCTCCATGAACCTGATCCGCAAGAACGGCCTTCGCCGTGGCGACGCCATCACCGGTGCCGTCCGCGTCTCGCGTGACGGTGAGCAGGGCAGCCAGCGTCAGAAGTTCAACCCGCTGGTCCGTATCGACACGGTCAACGGCGGCGACGTCGAGGCCGCGAAGAAGCGCCCCGAGTTCAACAAGCTCACGCCGCTGTACCCGAACCAGCGTCTGCGCCTCGAGACCGAGCAGCACATTCTCACGACGCGTGTCATCGACCTGGTGATGCCCATCGGTAAGGGCCAGCGCGCCCTCATCGTGAGCCCGCCCAAGGCCGGTAAGACCAGCGTGTTGCAGGCGATCGCGAATGCCGTCGCCACCAACAATCCTGAGTGCTACCTGATGGTCATCCTCGTGGACGAGCGTCCCGAGGAAGTGACCGACATGCAGCGCAGCGTGAAAGGTGAGGTCATTTCCTCCACCTTCGACCGCCCGCCGGGAGATCACACCGCAGTTGCCGAGCTGGCAATCGAGCGTGCGAAGCGCCTGGTCGAGATGGGTAAGGACGTCGTCGTACTGCTCGACTCCATCACGCGTCTGGGTCGTGCGTACAACAACTCCTCGCCGGCGTCGGGACGCATCCTCTCCGGTGGTGTCGACTCGACGGCGCTCTACCCGCCGAAGCGTTTCCTCGGTGCTGCCCGCAACATCGAGAACGGTGGATCGCTCACCATCATCGCTACCGCAATGGTCGAGACCGGATCCACCGGCGACACCGTGATCTTCGAAGAGTTCAAGGGCACCGGCAACGCCGAGCTCAAGCTCGATCGCAAGATCGCCGAACGCCGCGTGTTCCCGGCCGTGGACGTCAACCCGTCCAGCACGCGTAAGGACGAGTTGCTCCTGAGCCCGGACGAAGCTGCGGTGCTGCACAAGCTCCGCCGCGTCCTGTCCGGTCTGGACTCGCATCAGGCCATCGATCTGCTGATCGATCGACTGAAGAAGAGCAAGAACAACCTCGAGTTCCTGATGCAGGTCTCCAAGACCGCACCGGGTGCGATCGACGACTGATCGACTCGACGTCAAAAGGCCCACAACCAGCTGGTTGTGGGCCTTTTGCGTGGGCGGAACAAAACCGAGCGACAGTGCGTTGAAAACTTCGTACAGCCACCCCGAGGCGTGCGAGACGCGGATTATCCGGTGAGGTACCGCATCTGGCATACTGAACGGCCGAGTCCGGTTCCGGTTCACGATGTCGATTGGCGACGTCGACCCGGCGACCATTGAAAGGGACACCATGAAGGCAGGAATCCACCCAACCTACGTAGCGACCACCGTCGTCTGCGGTTGCGGTAACACGTTCGAGACCCACAGCACCAAGGAGTCCGGACGCATCAACGTCGAGGTTTGCTCGCAGTGCCACCCGTTCTACACGGGCAAGCAGAAGATTCTCGACACCGGTGGACGCGTCGCTCGCTTCGAGGCTCGCTACGGCAAGCGCGCAGACAGCAAGGTCCCGGCCACCGAGTCCTAGCTGTTCCGCCGACGCCCGATCTGCCATGCGCAGATCGGGCGTCGGCTTTTTTGTGCCTGCACTCGGTTTGCGCGTTTCCCGGGTCCCGGCGTCGAAATACCTTCAAGCGCGCACCGTAGGAATCGAAACTCAGAGCGGAGCGAACCATGGCAGGCGCAACCCAGCCCTCGGCCATCGACGACATCTTGGCGGAGCACGCCGGTCTCGAAGCACAGATGTCCGATCCGGCGCTGCACAACGACCCTGCCGCTGCCAGGCGCGTCGGTAAGCGGTTCTCCGAGCTCTCGCCGATCATGTCGACGTACAACAAGCTCACCGCTGCGCAGGACGATCTGGAAGCCGCGCGCGAACTAGCCGCCGACGATTCCAGCTTCGCCGCCGAGATCCCCGATCTCGAAGCCGAGGTCGCGCAGCTCGAGCAGACGCTTACCGATCAGTTGGCGCCGCGTGATCCGCATGACGGCGACGACATCGTCCTCGAAGTGAAGTCCGGTGAGGGCGGCGAAGAATCCGCCCTCTTCGCCTCGGACCTGGCCCGCATGTACGTCCGCTACGCGGAACGGCATGGCTGGCGCGTCGAGATTCTCGACGCGACGGTCTCCGATCTCGGCGGATACAAGGAAGCCACGCTGTCGATCAAGAGCAAGTCGGACACCCCGGACGGAGTGTGGGCGCGACTGAAGTTCGAGGGCGGCGTTCACCGCGTCCAGCGAGTGCCCGTCACCGAATCCCAGGGACGCGTTCACACTTCGGCTGCCGGCGTTCTGGTCTACCCGGAGCCCGAAGAGGTTGAGCAGGTCCAGATCGACGAAAGTGACCTGCGTATCGACGTCTACCGTTCGTCCGGCAAGGGCGGTCAGGGCGTCAACACGACCGACTCTGCTGTCCGAATCACGCACCTTCCGACCGGCATCGTTGTCACCTGCCAGAACGAGCGTTCGCAGCTCCAGAACAAGGCGCGCGCCATGCAGGTCCTTGCAGCCCGTTTGCAGGTAGTCGCCGAGGAAGCCGCGGACGCTGAAGCGTCGGCAGGTCGCCAGAGTCAGGTTCGGACGGTGGACCGTTCGGAGCGCATCCGCACCTACAACTTCCCCGAGAACCGCATCACCGATCACCGCATCGGATTCAAGTCGCACAACCTCGACGCGGTGCTCGACGGTGAGCTCGACGCACTTCTCGATGCATTGGGCAAGGCGGACCGAGAGGCGCGTCTCGCGGCCGAGTAGATGCAGACCATGACTGACCTCCATCCCGCCGGGAACTCGGTGAACCGCGTGTCGGTCGAGCGTGGCAGGCTGTACCCGTGAGTCGACTTCCACTTCGTTTGGCGCTGATCGAAGCTGCAAAACAGCTCGACGCCGCAGGTGTGCCCAGCCCACGCACCGACGCCGAGTTGTTGGCATCCCACCTGCTCGGGGTCGAACGCACGCGTCTCGGGCTGATTCCGTTGGTCGATCCCGAGGTCATCGCGGCGTTCGACGAGTTGGTTGCGCAACGGGTGAAGCGGATTCCGTTGCAGCACATCATCGGAGTCGCGTCGATGGGCAACATCGACGTCGCTGTCGGGCCGGGTGTCTTCATTCCGCGGCCGGAAACCGAACTGCTCATGGGTTGGGCACTCTCGTTCCTCGAAGGTTGCGGAAGCAAGCCGCCGGTAGTTCTGGACCTGTGCACGGGATCGGGTGTACTCGCGCTGTCCATCGCCGAGGCCCGTCCGGACGCCGTCGTTCACGCCGTGGAGAAGGAGCCCGCCGCCCTGGCGTGGGCGCGTCGTAATGCTGCCGACCGCGAGGCAGCCGGTGATACACCGATCCATCTGCATCAGGGCGATGTCACCGATCGGAACCTGTTGCCAGGGCTCGAGGGCGGCGTCGATCTGGTCGTTTCCAATCCGCCGTACATCCCCGAAGGCGCGCAATTGCAGCCTGAGGTCATGGATTACGACCCGCACACCGCGTTGTTCGGTGGCGTCGACGGTCTGTCCGTCATCAAACCCATGATCAGCAACATCGCGCGGTGGCTTCGAATCGGCGGCGCGGCAGGCATCGAGCACGACGACACCAACGGGGACGGCGTCGCTGCGCTGTTCTCGGCGCGCCGGGTATTCGGCGAGGTCGCGCAGCATCCAGATCTTGCCGGTCGTCCGCGATTCGTCGTCGCCAGACGTGTCGCCACCGACGTCGAAGCACAGCGGAATCGAACGCCCGAAGCGCAGAGTGAAAGGATGGCTGAGTGAGTACCGTGTACGACTGCAGTCAGACAGATTCCCGAACCGCAGGCTTGGCCGCCGCGAAGAACGCGCTCAAGGCCGGCCGACTCGTAGTTCTCCCTACCGACACCCTTTACGGACTCGCCGCCGACGCGTTCGACAGCGAAGCTGTCACGAGTCTGTTGCGCGCCAAGGGACGCGGGCGAGACATGCCCGTCCCGGTTCTGGTCGGATCGTGGAACACCATCGACGGGCTCGTCTACAGCGTGCGCCCGCAGGCACGGGATCTGATCCGCGCATTCTGGCCCGGCGGACTGAGTTTGGTCGTCGAGCAGGCGCCTTCACTTGCCTGGGACCTCGGTGACACCCGCGGAACCGTCATGCTCCGCATGCCCTTGCACCCGGTTGCTCTCGAACTGTTGCGCGATGTCGGACCGCTTGCCGTCTCGAGCGCCAACATTTCGGGGCGTCCGCCGGCAACTACCGTCGAGGAAGCCCGAGATCAGCTCGGCGGATCTGCCAGCGTGTATCTCGACGGGGGCAAGGCCGAACACGCCGTTGCTTCCACGATCGTCGACCTGACCGGCAATTCACCGCGTATCTTGCGAGTGGGTGCCGTCTCGGCAGAATCCATCGCCGAGGTATTGGGCACCAGTCCGGAAAGTCTCGTAGAGGGAGTTTCGTAACGATGGTCGGCGCCGGCGGCGAGCGCGCGGGGGAATCCACGTATTGGGGACCGGATTTCGGTGAGCTTGCCACGGCAGACCCCGAGATCGCGGCTGTTACGCTGGCCGAACTCGAGCGTCAGCGCGACGGACTTCAACTCATCGCGAGCGAGAACTTCACCAGCCCTGCGGTACTGGCTGCCTTGGGTTCGACCCTGAGCAACAAGTACGCCGAGGGCTATCCGGGTCGGCGTTACTACGGCGGGTGCGAGTACGTCGACGTAGCCGAGAATCTGGCGATCGATCGGGCAAAGGCGCTGTTCGGCGCCGAGCACGTCAACGTCCAACCACATTCGGGGGCCACTGCGAATCTCGCGGTGTACGCCGCATTCGCCAGGCCCGGCGACACCGTATTGGCGATGAGTCTGCCGCACGGTGGGCATCTGACTCACGGGTCTCGCGTCAGCTTTTCTGGGCAGTGGTTCACCACCGTTCCCTATCACGTCGATTCGGCCACCGAATTGATCGACTACGACGAGGTTCGCACCCTGGCTCTGGCGCACAAGCCGAAAATCATCGTCGCCGGCGCGACCGCGTACTCCCGCACCATCGACTTCGCAGCCTTCCGCTCGATCGCAGACGAGGTCGGTGCGATCCTGTGGGTCGACGCCGCCCACTTCATCGGACTCGTGGCAGGCCGGGCGATACCTTCGTGCGTTCCGTACGCCGACGTCGTCTCCGCGACGACGCACAAAGTCCTCAGAGGCCCGCGCGGCGGAATGATCCTGTGCCGCAGCGAGCATGCCTCGGCTGTAGATCGCGCGGTGTTCCCCTTCATTCAAGGCGGCCCGATGATGCATGCGATCGCCGGGAAAGCGGTTGCGTTCAAAGAGGCGTCGACGCCGGAATATCGTTGGTATGCACAGGAAGTGGTTGCCAACGCATCGGCGCTCGCGCTGTCGTTGGAAGCTCGCGGTCTGCGCACCGTGTCCGGTGGAACCGACACACATCTGGCGCTTCTCGACCTGCGCGCAAGCGGTGTCACCGGCGTCGACGCCGAGCGTAGGTGCGGACTGGCTTCGATCACGCTCAACAAGAACGCGATTCCGTTCGATCCGCAGTCGCCCGCCGTCACGTCCGGAATCCGCGTCGGGTCCGCGGCCGTGACGACCCAGGGTTTCAACCGCTCCGACATGAGCGTGGTGGGGGAGTTGATCGCGCGCGCAGTTGTCGCGGACCCCGCCACCACGTCAGGAGAGGCCGAGTTGGCAGCAGTTGCCGACGGCGTTCGCGAACTGGTCCGGGCAAAGCCTGCCTATGCCCGCCAGACGGGTGATCTCGAGCAGTGATCACTTCCTACGAGGCGACCACGTATCTGGCACAGGGTGGCGGGGGAGCGGGTGTTCCCATCCGTGAACTTTTGCTCGTGCTGTGTACGGCGGCGGTGGTGACCTACCTGGCGACTGGCGCAGTCCGGTTGTTGGCGCTGAGGTTCGGCGCTGTCGCGATTCCTCGTGATCGGGACGTTCACGTCGAGCCGATTCCGCGCCTCGGTGGCGTCGGAATGTATGTCGGCATGGCTGTCGGTCTGCTGTTCGCGCAGCAATTACCCGCGCTCACAAGAGGTTTCGGCTTCGGCAGTCCTGACGTACACGCTGCGCTCGTAGCTGGCGCCGTCATCGTCCTCGTGGGTGTGATCGACGACAGGTGGGGCCTCGACGCCCTCACCAAATTTGTCGGTCAGGTGACTGCTGCCGGCGTTCTCGTGGTGATGGGCGTCAGCTGGTTCATCATCTACAACCCGTTCGGCGGTGACGGTGGGTCCACCATCATCCTCGATCAGATTCAATCCGGACTGTTCACCGTTGCTGTTGCCGTCGCGACCATCAACGCCATGAATTTTGTCGACGGTCTCGACGGATTGGCCGCCGGGTTGGGGCTGATCGCGGCGCTCGCCATCCTCATCTTCTCGATCGGTCTTCTCCACGATCAGGGCGGCGACGCGAGTGTCTACCCGCCGGCGATGATCGCGGCGGCCTTGGCAGGCGCTTGTCTCGGTTTTCTTCCACACAACTTCAATCCAGCGCGCATTTTCATGGGCGATTCCGGGTCGATGTTGATCGGTCTCATGCTGGCCGCGATCTCCACCAGTGCATCCGGTCGTATTCCGCTCGCTGCTTACGGAACCCGCGACCTCGTCGGCCTCCTCGCGCCGTTGTTGCTGGTCGGGGCTGTGATGTTCATCCCGATGCTGGACATGCTCCTGGCCGTGATCCGCCGGACGAAAGCGGGCGTCAGTCCGTTCAGTCCGGACAAGATGCACCTGCATCATCGCCTCTTGCAGATCGGACACACGCACCGACGAGTTGTGCTGGTCATCTACCTGTGGGTCAGCGTCCTGGCGTTCGGTGCCGTCGGATCCTCGCTGCTCAATCGTCAGCTGGTTGTTGTACTCGTCGCGGCCGGTTTGGTTCTTGCGTTGTTCTTCACTGCGGTGCCTTCGCTGATCGATCGCAAGCAGCAGCGTCGCTAGCCAAGTTTTCCGATCCATTACCCTTGGGCATCGTGACGAACACGCCGCAGCCTGTACCTGCCTCGCAACCCATCCCTGATTCGACCGCCGCCATGAAGTCGGCCGTGAAGTGGGGTGTGATGGGGCTGATCGCGCTGGCCGTGGTCGGCGCGCTCCTGGGCGGGCTCTTCGCCGGTAAGGAAGGCGTCTACGGCGCTCTGATCGGCGCAGCCGTCGGCGGCGGGTTCATCTTGTTCACGGCGTCGGGCGTGCTGCTCACAGCGAAGCTGCCTGCGCTCACGGCCGGTGCCGTTCTGCTCGGTACCTGGCTGCTGAAGATGATTCTCGCGATGGTGGTTCTCTTTGTCCTCTCGGACATGGATTTCTACAACAAGACCGCCCTCGTCCTGGTCATCATCATGTCGCTGGTCGTGGTGCTCGGTGCGGAGACTTACGGCGTCCTGGGAACCAAAACTCCGTACGTCGATCCCGCTCCCAGCAGCAACGTCGACGACGACGAGTAGTACTACAAGAGGTAACTAATCGGACTTCCAGGTACCCCATCTACACAATGTCGTAGATGACTTGATAAGGTTCGGTTCAAGCGAGAGCAATGGTGGGCCGAGTAACACTCAGCCGACGATGCCATGTGCTCGCAGGTGGTCGAAATTCTGACCACTGAGTCGACGAGAGTCGCCGACACCGACAGACGCCAGGCCCCTCTAGGGTTCTCCAGCTGCTGACGAATGCGCGAGTCGAACTTGTCGACTTGTAGATCGTCAATGTCCGATCGAACCGCAGTCAATGATGGCTGCGGACCGACTACGGGAGAGAACGCTGAGCGTCACCACCCTGGCCGCGGATGAATTCCATGCGCCGTCACTAGACGATTTTTTCCCGCCCTCCGTGTTGATTCACGCGGGCCCCTTCGAGCTCGACCGTCTGATGCTGATTCGTCTGCTGATGTCGGTGCTGGTCGCAGCCTTCTTCGTGATCGCGATGCGCAGTCCTCGATTGGTTCCCCGTGGGATGCAGAACGCCGCCGAGCTTGCGCTCGACTTCGTTCGTATCAACATCGCCGAGGAGATCCTGGGCAAGGAACAGGGCAAGCGCTTCCTGCCGGTCATCACGACGATCTTCTTCATCGTGGTCGCCAGCAACCTGGCCAGCATCATTCCTTTCCTGAACATCTCGCCGAACGCACGAATCGGTATGCCCCTGGTACTCGCGGCGCTCGCCTACATCGTGTTCAACTACGTCGGAATCAAGAAGTACGGCTTCTTCAAGTACGTCAAGAGCAGCATCGTCGTTCCCGGCGTCCCGCTGCCCCTGCACTTCTTGTTGGTGCCCATCGAGTTCATCTCGACCTTCATCCTGCGCCCGTTCACGCTGATGGTTCGTCTCATGGCCAACATGTTGGCCGGCCACATCCTGCTGGTGCTGTTCTTCAGCGCGACGAACTACTTCTTCTTCGTGTCCGGCGGATTCCAGGCGATCTTCGGTGTTCCGTCGATCATTGCCGGTATCGCATTCACGTTCTTCGAGCTGCTGGTCATCTTCCTGCAGGCTTACGTGTTCGCGCTGCTGACCGCGGTGTACATCGATCTGGCGCTCCACGCCGACGAGCACTGACCTTTTACCTCCTCACCAGCTACACCAAGAACTGAGCCTCTTGCCGAATCCGGCGGAGGTCAACAGAAAGGGAATGGAACACCATGAGCATCGCTTACCTCGCTCAGGAAGTTGTCGAGACCAAGTCGCGCGGCTACGGAGCCATCGGCTACGGCCTCGCAGCAATCGGCCCCGGCATCGGCGTGGGCATCGTTGTGGGCAAGGCAATCGAAGGCATGGTCCGCCAGCCCGAGATGGCCGGCCAGGTTCGTACCACCATGTTCCTCGGTATTGCATTCACCGAGGCCCTCGCGCTGATCGGCCTCGTCGCCGGCTTCATCTTCTAAGACCGACATGGCAGCCACCATCGCAATTCTCGCGGCGGAGGGGACGACTGAACACAATCCCCTCATCCCCGAGACATACGACATCGTGTGGTCCGCGGTCGCGCTCGTAGTAGTTGGTTTCGTCTTCTGGAAGCTCGTTCTTCCGAAGTTCCAGAAGGTCTTGGCCGAACGCACCGAGCAGATCGAGGGCGGCATCAAGAAAGCCGAAGACGCACAGGCGGAGGCAGCAGCAGCGCTCGAGCAGTACCGCGCGCAGCTCGCCGAAGCTCGTACCGAGGCAGCGCAGATCCGTGAGGAAGCGCGTACCCAGGGTCAGCAGATCATCGCTGACATGAAGGTTCAGGCGCAGGACGAGAGCGACCGCATCGTGGCCGCAGGCCACAGCCAGCTCGTCGCCCAGCGTCAGCAGATTGTCGCTGAGCTCCGCTCGGATCTCGGCAAGACCGCTGTAGACCTGGCCGAGAAGGTCATCGGGGAGTCCCTCGCCGACGACGTGAAGCGCGCCGGAACGGTTGATCGTTTCCTCAACGAGCTCGACACCGTCAGCGCTGATTCAGCCAGGAAGTGAGCAACATGTACGCAGCGAGCCGTGAAGCCTTGGCGCAGACTCGTTCTGCGCTGAGCAGTGCCCTGGGCGCCGTCTCTGCAGGAGCCGCAACTGCTGCTTCTGCTCAGGCTGGGTCCGAGCTCTTCTCGGTGGTCGAGGTACTCGACGGCCAGCGCGCTCTTCGCAGCGCGCTGGCTGACGCTTCGGCACCGGCCGCTGGTCGCCAGGCTTTGGCAGAGCAGTTGTTCTCCGGAAAGGTCGGCGCCGAGGCGCTCGCCACCGTGAAGGCAGCTGCAGGCCAGGACTGGTCTGCGGCCCGCGACTTGGTCAACTCGCTCGAACTGCTCGGACGCGAAGCCCTGCTCCGCGCCGCAGCCGATCAGAGCCAGTTGGACACCGTTGAGGACGAGCTCTTCCGTCTCGGTCGCATCGTGGCAGGGGATCCCAGCCTGGAGCAGACGCTCTCGGATCTGTCGGTTCCCGCAGCCCGCAAGCGTGAGTTCCTCTCCCGCTTGCTCTACGGCAAGGTCACCGCGGTCACCGAGGCACTCGCCGGACAGGCCGTCGGCCGGTTGAAGTCTGCACCCGCAGACACTTTCGATCAGCTGTCGAATCTTGCCGCAGCGCAGCGCGATACCACCGTTGCTCACGTTCGCAGCGCCTCGGCGTTGAGCTCGGAGCAGTCGGATCGCTTGGCGAGCACTCTTACCCGCACCTACGGGAAGCCGGTAGCAGTGCACGTCGAGGTCGATCCAGAACTCCTCAGCGGCTTGGTCGTCCGGGTGGGCGACGAGGTTATCGACGGCAGCGCAGCGGGTCGACTCGCAGCACTGCGGAAGAACCTCAAGTAGTCCTTCAGCCGAACACATACTCCAGATCTTTTCGAAGACCAGACACCGAGAGCAGGAAAAACATGGCGGAGCTGACGATCTCCTCCGACGAGATCCGTAGCGCGATCGACAACTACACCGCGAGCTACTCCCCGGAGGCCTCCCGTGAGGAGGTCGGCACAGTGACCGACACCAGTGACGGCATTGCGCACGTCTCTGGCCTGCCTTCGGCTATGTCCAACGAGCTGTTGGAGTTCCCCGGTGGAATCGTCGGCGTCGCGCTCAACCTGGATGCCACCGAAATCGGTGCCGTCATCCTTGGCGATTACCAGAACATTCAAGAAGGCCAGGAAGTAAAGCGCACGGGCGACGTTCTGTCGGTTCCCGTCGGCGATGCTTTCCTCGGCCGCGTCATCGACCCGCTGGGTGCGCCCATCGACGGCCTCGGCGAGATCGAGAGCACCGAGAACCGTGCACTCGAGCTCCAGGCTGCTTCGGTGCTCGAGCGCCAGCCGGTCGAAGAGCCGCTCCAGACCGGTATCAAGGCTATCGACGCCATGACCCCGATCGGCCGCGGCCAGCGCCAGCTCATCATCGGCGACCGCAAGACCGGCAAGACCGCGGTCTGCATCGACGCCATCCTGAACCAGAAGGCCAACTGGGATTCCGGCGATGTCAACAAGCAGGTGCGCTGCATCTACGTTGCCATCGGTCAGAAGGGTTCCACCATCGCGGGCGTCAAGGCTGCCCTCGAGGAGAAGGGCGCGATGGAGTACACCACCATCGTTGCTGCTCCGGCATCTGATTCCGCAGGCTTCAAGTGGCTCGCACCATACACCGGCTCGGCCATCGGCCAGCACTGGATGTACCAGGGCAAGCACGTTCTGGTCGTGTTCGACGACCTGACCAAGCAGGCAGAGGCGTACCGCGCCATCTCGCTGCTGCTGCGTCGCCCGCCGGGACGCGAGGCTTACCCCGGTGACGTCTTCTACTTGCACTCCCGTCTGCTGGAGCGTTCGGCGAAGCTGTCCGACGCACTCGGCGGTGGCTCGCTGACGGCTCTGCCGATCATCGAGACCAAGGCGAACGACGTCTCGGCTTACATCCCGACCAACGTCATCTCCATCACCGACGGTCAGGTGTTCCTCGAGTCCGACCTGTTCAACAAGGGCGTTCGCCCCGCGATCAACGTCGGTATCTCGGTCTCCCGCGTCGGTGGCGCTGCACAGACCAAGGGCATGAAGAAGGTTTCCGGTTCGCTGCGTCTGGAACTGGCTCAGTTCCGTGAGCTCGAAGCGTTCTCCGCCTTCGCTTCCGACCTCGACGCTGCCTCCAAGGCTCAGCTCGAGCGCGGCGCCCGTCTGGTCGAGCTGCTCAAGCAGGATCAGTACAGCCCGATCCCCGTCGAGGACCAGATCGTCTCGATCTACCTGGCCGGCGAAGGCATCTTCGACAGCGTTCCGATCGGCGACGTCCGTCGCTTCGAGAAGGAACTGCTCGAAGACCTCAAGCACTCGGCTGCTGGCGTCTACTCCAGCATCAACGGCGGTAAGGCACTCGATGCCGACAACGCTGCTGAGCTGATCGCCGCGACGAACAAGTTCAAGGAAGGCTTCATCGCATCCGACGGAAGCCGGGTCGTGAACGAAGCCGAGGCTGACGCTTTGGGCGCCGACGAGGTCGCGAACGAGCAGATCAACGTCAAGCGCAAGACCGTCAGCAAGTGACGTACGCGCCCATGACACTGCGAATTCCGAAGGGAGAGTGATTGATCGATGGCGAGCATTCTCGAATTGCGGTCTCGTATCAAGTCGGTCAACTCGACCAAGAAGATCACCAAGGCACAGGAACTGATCGCGACTTCGCGTATCACCAAGGCTCAGATTCGCGTCGCCGCGTCCAAGCCGTATGCCGAGGAGATCACGAAGGTACTCACCGAATTGGCGAGTGCGTCTGCTTCGCTCGATCACCCGTTGCTCAACGAGCGTCCGGAGCCCAAGCGGGCAGCGGTCCTCGTTGTCACCAGTGACCGCGGCATGTGTGGTGGCTACAACTCCAATGTTCTCAAGCAGGCAGAAGAGCTCATGGCTCTCCTCCGCAGCGAGGGCAAGGAGCCGGTCGTGTACGTGCTCGGTTCCAAGGGGCTCGGCTACTACACGTTCCGCGGCCGCGACATCGGTGCTGCGTGGACGGGCTTCTCGCAGGATCCGGGTTACTCGGATGCAGCGAAGGCCAGCCGCCACCTGGTGGAGCTGTTCATGGCTGGTTCGGGTAACCAGGTTGCCGCTCCGAACGGTGAAGGCACGATCGAGGGCGTCGACGAACTCCATATCGTCTACACCCGCTTCGTGTCGATGCTGACGCAGACTCCCGAGGTTCGCCGTATGGCTCCTCTCGAGGTCTTCGTGTCGGAAGAGCGCATCGAACTCGGTGACGACATGCTGACCAACGGCCACGACGACGACCATGACAATGGCCCCGTCGCGGACTTCAGCTTCGAGCCCGAGCCCGAGAAGCTTCTCGGCGCTCTTCTCCCGAAGTACGTCAGCACTCGTATCTTCTCGTCGCTTCTCGATGCTGCGGCATCGGAGTCGGCAGCCCGTCGTACTGCCATGAAGGCCGCGACGGACAACGCAAACGAACTGGTGAACACGTTGAGCCGTCAGGCCAACCAGGCTCGCCAGGCCCAGATCACCCAGGAAATCAGCGAGATCGTCGGCGGCGCCAACGCGCTCGCCTCGAGCGCAGGAAGTGACTAGCACATGACCGCAGCAGTAACCGAAAACAACGGGGCAGGTTCGGCTTCGGCCGTAGCCGGCCGCGTCGTGCGGGTCATCGGTCCCGTCGTGGACGTTGAATTCCCGCGTGGCGCTGTTCCTGAACTGTTCAACGCCCTGAACGCCGAGATCACGCTTCCCTCGGTCGCCAAGACGCTGACGCTCGAGGTTGCACAGCACCTCGGTGACAACCTGGTCCGCACCGTCTCCATGCAGCCCACCGACGGCCTCGTCCGCGGCACTGCAGTGACCGACTCGGGCAAGCCGATCTCGGTTCCCGTCGGTGACGTCGTCAAGGGCCACGTGTTCAACGCCCTGGGCGATTGCCTCGACACCCCCGGCCTCGGCCGCGACGGCGAGCAGTGGGGCATCCACCGCAAGCCACCAGCCTTCGATCAGCTCGAAGGTAAGACCGAGATCCTCGAGACCGGCATCAAGGTCATCGACCTTCTCACCCCGTACGTCAAGGGTGGAAAGATCGGCCTGTTCGGTGGCGCCGGCGTCGGCAAGACCGTTCTGATCCAGGAAATGATCACGCGTATCGCTCGCGAGTTCTCGGGCACCTCGGTGTTCGCAGGCGTCGGTGAGCGTACCCGTGAGGGCACCGACCTCCACCTGGAAATGGAAGAGATGGGCGTCCTCCAGGACACCGCCCTTGTCTTCGGCCAGATGGACGAGCCGCCCGGAACGCGCATGCGCGTCGCCCTGTCCGCACTGACGATGGCGGAGTACTTCCGCGACGTTCAGGGCCAGGACGTTCTGCTGTTCATCGACAACATCTTCCGCTTCACGCAGGCAGGCTCCGAGGTTTCCACCCTCCTCGGCCGTATGCCTTCGGCAGTGGGCTACCAGCCCACGCTGGCGGACGAGATGGGTGAGCTCCAGGAGCGCATCACCTCGACCCGTGGTCGCTCGATCACCTCGCTGCAGGCTATTTACGTGCCCGCCGACGACTACACCGACCCCGCGCCGGCTACGACGTTCGCGCACCTCGATGCCACCACCGAGCTTTCGCGCCCGATTTCGCAGATGGGTATCTACCCCGCTGTGGATCCGCTGAGCTCGACCTCCCGCATCCTGGAGCCCGGCATCGTCGGTGCCGAGCACTTCCGCGTTGCCAACGAGGTCAAGCGCATTCTGCAGAAGTACAAGGAACTGCAGGACATCATCGCCATCCTCGGTATGGACGAGCTTCAGGAAGAGGACAAGGTCCTCGTCGGCCGCGCCCGTCGTATCCAGAAGTTCCTCGGCCAGAACTTCATCGTTGCCGAGAAGTTCACCGGTGAGCCCGGCTCCGTCGTGCCGCTCCGCGACACGATCGAAGCCTTCGACCGCGTCTGCAAGGGCGAGTTCGATCACCTGCCCGAGCAGGCATTCAACAGCTGCGGTGGACTCGACGACGTCGAGGCTGCAGCCAAGAAGATGGCCGGGAAGTAGTCCACGATGGCTGAGATGACCGTAGAACTCGTTGCCGTCGAGCAGCGCTTGTGGTCTGGTTCGGCGACGCTGGTCAGCGCTCAGACCACCGAGGGTGAAATCGGAATCATGCCTGGGCATGAGCCGGTCCTCGGCCAGCTGATCGAGGGCGGAACCGTGTCGATCACCTCGGTCGACGGCGAGCGTATCGTTGCTGCGGTACACGGAGGATTTCTCTCCGTCACTGCGACGACGGTGACGATCCTTGCCGAGTCCGCGGACATGGCACAGGACATCGACGTCGAGGCAGCCAAGGCTGTCTTGGCCGAGAACTCGGGCGACCTCGAAGCGATTGCGGTCGCCAAGGGTCAGCTCCGGGCCGTCGAGCGCGCGTAAGTTACTCGAGTAAAGCCGCGACGGGAGCCGACGAACAGTGACATTCGGAATGACTGTGTTGATCATTCTGGTTGTGCTGCTCGCGGTTCTCGTCGCGGCTTTTCTGTATCGTCTGCTGGTTCTGCGTCGCGGCGGTACCGCTGCACTGCTTCGTGTTCTGCCGTCCCCGGGGGACAGCGGGTGGCGTCACGGAATCATTCGCTACGGCGAAAGCACCTTTGTCTTTTTCAAACTGTCGAGTCTGCGGCCGGGCCCGGACTCCAGGATCGATCGTCAAGGTATCGAGGTCGAGAGCCGTCGTTCTCCCTCGGGTACCGAATTCGACATCATGAGCGACGACATCGTCGTGGTCAAGGTCAATGACGGCTCGTCGGCCTACGAAATCGCTTTGGACAGTGGAGCATTGACAGCGTTCCTGTCCTGGGTGGAATCGCGGCCGGACGGGCGCGCCCGTAGGCGACGCACCGCCTGACCGGTCCCGCTCAAGCCCCGGCGCCGGGCTTCCAGAGCACATCGCCTTCAGGATTTGCCACTCTTCCCATGATGAAGAGCAGATCCGACAATCTGTTGAGGTATTTCGCGGGGAGCACGCTCGTGTCCTCCGGGTTCGTATCGATGGCGGACCAAGCCGCACGCTCCGCACGCCGCGAGACGGTTCTTGCTACGTGAAGCAGGGCTCCCAAGGCGGTACCGCCCGGCAGAATGAACGAATTCAACGGTGCCAGTTGCTCATTGAGTTCATCGCACCATCCTTCGAGTCGATCGATGTAGGACTGAGTCACTCGTAGCGGCGGGTACTTCGGGTTCTCGACCACGGGGGTGGACAAGTCGGCACCTGCGTCGAAAAGGTCGTTCTGGATCTGGCGCAGCATTGCGAGGAGATTCTCCGGGGGAGTGCCGAGGGCAACGGCCACACCGATCGCTGCATTGGTCTCGTCGCAATCTGCGTAGGCGATCAGACGCGGATCGTTCTTGGACACGCGGGAAAAATCGCTGAGGCCCGTGGTCCCGTCGTCGCCGGTCCGGGTGTAGATCTTCGTCAGGTGAACAGACATAGGGCTACGGTACCGGCGCGGTGCCGACGAGGTTGTGGCTCTAGGCTGTGAACCGTGAGTGAGCACTTTCTTGTGACCGGGGGTAACCGCCTCGAAGGTGAAGTACTGGTGGGAGGGGCCAAGAACAGTGTGCTGAAGCTGATGGCCGCGGCGCTGTTGGCCGAAGGCACCACTGTCGTGACCAACTGCCCGGACATTCTCGACGTACCGCTGATGGCGGACGTTCTGCGAGGTCTGGGCTGCGAAGTCGAACTCGAAGATTCCGAAGTGCGGATCACGACGCCGGCCGAGCCGAAGTATCACGCTGACTTCGATGCGGTGAAACAGTTCCGAGCGTCAGTGTGTGTTCTCGGTCCGCTGGTCGCGCGTTGTCGACGCGCTGTTGTTGCCTTGCCTGGCGGTGACGCCATCGGTTCGAGGCCCCTCGACATGCACCAATCCGGGCTCCGCCTGTTGGGTGCGCGCAGCGAGATCGAACACGGATGTGTAGTTGCCGAGGCAGACGACCTGCATGGAGCGAACATCCGCCTGGTCTTCCCGTCTGTGGGTGCAACCGAGAACATCTTGATGGCAGCGGTCCTCGCCCGTGGTGAGACAGTGATCGACAACGCTGCACGTGAGCCCGAGATCGTGGATCTGTGCAACATGCTCAACGAGATGGGCGCCAAGGTATCTGGCGGCGGAAGTTCGACGCTCACCATTCAAGGCGTCCGCAAGTTGGAACCGACTACGCACCGTGTCATCGGCGATCGGATTGTCGCTGCAACGTGGGGTGTCGCGGCATCCATGACCAGGGGTGACGTCCGAGTTCGCGGGGTGAACCACAAGCATCTCGGGTTGGTCCTCGACAAGCTTCGGACAGCCGGCGCGGAGGTGACTCCCGAGGTCGACGGCTTCCGTGTCATCCAGCGCGAACGGCCTAAGGCGGTCAATTTCGCAACCTTGCCTTACCCCGGATTCCCCACCGACCTGCAGCCGATGGCAATCGGTTTGGCGGCGGTTGCCGAGGGCACGTCGATGATCACCGAGAACGTATTCGAATCGCGTTTCCGATTTGTCGAGGAAATGATCCGACTCGGCGCCGACGCCCGAACTGACGGTCACCATGCGGTGATCCGCGGAGTTCCGGTGTTGTCGAGTGCACCGGTGTGGTCTTCGGATATTCGGGCCGGCGCCGGGCTCGTGCTTGCGGGGTTGGTTGCGGACGGAACCACCGAAGTTCACGACATCTTCCACATCGACCGTGGGTACCCGCGATTCGTCGAGAATCTCCGTGGACTCGGGGGAGTGATCGAGCGGGTGGGCTCCGAATAGCTTCGGTGCTCGGCGTCACACTCGGGCCAATTCGCAGTTGGCGGAAAGGCTCAACGGTCTGACCTGGCCTTAATCGGCCAATTCGGTGTGGTGACCAGGCGATTTGTGAATTGATTGAAGGTTCGCGTAACTTATTCCAAGTCAGAGCGACACGGACACCGACTCCCACCTGCGAGGGTGAGGGACACGAGGTTGTACGAAGTGCCTGGCGAACACAATCCAGTTTTTCTTCTCGGGGTTCCGGTTTGCGCCGATGATCATGATGGGATAGGCTGGAGAAGTTGCCCCGGAGCGGCGGCCATAGGGTCGTGGTGATGGTGTGTGCGTGTTCTTTGAGAACTCAACAGTGTGTCGATGAATGTCAGTGCCAAAATTTTTTTGGTACTTCACATCCGCGAATGATCA
>NZ_JAANTF010000012.1:0-286712 GCF_011290655.1 Rhodococcus sp. D-46 | reverse complement strand
CGAGATCGGACGGCCGTTCGTGATGCTCTTCAACAGGTTTCGGCACTTCCCGCCAGCTTCGGCCAGGACGGATTGACACTGTCGTTCTCCTCGCAGGATCACCTGGCTCCGGACAGCCTCTGCGGCCTGGTACTCGTCGAATTCGGTGAGGACAACAAGCCTGCCCGTCCGTGGGATTCCTACCAGCCCCCGTGCGGATAACCGAGGAGCATTGACATGACAGACGCACAACTGTGGCTCGCAGCCATCGAGATCGGTGCCTTCTTCTCGCTGATAGCCCTCGGAATGTATCTCGTGGTGGTCGGCGCCGATTTCTTCAACTTTGCGATGGGCCCGTACGCGATGGCTGCGGCCATGGCGTCGAGTTGGGTCGCGATCAATTACGGGCTCGCTCTCTGGATTGCCATGCCGCTGGGGATCGCGGTAGCGGTGGCGCTGTCGATCCTGACGGAAAAGCTTGTGGTCAAACAGGTTCAGAAGCGTTCGGGTCGTGGGGAACTACCGGCGTTGGTGGCGGTGACCGCAGTACTGTTCGGGATCCAGCAGCTCGCCGGCACGGTCTTCGGCCGAACACCACTTCCCGGACAGAAGATCTTCGACTTCGATCCGATATCGGTGCTCGGTGCCACCGTCGACAGTTCGACCGTTGTACTCGTCGTCGGAACTGCCGTGATCTTCGTCGGTATCGGACTGTGGCTGAACCGGTCCACCTCGGGCCGTCTGCTACGCGCCGTCGGCGACAGTCCGGATGCCGCCCGCGTCCTGGGCTTGCCGGTGGATCGGGTACGCCTCATCGCGTTCACCCTCGCGGGTGTGATCGCCGCCGTCGCCGGACTTCTGTTCGCTCCCAAGGCCGGTGTTCAGTTCACGAGCGGTCTGTCATGGACGCTGACGGCATTCATCGCACTCGTCATCGGTGGTACCGGCCGAAGTTGGGCTCCGCTGATCGGCGGAATGGTGTTGGGCGTCGTCCAGGTATTCGCCCCGTACTACTTCGGTGCGAGTGCTGCGCAAACCGCGATTCTGTTGATTGCCCTGGTGTTCTTCGCTTTCCGTCCGGAAGGCTTGCTCTCGAGGAAGGTTCGCGTCTGATGGCCTCGCTTTCTACCAGTCCGCTGACGTCAAATCCGCCCACTACATCCGGCCGTTCCCGGACGAGGATGCTCGCCCTGTCACGAGAAGCGCTGATCACCGTGGTCGTGGTTGCTGCCGTGCTGCTGTGGATGGGGCCGAGTCTGTACCGGCAGGATCTGGTGTTCCTCGCTGCGACGTATTCGCTGATCGCACTCGGCATGTACGTGCCATTCGTGCTCGCGGGATCACTGTCGATGGCGTACAGCGCGTATGCGGCGATCGGCGCGTATGCCGTTGCGCTGATCTCGGTTCGGACCGGGTTGTCGATGTGGTGGGGATGGATTCTCGGCGCCCTCGCCGCTGCAGCGGTTGCAGTACTCCTCAGCTTGGCAACACAGAAACTCTCCGGCTTCTACCTTGCCGCGGTGACCTTGTTGTTCGGTATCGCTTTCGAGCACTGGTTGATCGACGGGCCGAGTTTCACCGGCGGGTCGGCCGGGATCTCGGGTGTCGAGACTGTGACGATGTTCGGCTGGGAGCCACCGCGCTATTTGTTGGTCGTGTTCGCGATCTTGTTCGTGTGTCTGATCGCGGTCGCTGTGGATCGACTCCGGAAATCGGTGTGGGGGCTGATGTTGCAAGCTGCCCGCGACAATCGTAATGTCGCACGGTCTTCCGGCGTCAATCCTGCGCACCTGACCGTCGTGGCGCTGGCGATCGGTGCTGCGATCGCGTCGACCGGCGGATCGCTGTTCACCGTGTCGGTGCAGGCTGTCACTCCTGAAACCTTCACTCTCAGTATTGTTTTCCTCGCAATCTTCATGCCGATCATCGGCGGTCGCGGTTCGGCGTGGGGTGCTCCGCTCGGTGCATTGATCGTGGTGATCGTGACGCTGAATATGCCCGGGTACCAGGGAAGTGGCGAACTCCTGCTTGCCGGAGCCGTCCTGGTGATCCTCATCGTCGCGCCTGGTGGGGTGATCGGGTGGAGTCAGAACGTTCTGGGTCGAATGAACCGTCTGTACAAGGAGCGTGGCAATCGATGACTCGGCTACTCGAAGTGAGCGGGCTCCACAAGTCCTACGGAGGCGTCCGCGCTGTCGACGATGTCTCGTTCAGCGTCGGACCGGGAGAGGTGATCGGACTGGTCGGCCCGAACGGGGCAGGCAAGACCACACTGGTGGACTGCATCTTCGGCACTCAGCAAGCAGACTCCGGAACCGTCGCGCTCGCGGGTGCTCCCTTGACCGGGCCGTCGGAGCGCCGTGCACGGCAAGGGCTCTCGCGCACGTTTCAACATCCGCAGCTCGCGGCGGAACTCGACGCCGTCGACAACATCATCCCGGGACTGTACGGGCACAAGATCACCTCACCTCTGCACTCGCTGTGGTGGGCGATCAAAGGACCTTTCGAGAACTGGGACCGGACAGCACAGCGGGCCCGGGAGATTGCTGCGCGATACTCGGTCACCGACGTCGAGAGTGCTTGCGGGGATCTCAGTTTGGGGGCGCAGCGTCTGGTCGAGGTGGCGCGGGCGATGGCGACCGAACCCGAAGTCCTCCTGTTGGACGAACCGTTTGCCGGCGCGGATCACGACGGCATCGCTGCCATCTCCGGTGCCGTGCGATCGATTGCCGCGCAGGGCAAAGGAGTAGTCCTGGTTGATCACAACGTCGATCTCATCGCGGCGCTCGCAACCAAGATCGTGCTGCTCAATTTCGGATCAGTGGCGTTCTACGGACCACCGCAGGAGTGCTTGGCCAGCGACGCGATGCGAGAAGTCTATTTCGGTTCCGAATACGAGGAAGGCGCCTGACATGCTCGAACTCGACAGAGTCACAGTTCGATACGGATCCGCTGTCGCCGTCCGGGAAGTCTCCCTTGCCGCTCCCGCCGGTGAAGTGACAGCCATCGTCGGGCCGAACGG
This sequence comes from Rhodococcus sp. D-46, assembly GCF_011290655.1. Classification (NCBI taxonomy): domain Bacteria; kingdom Bacillati; phylum Actinomycetota; class Actinomycetes; order Mycobacteriales; family Nocardiaceae; genus Rhodococcus; species Rhodococcus sp. D-46. Next base: position 283,711 of record NZ_JAANTF010000012.1, on the reverse strand, counting down.
TGCGGGCAAGACCAGCTTGGCGGGATCCATCTACGGCTCGGTTCCCGCCACCGGGACAATCAAATTCGATGGTCGAGAGATCCAGAAATTATCGGCACTGGATCGTGTCCGCAGCGGATTTGCCTACGTTCCCCAAGGCAGGCAACTGTTCATGCGAATGTCCGTTCGCGAGAACCTACGCGTCGGCGCAGACCTGCTGGGATTGAAAGCCGAAGCCGTGGAAACAGCTTTCGAGAGGTTCCCGATCCTGCGTGAACGCTCGGAGAGTTATGCCGGGGTCCTCAGCGGTGGTGAGCAGCAGATGTTGGTTCTGGGGCGGGCCCTTCTGGAAACCCCGAAGGTGTTGCTCCTCGACGAGATGATGACAGGACTGGCACCGAAAATCGTCGCGGAGCTGCGAGCATTGGTCGGGGGTCTGGCCGCCGAGGGTGTGACCGTCATCGTGACGGAACCGGCACTTACTGCACTGAAATCGGTTGTCGACCGCGGATATGTCATGCAGCGCGGCGAACTCGTCCGCGAATGCGATTCCGCAGCGACACTGGACAACGCGTACAAACAATCGATGGGCGTACTCAGCGCCGACGGGAGATGATCGACGATCATGCTGGAAACGAAGACACTCGACTTCACCGTCGGTGAATTCGCCACGAATCCGGACCGGTTCGCCGGCGTCAGCATCAGCGAAATGGTCAGGCATTGGTCTGAGACCATCCCGGACGAAACCGCCTTTGTCACTCCGGAATCGAGGGTGTCGTGGAAACAGTACGACGCGGCTGCCGATGCGATCGCGTCGGCGCTGGATCTAGCTGGTGAGGGATACGGACATGTAGCCGTGTTGCTCCCCGACACCGCTGTATTCCATGCGGCTCTCTGCGCAGCATTTCGTACCGGCCGCGTCGCCGTCGGAATCGGTTCGCGCTCGGGCATTCGCGAGATCTCTCATCTGATCGCCCGCTCGGAAGCCTCCGTACTCGTCACCACTCGCACGCTGCGCGGCGTCGATACCGCCGAACTCGTGGCGAGTCTGCGGGCAGAGCATCCCGGACTGGACGTCGTCTTCGCCGACGAACGCGCCGACGTGAGTTTCGAACGCGTGAGCGCAAACGGCGAACTCACCTCGTTGCCGGTCGAGCTAAAGCAGTTCCCCGCAACCAGTCCGTGTTTTGTCACGTCAGCCGTTTCGATGCTGAACTCGACCTCCGGCACAACGGGCCTACCCAAACTGGTCACACAAACCGAGGATCGTTGGGTTGGTTTCTCCGAGATTGCCGCCGAGGCGGCGGCGATCGGTTCGGATGAGGTGTTCCTCGGCGCGGTTCCAGCACCTTTCGGATTCGGCCTCTGGACTTCGCATTTCCTGCCGGCACTACTCGGTGCTCGCAATGTCGTCATGGAACGCTTCGACGTTTCGGTGATGATCGAGTTGATCGAGCGCGAACGGGTGACTGCTTTGAATTGTGTGAGTACACAATTCAAGATGCTGTTGCGTTCGGAGGCCGCGGAATCGGCCGATCTCTCGTCACTTCGTTTCATGTTCACCGGTGGTGAAGCCGTGCCCTATTCGGAGGCGCTGGCATTCGAACAACGTACCGGAGCGGCTGTCCTGCAGTTCTACGGATCGAACGAAACCGGCGCCGTCTCGGTGACGACGGTTTCGGACGGTTCCGATACCCGACTGAAGACGTGCGGCCACGTCATCGATCGCATGCAAGTTCGTGTATTCGACGATGCGGCAAAGGAAATGACCGGCTCCGTCCGCCGCGGTCAGCCTGGGGTGAACGGACCGCTGATGTGTCAGGGCTATTGGGGGGACACCGATGCGAACGACGAGTTGTACACCGACGACGGTTGGATGCTTCTCGGCGACATCGTCGAGATCGACGAGACAGGACGGGTGCGTGTGGTCGGGCGCAAAGCCGACATCATCATTCGTGGCGGCAAGAACATCTCCGCGGTCGAAGTCGAGGAGTACGTGCGCGCGCACCCTTCGGTGGAGTTGGTCGCCGTGGTCGGGGTCGACGATCCGCTGTTTGGTGAGAAGGTCTGTGCGGTCGTCGTGTCCGCCGATGACGATCTGAGTTCGGAGGATCTGACCGCCTGGCTGCAGAGCCGAGGAGTGACCCGCGAGTACATACCCGAGTACGTGATGACGGTCGCCGAATTGCCGATGGCGGCAGGCGGCAAAGTAGCCAAGGGTGAAGTCAAGGCACTCGCGCAGAGGCGGATCGCTGAACTCGGCTGATCGCACTTGGCGGTACCGGCTTCGCGTTACGCTGATCCGGACATTGTGCCGAGAGTGAAGGAAACCCGATGACGAACCCTTCACCGCATCGGTGGCGCAGGCGCTTGCTGTGGGCTCTGGCAATTGTGTTCGTTCTGGTCGGAGCCGTGGTTCTGGCCTTCGTTCTGAGCCCGAGACCTGGCGCACTCACCGTGCGATGGGTCTTCGATCGTGATGCGGTGAAAGTCACCGAGGCGCTCGAGAAGCACGCGCCCGAAGGCGTCGACTCGATCAAGGACCAGCAGTACCGCGCCGATGACGACGACGCATACCTGGATGTCTACTTTCCCGCAGCGACGACGACCGCATTGCCTACGGTGATCTGGACTCATGGCGGTGCCTGGATCTCGGGAAGCAAGTCCAACTACGCGCCGTACTACGAGTTGCTGGCCTCTCGTGGCTACACCGTTGTGTCCCTGGACTACTCACTCGGACCTGAGCACCACTATCCGACGGCAGTGCGGCAGCTCAACGACGCTCACGCGTACGTCGTCGCGAATGCGGAACGGCTGCATGTTGATCCGACGACGGTCGTTCTGGCCGGTGATTCTGCGGGAGCGCAACTCTCGAGTCAGCTCGCCACTCTCATCACTGATCCCGCCTATGCGAACCGTGTGGGCGTGGTCCCGTCGCTGCGGCCGGATCAGTTACGTGGAGTAATACTGAACTGTGGAATCTACGACGTCGGGAACATGGTCGGCGGACCCGGCATCATCGGTTGGGGAGTTGATCGGTCCCTCTGGGCGTATACCGGCGTGCGTGACTTCATGAGTACCGACGCAGCGGATCAGATGTCGACCTTGAACTACGTCACCGATCGATTTCCGCCTGCCTACATCAGCGGCGGCAACGCCGATCCGTTGACGGATTCTCAGTCGAAACCGATGGCTGACAAATTGACCGGGTTGGGAGTTGCGGTCGACACACTGTTCTATCCGGCCGATCACGTTCCGGCGCTCGGTCACGAGTATCAGTTCGATCTGGACAATGCCGACGGTCTCACTGCGCTCGATCGCACGGTTCAGTTTCTTGAGGCTCATACCGGCTAAATGTCGGATTGTGGTGAACCACTGCGAAAATGGTCATTTTGGACAAGGCTCCGCGGGTGCGTTGCCAGGGAATTCTCAACTAGTCCTTTTGGTCTAGCCTGGGTGAATCCGATCCGACCCCAGGAGTTGTTGTGCGCGCGCCTTCCCCCGACAGACGGCGAAGGCGCATTGTCGGAACCGCGGCGGTATTCGTCGTCATTCTGCTGTCCGGGGTAACCGCGGCACTCGTCAGTCCGTGGCCAGGAGTTCTCCTCGTACGGTGGATGTCGGCGGGTGGCTCCGAATCGACTCACGCACAACTCGACAGGCATGCACCGTCAGGAATCGTCTCGATTCTCGATCAGTCGTACCGCGACGGCGACGACGATGCACAACTCGACGCGTACTACCCGTCGGAGTCCACTTCGGCGCTACCCACGGTGGTCTGGGTGCACGGCGGTGGCTGGATATCAGGATCGAGAACTGATGCCGACGGTTACTACAAACTGTTGGCAAATCAAGGCTTCACTGTGATTTCGGTGGACTACTCACTGGGACCAGATGCGTATTACCCCACCGCAGTGAATCAGCTGAACGACGCGTATCGATTTATCGTGAGCAATGCGGACAGGTTGCATGTCGATTCGACCAATCTCTTTCTTGCGGGAGATTCGGCAGGCGCGCAGTTGTCCAGTCAGTTGGCGACCGTCATGACCAGCCCTGACTACGCGTCGGAAATGGGTGTGGAGCCGGCATTACGTCCCGAGCAGATACGCGGAGTTGTCCTCGACTGTGGGGTCTTCGATCTGAAACCCCTGCTGTCGCAGGGGAAGTACTTCGGTTGGGGCGTCGACAAGCAGTCGCTGTGGGGGTATCTCGGAACGAGGGACTTCGACGGGTCGACTGCAGTGGGTCAGATGTCGACACTGGGCCATGTGACCTCGGACTTTCCAGCGACGTTCATCACCGGCGGAAACATCGACCCACTGACCGCCAGCCAGTCGAAACCCTTGGCAGAACGGCTCGCCGATCTGGGCGTCGAAGTAGACGCACTGTTCTACCCCGAAGATCACGAGCCTGCGCTGGACCACGAATATCAGTTCGACCTCGATACCGTGGACGGGATGGTCGCGTTCGATCGCACAGTCGCGTTCCTGCGCAACTACGTGCGTTAGCGCGGTCAGCGAATCACGTAAGGCGAAATCGAACTTCGGTGCTCGCTGATGTCGAGGTCTTTACCCAAGGGCGGGAAGGCACGTTGCGGACAGTTGAGGCGTTCGCAGACGCGGCAGCCCGAGCCGATCGGCGTTCCCGGATTCGACTCGTCCAGATCCAGACCGTCGCTGTAGACGAGTCGGTGGGCGTGTCGAATCTCGCATCCCAATCCGATGGCGAAGATCTTTGCGGGCTGTCCGTATCGAGCCGCTCGACGTTCGACCGTGCGAGCAACCCAGAGGTATCGGCGGCCGTCGGGCATCTGTGCGATCTGGGGCATGATCTTGCCCGGATACGAGAACGTCTCGTAGACGTTCCACAGCGGGCACGTACCGCCGCTGGTGGAGAAGTGGAATCCGGTGGCGGACTGACGCTTCGACATGTTTCCGGCACGGTCGACACGCACGAACATGAACGGAACCCCGCGAAGTTTGGGGCGCTGCAGAGTCGAGAGGCGGTGGCAGATCGTCTCGTAGCTCGCGGAATAGAAGGCGGACATGCGCTCGATGTCGTACCGGAAGTCCTCGGCGACGTCGTGGAACTGGCTGTATGGGAGCACGGTGGCCGCCGCGAAGTAGTTGGCCAATCCAAGTCGCGCCAAAGAGACCGAAGCTTCGCTGGTGAAGTTGCCTTCGGCCACCAACGAGTCGAGCAGATCGCCGTGCTCGAGGTACGCGAGTTCTGTCGCGAACTTGAAGACCTGTTGCCCGCCGGAGAGCCGTGCGGAGATTTCCAGGACCCTGGTATCCGGGTCGTAACGATGAAGTATGTTCTCGCCCAGGTCGACTCGTCGAACGATCTGCACGCCGTGGACGGTTTCGAGGCGTCTGGCGATCTCGCCGGCGACGTCGCCGCGATGAAAGCGCATCCGGGCAGTGAGTTCTTCGGCCGCGGTGTCGAGATCGTGAATGTAGTTCTGCCGCTGATAGAAGTAGTCGCGCACTTCCTCGTGCGGCATGGTGATCGAACCGCTGCCGCTGCCGTCCGAGAAACGGTCTTCCGTGGCTGCGGCGAGCTGCGCCGTCGTGTTGCGGAAGCGGCGATGCATGTTGACCATCGCCTTGGCCAGGCCCGGGTGCGTGGAGACCATCTCCGCGATTTCGTGGGCGTCGGCGTCGATGCCCATCTCCTGATCGAGGGCAACTTCACGCATTTCCGCGATCAGGCGCGTGTCGTCCTGCGGGGAGAAGAAGGTGGTGTCGACGCCGAAGACTTCACTGATTCGCAGGAGGACCGGCACGGTGAGTGGCCGGACGTCGTGCTCGATCTGATTGAGATAGCTTGCCGAGATCTCCAGCGTCTTGGCCAGCGAAGCCTGACTCAACCCGCGCTCGGTCCGCAGTTGGCGGAGCCGGACACCGACAAAGGTTTTCGACATTTTCCCAGGATACGAGTGACAGTCCGGCTTCGCAAAGGTGGGTTCGCAGAATTCGCACCGGTACCCCCTGTGAGTGGTTAAGGAGTCCTCACACTCCTCAACCACTCACGGGGCCGGAGGCCTAGACCCTGTTCTCCGAACGCGGAGCTCCGATTCCGGGATCGATCTGGAACGGCCCGCTCGACGAGGGTGCAAGGGGGAAGTCGAAGATCGCAGTCGGGAGATAGACCGTCGAACACGAGTTGGGGATATCCACGACACCCGACAGGCGACCCTCGATCGGCGCCGCACCGAGTAGCAGGTACGCCTGCTCTGGCGCGTACCCGAACTTGGTCAGATACTCGATCGCATGCAAGCACGCACGCTGGTAGGACAGATGTGAATCCAGGTACTTCTGTTCGCCGTCCAACGTGACGGAAGTGCCCGAGAACGCAAGCCACTCGGAATACTGCGGATCCGTGTTGCCCGGCATGAAGATGGCGTTCTCGGAAACACCGTAGGTATCCATTCCGCCCTTGATGATGTCCACACGAAGATCGATGAAGCCGCCCATCTCGATGGCACCGCAGAAAGTGATCTCACCGTCGCCCTGGGAGAAGTGGAGATCGCCGACCGACAGATTCGCACCGTCCACGAACACCGGATAGAAGATTCGGCTGCCCTTGGTGAGGTTCTTGATGTCCTGGTTTCCGCCGTTCTCACGCGGGGGAGCGGTGCGAGCCGCCTCGCCGGCCACGCGTGTGTACTCGTCACCGGTCAAGGTTCCCAGTACTGCATCGCGGGGCTCGGGCGGAAGCGCAAGCGGGGGAACCCGATTGGGATCGGTGGCAATGAGGGCACCCTCGCGGGCATTCCACTTGGCGAGCAGGGCTGCCGACGGAGCCGTGCCCATGAGTCCCGGGTGGACGATGCCCGTGAACGAGACGTGCGGAATGTGACGCGACGTCGCCGTTTGGCCGGAGAAATCCCAGACGGCTTTGTACGCGTCGGGGAACTGTTCGGTGAGGAAGCCACCGCCGTTGTTCCGAGGGAAGATGCCGGTGTACCCCCAGCCTTGGCCGGCCAACGGACCCGAATCTTCTTGGGGGATAGGCCCGATATCCAAGATGTCGACGATCAAGAGGTCGCCGGGCTTCGCGCCTTCGACGGCAAAGGGGCCGGACAGCGTGTGGACCGTGGTCAGTGGCGCATTGAGAATGTCGTCGGCCGAGTCGTCGTTGTGTATTGCGCCGTCGAACCATTCGCGGCAATGGACACGAAACGCATCACCGGGTTTCACCGTCACCGCCGCTGGGATGTCCGGGTGCCACCGATTGTGGCCGACGATTGCCTGGTCGGTGAATTTCTTGGCGGAATCGAGTGGAAACAGCAGTTCAGGCATATGCACTCCTCATTCTCGAAGAAACGGAAAACTCGTGGCGGCAGGACTTTCGTGTCGGATCGGGACTCACGGCGAGGACGCGCGGTGAAGACGCTCAGGGGCGAGGTAGCTTGCGGTGCAACGGATTGGATGTCGTCGGCGGAGATTGCCGGCCGCGGCCGGGTAGCGACCCACTGACCACGGCAGGCTCGTGAGCCGATCGAGCAGTGCTGTCCAGTAGACCCATCGCGGCCGACGACGCGTGACTCAACCGGGGAGACGAGACCACCCGCTTGGACTCGAGACTGCACTGGGGGCAAGTAATCGACTGGGGCACTTCGGCCATCGCGAACGACCGCTCGAGCGGGCCGCAGCCGGTACAGCGAAACTCGTACAGAGGCATGCGGTCACGCTATCGGAGGATCCGTAAGTGCGACACTGGAACGACACGCACCGGGTTGCCGATGCCGCAATTGCGCCCGTCAGCGCAAGTACACAACTGCGTTGTCTCCGCCGGTACAGGTGACGATGCCGGAGGTCACCTTGCATGCCATCGTGTACTCCTTGCCGGTCACCGGACTACGTGCGGACACGGTGCTGGATGCACCGGTTGCACCGGAGTTCCCGTAGGCGATCCGAACCGCCTCGGCAAACTCACATGAAGTTTTGCCCCCACTTGTCGCGGACTCCTTGTAACTTCCGGCCGGCTGCCCGCCGGGGCAGGCGGACGCACCGGCCGGGAAGTTCGCGGCGCGTGTGGTCGTCGGGGATGTCGTGCTGGGAGCGGTTGTCGTGGTGCCGGGTGTGTTCGCGGCGCTGATGGTGGTGTGGGCGGCGCCACCGGCGGCCGAGTTGGGGACGTCCTTCGGCCAGAGGACCCAGGCAAGCCCGCCGAAGAGAGCCAACACAGTGATGACTCCGATTACGGATACCGGAATCACCCAGCCGGGCCGACGCGGCGGCGGATTTCCACGTGGCGGTGCAGGCGGGAATCCCTGGGGCGGGGGATACGACTGCGGCGCGGCTCGGTAGCCCAACTGCGGCGGCTGTGGACCGGATTGCGACCATGCCTGGTTGTTCGGTGGCCGCTGATAGTTGTCCGGCACCGCTTTATCGCCCGGTCGGGGGCGTCGAACGACAAGTCATGGTTCGACAGCATATGGCCGGCGAATGGGTTGTCTGTGGCTTTCTGACGGGTAGATCCCTGGAATCGCCCGAGCGAAGGCTGTTGCCGAGGAGTGATTGCGGTCACTCGCGGGTAGTGAAGTTGGCTCCGAAGTAGCGGACAGGCCTGTTCCGAGTGGCGTGCGAACTGCCGGAATTCGCAAGCGGCAGAGTTGAGTGCATTTCGTTCACAGCCTGCGGTTTCTTTCCTACTCGCCAGTACGGAACCTGTCCGATTGGGTAGTACCAGCCGCGTAGGAATCTTCACAGACTTAGCAAAGTGTGTTGAAAAGGTAGCGAAGATTGGCATTAGCAACAGGTAGACGGCACTTTTTCGATGTGCCATTCTCGGTAAGTACACAAGAAGGGCCTGGCAAGTATGTGAAGTAGTACGCACGTACTGCTCACAACAGGCCGGACCAGCAGATCAAAGAGATGGAGTCTTGATGTCGACCACCGGCACCCCGAAGACCGCAGCTGAGCTCCAGCAGGATTGGGACACCAACCCTCGCTGGAAGGGCGTTACTCGTAACTACACGGCCGATCAGGTCGTCAAGCTCCAGGGCACCGTCGTCGAGGAGCAGACCCTCGCTCGTCGCGGATCCGAGATCCTGTGGGATCTCGTGAACAACGAGGACTACATCAACTCCCTCGGTGCACTTACCGGCAACATGGCTGTGCAGCAGGTTCGCGCCGGCCTGAAGGCCATCTACCTCTCCGGTTGGCAGGTTGCCGGCGATGCGAACCTCTCGGGCCACACGTACCCGGACCAGAGCCTCTACCCGGCCAACTCGGTTCCGACCGTCGTCCGTCGCATCAACAACGCACTGCTGCGCGCCGACGAGATCGCCAAGACCGAGGGTGACACCTCCGTCAGCAACTGGCTCGCTCCGATCGTTGCCGACGCCGAAGCCGGCTTCGGTGGCGCTCTCAACGCTTACGAGCTGCAGAAGGCCATGATCGGCGCCGGCGCTGCCGGTGTCCACTGGGAGGATCAGCTCGCTTCGGAGAAGAAGTGCGGCCACCTCGGCGGCAAGGTGCTCATCCCCACGCAGCAGCACATCCGCACCCTGACCTCGGCTCGCCTGGCTTCCGACGTCGCGGACGTTCCGTCCGTCATCATCGCCCGCACCGACGCTGAGGCCGCAACCCTCATCACCTCCGACGTAGACGAGCGTGACCGCCCGTTCCTCGACGGAACCCGCACGGCTGAAGGCTTCTACGGCGTCAAGAACGGCATCGAGCCCTGCATCGCTCGCGCCAAGGCTTACGCACCGTACGCAGACCTCATCTGGATGGAGACCGGCGTGCCGGATCTCGAGGTTGCAAAGAAGTTCGCCGAGTCCGTTCGCAGCGAATTCCCGGACCAGCTCCTGGCCTACAACTGCTCCCCTTCCTTCAACTGGAAGGCGCACCTGGACGACGCGACCATCGCGAAGTTCCAGAAGGAGCTCGGCGCAATGGGCTTCAAGTTCCAGTTCATCACGCTGGCCGGCTTCCACTCGCTCAACTACGGCATGTTCGACCTTGCCTACGGCTACGCCCGCGAAGGCATGACGGCATTCGTCGACCTGCAGGAGCGCGAGTTCAAGGCTGCCGAAGAGCGTGGCTTCACCGCCATCAAGCACCAGCGTGAGGTTGGCGCCGGCTACTTCGACACCATCGCCACCACCGTTGACCCCAACACCTCGACGGCAGCTCTCAAGGGCTCCACCGAAGAGGGACAGTTCCACTAAGAACTGACTTCGGGTGGGGGAGAGGCTCGGCTTCGGGTCTCTCCCCTGCTTGTATCACCGCACTACTTTCTCTCGTCTTCAAGGCAGTTCCGATTGCGTCGGCCACCAGCGTCGACGCAGTTCGAAGTGCTTGTTTTGCAACACCTTCACCAGACAAACTCCACGAGACAAACAAGGAGCTGACGTGACCAGCGAAAAAATTCAGCGCGTCGGCGTTATCGGCGCCGGAATCATGGGTGCCGGAATCGCCGAGGTGTGCGCCCGCGCACATGTCGATGTTCTGGTCTTCGAGCAGACTCGCGAGCTTGCAGCAGCCGGGCGTTCACGCATCCTGCGTTCGCTCGACCGCGGCGTGAGCAGCGGAAAGATCACAGAACGTGAGCGTGAGCAGGCCGCATGGCGTCTGCGTTTCACCTCCGATCTGGGAGATTTCGCGGACCGCCAGCTCGTCGTGGAGGCCGTCGTCGAAGACGAGAAGATCAAGAGCGAAATCTTCGCCGAGCTCGACGCGGTCGTGACGGACCCGGATGCGGTTCTCGCGTCCAACACGTCGTCGATCCCGATCATGAAGCTCGGCATCTCGACCAAGCGTCCCGAGCGAGTCATCGGCATGCACTTCTTCAACCCGGTTCCGGTTCTGCCGCTCGTCGAATTGGTGACGACGCTCAAGACCAGTGCCTCCGTCTCGCAGCGCGCCGAGGCTTTTGCCAGCGACATCCTCGGCAAGCAGGTCGTCCGCAGTGCCGACCGCTCCGGCTTCGTCGTCAACGCACTCCTGGTGCCGTACCTGCTCTCGGCGATCCGCATGGTCGAGTCGGGCTTCGCGACCAAGGAAGACATCGACAAGGCAACGGTTCTCGGCCTCGCGCACCCCATGGGTCCGCTGGCTCTGACGGACCTGGTCGGACTCGACACCGTCAAGTCCATCGCCGACTCCATGTACGAAGAGTTCAAGGAGCCGCTGTACTCCGCTCCGCCGCTGCTCCTGCGTATGGTCGAAGCCGGATTGACCGGCAAGAAGTCCGGCGCGGGCTTCTACGAATACGCCGACAACGGTCGCTCCACCAAGCAGGCAAGCTAAGGCCCAAAGCCCCTGTGCGCCTTTCTGGTAGTTCCGGCTACCACAAAGGCGCACAGGGCGCTCGCGCCCCTCGGTTAGAAAGGTCGACCGCATGTCCAGCAGCACTGCAGCATTCGGCTCCAGCGTCCTGGGGTATCCGCGCATCGGGCCGCGCCGTGAGCTCAAGCGCGCCCTCGAGTCCTACTGGCACGGCACTTCGGACAAGGACGCACTTCTCGCGGTCGCCAAGGAACTCCAGGAATCGACCTGGAGCGAATTGGCTGCGACGGGATTGAGCCAGGTTCCCGGCAACACCTTCTCCTTCTACGATCACGTGCTCGACAATGCGCTGCTCTTCGGCGCAGTGCCGGAGCGGTTCAAGCCGCTCGAGGGCGCCCTCGAGCCGCTCGATTTCTACTTCACGATGGCCCGCGGCCGCCCGGACTTCCCGCCTCTCGAGCTGGTGCGCTTCTTCGGTACGAACTACTACTACCGTCAGCCCGAGATCGACGCGAACACTGTGTTCGCGCTCAACTCGGATGCACTTCTCGACGAATTCGAACGTGCGAAGGCGCGCGGCATCGAATTGCGCCCCGTCATCATGGGGCCCGTCTCGCTGCTTCTGCTTTCGAAGGTCGGACCTGCCACCGAGAAGTCCGATCCGAACTTCACCCCGCTCGACCTGTTGGACGCGCTCCTGCCCGAGTACGAGAAGCTCTTCGAGCAGCTCGCCAAGGCCGGTGCGACCTGTGTTCAGTTGGACGAGCCTTCGGTCACCGAGGACCGCACCCCCGAGGAGCTAGCCGCTCTGGGACGTGCGTACGAGAAGCTTTCGACGGCCCCGCTGCGCCCGCGCCTGTTGGTGACGGGTCCGTACGGCAAGTTCGGCGAAGCCCTCAACATCTTGGCGCCCACCAAGATCGAAGCCTTCGGTCTGGACCTGGTGCACGGCAAGATCACGGCCGAGGAACTGGCCGCGGTGCCGAACATCAAGCGCAAGCGCATCTACGCGGGCGTCGTCGACGGTCGCAACGTCTGGCGCGTCGACCGGTTCAACACCTTGACGTACCTGAACGAACTCAAAGATGTTGTGCCTGACCTCGTCGTCTCCACGTCGTCGTCGCTGCTGCACGTGCCGTACGACGTGCTCTCCGAGTACGACATTCCGGGAGACGTCGCAGACCGTCTGGCTTTTGCGAAGCAGAAGGTCGGCGAAGTCGTCTCACTGGCGAAGGCGCTCACCGAAGGTCCTTCGGACAAGTGGCGTAAGCGTCCGACGAAGGTGCACTTCAAGCTCAAGCACGCTGTCCGTGCTCGGGTGAACGCGATCAAGCCCGAAGATCGTGTGCGTGCACCGTACGAGGAGCGTCGTAAAGCTCAGCAGGAACGGTTGAATCTGCCGTTGGTGCCGGCCCAGACACTGGGTTCGTTCCCGCAGACCGACGCGATTCGCCAGGCTCGTTACGAACTCGGCCAGGGGCGTTTGGAGTGGGACGACTACTACAAGCGCATCCAGGAAGAGATCGAGCGCACAATCCGTCTGCAAGAGGACATCGGTCTCGATGTTTTCGTGCACGGCGAGCACGAGCGCAACGACATGGTCCAGTACTTCGCCGAACTGCTCGAGGGCTATGCCTTCACGCACAACGGTTGGGTTCAGGCCTACGGATCTCGGTGCACGCGTCCGCCGATTCTCTACGGCGACATCGCACGTCCGAAGCCGATGACGGTCGAGTGGATTGCGTACGCGCAGTCGCTGACCGACAAGCCGGTCAAGGGCATGCTGACGGGTCCGGTCACCATGATCGCCCGTTCGTTCGTTCGCCAGGATCAGCCGCTCTACGAAACGGCAGAGCAACTGGCACTTGTCATTCGAGACGAAATCGCGGATCTCGAAGCTGCCGGAATCGCCATCATCCAGGTGGACGAACCGGCAATTCGTGAACTGCTGCCACTGCGTGAGGACGGCCGGGAGGCCTACCTGGAGTGGGCCGTCGACGCGTTCCGTCTGGCAACAGGTGGAGCGAAGCCGGAAACACAGATCCACACACATCTGACGTACTCCGCTCGGTCGTCGGTGGTCGACGCCATCGAACGGTTGGACGCCGATGTGACGGCTATCGTCGCGACCCGCTCCATCACGTGGGTTCTCGAAGCACTCAAGGAAGGCGCGCTCACGCACGGCGTCGGCCCCGGTGTCTACGAATCTCGCTCAGCTCGGATTCCCGACATCGACGAACTCGACGAATTGCTCACCGAGGCAAGCGAATCGATCTCTCTCGATCGCTTGTGGGCAAATCCGGACGGCGGCCTCAAGACCCGCCATCCGTGGCAACTCGAGCCTTCGCTGCGCAATATGGTTGCGGCCGCGAGGCGCCTGCGTCGTCGGGCCGAGCAAGCCGAGCGCGACGCCGGGTAAGTCACGTAAAGAACAAGTCATGGAGGGGCCTGCGAGTTGCAGGTCCCTCCATGCACGGGTAGGCATGTGTGCATGGTTACTGCTGCTGCTTATGCCGCGACGTCCGCTGACGGTCCCCTCGAGAAGACCACTGTCGAACGCCGCGAGCTCGGTCCACTGGACATTCTCATCGACATCAAATTTGCCGGCATCTGCCATTCCGACATCCACACCGCTCGCAACGAGTGGGGCGGAGCGAAGTACCCGATCGTCCCCGGACACGAAATCGCCGGCGTCGTCGCCGCCGTGGGGTCCGATGTCACCAGGCACAAGGTCGGCGACCGAGTGGGCGTCGGCTGCTTCGTCGACTCGTGCGGGGAGTGCGACGCCTGCACCGCCGGTGAAGAGCAGTACTGCCGCAAGGGTGTGACGGGTACGTACAACGCCACCGGCCGCGACGGCGAGCGCACTCAGGGTGGCTACTCGACGCACATCGTCGTCACCGAGCACTTCGTGCTCTCGATCCCGGAGGGCATCGAACTCGACGTTGCAGCGCCGCTCCTGTGCGCGGGCATCACCTTGTACTCACCGCTGCGGCACTGGAACGCCGGCCCCGGCAAGAAGGTCGCCATCATCGGTTTCGGCGGCCTCGGGCACGTCGGCGTGAAGATCGCCAAGGCGCTCGGAGCGGAAGTCACCGTCCTGAGCCAGACGCTCGGCAAGAAAGACGACGGGCTTCGCCTCGGCGCCGATCACTACTACGCGACCAACGACCGTGAGACGTTCAAGGCTCTTCGCGGCGAGTTCGACCTGATCCTCAACACGGTCTCGGTCAACCTCGACATCGACGCCTACATGTCCTTGCTTGCCATCAACGGCACTCTCGTCGAACTCGGCCTGCCCGAGAAGCCGATCGAAGTTCGAGCATTCTCGCTCGCCGCAAACCGTCGTAGCCTCGCCGGTTCCATGGTCGGAGGTATCCCGCAGACACAGGAGATGCTCGACTTCTGCGCCGAGCACGGCATCGGCGCAGAAATCGAACTGATTCCGGCGAGCGACATCAACGACGCTTACGAGCGCGTGATCAAGAGCGACGTCCGATACCGATTCGTGATCGACACCGCAACGATCTGACCCGCCCGGTCCTGCTCAGTCGAATTGTTCGCGGAGCTCAGTCGAGTTGCTCGCGAAGATTACTCAATGTCTTCGCGAGCAACCTCGACACGTGCATCTGGGACACACCGACTTTCTCGGCGATCTGTGTCTGCGTCAGGTTTCCGAAGAATCTGAGCATCAACACCGTCCGCTCTCGCTCGGGAAGCTTGTCGAGAAGCGGACGCAACGCCTCGTGATTCTCGACGTTCTCGAGTGCTGCGTCGTAGTCACCGAGTGTTTCCACGAGCGGGAGATCGTCGGTGTGATTGGACGCGGCACCGTCGACCGAGACCGTCTGATACGCGTTGCCGGCGATCAAGGCCTGGGCAACTTCTTCGCGTTCGATCCCCAACGTCTCGGCCAACTCGTCGACGGTCGGCGCGTGCCCGAGCTGTTGTGACAGCTCGCTGATGGCCTGCCCGAGTTGGAAGTGCAACTCCTTCATCCGGCGGGGAACCCGCAATGCCCAACCGGTGTCGCGGAAGTGTCGTCGAACCTCGCCCATCACGGTGGGAACTGCGAAGGAGACGAAATCGGATCCGCGCGTGGAATCGAAACGGTCGACGGCGTTGACCAGACCGAGACGCGCCACCTGAACCAGATCGTCGTGTGCCTCGCCACGACCGTCGAATCGTCTGGCGATGTGCTCGGCCAACGGTAGGCATCTGGTGATGAGTGCAGTGCGCACTCGTTCGTACTCCGGGCTGTGGGGCTCGAGGGTCCGCAGTTCCTCGAAAACTGGTATTACGTCCCGATATTCGTCGGTGGACCGCCGACGCGGGCGTGACGGGCCGTCTGCGGAAGCGGTCACAGGCGCCCGCTGAGGGCCTTGGTGAACTTCATGGTGGTGATGTAGCCGACGCCGCCGAGGTTCTCTTCCTGGTCGAGCGAAATCGAATCGGTGAGTTCGGTGAGGATGTGCCACCCGAACGAACGCTGACTGCTGTCCTCGTACTCCGTGGTCGTCGTGGACACGGACACGTGCAATTGCGGCGGCGTGAAGACGAACCGACACACCAGAACCGAATCAGGCGCAGCGCGAACGATCAGATGCGTACAGATTTCGTCCATGGCCAGTTTGATGTCGGCGATGGCGTCGAGGTCGAAGTTTTCCTGAATGGCAACGGTGGCGGCCAGTGCACGCAAAATCGACAGCTGATCGAGAGTCGCTTGAATCCTCAACTCCACAACTGGCTGAGTCTGATCCTGATCGGGCTCGAGTGCGCTGAGGTGTGCCATAAGTTCTCCGGATCGTCGTACCAGGGGTCGCGGTGAAGTCTGGTGCCGAGAACGATACCCATCCCGACCTTCACAGTGACCCCCGAACACGAAATTTGGTCGATGGTGGTGCCGGGGTAAACGACACGATTCTGCTCACGACCGTTGGCGATCGCAACATCGGATTACCTCGCGGAACCGCAGACCAAACCACATTTTTGTTCGGAACACCGAAACGAATGGTCGCAACGCACTTGTGACGTCCGTCATGCTGGCGTACTGTTTCAAACCGAGGTTGAGCACACAGCCGATGAGGGATTTATCCGTATTTCTGGAGACCCGTTCATCGTGCGTCTCCTTCGGAGGTCCCTTCTCTTTTGCAGAGTGTAAACCGTTGCGGGATGGGAGAACCATGACTGTTGTTCCAGGATCATCTATTTCAGGCTTTACGAACGCGGCGAAGGGATCGGTAGACTACGGACCTCCCGCGACCGGGACAGCGACCGCATCGTTTCACGCGCACCGCATCAGTGCACACACCGCTGTGATCAAAGTTCGTGGTGAGATCGATCTGATGAGCGCCAATGCTTTTCGTGACTTCTTGACGTACCACGTGGCCGCGGACCGGACGCTGGTCGTCGATCTATCCGAACTCGAATTCATGGGGACGTGCGGCTTGTCCGTGCTGTCGGTCCTGTCGACGCGATCACGCGACGTGGGCGGCACACTCGCGCTCGTCTGCGCCCGCCCGGTGCAAAGGTTGCTCAAAGCAGCTGGTCAGGAGTCGATGTTTGCCTGCTACGAGTCGCTCGATCATGCAATCGGACTCGAAGAGACCCGACGTTTCCCCGCTTGATCACGCAGTTTCAGTCCAAGCTTCGTGAAATCACCTTCGTGAATTCAGTTTCGTAGAGCCCGTCAGCGTCAGTGCACTTCACTTCGGTGAGTGCCCTTGTGTTGGCGGGCTCTCGGCGGTGCTGTGACGCAGCGGCCGTAGGTGCGGACCACTTCGGTGGCGACGTGATCCCACGAATACGATTCGCACGCTCGGGCCCGGCTCTGCCGTGCAAACGCCGCGCCTTCGTCCTCGTCGTCGAGAAGATGGCGGACTGCGCGCGCGGTTTCCACCGGGTTGTTGACCGGGACCCGACGCCCGGTGAGTCCGTCGATCACCGTATCCCGCAGTCCGCCAACAGGAGTCGCGACTACGGGAACTCCGCACGCCATTGCTTCCAGTGCCGCGATTCCGAACGGTTCGTATCGAGGGGTGCACACGAGGGCGTCGGCCGATCGCATCAGTTTCGGTAGTTGGCGGTGCGGAACCCGTCCCAACAATTGGACTCGATCTGCGACGCCGAGGCGCTCGGCGAGCTTGACCAAGCGGATCGCCACTTCGTCGGTGCTCAGTTGCGCGACGGGTGGCCCGCCGATCACCACCAACTCCGTATCCGGCAGCGAAGCCAGCGCGGCGACGGCAACATCGAAGCCCTTCTGCTCCACCAGTCTTCCGACGCAGATCAATCGATGCGGTGCGGTTTTCTTCGCGGCGGGTCCCTCCGGGGTGAATGCTTCGGTGTCCACGCCCGAGGGCACCATCGTGGTCCGTGATCGTGGTGATCCCTGCCGGACCAGATCGAAGATTTCGTCCGAACTGGTCGCGATGACATGGGTTGCGCCCCTGGCGATCAACGGTTCCAGGTGAGTCCGCTCCGAGGGGCTGTCGTCGGCTGCTCCGAGGTGGCGGTGCGCCGCAGATCCCAGGGAATGGAATGTCTGAAGTACGGGGATGCCGAGCGATCGGGTCGCGAGTTCCGTTGCCACACCGGACATCCAGAAGTGCGAGTGCACCACATCGGGTCGGTCGGTACTCCACTGAGCGCGCAGAATGCTGGCAAAGGTTCCCAGGTGAGGGAGGATATCGGCATCCGGGAGAGCCTGCGTCGGGCCGGCCTCGAGATAGTCGACGGAGTACCCGGCGCGGGCGCGAACGCGGTCCGGCCCACCGACGTGGGCACGCCTGGTGAAGACGGTGACGTCGTGTCCGGCACGAACCAAGGCGGCAGACAGTTCGTCGACGTGCAGGTTCTGTGCACCGGCTGCCGAGCAGCCCACCGGTGCGAGTGGATCGGCGTTCACCGACACCATGGAGATCTTCAGCATTCGTCCGGGAGCCATAGCGGGCGAGTACTTCATCGGGTCCCCTCTCCACTTGATCGGTTCGTCTGGGGATACCCGGAGTCCGTGATCTGAACCGGGTTTCGACGCGGTCAGCGCTGGGCACATTCCAAACACGATGGCGAGGAGTGAGGTTCGATGACAGAACAAATGCTGGTCGACGCAACCGTCGGACTCGGGTTCGAGCGGTACGTACAACGGGTGGCGGTCGGTGTGGGGGCCGGCATCGAGCAGTGGTGTTGCAGGCGCGAGCACCCTCTGGAGGCTTACATCGCATTGGACCGAACTGTGCCGCGTTTCCCCGGGCGCGAGGTGGCTTTGCTGTGGGAGGAGACGTGCGGTTGGGCCCTGGCCGTGGAGACCAGATCAGGGGAGGACCTCATCGTTCTCGGATATCTGGGCGAACACGCAGTGCCGACCCCGGACGCCGTCGCCGATTTTGCCGCGACACTGGGCACGCGCAGCCCACACTGGGTCATGAACAGACCATTGGCGGATTCGGACGAGACCGCGCGAGAACTGCGGAGCTACTCCGGAAGTGCTTACGCCTGAACAGTATCGAGGTCCGATCGGCTCAGTTGACTACATCCAGGATGGGATCGAGAACCGGAGTCGCTGCAGCCTCGACGGCCGGATCGTCCATGAGCTTGAAAACGATGTGACCACCGAGCGCGCCACCGACACCGACCGCGGTGAGCCCCAGCACCGACAGCACTCGCGCCAGCGCGAGTGAGTCCTTTCCGCGTAGCCTGTACGACGCCGCAAAAGACCAGATCCCCACTGCATTCGACGCCGCGTGCACCAGCCCCACTCGGCGTGCGACGTCGCCACGTTCGGACCAGTCCAGCCATCCCGTCAGCAAAGCCGGCGGAGTCGAAACCAATCCGAGCCCGATCAGCCGTCGTGCAGTCTGCGGATCGCCTAGAACATCGAAGATCAACGAAGCCGTCCACGCGCCCGCGGGAATGGTCACGAGGGCAGGATGGATGGGATGCCCGACGGCGGCGCCGCGCAGAAGTGCCGCGACAGTGCGCGATCGGTCGGATCGCTCCGTGATCTCGAGGATTCTGCGCCTGAGGCCAGTGGACGGACCGTCCAGTCCGCGAGCGGATTCGATTCCGCGATAAAGAGTTCCGATGTCCATGTAATTCGGCTACCCGGCGTAGACGTCGGGAAACCTCGAGGCGGCAGTGTCTTGTCGACCGTCATGCTCCGGCGTACGGTCGAAACGAAAGAGATCCGACCGGAGGAGCGAACGATGAAGCTCAATCTCTTTGCAGCGTGGGCGTCGTATTTCCTGGTGCTGGCCACAGTGGTCTGCCTCGGCAGTTTTCTGGTGGCGGCAGGTTCAGGCCAGGGTGGTTGGGCATTGATCGCCGGCCTCGCCGGCGTCGCGTGCATCGGCCTCGCGGTAGCCCTGTACGCCAGTACTGTGCGTCACGACCACAAAGTGCACCGCGAATCCCCACACCTGTTCTGATCAGGCCTGCTTCTGATCAAGACTGTGCGAGTCGTGCCTTCTCCGCCTCGATGTCGAAGTCGGCAGGGGGCCAGTCGAGATCGAGCTTTTCCAGAGCGTCGATCAGTAGCTCCGTGACCGCAATGCGGCTGTACCACTTCCGATCACACGGCACGACGTACCACGGCGCGTGCTCGGTCGACGTCTTGTCGAGCATTGCCTGATACGCCTGTTGATATGCAGGCCACAAACCGCGTTCGGTCACGTCGCCGGGGTTGTACTTCCAATACTTGTCCGGGCGGTCGAGACGTTCTTCGAGTCGCTTCTTCTGCTCGTCGAGCGAGACGAACATCGCGACTTTCACGATAGTGGTTCCGGCGTCGACGAGTTCCTTTTCGAACTGGTTGATCTCGTCGTAGCGCTTGCTCCAGACATCCTCCGGGACAAGATCGTGGACGCGCACTACCAGGACGTCCTCGTAGTGGGAGCGATCGAACACACCGAGATAGCCGCCGCGGGGGAGTTCCTTCTTGATCCGCCAAAGGTAGTGATGTTGCTTTTCCTCTTCGGTCGGGACGCCGAAGGCCGCGTGCTGAACTCCCGAAGGATCCACGTGACCGATCACGTGTCGGACCATGCCGCCCTTGCCTGCGGTGTCCATTCCTTGCAGAACCAGCAGGACTGAACGACTGTCCCCTGACCGGCCGTTGGCGTACAGCAACTCCTGCAGGTCGGACAGAACCGCGCCGCGCTCCTCGAGCAGACGTTCGCCGTCAGCTTTGTTTCCGGTGAATCCCGGAGTGCTGTTGCGATCGAGTTGATCGAGTTCGAACCCGGGCTCCGCCCGCAGGGTCTTGGCGGCCGGTGTTTCCCACAGCGAGTCTTGTGCCATGCCGAAAGAGTGCCACAGGATCGCGCCCGGCGGCTCGAAAGTTCGGTCTCGGGCGAGTCAGTCCTCGGCAGGCTTGACGAGGGGATGCGGAACCGACTTGAACTTGGCCGGTGATCCGTTGACCGCCGCTATGCCGGTGATGCCGCCCCACGTCATCATCGTGAGGTAGTCGATCAGCGATTCCGCGGACATCGACTTGTTGGAGATCCACCAGTGCGTCGCGAGCTGAATTCCGCCCACGATCCCGAACGCCCACGGCAGCGAACCGCCGGAATCCATCTCCATCTCGCGAAGACGATTGCCCAACACCGTGGAGAGCAATTCGGCGATCATGCGCTCGGAATCGGCAACGACGTCGCGGTTGGCGCCGGCGCCGTTGGCCATGACGTAGAGGTAGATGTCGGGGTCGGATGCCACCGTCTCGACGTATGCGGTGATGCTCGCCTGGGTGAGTTCGAAATCGTCGAGATCGCCACTGATCGCTTCGTAGATACGCGGCGACAGGATGGTCTCGACGTACCGCATCATCGTGGCGGTCGTGAGGTCGCTCTTGTCGGCGAAGTATCGGTAGAGCACGGTCTTGGAGACACCGATCTCGGACGCGATCTCGTCCATGCCGATCTCACGGCCGCGCGCGCGGATGGCGGCGATGGTGCCGTCGACGAGTTCCTCGCGGCGAGCGATCTTGTGCTCACGCCAACGACGCTTCCGACCGTCGGATTTCTCGGGCTTCGCATCAGCAACGACTGGGCCGTCTACCTGCTCGTTGTCCTGCACGGCATTCTTGGCCACGAGTCATCTCATATCTGTGGTGCGAGCCACGTCCGATCGGTCTACTTTCCGGTCCAGCTTAATGTCCGCGCCTTTATCTCGGGCACTCACATCCGCAGTTCGGGGGATTAGGTCCTGCAGAATCGGACTTCGTGTCGCTCGCGCTACGCCGCGTCACACCTTTCGGCACAATGGCGAGGGTGCAGCAACTGAGCCTCTCCGCCTTCGACGACGCCGCCAAGCGTCGGGACCTTCGCAAGATGAAGGTCTTCGCTACTGGCCTTCTGGGCTTCGCGACGGTGGTCTACATCTTCTGCCGGTGGCAGGAATCCCGCGGCGCCGGAGAGTGGGTCGGGTACGTCCGGGCCGCGTCCGAGGCAGGCATGGTCGGCGCGCTTGCCGACTGGTTTGCCGTCACCGCGCTCTTCCGTCATCCGATGGGCCTTCCCATCCCGCACACTGCCATCATCAAGCGTAAGAAAGACCAGCTCGGAGCCAGCCTGAGCTCATTCGTCGGTCAAAACTTCCTGGCTCCCGAAGTTGTGTCGGCCAAGGTGCAGCAGGCGCAGATTCCGCTCCGCCTCGGCACGTGGATGGCCGAACCTGCCAACGCCGCTCGCGTCGCCGCCGAGACGTCGACGGTCTTGCGCGGCATGGTCGAGGTTCTTCGCGACGAGGACATCGCCCAGATCATCGACAACACGATCGTGAAGCGTCTGGCCGAGCCCATGTGGGGACCGCCGATCGGCCGAGTGCTCGGTGAACTTCTCAAGGACAACAAGCAACTGCCGATCATCGAATTGCTTGCCGAGCGGGCACATCAGTGGGCTCTCGGCAGCCAGGAGACGATCGATCGTGTGATCGTTCGCGATTCGCCCGCGTGGTCGCCGAAGTTCGTCGACGCCATGCTGGGGGAGAAGATATACAAGGAACTCGTCGAGTTCACCTGGAAGGTCCGTTCCAACCCCGAACACGAGGTACGCCTCGCCGCCAACCGCTTCCTGATCGACTTCGCCGATGATCTGCAGAACGACCCGGAGACCATCAAGAAGGCCGAGGGGATCAAGGCCGAGATCATGGGTCGCGAGGAAGTGACGGGTCTGGCGTCGTCGACATGGCAGGTTGCCAAGCGGCTCATCATGGAGTCCGTCGACGATCCGAACAGCACCCTGCGGACCAAGGTCGCCGAGAACGTCGCCGGCTTCGGAGTCAGGCTGCGTGACGACGAGTCCATGCGTGAGAAGGTCGACGGCTGGCTGGTGCAGGGCACCAAGTACATCGCGGAGAACTACACCGACGAGATCACTGGAGTCATCAGTGACACCGTCGAGCGGTGGGACGCCGACGAAGCGAGCCAGAAGATCGAGTTGCAGGTCGGTCGAGATCTTCAGTTCATCCGTATCAACGGCACCGTTGTGGGCTCGATCGCCGGACTGCTGATCTACACGATTTCGACGCTCATCTTCGGCTGAGCTGTCCGGTATGTGACGTCCACCACGAGTGCTAGCAGTAGTGCTTGCAATAGTTAGCACCCTCTCCTATCCTGGGAAATGTCCACTGGAAAGGGAGGACGCAATGCCAGCGAAGTCGACGAACTCCGATGACGGAGATCGTGAATCATCCGGTGCCGCAGCCGGAGCAAGCGACTTGGCAGCTCGCGTCGTCAGCTCTGCGGCACACGACATCGGGGGGTTCATTCGTGCACAGCGGGAAGCCGCCCAAGTTTCGATGCGCCAACTCGCTCAACTCGCCGGCGTCAGCAATCCGTATCTGAGTCAGATCGAACGCGGATTGCGCAAACCGTCGGCGGACGTACTGGCGCAAATCGCCAAGGGCCTTCGAGTCTCATCAGAAGTGCTGTACGTCCAAGCGGGATATCTCGAGCAACGCCCGCACAGTCCCATCAGGGACGCGGTGTTGGCCGAGACGGCCATCAACGAACGGCAGAAGCAAGTACTGCTCGAAATCTACGACTCGTTCTGTCGCGAGAACGAGTCGTCAAGACCAGCCGCAGCGCCCGATTTCGCTGAATCGGCCGCAATTCCAGACACCGAGACTTCACTAGGAGAACAAGATGACTGACAAGAACGCCATCGACAGCGTCAAGACCTCGCTCTACGCCGCCGTCGGCGCAGGCGACCTGGTTGTCCAGGCCGTGGCCGATGTAGTTGCTCAGGTTCGTGAGCGCGCCGAGAACACCCAGGGCGATGTCAACGGCCGTGTCGACGGTGCTCGCGAGAAGCTCGCTTCCGTCCAGGGTGACGTTGCCGAGAGCGTCGATGCGCTGCGCGAGCGTCTCGCCGGCCTGCCGTCCGAGCTGCCCGAAGAGCTTGCCGAGCTGCGCGAGAAGTTCTCACCCGAGGAACTCCGCAAGGTCGCCGAGGCATACCTCAAGGTTGCCGGAGATCTGTACAACTCCCTCGCAGAACGTGGCGAAGACGCAGTCGAGCGCATCCGCAAGCAGCCCGCAGTCGAAGAAGGCATCGCTGCTGCAGAGTCGGCACTCGGCGACGCCGTCGAGCTGACCGAAGACGCACTCGGAACCGTTGCTCGTCAGACGCGCGCCGTGGGCGAGCAGGCTGCCAAGCTGGCCGGCCGCGCTGCCGGACGCATCTCCGACACCGCAGAAGAGGTCGGCGAGAAGATCTCTGACGCCGGTGAGAAGATCGCCGACGCAGGCGACGAGGCTGCACTGAAGGTCCTCGACCTCGGTGACCAGGCTGACGAGGCTTCCAAGGAAGCTGCCGCTCGCGTGACCGCTGCTGCTTCCGACGTCCAGGAGCGCGCGACCACCGCCGCGAAGAAGGCCGCTCCGGCCAAGGCTGCACCCGCCAAGGCTGCTCCGGCCAAGGCCACCGCACCGGCTCCGGCCAAGAAGGCTGCTCCGGCCAAGAAGGCCTGATTTGCCCAGCTCCGCCTGACGAAGGCTCCCTCACTCAGCCGAGTGTGGGAGCCTTCGTGTTCGTCGGGAACCGGATGAGAACTTAGGATGTAGTTGTGACTCAAGTCGATGGGCTAGTCGGTCTGATCTTTCTCGCACTCAAAGTGCTCGCGTTGGTGGGTGCTGTCTACGCGATCGTTCATGCCGTCAGGCAGCGTCCTGACGCTTTCACCGCGGTCAACAAATTGACCAAGCCGATCTGGCTGGGAATTCTGATCGTCGCGGCGTTGATCCTCTTGGCGACGTCCCCTGTCGGGCTCCTGGGCATCATCGCGGTCGTTGCAGTGTGCGTGTATCTCGTCGACGTTCGCCCGCGGGTGGACGACATTCAGCACGGCGGTTCTCGCTGGTAGTTTGCCGCACTCCCGCTCATTCCGAGCCGTGGTTCCCGGCTCATGGTGTGCTGCCCCACTCTTCTCGCCAACGCTGACAACGGGCGTTGTTCGAGTGATAGTGTCGGTTAACGGCAGTCACACATAGATTGCATCCGTCTGTCGTCAGCAGCAGTCAGGGGTAAATGCATGTCCAGTCGTTCGCGCACCACAGAGCTTCGAGTACTGGCAGGCGCCGTCGGAGTGGGAGCACTCGTCGCGGCCGTCGCTGGGATCCGTCATCGGCGATCCACGCGAGGGTTGACTCTGTCGAGCGACGTCGAGCCCAATGCACTCCTGAAGACTCCGACGCTCAAAGCTGACATCAGCGAACTGACCACCGACGACGGTGCGATCATCAATGTCCGGGCTTACGGTCCCGTCGACGGCGATCCGATCGTTCTCAGTCACGGCTGGACGTGCTCCACCGAATTCTGGTACCCGCAGGTCAATGCGCTTGCCGGCGAATATCGCGTCATCACCTACGATCAGCGCGGTCACGGCCGCAGCACCGTCGGCAATCTTCCGCTCGGCCCGGACGTCCTTGCCGACGATCTCTCTGCAGTGCTGGCGGCCACGGTTCGCGAGGACAAGAAGGCCGTCATCGTCGGTCACAGCATGGGCGGGATG
This sequence comes from Rhodococcus sp. D-46, assembly GCF_011290655.1. Classification (NCBI taxonomy): domain Bacteria; kingdom Bacillati; phylum Actinomycetota; class Actinomycetes; order Mycobacteriales; family Nocardiaceae; genus Rhodococcus; species Rhodococcus sp. D-46. The sequence continues at coordinate 258,476 of NZ_JAANTF010000012.1, read as the reverse complement.
AGTATCATCGCCTGGGCGGGTCGTCACCCCGACGAGGTCAAGAAGTACGCGTCGGCGGTCATGCTCGCGAGCACCGCGAGCGAAAGGTTGATCGCCGAGACCACGGTCATCCCACTGCCTAATCGTTTCCCTCGCGTGCCGGTCCCCGTGGGCCGCGCCATCCTCAGTTCGCCCGTTCCGTTCGTCTCCTCGGGCGCCATGACGAAGGCGATCCAGTACGTCTCGATGTCACCGAACGCGACCAAGGCCGAGATTCAGTTCTGCGAGAACATCGTTCGTGAGTGCAAGCCCCGCATCCGTGGAGGTTGGGGAGCAGCGCTGAGCACCCTCGACATTCACGAGGGACTCGACAATCTCGAAGTGCCGACCACCGTGCTCGTCGGTTCGCTCGATCGGCTCACTCCGCCGGTCCATGCGCGCAAGCTTGCGCAGGTCCTCGACGACGCCGGCAACCTCGAACGGTTGATCGTGTTGCCGGGCGTCGGTCACATGTCGTCGATCGAGAACATCGACGAGTTCGACAAGGAAATCGTGCGACTGCGCAATCTCTAGCGCAACGCAGCTCTAGCTGAAGACGACCGTCTTGCGCCCGTGGACCAGCACACGATCCTCGAGGTGCCAGCGCAGTCCGCGGGAGAGTACGAGCTTTTCGATGTCTCGACCCTGACGGACCATGTCGGCGACATCGTCGGCGTGGTCCACACGGATCACGTCCTGCTCGATGATCGGACCGGCATCGAGTTCGGCGGTCACGTAGTGGCAGGTGGCGCCGATCAACTTCACGCCGCGGGCGAACGCCTGGTGATAGGGGCGGGCACCGATGAACGACGGCAAGAAGCTGTGGTGGATGTTGATCGCGCGCCCGGCCCAGTGCTCGCACAGTGATTCGGGCAGCACCTGCATGAATCGGGCAAGCACCACGGCGTCGGGATTGTGAGCGTCGACCAGGGCGCGGACCTTCTCGAAGGACGGTCCCCGTTCTGCCGGGTCCTTGGCGAACGGAACATGGTGGAAGTCGATCCCGTGGCGCTCGGTGACACTGCGCAGATCTTCGTGGTTTCCGATGACGGCGCTGATTTCTGCGGGGAGTTCCCCGCCCGCGGCGCGGCCAAGGAGGTCATGCAAGCAGTGACCTTCCTTGCTCACGAGCAACACGATCTTCTTGGGTGCGCCGGAGTCGTGAAGAGTCCACTCGGTTTCCGGACCGATCTCGGCCGCAACAGCTTTGAACCGTTCACGAAGCTCGTCGATGCTCATGCTCACCGACGATGCACGGACCGCCTGACGCGTGAAGAACCATCCGGTGTCGGCATCGGCGTGGTATGCGGCCTCCACGATCCATCCACCGACGTCGGTGAGAAAGGTCGAGATGCGTGCGACGATGCCCGTGGTGTCGGGGCAGCCGAGGGACAGAACATAGCGACGATCATCGATCGATGGTGCAGCGGTCATGCGGCCTAGTCTCTCAGGTGCGGCTGCAGCGACGGTCGCGTGGTGGTGTGCCAAGCTTTCCAACATGTCTGAAGCTGCACTCACTCGTTCCCAGGTTGCCGCGATGGTGGACCACACTCTCCTCAAACCCGAAGCCACCGCGGCCGATGTGACCGCCCTGATCGACGAAGCACGCAGCCTCGGTGTGCTGGCTGTCTGTGTCTCGCCGTCGATGTTGCCGATTCGCGCCGAGGGACTTGTGACGGCGGCCGTCGTCGGATTCCCGTCGGGGAAGCATCATTCGCTGGTCAAGGGTGCTGAAGCGCGACTGGCCGTCGATCAAGGCGCAGCCGAGATCGACATGGTCATCGACGTAGGAGCGGCGGTCGCCGGCGACTACAGCGCGGTGTTGGCCGATATCCTCACCGTCCGCGAGGCGATGGGGGAGAGTGCGATCCTCAAAGTGATCCTCGAAACCGCAGCGCTGTCCGACGAGGCCATCGTCGAATGTTGCCGCGCAGCTGTGCGTGCCGGGGCGAACTTCGTCAAGACCTCCACCGGCTTCCACCCCGCGGGTGGAGCGACGGTCGAGGCCGTCGCACTGATGGCGCAGACGGTTGGCCCGGGCGTGGGAGTCAAGGCCAGTGGCGGAATACGTACGACGCAGGCAGCGCTCGACATGATCGCGGCCGGCGCCACCCGCCTCGGACTATCCGGAAGTCGAGCAGTATTGGACGGTCTGGCCGACTAGGTCAGCAGGCCGCAGCTGTCCGGAACCGCCGAGGTGTTCTGGTTGTTCGCGTCGGCGACGGGCATGGCGTAAGCGCCGCCCTCCAACGAGATCTGGATAGCGTCGTCGGTGACGGTCAGCTTCGTGGGCTTCATGTCCAGCGGGTAGGTCTGCAGGCTGTCGGTGAGTGTCTGGACGATGCCGTCGACCAGATCGGTCGGCAGACCCAATCCGAGAATCTCGGCGCCGACGGTCTGGACGTCGACCACACCGTTGGTGACGGTGGGCTTGACCGTGAGCTTCGCGAGCCCGACCGGACCGACGTCGAACGCGAGTGTTCCGGCGCTCGAGTCGGCGGTGACGCCGGAGACGAGCCCGCCGAAGGTCTGTTCCTGCAAGGTGGCGAGAATGCCTGCGGTAGACCAGGTGACGTCGGCGCTGGAGCTGCCGACGGTGCCGCTGTTGCCCGCCGAGGGCTGCAAGTTGATGTCGTTCACCTTCGCGTGAACCTGCATTCCCGTTGCGGGGCCGAACGAAGAGTCGTCACTGTCGATGCTGATGTACGGCACCTTCTTGTCGACTGCCTGCAGGAGTACGGGCTTCCAGCTCAACCCGACGTCGACCTGGGATCCCAGTTCGCTCTGGAACTGATCGGCCATGCAGGTCTTCACCTGGTTGCGTACGTACAGTTCTCCACCGACGAGCGCCGCGACGAGTACGGCGATCACCACGAGAAGGATGATGAGCACTCGGTTGCGCGGACGAGGATTGTTCGCTGCGACAGTCATTCGCCAGATTCTTCCCGACGAGTCTGAACGAACTCTGTGAATACGCACTTCCTCATTCCTGTGATGCGCGACACACTCGCCCGTAGTCTGTTCGAAACGGCGTTTTCGACGGTCACCGGAGGTGGTCATGGCTTCGGACTACGAATCACTCGAGCTGCTGGCGCTGCGACAGTGCGGATTTGTCACGGCTCTCCAGGCATCCGAACTGGGTTTCGGTCTGGCGTTGATGGAAGAAATGACGGAATCCGGAACATGGACATGTGAGTGCCGCGGGCTTTTTCGCCTCGAACGCGTCAGACATACCGCCTTGGACGAGTTCGCGAAGTGGTGCACGTGGTTCGCCGGTAGCGCCACCGTCTCGCACTACAGTGCCGCAGATCTGCATGGCCTCGGGCACCTGCAACCTCGCTTCATCCACCTCTCCGTTGCGCACCCTCTCGCGGCGCCGACCCGCCAGGTAGCACTGCACCGACTGCCGCTCGCGGACGACGAGTGTGAACAGATCGGGCCCATCCGCATCACCACGCCTTTGCGCACCGTGCACGACCTCGCTTCCGGTGGAATCTCTCAAGTTCTGCTCAACGAAGTAGTCGCCGATGCGGTCGCGATAGGCCGACTGGACGCGCACGAGTTGTATCTCTCGTGTGAGAACGCGAGCGTCGACGTTGCTGTTCGGGTCGAGTTGGCTCTGGCCGCAAGCCTGTAGCCGAGAGAGATCTTCGAGGCTCCTGCGACCTTCTGGCATCACGCCCGAAATCGAATATGACGCCGATATCAGAGATTTGTAAATCGCTATTTTCGGGCGACTGTTTTGTCTTTAGCGCAGGTAAGAACGCATCCAGATGTGCGGTTCGGGACGTTCAGCCCACTGTTACTGCAGTTCGGCGATGTCGCCGATGAACTAAATCTGCGAAAAGCGTAGTTACTTTACAGTCAATGGGATAACGTCACGGCATCGAAAGCAGACGGACGCTTGTCCTGGACGCCTGTCTGCCCCGTTGTCGAGAGGGATCTGGATGTCCGTGAGTGGTGTTCGTCGTGTTGTCGGTGGGTTGAGTGTTTTTGCTGTTGCTGCGGGTTTCGCGGTGGTTGCGGGTGTCGGGGTTGCTGGTGCGGCTCCGGTGACGGCGGAGTTCAATTCCGACGGGTACAAGGTGACTCGGACGATCAGTAACGGGACGCCGTCCGAGGGTGATGTGATCACGTCGAAGACGGTGTTCAAGCGAACTGCTGGGGTTCACAATCTGTATGCGGTGCGCGATTTTCATCCGGCGTGTATGACGTATGTCGATGGTTCGGCGACGGTGAACGGTAGTGCGTTCCGTGTCAACGAGGTGGCTACTGATTCTGTTCGTTTGAGTGCGGGTGTTACGGAGTGGCCGATGTGGGGTGGTGACGTCAAGACGTTCGAATTCCAGTATCGCGTCGGTGCGGATTGTGCTCGTGGTACTGATTTGTCGACGACGGTGCATTTCGACGGGACGGTGTTCGTTGACGACACGACAAATGGTCGTGGTCCGTCGATCAACGTTCAGAAGAACGTGTCGACGACCGCCGTGTCACCGGTCAGTGGCGCTCAGGTGGGGCAGCCGGTGACGCTGAGCGCGACGGTGACCGGTGGTGCCGACGGTGATTCGGTGGAGTTCTTCGACGCCGGTTCCAAGATCGGTGCGGGCGCGCTCGCCAATGGTGTTGCAACACTTGCCTGGACACCGACCACCCGTGGAGACCACTCGATCACAGCGAAGTTCGCCGACACGGCGCGTGCCGTCGGTTCCGCTTCGGCAGCGCTGATCGTGAACGTTTCGCAGGCCGATGCTCAGTCCAGTACGACGCTGGCGCCGATCTCGGGCGCGCAGGTCGGCAAGTCGACCAATCTCAAAGCGACTGTGTCCGCGTCGGGCACCGGTGGAACGGTCACGTTCAAGGTCGGCGGAACGGTGCTCGCTTCGGTGCCGGTGGCAGGCAACGGTGAAGCGACCTACGCCTGGGTTCCGACGGTTGCCGGTGCGCAGACCGTCGAGGCTGTGTTCTCCGGCAGATCCGGCGTCACTGGGTCGAGTACCACCGCGAATGTGACAGTCGCCGAACAGCCCGCCGGAACAACAAGCTCCACAACAGATCTCAGCGTAGTGGCGGGCCAGGTCGGCGTTGCCCAGACGATCTCCGCTCAAATCAGCCCCGCCAATGCGGGTGGCACAGTCACCTTCAAGGACGGCGAGACCGTCATCGGCACGGCCACGGTCGATTCATCCGGAAAGGCCAGCCTTTCGTGGAAGCCCGCAACTCAAGGGCAGCGAGTTGTCGCGGCGGAGTACTCGGGCGCCGGCACGGTGACGGCATCGTCCGATCAGGTCTCCGTCCAGATCGCCGCACCCGTCGACGGTGAAGAACCAGGCAACGGCACCGGTTCGCTCGGCAGCCTCGGCAACATCTTCGGCTCCTAGCCGCCGACACCTGGTGATGCCCCGCCCGCGTTCGGCGGTGGGGCATCACCCATTTCGCTCACTTCTCGAGAAGGAAAAGCTATGTCTGTAGGTTCTGCACGCCGTGCAGTTGCAGGTTTGAGTGTGTTTGCTGTTGCTGCGGGTTTCGCGGTGGTTGCGGGTGTCGGGGTTGCTGGTGCGGCTCCGGTGACGGCGGAGTTCAATTCCGACGGGTACAAGGTGACTCGGACGATCAGTAACGGGACGCCGTCCGAGGGTGATGTGATCACGTCGAAGACGGTGTTCAAGCGAACTGCCGCGGTTCACAATCTGTATGCGGTGCGCGATTTTCATCCGGCGTGTATGACGTATGTCGATGGTTCGGCGACGGTGAACGGTAGTGCGTTCCGTGTCAACGAGGTGGCTACTGATTCTGTTCGTTTGAGTGCGGGTGCTACGGAATGGCCGATGTGGGGTGGTGACGTCAAGACGTTCGAATTCCAGTATCGCGTCGGTGCGGATTGTGCTCGTGGTACTGATTTGTCGACGACGGTGCATTTCGACGGGACGGTGTTCGTTGACGACACGACGAATGGTCGTGGTCCGTCGATCAACGTTCAGAAGAACATCTCGACGACGACGCTGTCACCGACCAGTGGCGTGAAGTTGGGACAGCCGGTGACGTTGAGCGCGACGGTGACCGGTGGTGCCGACGGTGATTCGGTGGAGTTCTTCGACGGTGCCACCAAGATCGGTGCGGGCGCGCTCGCCAATGGTGTTGCAACGCTTGCCTGGACACCGGCTGACGTCCGAACCCACAGCGTGACGGCCAAGTATCTCGGTAATGCAAAGGTGGCGTCTTCCACGTCGTCAGCTGTCGACGTCGTAGTGTCCGAAGCGGACAAGAGCACTGCAACCGCGATCACCGGTCCCGCAAGTGCAGTTGCAGGTGATTCCGTGACCGTCGAGGCTACGGTGTCGCCCACTCCGGCGGGTGGCACGGTGCAGTTCAAGGACGGTGCAACCGACCTCGGCGGCGCCGTTCCCGTCGATGCCAACGGCAAGGCTTCGCTGACGAATTCCTATGCAGTCGGAGCGCATTCGATCGTGGCGGTGTACTCCGGTTCCGGTGTCTACCAGACTTCGACATCGGCGCCACATGCGCTGACAGTCGCTCCGGTGGTGGTCGAGGAGAACACAACGACTACCCTCGTCGGCCCGTCGACAGGTTCGACAGGGGAGGCCTTGTCGTTCACTGCCTCCGTCTCGACCGGTGCTGCAGGCGGAACCGTGCAGTTCAAGGAAGGTGGCAGGGATCTGGGATCCCCGGTTCCCGTGGATGCCTCAGGTAAGGCAACAACCACGCCGACCTTCAACGTGGCGGGTGAGTACAGCATCACCGCAGTGTTCTCGGGTTCGGGTAACTACTTGGGTTCGACATCGAACGCCCAGACCGTGAACGTCAAGGCGCCGGCTCCCACCGACCAGCAGACCCAGACGGTCTTGACCGTTCCGGCGGATGCAAAAACCGGTACGGCAGTTGGTCTGTCGGTAACCGTCACGCCGACGCCGGTGGGCGGCACAGTGCAGTTCAAGGACGGCTCGGGCAATCTCGGCTCGCCGGTGCCGGTCGTCGAGGGCAAGGCGTCGATCATGCACGAGTTCGCGAGCGTCGGCACGCATGACATCACGGCCGTGTACTCGGGTGCCGCGGGATTCCTCACCTCTACCTCGGCTGCTCAGTCGGTTTCGGTCACGGCTCCGGCCGCGGAGGATCAGGAAACGTCCATCACCGTGAGCGCTCCGGCGTCAGCGGTCAAGGGCGCGAAGGTCGATCTTGTTGCGGCAGTGGTACCTACGCTCAGCGCAGGAACGGTTCAGTTCATGGACGGAACCACCCCGATCGGTGGACCAGTTGCGGTGGTGAACGGTAAGGCCACGCTCTCGCACACCTTCACTGAACTCGGAGATCGCCGAATCACCGCGGTGTTCAGTGGAACTGACGGCTATCTCGGTTCCGAGACCCAGGCCGCAGTCACCGTCAAGGTGACGGCAGCGTCCGACGGCGGCGATCCGGGCAACGGCGGCAGTTCGACCGGTTCACTGGGAAGCCTGGAAAACATCTTCGGGTCCTAGCCCGACGCCTGCACACGGACGCCTCGCTGCGGAGAACACCTCCGCGGCGGGGCGTTTCCCGTCTGTGAGTTCAGGGATTCGGCGCTACGACGTGCCAGGGCACGGTCAGGATGCAGTCACGAAGACGTCGCCGCGCGGGTTGCACGGGAATTCCTTGCGCCCGAAGTATTTCCAATGCGGCAGCCCAACGATGGCGAGGTCCGAACGAGGCGTGCGGCGCGGCGGTGGCCCAGGCTCGATCGGCCGCGCTGAGCAACGCGTGGATCGGCTCACCGGGAACGTTGCGGTGGATGAGAGCCTTCGGGAGACGTTCCGCGATGTCGGAAGGGCGCTCGATGTCGAAGGGATCCCAGGCCAGTGTCAGGGTCAATGGACGATCAGCGTCGAGAAGCACCCAGGCGCAACGTCTCCCGAGTTCGTCGCAGGTTCCGTCGAGTAGCAGCCCGCCCGGCGCGAGACCGGACTGAATGTGTGCCCACGCAGAGTCCACAGCCTCCTCCGGATACTGCCGGAGCACGTTGAAGGCGCGTACGAAGACGGGTGTGAGACCGGCAAGTTCGAATCCACCACGGGCGAAGCTGACACCGTCACGACTCTCGACCACGCGGGCGGGGTCGATCTCGAGCCCGATGACGCGTCGATCCCGCCGGACAGCGGTGAGGCGGCTTGCCATCTCGAAGGTGGTGTCCGGCCTCGCCCCGTACCCGAGGTCGACGATCAACGGATCGGTCGCGTTGTTCAGGGCGTGCGCGATAGTGCGGTTGTGCACGATCCACCGGTCACTACGTCGCAGTCTGTTGATTCCCGTCGTGCCACGGGTGATGACCCCCTCGATCTTCGGGGGTGGAGCTTTCTTCACGCCGGGTTCAGCGTGCGGCGAGCCAGGTCGCGGTGACCTGGGCTTCGGTGCGGAACAGATCTACGAGGTTGATGAGCATCAGTTGCTCCAACTTCGCGCCGATGAACGGTATGAAGACCTTGGCCTCGGACGTGGTTCGCAGCGTGGACCCGGTATCGGTCGCGAACAACTCCATGGTGCCGGACAAACTCCCCGGCCCGGCCGGGATGGACGCTTCGTACGTTCCGGTCACGGTGTCACCGAAGGCGCCGTACGACTCCTTACGAGTGATGACAAGATCCTTCTTCATCACTGTCTGAGCGATGTCAGGCAAATCCGTGCGCGGAAGAATGTGGTGGAGCACGAGATCGATTCCGGAATCGGTGACCTCGAAATGTTCCACATGGTTCTCGGAATGCTTGCGCATCTCCTCGACACGGGCCTCCCAGTACGAGCGGTCCGCCAGCGCCGCATAGACCTGCTCGGGGGAGTGCTGATAGCGGGCGGAGTAGTCGATGCGGCGAGCCATGATCGAAAAGAATACCGGTTACACGCTGTGACAAGCCAAATCGGCTGTATCCACAACTGCCGCCGCCCGCAGGGTTTTACTTCGCGATCCACTCCCGGGTGAAGTCCTGTTCGGCCTGGATGAGCCGGACAACCTCGTCGACAATCGCACTTTCGATCTTTCCGCCGAGGAACGGGATCTTGACCTCGACCTCACCGTCGATCTCGAGAGTGGCGGAGTTCTCGTCACCTGTCAGCACCTGCGTGCCCTCGACACGGGCGGGAACGCCGTCGACGTGGGCGGAGAAGGTGCCGGTGGCCTTGCCGTCCTTGAAAGGCGCCATCGTTTCACTGCGCTTGATGACGATGTCGCCGTTGACGACTTTCGACACCATGCTGGGGAGATGCTCTGCGGCAATGATCTGCGACATCGTGACCGCGACGGTTTCGTCGCGAACGGTCAGCTCTTCGATCGTTGCGCCGGGACCACCGACAGCGACGATTCGGTCGCGCCAGTACTGCTCGGAGGTCACCGCCTCATGGACCTTCTCGGCGGGGACTGTGTACTTCGACGAATGCTCGATGCGACGGCTCACGATTGTGGAGGCTACCGTTTATCGATGTGTGGGACGTAACCATTGGCAGACGCGTCGTGGAATCAGGCGCTTTCGTGTCCGAGAACGTTGACTTGTCGGGATTGACGACGCTCCGAATCGGGGGACCGGCGCGGCTGCTCGCCGAATGTCCGACGACGCAGTCGTTGATCGACGTCGTGACGCTGCTCGATCGCGAGCAGATCCCGACGCTGATTCTCGCCGGCGGATCCAATCTCGTGATCTCCGACTCGGGATTCGACGGAGTTGTCGTTCGTGTGGCCAACACCACCGTGAGCCTCGACACGGACCGCGTCGTCGCCGAAGCGGGCGCGGTGTGGGACGAAGTAGTCGGTCAATCGGTCGCCGCGGAACTGGGTGGCCTCGAGTGCCTGTCCGGGATTCCGGGCTCGACCGGTGCGACGCCGGTGCAGAACGTCGGCGCGTACGGCGTCGAGGTGGGCTCGCGGCTCCGGCGGGTTCAATTGCTCGACCGACGCAGTGGCGAAGTGTCGTGGGTCGAACCGTCGAAACTCGAATTGGGTTACCGGTCGAGCGTCCTCAAGCATTCCGATGCAGCAGTGGTTCTCGCCGTCGAATTCGATGCGTCGACCGACGGACTGAGTGCCCCGCTCGCGTACCGCGAACTGTTCACCGCACTCGGGGCCGAAGAAGGCGAGCGGTTACCTGCGTCGCAGGTCCGCGAGGCAGTTCTGGGTCTTCGGACGGGTAAGGCGATGGTCCTCGATCCGTACGACCACGACACTTGGAGCGCGGGTTCCTTCTTCACCAACCCCGTGGTGCCGGACGACAAGCTGCCCGCTGTGCTCGGAGCAATAACCGAACAGCTCGGAGACGTCACCGTGCCGCAGTTCCCGGGCAGTGGTGGAACCAAGCTCTCGGCCGGATGGTTGATCGAACGGGCCGGATTCTCGAAGGGTTATCCCGGTGAAGATGCACCGGCCAGGCTGTCGACGAAACACACCTTGGCGTTGACCAACAGAGGGTCGGCAACGAGCGCGGATGTGGTCTCGCTCGCGCGGACAGTGCGCGACGGCGTCGAAGCCGCGTTCGGTGTGCACCTGGAACCGGAACCGGTAACTGTGGGCTGCACCGTCTGATTCCTGACAGAGCCCGCAGGTAGCCTGTTGAAGTGCATGAGCTGGGTGGTAGGAGAAGTCGTTCGCGTCTTGTTGCGTTGGTAGCTGTATTGCTCGCTGTGATGGTGGCCGTCGTCGGCTGCACGATCGGCGGCAAGGACGGACAGGGCGGCGCGGCGGCCGCCGAACCAGCACCGGTGGCGACCGTGGTGTCGACGCCGGCGCCCGGCACCAAAGATGTCAGCCCGGTCGCCCCCGTCTCGGTAGCCGTGACCCAGGGAACGCTGTCCGACGTCAGCCTCAGCAACGCAGCCGGTAAAGCCGTTGCAGGACAATTGTCGCCTGACAAGACATCGTTCACCGTCAGTGAGGCACTCGGCTACGGCACCACGTATTCGTGGTCGGGCTCGGCAACCGGAACCGACGGTAAATCCGTGCCAGTCCAAGGGAGCTTTACGACGGTTGCCCCGGAGTCGACCACCGGCGCCACCCTCAACATCGCCGACGGCCAAGAAGTTGGCATCGCGGCACCGATCACGTTGCAGTTCGACAACTCCGTCGTCGACAAGGCGGCCGTCGAGAAGGCGCTTGTCGTGACCACCGTGCCGCCCACCGCCGGATCGTGGGCTTGGCTGGCCGACGACAACGGCGGATCGCGGGCCCATTGGCGTCCGGCCGATTACTGGGTGCCGGGCACGACTGTCCATCTGGACGCCAAGCTCTACGGCTTGAACTACGGCGGTGGCGCCTTCGGCGACCAGGATCTCACGCTCGACTTCACGATCGGTCGTAGCCAGATCGTGAAGGCGAATGCGCCCAGCCACCGCATGCAGGTGGTGCGCGACGGTCAGACGATCATGGACATTCCCGTCAGCTACGGCGAGGGAAACGAACCTCGCAACGTCACGCGCAGCGGCATTCACATGGTGACGGAGAAGTACGAAGACTTCATGATGTCCAATCCGCCGTTCTACGAGAACGTGCGTGAGCGTTGGGCCGTGCGCATCTCCAACAACGGCGAATTCATCCACGCCAATCCTGAGACCACCGGGGTGCAGGGCTCGTCGAACGTCACGAACGGTTGCATCAACCTGTCGACATCCGACGCGCAGGAATACTTCGGAACCGCCCTCTACGGTGACCCCGTCGAGGTGACCGGCACGTCGATCGACCTGTCTCCTGCGGACGGCGACATCTACGACTGGGCAATCGATCTGCCGACCTGGAAGTCGATGTCGGCACTGCCGTAACTCTGTACTGCGGTAAATCCGTGGATGAGGGAACCGTCCGGGCTCTGCTTGCGTCTGTACAGGTAAGTGCTGTCGGCTCGGGGGAGTCCGACGGGGGTTTTCGACTTCAGGGGGACAGCGGTGGGCATTCCATTTCTGGAAGACGTGCTGGGAAGAATCTCCGAAGCGACGCAGGCCGTGCCTCCTGGCGTGGCGGCATTGCCAGTTGTCGGCACTCCCATCGCGAGCGCAATCGCTACATCTGCTCTGGTGCAATCCATAACCGACGACCGCGGCGCGTTCGACGACGAGATGGCTGCTGCGACCGTCGACGCCGATGTGGAGCGCGCACGAGCCTGGGGTGAGCGCGATGCCCTCACCGCCCAGACGTCGTCGCTCGAGTACAGCGAACACGCAATCGTGGACGACGATCCGTTCGATGCGATGTCGCACTCCGAAATCTTCGACCACGTCAACGAGATGAATCCGGCAACCCTGAGTGCGATCGGTGAGGCTTGGAAGGCCATTGCAGGCCGGGTCGAAGCCGGCATCGGGAAGTTCCAGAACGACGTGAACGGTGCGATCACCGAAGGCTGGCAGGGGCGCGGCGGCTCGGCTGCGCTGGAAGCAGTGCTGGCCTACTCGGCTGATGCGGGTGAGCTGAAGGTGCGGGTCGATCTGATCTCGAACAAGATCGAAGAGGCGAAGATCGCACTCGACGAGGCAAAACGCTCGATTCCGGCACCCGACGGCGCCTCGACGGTCGAGAGGTTTCTCAGCATGGTTCCCGGGGCTACATGGAAGCAGGCCCAATACGAAGCGGAAGAAGCCGAACGTCAAGCGCGCCAGGTGATGAAGGACGTGTATCTGCCGTCCATGAAGCGTGCGGACGATCAGGTGCCGATCCTCCCGGCCGCATTCAATCCGGTCACCGGCGGTGGAGGGGCTGGAAGTGGCGGGGCTGGAAGTGGCGGTGCATTCGGTGGTGGTGGTGCCGACGGCGGGAACTTTTCGGGTCCAGGAAACGGGCTCGGCACGCCATCTACATCGGGTGGCGGAGTCGGTGGGGGAGCGGACGGTGGAAACTCCGGCGGTGCAAACCCGGCCGGAGACGGTTCCGGTCAGAATCTATCCGGCACCGATTCCGGAAATGGTGACAACCGTAGCGGCGTTGATGCCCAAGGGAATCCGAACGTCGATGCAGTTCGATCCGGAACCGATTCCGACCCGGCCGGGACCACGGCGGCACATGCCGGTCCACTGTCCGCCGGTGCAGCGCCAGATGGCCTAGCTCGTGCAACTCCGAATGGCGCTCAGCTTGGTTCCGGAACGCCGTCAGGCCTGGTAGGTAGCGGTTCGGGTGGTGGTCCTGCTGGTGGAATCGGTACCGGAGGCTTCGGGCCAGGCGGAACCGGAGTCGGAGCCCTCGGCCCTGGCGGCGTGGGCGGCCTCGCCAATGGCGGGCGTGGGGGCGTCAACGGAACTGGCGGTACCTCGGCGACGGGCGCGCAGAGCGGTCGGGGCGCGATGGGTGGCGTCGGCGGCATGGCACCGGGACGAGGGCAAGGGCAAGACGAAGACAACGTTCACGACACCCCCGGCTACCTCGTCACAGTCGAGAACGGCAATGCCCTGGTCGGCGACCTACCGATGGTCTCCCCGGCGGTGCTGGGCGAATGACCACCATGCAGTGGCAGTTCACCGGCCTCGAATTCCAGATTCTCTGGGAAGCGGTCGGACGTGACCGACTCCCGTACCCGCTGCGGTTTCGTCCGACGGCCGAAACCATGAACGAGCTGACAGAAGAGCGACGTCGAGCGGGAGCACACCTGGCTTGGTTGCTCGACGATCGGCTGCATCACGTTCTCGGTGCTCTTGCGAATCCTGATGTTCGCGTTGAGGTTTCCGGTTTTCACGGGCAGAACATGAGTACGGTGACGCGATTGCACGGCGTTGTTGCCGGCGACCTGGGGGTGCTCCTGACTCAACTGCCCGGCAGAACTGTCGACTGTGGCTCCGACGTGGTTTTCACCGTGGTACGCCCATCGGCAATTCCACGGATGCTCGTCGATCACCTGCCGACCTGCCCCGCTGGATCGGAGCGTGGTGTGAGCATCGAAAGGCCGAAAACTTCCGGTAGAGCGAGCTTTCTGAGCAGTGCTGCCGGTGCGCGCGGGAGCGAGGAAGTGAGCAGATTCTTCGGCCGAGAGCGGACCTCGATAGGTGAAGTCACCACATACCCGGGAGGAGCGCTGGACAGCAGACCGACAGACGACGGAATAACGTTCCACTGGTACGACTATGCCGGAGATGGTCGGTACATCGTCACCGCTGGTGAAACCGTAAGTGCCCGTAGCGCTTCCACGGAAATGACGGAGGCCGAGATTGCACGCAATCTCGGCCTCGTCCTGCACCGGGTGATTCGCACTGGTTAGTCAGAACGATTCGAACTAGCTGGTGGTGCGGTGGAACCGACCGGGGCTTGCCTGATCCCTCGGCTTGACGATGATCTGATCGAGGTTCACATGTGACGGCCGCGACGCGACAAAACCGATGATCTCGGCGATGTCCTGCGCCACCAACGGTGTGATTCCCTCGTACACCTTGTCGGCCTTGTCCTGATCGCCCTCGAACCGGACGAGTGAGAACTCCGTCTCGACGGCTCCCGGCGCGATTTCGGTCAGTCGAACGGGCTTGCCCAACAGTTCACCACGCAATGTCCGATGAAGGACGGCTTGAGCGTGCTTGGCGGTGGTGTAGCCCGAGCCGTTGTCGTATGCCTCCAGCGCGGCCACCGAGGTGATGGTCACGACCAGACCGTCACCCGAATCGATCAGCTTGGGCAGCAGTGCCTTCGTCACACGCAACGTGCCCAGAACATTGGTCTCCCACATCCACCGCCAGTCGTCCAGATCGGCGTCCAGGACTGTTGCCAGACCCTTTGCACCACCCGCGTTGTTGACCAACACGTCGACACGTGGGACCACGGCCGCGAACGCGTCGACGGAATCCTCGTCGGTGACGTCGAGTTCGAGAGCGGTACCACCGATTTCCTCGGCGATCTTCTCGAGACGATCGACGCGGCGAGCACCGATCACGACGTGGAATCCCTGAGCTGCCAGGGTGCGGGCGGTGGCCTCACCGATTCCGGAGCTGGCTCCGGTGACTACGGCGATGCGGGCATCGGAAGAAATGGTCATGATGCAATCGTAGGGCTAGTCGGCGGCATACTCTGCTTCCCGTTCGATGGATTCGATGTGACGACGCGGTACTTGTATCCGACCGGGTGTGTAGGTGACGGCGCGCAGCGCGCCGCAATACCGGAAGGGACCATGGCGTCGTCGTACCTCCCACGACACAGGTCCCCTGGCGTCGACACCGACCGAGATACCGGTCCACGGCGCCATTCCCACCAGTTGTACTTGCCCGAGCAGCCGGCCCGCGTGAATGCCGTCGACGCTGACGTGGAGATCCCAACGCAGCCGCGGTACCACCGTCACCGACAGCTCGATGCGTTCGGTGCCGAGCGCCAGCGGTCCGGCGTCGACAACGGAGTAGGAACCGAACGCGTTGTACCCGAGATGCAGGTGCCCGTCCTCGACGTAGAGAAGGTACCCACCCTGCGGATCGCCATGGGCGACAAGGACACCGGCGTCACTTTCGCGGTAACCGTCGAGTTCGACCGTGATGTCGAAGTCGCGGAACCCGATCAGCTTGGATGAGCGGTAGCGCTCCAGCGGGGGCGTTCCGGCAAGTAGTCGCACCGGGCGTGAGAGTGCTCCTTCCTCCGGACGGCGAACCGCGCCGACGGTATTGCCGAGTAGAGGAAACACGGTGTTCGCCCACGCCGAGTGGTCCCAGGCCTCGGCGAGTTCGCGAACCTTGTCGGGAAACCGTGATGCCAGGTCGTCGAGCTCGGTCGGGTCGGTGCGGACGTCGAACAACTGCCAGTGCGGTTTGTCGATGTCCGCCGGGGTGAGAGCCAGCTGTTTCCAGCCGTCCTTGTAGTAGCCACGGTTGCCGGTCATCTCGGTGTACTGCTCGGTGTGAGTGCTCGGAGCGGCAGACGAACGCAGAACGGACGCGGAAGACACCCCGTCGAACTCTTTCACCGGGAGCCCGTTTCGCACACTGGGTGCGTCGATTCCGGCCAGTTCGAGCAGCGTAGGGGTCAGGTCGGTGACGTACGCGAACTGGTCGCGAATCCCGTTGTCGTCTGCTCCGGGTTTCAATCCAGCGGGCCAGGACAGGAGAAAAGGAACACGGATCCCGCCGGCAAAGGATTGCCCTTTGTAGAACCGGAACGGGGTGTTGGACGTCTGTCCCCATCCACGTGGATAGTGGACGCCCAATTCAGGGCCGCCGATGAGGGATTCGTCGTGGGGGACATCGCCCACCCAGTCCGGATCCTGAATATGCGCGAACTGTGCGAAGTAGCTTCGGGTCCCGTCCGAACCGCCCTCGGCGGTGCCGCCGTTGTCGGAGGTGAAGACGATGATCGTGTTGTCGAGCTCGCCGAGTTCGTCCAGGGTGTCGACGATGCGTCCGACGCTCTGATCGATCGAGTCGACCATCGCCGCGTACACCTCCATGTAGCGGGCGAACCTGGACTGCACTTCCGGCGTGAGTGATTCCCATTCGGGGACGTCGAAGCCGGGTTCGGAGTTTCGCGGTGCTTGTTGCGTACCTTCCGGAAAGAGGCCTTGCACGAGCTGAGAGGCGAACCGCGACTCGCGGATTCGATCCCACCCTTCGTCGTAGCGGCCGCGGTACTTTTCCTGGTCGGCAGGCTTGGCCTGCAACGGTCCGTGCATGGCGACGTGTGCGAAGTAGAGGAAGAACGGCTTGTCCTGATCGTGGGCGCGGAGGTCCTTGATGTACCCGACCGCTTTGTCGGTCAGATCGTCGGTGAGGTAGTACCCCTCGGGGTACTCGTCCACGTCGACCACAGAATTGTCGGAGATCAGTTGATTGGGATAGTAGAAGGAGTTGAGGCCTTCGAGTGAGCCGTAGTAGCGATCGAAACCGCGCTGCGTCGGCCAGGAGTCACGACTTCGTCCCGGGGCCAGGTTGGCGTCGCGTACGAGGTGCCACTTGCCGACGGCATAGGTCGCATAGCCCGCGCCGCGGAGGATTTCGGGGAGTGTCTGGACGTCGTCGGCCAATTCCAGACGCAGTCCGGGGTAGCCCGGATCGGCGTTGGCGACAAAGCCGTACCCGGCGCGGTGCGGATTCAGGCCGGTGAGAAGAGCTGCGCGCGACGGCGAGCAGAGGGGCGTCGTGTGATAGTTGGTCATCCGAATGCCCTGCGCGGCAAGGCGGTCGAGGGTGGGAGTCTCGATCTCGGAGCCGAACGGCCCGATGTCGCTGTACCCCATGTCGTCGATCAGAACCACGACGATGTTGGGTGATCCGGGAATCGGGGTCGTGGAGGTGGGCCACGACGGGGTCGAATCGGCTGCGGTGCGGCCGATTCGACCCTCGAAGCCTTCGTATCCGCGGGCGTGCGGAGGAGGGGCGGAATCCGGTGAAGTCATGGGAGAGTCGAGGCGCCTTCGATGATCGAGTATTCGGAAGCGTCGCCGGCGATGCTGCGGCTTCGTTCCCCGTGGATATTGACCGGGATGTCGCCGGCAAGAGTGATGCGCTCCAGACGCCGGTACTGATCGTCGTAGTCGGCGATCGCGTAGTGCTGGGTGGCGCGGTTGTCCCAGATCGCGACGTCACCCGCTTCCCAGTTCCACCGCGTCGTGTACTCGAGCTTGATGGCGTGATCCTGCAAGAGCTTGAATACACCGTTCGACTGTTCGGTGCTCAACCCGACGAAGTTCTTGACAAAATGTCCGAGGACGAGCGTGCGTTCTCCGGTTTCGGGGTGGACCCGCACCACCGGGTGTTCCGTCTCGAAGTACGTGGACTGGAACTCCTCGCGGTAGGCGGCCGTGCGATCTTCGGTGAGCCGCTCGGCGCTGGTTGCCGCATAGTCGTAGACGTTCGTGTGGCGAGCCCAGAGGTTCTCCGCGAGCGCCTTGAGCGGATCCGGCAGTCCGTTGTAGGCGGCTACCCCCGACGCCCACGTCGTGGAACCGCCGTATTCGGGTAGCTGCACCGCGCGCAGGATCGAAGCCTTGGGGATGCGGTCGACGAAGGTGACGTCGGTGTGCCAGCTGTTGGCCTTGCCCAGGTCCGAGTCGATGGGCAGAACTTTTGCGCCGTGCGACTTCACGGTGGGGTGGGCAGTGGTCGGGGTACCCAGCAGCTGGGCGAACTCGTACTGCGAATCGTTGTCGAGGTGGTCTTGCCCGCGAAAGAAGATCACCTTGTGTTCGAGAAGTGCTTGCCGGATGAGGGAAATCGTCGCCGGGTCGAGATGCCCGCCGAGAGTGATTCCGTCGATTCGGGCGCCGATATGCGCGCCGAGGGTGGTGACAGTGCCGCGAGCGGCGTCAACGGCCGCTCCGTTCGTTGATGCCGAATTCGTGAGGGTCGGCTTGGCGAAAGCTGTAGACATGGTGCACCTTTCGTGGGGAGTGTGCCCACCCAAACACGCGAGATTTCGCCCCGACAGGGTTGCGTTCAGTGTGATCGTTACCGCACCTGATTTGTGAATCTCGGTGAAGCTGCTACTTTTGGAGCCATGTCGACCGACCAGCCTGCCGCTTTGCGGGTCACCTATGTGACCGCTGCGCTTGGTTCGCGTCTGCCTCTGGCGCGAGAGCTGTGTTGTCGCCGCCGTTCTTTCTGCAGCTAATTTCTGCGCCTTTTCTGTCTATTTCTTCGTGTGACCAGTGGAAACGCTGATTTCTCGGTCGACAGAGATATGCGCCTTCTCCTCCTTCTGCAAGGGACAGCCATGTCGACACCCACAATCTCCGCCATTCCGAACATCCGATCGCGAACCGCGCTCTCGGGAACCCGGACCCGTACCCAGATAGTTGCGCCCGAACTACGCATCGCCGACGGTCCGTCCGCGACTGTGTTGCGCATTGCTCGATCCCGTGGGCCGCTCTCACGTGACACTGCGGCAAAGGCATCAGGGCTGAGCATCGCCACCGTGAACCGGCAGGTCACGAGCCTGCTGGACCTCGGGATCCTGCGCGAACGCGCGGACCTGACGGCCTCCGGAGCAATCGGGCGTCCGCGAGTTCCGTTCGAGGTCAACCACGAGCCTTATCTGACAGTCGGCATCCACATCGGTGCCGTCGTCACCAGCATCATCGCCAGCGACATTCGTGGAAAGGTGCTCGGCGCCGTCGAGATTCCGACGCCTGCCACCAATTCTGCTGTCG
The DNA here is from genome assembly GCF_011290655.1 of Rhodococcus sp. D-46. NCBI lineage: Bacteria > Bacillati > Actinomycetota > Actinomycetes > Mycobacteriales > Nocardiaceae > Rhodococcus > Rhodococcus sp. D-46. The sequence continues at coordinate 239,409 of NZ_JAANTF010000012.1, read as the reverse complement.
CGCTTGCCACCATTGCGCGCTCGGCCAAATCCTTTGCCTCGCGGTGGCACAAGCGTCGTCCGCTCGCCGTCGGCGTGGCCATCGGCGGTCGCGTCGATTCAGCGACCGGAGTCGTCGATCACCCGCGTCTGGGATGGAAGGGCGCCAAGGTCGGGTCCATCATCGGAGCCGGCTTGGATCTCCCTGTATCGGTAGCCGCCCACGTCGAGGCGATGGCCGCGTCGGAACTACTGCTCAGCACCGACCGTGCCGAAGCCCCGACGCCGGGCACTACCGGCCTGTACTTCTACGCTCGTGAAACTGCCGGCATCGCAATCACTTTCGAAGGGCGAGTGCACACGCCGTCCAGCGGACCCGGTTCGATCGCGCACCTCCCCACCGGTTCGTCCGCACGGTGCACCTGCGGAGCCGTGGGTTGCCTTGAAGCGACGATCAGTGACCGCGCCGTAGTCGCGCAGGCTTTGTCTTCGGGCGCCGTGATCCAGGGCAGCGAGCGTGTCACGATCGCGGACGTCTACCGGGCCGCGTCGTCGGGTTCCATTCCGGCACACGAGCTTCTGGTTGATCGAGCACGCGTCCTCGGCCGGACAGTGGCGATGCTGCGTGACCTGTTCAACCCGGATCGTGTGATTCTGGGTGGTCAGGCATTCACCGACTATCCGGCCGGGGTGCCCCATGTCGCCGAGGCTTTCTCGACGGCATCCTCCTTGGAGCGTAAGGACATTCGAATTACCGGTTTCGGCAATCGGGTTCAGGAATACGCTTCCACGGTCGTGTCACTGAGCTCACTGTTTGCTGATCCCGCTGCGGCTATGCGCCGCGCGTCGGCCGTCTGACTGCGAAGAGGGCAGTCAGAGTTCCGGTCGATCCAAGACTCGCAACCATGATCCGTCGGGCTGGCGGCGCGCGACCTGCGTGCGCCCGCCGGTTCCGTCGGAAGGTTTGGTCGAGGTCATGGCCAGGTCGCCGCTGATCACCGTCGGTAGAGATTCCTCGACGGTGAATCTCGGTGCTGCGGCGAGCATCTGAGAGATCACCTCGCGGATGGCTTGGCGGCCCACGGTGAGGGATCCGGGCGGGAAGGCCATCACCGCATCCTCCTCGTAGAGTGCGGCGACGGCGTCTGCGTCACCAGCGTTGGCGAACTGCACAAAAAGCTTCGCGATGTCTTCCGGGGTTCCGGCCTTCTGAACGTCATCTGTTGTTGTCATGCTTCCATCGTTCTACCGCACCGGCGATAAGTCCAAGATCTAGTTTGTCTCGCAGCTAGAATCAACAGTTATGGAACTTCGGCAGCTCGAATACTTTGTCACGGTAGTGGAGGAAGCCAACTTCACTCGCGCCGCCGAGCGGCTTCACGTAGCCCAACCGGGTGTGAGTGCGCAGGTCAAACGGCTGGAACGTGAGTTGGGGCAGGAATTGCTCGATCGTAGTGGTCGAACCGTTTGTCTGACCGACGCCGGGCGAGCTGTCCTCCCGCACGCCTACGCTGCACTCGCTTCCGTTCAGAGCACCCGCGACGCTGTCGATGCCTTGAACGGACTGGTTCGGGGTTCCGTTTCGGTCGGGATGGTTACCGCCTGCGCTTCCGCCGACCTCACAGATCTGCTCAGTCGGTTGCACAACAAACACCCCGGACTGGACATTTCGCTGGCCGAGGACGATTCGCGCAGTTTGCTTGCCGGAGTGTTGGACGGAACCTTCGACATAGCCGTCATCGGGGTGGCGGGCAAGCTGCCGGAAGGGCTCGAATCGAGGGTGATCACCGACGAACGACTGGTGGCCGGAGTGGCGGCGGATCATCCGCTGGCCGAGGTGTCGTCTCTGCCGTTTGCCGAACTCGCGACGCAATCGGTCATCTGTCTGCCGGAGGGAACCGGCATCAGAACGTGTCTGGACTTCGCGTGCGCCGCAGCCGGCACCAAGCCGACGGTTGCGCTCGAGGCAAGCAACCTCGGCATCATCGTTTCATTGGCAGCGCAGGGGCTGGGAATGGCCGTGCTTCCGGAGTCGACAGTGGGGGAGTTGCATCGGATCGATCTCGAACCGGAAGCACGATCTCGGCTGGAATTGGTCTGGCGTTCGTCGGGCGGCAAGAATCCGGCGGCCTCTGCTCTCATCGATCTTGCGAGAGCTGTTCCCGCCGAGTGAGTTCGGCCTGCGCCCGATCCAATCCGCCGTGCTCGAGAGCGGCCAACCGTGACCTGTCCTTCCAGACGATGGTGCCGCGCCGGCGGACGATGACCGACATGGTTCCACCGAGATGCTCGAGCGCTCCTGGCACGTTTCGACGCTCGGCAGGTATCGGAACAGGAAGGATGTGTGCGTCGGCGATGGGCGCGGTCCCGTCGATGTCGACGCTCCACTTCCGGCTGTAGCCGCGAAGAGTCCAGCGATCGTCGGACACCGTCGTCTCCACCTGTGACGTCAGAGGATTACCCAGCCGCAATACCGTTCCGTCCGGTAGCGCGGCAACGACGGCGGTGACTTCGGTGCGCAGAGGTCCGGCGCTGACCTGTCCGCCGGCAAACGCCACGCAGGCTCGAGGATCGGTGAACCCCTGTGCCTGTCCCCACCACCAGGATTCCGGGAATCCTCCCTTTCCCCAGTTCTTCTCGCCGTACACCTGCGCTCCGGTGAGATCCCAGCTCTGCCCGTCGATGACGGCGCTTCCCTCGACCCGGCCGCCGAGCAGCCACGGATGCCAGTACTGATTGAGTGCGGGAATTGATTGGAAGTAACTCGATCCCCCGAAGCGGCGGTGCGGCCAGAATCGCTGACTACTGATCCGCACGTCGAGATGACTGTCGCCGAAATCGACCTGGAGTCGATCGGCATTGCCGCGGAAAGCGTTGTCGGCGTAGGCCCCCAGGATACGGGGATCGGCCGATCCGCTCGGGTGCTCAGCAGTACGGAGGAATCCGCCTGGATGTGCCGCGAGACCGAGCGTCGACCAGTTGCCGCCGTCGGACTTGTTGATTCCGGCGAGCGCAATCACCACCCGCCCGCTCTCTGGCATCGTGAATCGCCAGAAGTAACCCTCCATCGCAACGTCATGGGAGGCAAGCAGATTGCCGTACGGCAGGGTGCCACCCGAGGCGCGGTACGCGGGACGCTTCACGGTCCCAATACTGCCTGTGATGCGGTGACCTGAGCGACGAGGCGGCCCTCGTCGTCACGAATCTCGGTCACGACCGCGATGGTGCTGCGTCCCGCGTGCAATGGACGGGCAGTTGCGGTGACCGTGCCTTTACGAACCCCGCGGGTGAACACGGTCGACGAACTGGTGGTGGACGTACTTGCGCCGGGCGGCAGATTGAGGAATGCACAGACGGCGCCGACGCTGTCTGCCAGCGTCATCAAGGCGCCGCCGTGCATTCCGTTGCCGGCGGTGGTGCGGTGGCTGTCCCAATCCAGATGGCCGACAACCTGTTCGGGTGCCGCGCTGTCCAACTGAATTCCGGTGTGAACTGCAAAAGGCATGCTCGCGACAAGTTGTTCGAGGTCCATGCCTACCGATGTTAACGAGCCGCCGAAACCTCCGTCGGGACTTCGGTTTATCGAGGGCGGTGACTCACAGGGGCAGGGCGGTTTCCGACAGCCCTTCCGGCGCGTTGCGACGACGGAACCACTCGGTGCCGAATGCCGCGGCGAGCTGCTCCGTCGGCATTTCGAGGAACGGGCCGAAATCGCCGACCTGCGTTGCGTGCGCGTACATGGCCGCGCGCTTGGACGAGATCACCGAACTGACATCGACCGCGGTGGTGAGTTGGTCAGCCGGAAGCCCGAACGATTCGATGTCCGGCGGCTGCGCCTCCTCGGTCCACTCGGGGTTGGCCTGCATCAGCATCTTCATGTGATCGCGGTTGGTGGACGCCTCGTAGACGAACGGCGTGCCCGCGAGTTCTGCAGCACGAACGCCGACGTGGTGGACCTGGATGTGATCCGGGTGGCCGTATCCGCCGTTGGGGTCGTAGATGGTCAGGACATCGGCGTTCTCTTCACGAAGAACCTCGGCCAGACGCTCGGCGGCCTTCTCGACGTCGACGTTGCAGAACGCTTCCGGATTCTCGTTCTCGGGCGTACCCACCATCCCCGAATCCGGGTAGTGCAGGGACACGACGCGACTGGCACCCAACGCGTCGGTGGACGCCTCGAGCTCACGGCTGCGGCGCTGAGCCAACGTCTCGTATTCGTCCAACAGTCCGTCGGGGAATTCACCGAGAGCACCGTCGGTAGCGGTGACGACTACGACGCGGTGACCTGCGTCGGCGGCCATTCTCATCACGCCGCCCGTAGTGAAAACTTCGTCATCGGGATGGGCGTGGAAACACACCAGGACACTCATTCGCGCAATCGTAAGGCAAGTTACCGACAGGTCAACCCGAGCGCACAGTGAAAACGATTTGTCGAGTCGGCCTCGGCTCTGTGAACCTTGTTCAGTGCACGAGAAGCTGACATGAGCGAATCCACCAACAAAGGCCTGCTGAGCGCCTACCGCGAGATCTTTGCCGCCCCCGGATCGGTCGCCTTCTCGGCCGCCGGATTTGTCGCAAGGCTGCCGATCGCCATGATCGGTATCGGAATCGTGACGATGATCTCGCAACTTCGTGGTGACTACGCGCTCGCCGGCGCGCTCGCCGCGGTTTTTGCGCTCTCGTCGGCGATCATCGCGCCCGCGGTCTCGCGTGCGGTCGACCGCTTCGGACAGCGAGCGGTCCTGCCGATTGCCGCAGCCGTGAGCGTCACCGCGATCGGGGCGCTCCTGCTCGCAGTCCGGATGGAAGCTCCCGACTGGCTGCTGTTCGTTCTGGTCGTCCCCGGCGGCGCCACTCCGACGATCGGCGCGATGATTCGCGCCAGGTGGGTGGCGATCTATGTCGGAAAACCTCAGCTGCGCACCGCCTTCGCCTTCGAATCGGTGGTGGACGAGCTCTGCTTCGTGGCGGGCCCGGTCATATCGGTAGGTCTGAGCATCGGGCTCTTCCCCGAGGCTGGACCACTGGCAGGGTTGATCCTGCTGGTCACCGGAACCCTGCTGCTGGTCATACAGCGCGGAACCGAACCGAAGGTGCATCCGCGTCGACCCGGCCGCGGACGATCGGTTCTCGGTAACCACGTGATGTGGATCGTCATCGTCATCATGGTGATGCTCGGAACGATCTTCGGCGTCATCGACGTCGGCGCCATCGCGTTCACCAAGGAACAGAATTCGCCGGGGTCGGCGACGCTGGTCCTCGCGCTGTTCGCCGGCGGTTCGGGAATCGCGGGACTGATCTTCGGGTCGATGCACCCGGCGCGATCGCTGCGCGGGCAGTTGATGATCGCGTCCTCGGCGGTCGCCGTTCTCAGCGTCCCGCTTCTGTTGGTCGGAAACGTGGCCGCACTTGCGGGTGCCTACGTGCTGGCGGGCGCGACCATCGCACCGACGCTCATCATCGCGACAGCCCTGGTCGAACAGATCGTCCCGCCGGAAAAGCTCACCGAGGGAATGACCCTGACGGTTACCGGCCTCGGCGTCGGCGTGGCGCTCGGGTCTGCACTGGCCGGACAGCTGATCGATCGCTACGGCGTCCCGTCGGCCTACATGCTCGCCGTCGGCGCCGCAGTCGCAGCCTCTATCGTGACGGCATGTCTATTCGTGAAGCCGTCAGCGTCGACGGCACGTCCATCGTCTATCGAGTAACCGGAAATTCGGCGGGGACCCCGCTGGTGTTGCTGCACGGCTGGGCTCAGTCCTCGCAGTGCTGGGGCGAGCAGGTCCTCGCGGACCTGGCCGCGGACTATCGGCTGATCGCCGTCGATCTGCGCGGCCACGGTTACTCCGATGCGCCCGAATCCGGATACGACGACTCCGCGAACTGGGCCGGCGACGTCGCGGCTGTTCTTGCGGCCGAAGGCGTCACCGAGAACGCGATCCTGCTCGGCTGGTCGTACGGCGGTCTGGTGATCTGCGATTACCTGGCAGCGCACGGAACCGGCGCGGTGGCGGGTGCGGTTCTGGTCGGGGCGATCACCAGCATCGGGCGCGGCGAAAAAGGTGGCAAGGTCGGCTCGGCGATGCGTAGCGCGGTTCCCGGCGCGATGTCCGAAGATCCCCGCGAGGCGATCCGTGCACTCGGCGCTTTCGGCAATGCTCTCACCGGCCCACCCGAAGGCAAGGGTGCAGCGTCGCAGGCCTTGTTCGGGTACAGCCTCTCGACGCGTCCGCGGGTGCGCGCAGCACTGTTCAACCGTGCTGTCGGTCACGACGAGTTGCTTCGCAACCTGGATATCCCCGTTCTCGTTCTGCACGGAACCGAGGACTCCGTCGTCGACGTGAGTGCAGGTAAGCACGCCGAGGAACTGATTCCCAAGTCCCAGGCGTCGTACTGGGAAGGCTGCAATCACGGCCCGTTCGTGGAGGATCCGACACGATTCGTGTCCGAAGTGCGAATGTTCATCTCGAGCCTCGGTTAGAGTTCGCGCCCGGTGAGGGGGCAGTATGGAGTCGTGACGCCCATGCACATTTCGCGCCCTCGCCGGGTGGCCGTTCTCTCGGTCCACACCTCGCCATTGGCGCAACCCGGCACCGGTGACGCGGGTGGGATGAACGTCTACGTTCTGCAATCCGCCATTCAGCTCGCCAAACGTGGCGTCGAGGTGGAGATATTCACCCGCGCGACGTCCTCGGCCGACGCACCCGTGGTGGACGCCGCTCCCGGAGTGCGGGTTCGGAACATTGCTGCTGGTCCCTTCGAAGGGCTGGACAAGGCGGATCTGCCGACTCAACTGTGTGCCTTCGTCGCAGGAGTTCTGCGGGAGGAAGCGCGCCACGAGCCCGGGTACTACAGCCTGATTCACTCGCACTACTGGTTGTCCGGTCAGGTCGGCTGGCTGGCCCGCGACCGCTGGGGCGTGCCCCTCGTACACACCGCCCACACCCTCGCGGCGGTGAAGAATCTTTCGCTTGCCGAGGGAGACACCCCGGAGCCGGCAGCACGTCAGATCGGCGAGCAGCAAGTAGTCGCCGAGTCCGATCGCCTGGTCGCCAACACCACCGACGAAGCCAAGGCGCTGCACGAGTTGTACGGCGCAGATCCCACGCGTATCGACGTCGTGGCTCCCGGCGCCGATCTCACCCGCTACCGACCGGGCGATCGCGATTCCGCCCGCGCGTCGTTGGGGTTGGACCCGGGCGAGGTCGTCGTGACTTTCGTCGGCCGGATCCAACCTCTGAAAGCGCCGGACGTTCTGCTGCGTGCTGCCGCCGAAGTGATCAGCCGTCGCCCCGAGTTGCCGTTGCGCATCCTCGTCGTCGGCGGGCCGTCCGGAACTGGCCTCGCGCGGCCGGACGTGCTGATCGAACTGGCACGCTCACTCGGCATCACAGCGCAGGTGACGTTCTTGCCGCCGCAGGCTCCTGAGCGTCTCGCCGATGTCTACCGTGCCTCGGATCTGGTTGCGGTGCCGAGCTATTCGGAGTCCTTCGGATTGGTCGCCATCGAAGCTCAAGCCTGCGGAACTCCCGTGATCGCCGCCGACGTCGGCGGACTGGGAGTAGCCGTACGCAACGGGGAGACAGGCCTGCTGGTTCAAGGACACCGCACCGAAGACTGGGCCGGCGCCCTCGAATCTTTGGTGACAGCACCGACGCGCTTGGCCGAACTCGCCGCGCAGGCACCGCGTCACGCCGAAAATTTCTCGTGGGAACACACCGCGGACGGTTTGCTCGAGAGCTATCGCAAAGCCGCAGTCAACTACAACAACGGAACCGGTCCCAGCGACTTCTCGCCCCGCCGTGCACGGGGTCTGTGGCGTCTGCGCCGGACCGGGGGAGTGCGTACATGAGCAGCATTTCGGACACCATCGAGCAGGCCCTCACCGAGCGTGAACTCGACTTCACCAGAAAAGACGACGCGCATTTCATCGTCGAACTTCCCGGTGAACACAAACTCAAGACGTCGACTCTGCTCACCGTTGGCAATCACGGTGTGCGGGTCGAGGCCTTCGTGTGCCGCAAGGTGGACGAGAACTTCGAAGGCGTCTACAAGTTCCTGCTCAAGCGCAACCGCCGTCTGTACGGGGTGGCGTACACACTCGACAAGGTCGGGGACATCTACCTGGTCGGCAAGATCGCGGAGCATGCCGTGACCGGCGATGAACTCGACCGAGTGCTCGGTCAGGTTCTCGAAGCCGCCGACGGCGATTTCAACGTCATCCTCGAACTCGGCTTCTCCTCGTCCATCAAGCGTGAGTGGGCGTGGCGGGTGTCGCGAGGCGAGTCGCTGGCGAATCTCGAACCGTTCAAGCACCTCATCGAGGAGGAGCCCGCGCAGAGCTGATCGAGCGGGGTGAGACACATCGCGGATGTGTCACGTAAAGTGACCTTTACTTGTGACTGTCGTCACGGAATAATACTGTTCCCGTGAGTCACAGTAAGTTGGTCACACCACCCCGCCGCGCAACTTTTCGAGGAGCACAGTGAGCTTCAAGAGTCCGTTCCCCGACGTTGAAATCCCCAACCTCAGCGTCTACGACTTCCTGTTCGGAAACACCGACCCCGCAGACCTCGACAAGACGGCATTCGTCGAGGGCAGTTCGGGCGCAGTCACCACATACGCTTCGCTGATCGCACAGATCAACGGCGTTGCAGGCGCTCTCGCAGCGCGCGGACTCGCCGTCGGCGACGTGGTCGGGCTGCATTCGCCCAACGTCCCGGCCTTCGGTTCCGTCTTCCACGGCATCCTTCGTGCCGGTGGCGTCGCGACCACGATCAACGCGCTCTACACCGCCGAGGACATCGCCAAGCAACTCACCGATTCCAAGGCAAAGTTCCTCTTCACCGTCTCGCCGCTCCTGCCGCAGGCAAAGGCCGCTGCTGACCTGGTCGGTATCCCGGCTGAGAACGTCTTCGTGCTCGACGGGGCCGAAGGCCATCTGTCGCTGCGTGATCTGCTCGGCGAGGGTGCAGCGGCGCCGGAGGTCTCCTTCGATCCGGCCACCCAGCTCGCGGTGCTGCCGTACTCGTCTGGCACCACCGGCCGACCCAAGGGGGTCATGCTCACTCATCGCAACCTCGTGGCCAACGTCTGCCAGATCATTCCGCGGATGGGCATCGAGACCGACGACAAGATTCTCGCGGTCCTGCCGTTCTTCCACATCTACGGCATGACGGTCCTGCTCAACGCTGCGCTCTATCGCCGCGCGAGCCTCATCACGATGCCGAAGTTCGATCTCGTCGAGTTCCTGCGGATCGTCGCCGAGCAGAAGTCGACGTACATCTTCGTCGCACCGCCCGTTGCCGTCGCGCTGGCCAAGCACCCGCTCGTCGATCAGTACGACCTCTCGAGCGTGCACACCATCTTCTCCGGTGCGGCCCCGCTCGACGCGGCGCTCGGCAAGGCCGTCGCCGACCGGTTGAACTGCCACGTCCGCCAGGGCTACGGCATGTCCGAGATGAGCCCGGTCTCGCACGCGATCCCGTTCGATCGTGACGACATCGCGCTCGACACCTGCGGTCCGACCATCGCCAACATGGAATGCAAGCTCGTCGACCCCGGAACGGGCGAAGAGGTCGCGTACCCGGCTCTCGGCTCGGACGGCGTCAGCGAGCCCGGCGAACTGTGGTGCAAGGGCCCGAACATCATGCTCGGCTACCTCGGCAACGACCAGGCCACCAAGGACACCCTCGACGACGACGGTTACCTGCACACCGGTGACATCGCGACCGTCGACGGCGACGGCGTCGTCAAGATCGTCGACCGCCTCAAGGAACTGATCAAGTACAAGGGCTACCAGGTTCCCCCGGCGGAACTCGAGGCCTTGCTGCTGACCCACCCGCAGATCGCCGACGCCGCAGTGATCGGCGTGCTCGACGCCGAGGGCGAAGAGGTTCCGAAGGCATTCGTGGTGCTCCAGGACGGCGCCGAGTTGACCGAAGCCGACGTGATCTCGTTCGTCGCCGAGCGCGTCTCGCCGCACAAGAAGGTTCGCCAGGTTTCGTTCATCAGCACCGTGCCGAAATCCGCGGCCGGAAAGATCCTCCGCAAGGATCTGCGAACTGCGGAAGTAGCCCCGAGCTGATTTCCGGACAGGGTTGATCAAGAAGGGTTCCGGTACTCGTGCCAGGATGAACGCCATGAGTATCGGAACCCTGGTCCTGCTCCGCCACGGCGAGAGCGAATGGAATGCACTCAATCTGTTCACCGGCTGGGTGGACGTACACCTGACAGACAAGGGCATGGCCGAGGGCAAGCGCGCCGGCGAACTGCTCGCCGAGCACAACTTGTTGCCCGACGTTCTCTACACGTCTCTGCTGCGCCGCGCGATCAGCACAGCCAACCTCGCGCTCGACGCCGCCGATCGCCACTGGATCCCGGTAGTGCGCGACTGGCGTCTCAACGAGCGCCACTACGGCGCTCTGCAGGGCAAGAACAAGGCGCAGACCAAGGAAGAGTACGGAAACGAGCAGTTCATGCTCTGGCGTCGTAGCTACGACACCCCGCCGCCCGCCATCGAAGCCGGCAGCGAGTACAGCCAGGACACCGATCCCCGGTACGCGAACCTCGACGAGGTTCCCTTGACCGAGTGCCTGCTCGACGTCGTCAAGCGTCTGATCCCGTACTGGGAGGACACCATCTCCCAGGAGCTGCTCGCCGGTCGGAACGTGCTGGTCACCGCGCACGGCAACTCGCTGCGTGCGTTGGTCAAGCACCTCGACGGCATCTCGGACGAGGACATCGCGGGCCTGAACATCCCGACCGGAATCCCGCTGCGTTACGACCTCGACGAGAACCTGAAGCCGCTCAATCCCGGCGGCACCTACCTGGATCCGGAGGCCGCAGCTGCCGGCGCCGCCGCGGTGGCGAATCAGGGCGGAAAGTAGCAACCCGATGATGTGCGTCGAGGCCCCCCGAACAGTGATTTCGGGGGGCCTCGGCCAACAGCAGATGAACGACGAACCAACGCCGTCCACCTGGCGGATTACACGGGTGGGAACGTCCGAACCCGCCGTAACCGACTCTTCGCGCGAACGTACGATTGCGCCGTGAGTGTCGTGATTGCAGTGCTGCTGGTCGTGGTCGCCGGCTTGGTCGGCTACCTCGTCGGCGGGGTGCTGGTACCCAGGCTGTCGTCGCGCCAGAGTCAGCGCTCGGACGAACAGACCGGGCTCACGATGTCCCAGGTTCTCGACCTCATCGTGTTGGCTTCGGAAAGCGGTATCGCCGTCGTCGACGGTTTTCACGACGTCGTGCTCTTCAATCCTCGCGCCGAGGAACTCGGTCTCGTCAAGAATCGTCTGGTCGACGAGCGAGCTTGGCGGGCTGCTCAGGAAGTTCTGCGGACGGGTCAACCCGTCGAGGTCGATCTGACGGCGCAGACCGCTCAGCGGGGCCGCGACAAGATCGCGGTACGTGGCACGGCCCGGTTGCTCAGCAAGGACGATCGCAACTTCGTGGTCCTGTTCGCCGACGACGATTCCGAGCAGGTCCGCATGGAGGCGACCCGACGCGATTTCGTCGCGAACGTCAGCCACGAACTCAAGACGCCGGTCGGTGCGATGAGCCTGCTCGCGGAGGCACTGCTCGAGTCCGCTGACGACCCGGAATCGGTGCGCCACTTCGGCGAACGGGTGCTCGGTGAGTCGATCCGTCTGGGCAAGATGGTCACCGAGTTGATCGCACTCTCGCGTCTGCAAGGTGCCGAGAAGCTGCCGGATCTCGACGTGGTCGACGTCGACACCGTGGTGTCCGAAGCACTGTCGAGGTCGAATCTGTCGGCCGAGGCCGCCGGGATCACGGTCACCACCGACCATCCGAGTGGGCTGGAAGTGCTCGGGGATCAGACTCTCCTCGTCACGGCATTGTCCAACCTCATCGAGAACGCTATTGCGTACTCGCCCAAGGGTTCTCCGGTGTCCGTCAGTCGTTCGGTACGCGGCGACAATGTCGCGATCGCAGTCACCGACCGAGGAGAAGGCATCGCGAAAGCGGACCAGGAGCGAGTGTTCGAGAGATTCTTCCGCGTGGACAAGGCGCGGTCACGGCAGACCGGTGGAACCGGTCTGGGGCTGGCGATCGTCAAACACGTCGCGGCCAATCACAACGGCTCCATCGAACTGTGGAGCAAACCGGGTACAGGGTCTACCTTCACGTTGCAGATACCGGCACACGTGGAGTCGGACGACGACATCGACTCTGACGACGCGGGAACCGCCGGTTCCACGCGGATCGGCAGACGAGAACAAGGCAGTAGAGAAAACGGCATGGAGGCCAAACGATGACGAGTGTGCTGATCGTGGAGGACGAGGAGTCCTTGGCGGACCCGCTGGCGTTCCTGCTCCGCAAGGAAGGCTTCGAGACCACCATCGTCAACGACGGACCGTCGGCGTTGGCGGAATTCGATCGCTCCGGAGCGGACATCGTCCTGCTCGACCTCATGCTGCCCGGCATGAGTGGCACGGACGTCTGCAAGGCGCTGCGGTCGCGCTCCGGCGTCCCCGTCATCATGGTGACGGCGCGTGACAGTGAGATCGACAAGGTCGTCGGACTGGAACTCGGTGCGGACGACTATGTGACCAAACCGTATTCGGCGCGTGAGCTGATCGCTCGCATCCGTGCGGTGCTGCGCCGCGGGGTGGAGAACGAGGCGGACCTCGCCTCCGACAACGGGGTGCTCGAGGCCGGACCGGTACGGATGGACGTCGAGCGCCACGTCGTGCAGGTCGCGGGTAACCCGGTGACGTTGCCGCTCAAGGAGTTCGATCTCCTCGAGTACCTGCTCCGCAACTCCGGTCGGGTGCTGACCCGCGGACAGTTGATCGACCGCGTCTGGGGCGCCGACTACGTCGGTGACACCAAAACCCTTGACGTACACGTGAAGCGGTTGCGTTCGAAGATCGAATCGGATCCGGCCAAGCCGGAACATCTGGTCACGGTCCGTGGATTGGGTTACAAGCTCGAAGCGTGATCGAACCTCGTCGAGAAGAAATGTCGAGAAGAATTCAGCCGCTCACACGATCGTGTGAGCGGCTGAATTCTTTTTGTTCAGGCGGAGTCAGCCCTGAGCTTTGTTCTGAGCGATCGTGGTCGCCGGATGGACTGCGATGAGGCCGAGGCCCGCGCGACGCCTGCAGAGGCGAGCCAGCTCGTCGTACGCGCGCTTTCCGAGAAGTTCCGTCAACTCGGGCCCGTAGGACTGCCAGACCTGCCGCTCCCCGACATGAGCGTCGGGGGAGCCGGAGCAGTACCAGGCGAGGTCGTCGCCGCCCTCACCCCAGCCGCGGCGGTCGTACTCGGTGATCGTGGTCTTGAGGATCTGGACGCCGTCCGGCCGGTCGACCCAGTCCTGGGTGCGGCGGATCGGTAGCTGCCAGCACACGTCCGGTTTCACCTCGAGCGGCTCGATGCCCTTCTTGAGCGCCATGGAATGCAGAGCGCAGCCCTCGCCTCCGGCAAAACCCGGCCGGTTGAGGAAGATGCACGCTCCTTTGTAGCGGCGGGTGCGCAGCGCGGGCTCGTCCTCGAGGTCGTCTTCTTCGACGTAGCCCTTCTTGCCGAGACCCTTTTCCATGAACTGCCAGTCTTCGGCTGTGAGCATTTTCACTGACGCATCGAGCTTGTCCTGATCTTCCTGATCGGAGAGGAAAGCGCCGTGCGAGCAGCAACCGTCGTCCGGGCGGTCTCCGATGATGCCCTGACACGCCGGCGTGCCGAACACGCAGGTCCAATGCGAGAGCAACCACGTCATATCAGCGGAAATGAGGTGTTCGGAGTTATCCGGATCGACAAATTCGACCCATTCGCGCGGGAAATCGAGATCGACCTCGGGGCTCGGAGTCATCTTGTGGGACCGGTCTGGGTTACCTGCTGTCACAAGGGCCGACCGTAGACCCAGTAACGTGGCGATGTGCGACTAGGGGTACTCGACGTCGGAAGCAATACCGTCCATCTATTGGTTGTGGACGCCCATCGGGGCGGCCACCCAACACCCATGAGCTCGACCAAGTCCACGTTGAGGCTGGCAGAAAACACTGACGACCGCGGCGATATCACCACGTCAGGAGCCGATCGGTTGGTGTCGACGGTTTCCGAATTCGCCGGTATCGCCAAGACGTCCGGGTGCGAGGAAATGATGGCTTTTGCCACTTCCGCGGTCCGTGACGCCAACAATTCCGAAGCCGTACTCGCCCGCGTCCGCGCCGAGACCGGAGTCAACCTCGAGGTTCTGTCCGGGGTCGACGAAGCCCGCTTGACCTTTCTGGCCGTGCGCCGCTGGTACGGCTGGAGCGCCGGACGCATCCTGAACCTGGACATCGGCGGCGGCTCGCTCGAACTCACAGCAGGTGGTGACGAGGATCCGGACGTCGCCTTCTCACTGCAACTCGGTGCCGGACGGTTGACGCGCGACTGGCTACAGGCCGATCCGCCGGGCAAGCGCCGGGTCGCTGTATTGCGCGACTGGCTGGACGCGGAGTTGGTCGGACCAGCCAAGGAACTGCGCGCCGCCGGCGACTGGGACCGCACGGTCGGGACTTCGAAGACCTTCCGATCGTTGGCTCGGCTCACCGGCGCGGCCCCTTCTGCCGCAGGCCCCCGGGCAAAACGGACCCTGACTTCCAGCGGACTCAGGCAACTCATAGCCTTCATATCCAGGATGACGGCGGCGGACCGTGCAGAATTGGAAGGAGTGAGCTCGGATCGGTCACAGCAGATTGTGGCCGGCGCGCTCATCGCAGAGGCAACCATGCGGGCGCTCGGAGTGGACGAACTGGAAATTTGTCCCTGGGCACTGCGTGAGGGTCTGATTCTGCGAAAGCTCGACACAGAAATGGGCGGTGAATTGGTGGTGAGTGCTTGATGACCGAGGACAGTCAGCAGATTTCCGTAGCGGAACTGCTCAAGCGGAACGGTCAGAGCGTCGAATCCCGAGGTGGACGACGCCGGCGCGGCGTAGCCGGTGGCATCTCCGTCGCCGAACTGACGGGTGAGATCCCGATCGTTCGCCAGTCGGGATCGCGCGCGGCCGCCGAGCCCGAGTCCGACGAACCAGCAGCCCGGCCCGAAGCCGCTGCGCCGGAAAACTCTGCACCTTCAGCGCCGGCCGAGGCCGTCGCGGAAACCGCCAAGTCAGTCGAACCGGCACCGAAGGTTCCCGCCGATCGCACCGCAGCCTTCGCCGTCTCGTTCGACGACGACGATGACGATGACGAGCCGCAGGCACCCAAGGGTGAGTCGAAGCCGGTTGCTGCGCCGCCGGTCACCACTCCGAAGCCGACTTCCACACCTCCGCCGGGACAGACCTCGAAGTCCTCGCCCGGGCAGTGGGTGAGCCGGGCACCGCTCAACTCCTCGTCACCGACGCAGGTAACGCAGGAACCAGCCCTGCTGTCGGGTCAGACCCTGGCGGGCGACCTGATGCGTCAGGAGCGCGCCGCAACGCAGTCGCCGTCGTTGCGTCCGCCGATCCTGCCGCCGCGTGTCCCCACTCCCGTCGCCAAGGCACCTGCACAGACCGCTCCCGCTCCGGCCGCGCCGGAAGAGAGCACCGAACTGATCGACAAGATCGCAGACGCGGATGTCGGCGAGGCCGAATCCACCGCTGTTGTCGATCTGGTCAAGGCACCGGCAGTCGATGACGGTGCAAAAAAGACCAGTGCCGCCGCGGAGTCCGATGTCGAAGCCGAATCGGCAGCGGAAGAGACAGGCGAGCGTAACTCGATCCGTGAATGGGCAGTGCTTGCCGGTCAGGTGGTTGTTGCACTGATCGTCGGCGGCGCGATGTTCAAGGGCTTCGAGAAGCTGTGGGACATGCTGCCGTGGGTGGCGTTGGTGCTCGCGCTGATCGTGATCGTCGGCCTGGTTGCTGTCGTGCGGGTTCTGCGGAAGACGGACGACATCACGAGTTTCGTGATCGCGGTGGTCGTCGGCATGATCGTGACGCTCGGTCCACTGGCGTTCTTGTTGACCTCGGGTTGATCGGACGATGATCGGGGGATCGCAGCGCATGGTTCGTCGGCCGATAGCCGTCGGCCTGTCGACGGCTTCGGTATATCCGGAGAACACGGAAGCAGCATTTCGCTACGCCGCTGATCTCGGATACGACGGTGTCGAACTGATGGTGTGGGCCGAATCCGTGAGTCAGGACATCGGTGCTGTTGCCGCCCTCGTTCGCAAGTACGCCATTCCGGTGCAGGCGGTGCATGCGCCGTGTCTGCTGATTTCGCAGCGCGTGTGGGGTTCCGATCCGGTCGAGAAGCTCGAGCGTTCGGTGCGCACCGCCGAAACCTTGGGAGCGACGACGGTGGTCGTCCACCCGCCGTTCCGGTGGCAGCGCAAGTACGCCGAAGGCTTCGCGGAACAGGTTGTCGAACTCGAATCGAAGAGCAGCGTCGTGGTGGCGGTGGAGAACATGTTCCCCATGCGCGCCGACAGCTTCTTCGGCGGCAAGGACAAGTCCGCGGAGCGTCTGCGTAAACGTGGCGGTCCAGGGGCAGCGTTGTCCGCGTTCAGTCCGTCGTACGACCCGACCGATTCCGATCATGCTCACTACACACTCGACCTGTCGCACACCGCGACGGCGGGCATGGATGCCCTGGAGTTGGCCTCCCGCATGGGCAAGGGGCTCGAGCACCTGCACCTGGCCGACGGTCGCGGGGCGTCGATGGACGAGCACCTGATTCCGGGGCATGGCTCACAGCCGTGCGCGGAGTTGTGTCAGCAATTGGCTGCGAGCGAATTCAGCGGCCAGGCAGTCATCGAGATCAACACGCAGAACGCGCGCACCCGGCGGGAGCGGTCGTCGATGCTGGCGCAGGCGCTCGCGTTTGCACGCGAGCACCTGGCACGCTCAGCGGTGGCCGGCAAGTAGCGCAGCTTCGAACTGCGCGCGCACCTTCTCGACGTGTGCGTCGAGGTCTTTGGTCTCCCAGCCTTCGGTCGAGATGGGATCGAGCACCGAGACATAGACCGGGCCTGGATGGGCGACAAGCGAATTGCGCCACATCCGTTCACCCGCGTTGTGAATCACCACGGGCACGATCGGCACACCGGCTTGGATCGCCAAGTGGAATCCACCCTTCTTGAAAGGGCCCAGACGTGGCGTCGGAGAACGGGTGCCCTCCGGAGCTATGACTATCGAGACACCATTCTTCAGCTTGTCTACTGCCGGTTGCAGTGCAGCCTTCGCCTTCGTGGTGTCGGTGCGGTCGATGTAGGCGACGTCGAGCAGTGCACCGACGGGCATGAACCGCGGATCGCTTGCCGCTTCCTTCTTCGCGACGCCGGTCACGTCACGCTTGATCACGGTGCCCAGGACCAACATGTCCAGGGAACTCTGATGGTTGAACATGAACACCGCCGGGCGGTGATCCCACACGTTGTGCTCGCCGTCGATCTCGACGTCGATGCCCAGCAGTGAGAGCGAGATGTCGGGGCCGTACGTGCCGACCAGGTTCGCACCCAGTTGACGGTTCCCGGTGACAATGCCTGCCGACGCACCGAGGGCGGCGGTGGCAGCAAGCGCGCCCATGGCCGTCGCCGTTCGGATCGTGGAGATCGGTGTTGCGCCTCGTTGCGGTTTACGCAGGCTGACCGAAGGCCAGTGATTGCGCAACGCGATCTTGGCCAGACCACGATCGGGATTCAACGCGACAGGTCGCCCGACGGCCTCGAGCATGAAGACGTCTTCGACACCGTTGGAGTACGCAAACGCGTTCTTCAGATCGGCGCCCATCTTCTCGGCATAGCCTGCAAGGGCATTGGCCTTGGCCGGCCCCCACAGTGCGGGCGAAGACAGTTCGCCGGTGAGCATGCCGTCGACGACTTCGGGTTCGGTGCACAGCACGTCTTCGATGTCGAGATCTTCGGCGACGTACTTGGCCTGGAACGGAGTCGCCGACGTAGCCATCACGATCGTGTGGCCGGCTCGCCGGTGTGCCGCCAGTAGCCCGCGGGCTTCCGGGTAGATCATCGCGGCGATTTCCTGCTTGAACAGCCGTCGGCCCCAGTCGTTCAGTTCCTCGACGGTACGGCCGCCCAAGGCTCGAACGCCGATGTCCATGAGTGCTCCGACGTCAGCACCGCGGAATTGGGTGTCGATCGCGGCACCGGTGGTGCGCAAGAGTTCGCCGACGCTGATATCCAAGCGTCGCAGGCGGTCTCGGTACACAACGCTGGCCGAGTACCCGCTGATCAAGGTGCCGTCGAGGTCGAAGGCGGCGATCGTTCCGGGCCCGGGCGGGGCGGCTTCGATGGCGGAGTGCAGACGCTCGAGTCCGGTCACAGTCCTACTTCCTCGTTCGCGGCGGGCGCTCGGTTTGCTTCTGGAATGGTCACTACCGCAGCGGCGTCCGGTACCGGCATCGCCACCTGATCGAGTCGTGCATGCGCGAGTGCGCGAAGGTGACGCAGGCGCTCGACCTGAACCTTGATCTCGGCAGCGAATGCCAGGCGCCGGGCCCGGACTCCGTCGTCGTCGACTTCGATCAAGTTACGGTTGCGCGCCAAATTCAGTGCGGTGGCGAACAACTCACCGGAGACGGATTCGTTGCTGGCGATCTGCTGCCGCAGTCGACGCTGATGTGCGACGTCGATGCAGTTGCTGATGAACGACTTTTCGTCGAACGATGTCGAAATCGGCGCGAGCACAAGCTGATCGGCGACAACCTGGTACGCCTCGAGGAACGGTTGGAGCACGCGGTGCGCGAGGTACGGGCGAACCGTCTCGATCATGTGCTCGGTTCGTTTGTCGTCGGCCATGACGGTTTCCCACTCGGGGTCGATCAGCGTCAGCTCGGTCCGCATCTCCTGCTCGAACGTGTCCCGGTCACTGAAGAAGAACTCGAATTTCAACAAATCTCGGATGCGCTTGGCCTCTGCCCACCCGTCCCCGATGGGGTCCTCGAACCGCTCTTCGACGGCTGCCTGAAGTACGAGTTCGGTGATGGCACGCACGACAAGAAAGTGAATCGTGTTGTTGCGGTAGAAGGCAGCGACGAGATGCTGGTCCTTGCCGAGGTAGAAGACCTGCTCGCCGCCCCGATCGAAGCGCTCGAGCACCCCGGAATCGACGTGTGTCTGCAATGCCTTCTCGATGACACGCGGATCGGACAGTTCGACGTCGCCGGCGATCGGAAGATTTCGCGCGGTGATGTAGCCGAACAGCGGCGTGAGAATCGCGGTGAGTTCACGAACTGTCAACGCCCGGTCTTCGATTCCGAGGAACGCCAACATCGCCAGTGAAGACACGGTCACCGGGGTGACCTCGTTGATGCGGTGACACACCTCGATGCCGGCCTTCTGAATGGCGAGGCGCTGATCGGTTTCCTGGCTGAGTGCGTCCGCGAGTGAGAGCGGCCGGCCGATGGTCACGTGCGCGACACCGTTGCGCTTTCCCTGGGCGCGTACGTAACCCACCATCCAGCGCAGGCCTTCCGGTGTCTTCTCGGCGCCGAGCGCCTCGGCAGCCATGGCCCCGACCTCGTAGAGTTGGTCGTAGCTCAGCGCAACCGGGACGAGGTACACGTCGGACGCTCCGCTGACCTGAAATGCCTTGGTCAGGTAGGTCAGGAGACCGAAGCGCGGCGGGCGTAGTTTCCCGGTACGTCCGCGTCCACCTTCGATGTACCACTCCAGATTGAAGCGCTTGGTCAGCAGATAGCGCATGTACTCGTGCATCGACCACTTGTAGACCTCGTCGTTGCCGATGCTTCGACGAATGAAGACGGTGCCGCTGCGCTTGAGGATCGAGCCCATGGGCCAGAAACTGATGTTGAGGCCGCCCATGACGTGATTGAGCGGCAAGCCGTTCGCGATCAACGCCGGACGCAGGACGAGGGGATCGAGGTACGAACGGTGACTGGGGAGGAAGACCAGTGAGTGTTCCTTGTTCAGCTCACGGAGTTCCTCGAAGCGGCTCGTGTCCACGTCCAGCTTGTAGGCGCGAGCGAAGTAGCGGCCCAGGCGATCCCACACCGCGATGGCTTGGCGACTCTGGGTGGCAACCATTTCTTCGAGAGCTTCACGTGCGCGGCGATCGACTTCGGCGACGGCGATGTTCAACCGGTCGGCCAAAGCCATGACCTCGGTGGCGAATCGGCGGGTGTCGGTGATCTCGTCGACGACGAACCGTGACACCTTGTACTGGCCACCCAGTAGACCCAATTCGGCGCGTTCGAGTGCCAGAGCGGCCTGCCGTCGGATGAACTCCGGTAGCGAACCGCCACCGCTCTTTTCGAGGCGACGCTCGAGATCGCTCAGTGGTGCGGGTTCACCTTCGATGACCTGGCACCGTGAGGGGTCGGTGCGCAGGGTTCTGCGTTGTGCACCGCGTCCGGGGTGGAGAGGATCGCGTGGTGCCAGCGCATCACGTAGTCGCACCGCGACGTTGTGCTTGGTATGGGTGTCCGGAATCCACACCACGCGAAGCGGTGCGAGCATCGGGTCGTCGGTCCGTGCCGCCAGTTCTGCCAGGGTCTTGTCGGTGATGTTGACGGTGACCGGCCGAGTTTCGGATGAGCTTGCCTTGTCGGCAAGCCACTTTCGCAGCACGCCGGCTTCGGCCTCTGTCATGGTTTCGGTGAGGTACACGCGCGGGTTAGTCGTGTTCTCGCTCATGACTCACGCACCTTCCGTTGTGACTCCGAGAGCGACGATCTCGTCCAGGCTCTCCTGCAAGCACTGCATCAGCAGCGCGGGTTTTGTGATCGCAGCGGTGTCGAGATTGATTCCGATACAGCACACCCCGACGTGGGAGACCAGTGTCGCCATTGCCGCGCAACCGGGCGCCGGGCCGAACGGGAACATCCGCTCGATCTTCGCTCCGGCGAGATAGACCGGTACCGGTACGCCGGCGACGTTGCTGGCCTGCAGGTCCAGACCCGTCGACTGTGACAGATACCAGTTCGCGAGTAGATAATTCGGCAGGCGGGCGAGGATCGGGGCGGCGACGTCGATAGCGTCCAACGCCGGTTCCTCACGCAGACTCAGAACGATCTCTCGCACCTGCCTGATGCGTTTGGCCGGATCGGTTTCGGAGACCGGGCCGTTGAAGCGAACGGCTGCAAACCTGTTGCCGCCGTTGGCGTCTGCGCCCGTACGCATGCTGATCGGCATACCCATCGGAATGCTGTCGACGGACTGTCCGAAGGCTTCGTGGTAGCGACGGAAGCCGCCGAGCAAGGCAGCGACGTACGCATCGTTGAGTGAGCCACCGGCAGCTTTCGCCCCGGCCTTGAGCTCGGGGACACCCACCTCGAGAGTTCCGAACCATCGTCCGAGACCACGATCGTGGAGCAGAGGGGAACCGGAACGAGCTGGGGGAGTGACGATCTTGCGGAGTGAATTGGCGTAACCGAGGACCTCGGAAGCAGTCGTGATCGGACTCGAGATCGCCGTGGTCGCAACATTGGTGGCACCACGGACCAGCTTGGCGATACGCGAGGGCGCACGCCGGATCTCGCTGACGACCTCCTCGCCGAAGGCGCCCACCGACGACAGATGCTCAGGAGCAGGCGGTGTGCGGTCGGGCTTGTTCGGAGTGGGGTCCGGGCGTCTGCTGTGCAGGAGCGTCATCATCTGGATGCCGCCCATGCCGTCGGTGATGGAGTGGTGAGTCTTGACCACGAACACGGCGCGACCGTCGTCGAGACCTTCGATGAGCAGCGCGCTCCACGGCGGTCGAGCCTTGTCGAAAGGTTCCGTCGCAAGGTGACGACACATGCGCAGTGCGTGATCGAAGTCCGCCGGTGCAGGTAAGCGGACGCGTCGTAGGTGGTAGCCGATGTCGAACTCGGGATCGACGGACCACACCGGGTTGCCCAGCTGCATTGCCGGTTCCACTGCTCGCATACGAATACGCGGAACCACGTGCGATGCCCACTCCACTGCGTCGAGAAGTCGATCCCAGTCCGGGGCACGATCGAGAACCTCCACCGCAACGATCGGTGAGCGCAGTTGCGGCTGCGCCTCTTCCATCCGCCACATTCCAGTCTCGAAGTCGGACATCGTGCGGTTCGCCCCCCAGGCGACCGCGGAAAGGTCGACGTCGACCGCGCTAGGAGGAACAAATGGATTGCTGTTGGCCATACGTCAAGAACTCCCTCGGTCTGCGGATCCACCCCGCGCATCTCTGCTTCTAAGTGTGGACCCGCGACCGTGGGCGCGTCCCGGTTTCGGTGTCAGCCGACAGGTGTGACGTTCGTCAGTTAAGGGCTAATCGGACATGCCGGGAAGTTCAGTGCTCAAGAAGTGACGCCGACGGCTTTCAGGGCTATCTCGCGGTAGAGAACACTGACTTCGCGCGGAGTCTGCGGTCCGTCGAGTCGATACCAGAGGACGACGGACTGACACATTCCCAGTAGCGCACGGCCCGTTCCGGTGATGTCCGGGACCGTGAACTCACCGCTCTCGACGCCTGCCGTCAGTACGTCGACGAGTAGGTTCTCGAGCTTCTTTCGCTTGGCGGCGTAGCTCTTTCGTTCCGCGTCCTCGAGGTATCGCAGTTCGGAATCGAGGAAGGCTATGTCGGAGCGACTGGTCATGTGCAGAACACACGCCTCGACGAGATTGCCGAACTGTGCCGTCGGCGACGGTCCGGCAGCGTCGACCGCAGCGCTCGCGCGTGCGGTGACGTTCTCGATGCCCGGTTCCATCAGCGCGACGAGGATGCCCTGTTTGTTGCCGTGGTGGTAATACAGCGTCGGCACGGTGACACCGGCACGTTTTGCGATGTCACGAACCGACGCTCCGTGGTAACCGAGTTCGTGGAACACCTCGAGTGCGGCGGTGAGCAGGGGAGTCAGCGTCAGTGGTTCCACGATGCGCCACTGTTCGTCGGGCTGAGCCTCCGACTGCAAATCCGTCATTCCGCCTGTTCGCTCCGTTCGGAAATTTCTGGTGGTGTGACTAAAGAAGGTTCAACCCTAGCGCAAGGCGTGTCCTCCTTACCGATGCTCGGCCACCATTGGATAGCATCACTATCCAGTAAAGGGTCGAGCGAGTTGGACGGAGGAGCGGTGAAGGTTTCCGAACTGGCCGCACAGTCCGGCGTTGCACTGGCCACTATCAAGTACTACCTCCGTGAAGGTCTGCTGATGCCTGGTGAGCCGACCAGCGCAACGGGAGCGAGGTACGGCGAACAGCACGTCCGGCGACTCGCGTTGATCAGGGCCCTGGCCGGGGCGGGACTCGCGATTCCACGGATTCGCGCGGTGCTCGAACTGGTGGACACTGACGAGCGATCCGAATTCGAGACTTTCGGCCGCGCAATCGCGCAACTACCCCCGTACGTCGAACCTGAACCGGATCCAGAGTTCCCCAGAGCTCGCAAGGTTCTGGAGTTTCTCGGTCAGGTTTTCGAGCCGAGGTACGTGGCGGTCGCGCACCTCGAGCGGGCACTGATCGGCCTCGAGGATGCAGGACTGAGTCTCTCGGACGAGCGCCTGCGCGCCTACGGCGACCACATCCGAGGGATTGCCGAAGTGGAAATCGAGCTGATGCCTACCAGTTCGACCGAGGACGGCATTCGCTATGCGGTCCTCGGAACCGCCATGTACGAACCCGTCCTGACAGCTTTGCGACGCCTGGCGCACCAAGATTTGGCCGCACGACATTTCCCGCAACACCGAGAAAGCACCGAACAGGAAAATCGATGAGCACCAGTCCCTTTCAAGATCTCAATCGCCTCACCTCGCTCGGCGACGGGCGATACACCGCAACGATCGATTCGATCTGGACCATCGGGCCGAAAGTGCACGGCGGCTCCATGATGGCTGTGTGCGCCGCTGCCGCGCGTCGATGTCTGCGAGACGGCGCAGGTGAGAACGACTCGCTTCTGAAGATGCAGCCACTCGCGGTGAGCGCCAACTATCTGTCGGCCCCAGATCCGGGTGAAGTCGAACTGGAGGTGATCGTCCGAAAGCAGGGACGCCAGGTCGCGTTGTGCGACGTCGAGTTGAGCCAGGCGGGCCGCAGCGCTGTTCGCGCGGCGGTCACGCTCGGATTCCCCGATGACGGCGACCCCACCTTCGTCACGGCCTCGTCGATCGACGACATGTCACCGGAACCGCCGGAGAGTGCGGTGGCAGTCATCGGCGATCACCCGATGGCGCAGGTCGTGCATGTCGGTCAGGGTTGCGACATGCGAATCGACACCACCTCGGCGCACTTCCTGACTGGCAGCCAAGGCGAGGCCGAGGTCAGGATGTGGGTCCGTCCTCGACCCGAGGACGAAAACGACCTCGACACCGCTGTGCTGTTCGCGATCATGGCGGGTGACATCAGCGCGCCGGTGACGATGAACCGCGGCCTGTTCGGGTGGGCGCCGACCGTGCAGTTGACGACGTACCTGCGCCGCCTGCCGACGCCGGGATGGCTTCGCGTGCGGGCGAGCTCGGATGTTCTGGGCAGCACGTGGTTCGAAGAGGATCATGCTGTTCTCGATTCGACGGGCGCAGTCGTCGTCCAGAGTCGTCAATTGGCGATGATGCCCCGCTAGGGTCGATCGCTGCGGTCGTGGCAGGCTGTTCGCCATGACAAGAATTGCGATTATCGGTGGCGGCAAGATCGGCGAGGCGCTGATCTCCGGGCTGTTGCAGGCCGGCCACGCCATCAAGGATCTGGTCGTCGCCGAGCAATATCAGCCTCGCGCAGACGAATTGATCGCCGAATACTCCATCCGCGTCAGCACGGTCGCCGATGCCGCCGAGGGTGCGGACGTCATCGTCATCGCGGTGAAGCCGAACGACGTCGAGTCAGCGCTCACGGCGTTGACGAAGGTCGATCTGGACGGCGACCTCGAACAATTGATCGTTTCCCTTGCGGCGGGAATCCCCACGGGATTCTTCGAAACGCGTCTGCCCGCAGGGTTCCCGGTCATCCGCGTCATGCCGAACACCCCCATGTTGGTCGGGGAGGGCGTGAGCGTGCTCTCGCCCGGACGGCACGTCAAGGCCGAGCATCTCGAGCTCGTACGCGGCATCCTCGGCAGCGTCGGCAAGGTGGTCACGGTTCCCGAATCGCAGATCGACGCGGTCACGGCTGTCTCCGGTTCCGGCCCGGCCTACTTCTTTCTGGTCGCCGAAGCGATGATCGACGCGGGAGTCGGTCTCGGCCTGACGCGCCCGGTCGCTACCGAATTGGTGGTGCAGACGATGGTCGGTTCCGCAGCGATGCTCGATCGCACCGGCGACAGCGCGACGGATCTTCGCGCCGCGGTGACGTCACCGGGCGGAACGACGGCTGCGGCACTGCGTCAGCTCGAAGCGGGCGGCCTGCGGACGGCGTTCTTCGATGCCTTGGATGCCGCCAAGTCGCGCTCGGCCGCGATGGGTGCAGCTGCGGATTAGTCGTCCGTTTAGCCACACCCGTCGCTTTAACCCCACCAGTACAGCTAAGCTCGACTTAGTACGTACGTGTCTGTTCCGCCGGAGGGGAAGCCGGCGGCGCGAGTCGTGCTGGAGGTATGTGGATTAATGGTGTCTGCAAACAAGCCGTCCATGGGTTCGTCCCACGACGGAAAGCCGGCAGTGGCCGGCACGCAATTCCTCACTGTTGCTGAGGTAGCAACTTTGATGAGGGTGTCGAAAATGACTGTGTACCGGTTGGTACACAGTGGCGAATTGCCTGCTGTACGAGTGGGCCGTTCGTTCCGTGTACATGCGAAGGCAGTACACGATTACCTCGAAACCTCGTACTTCGATGCCGGCTGACCAGCCGGTTCGAAGAGGATGACCTCGGCGTGAGCCGAGTCGCGGGCACAGCGGTTGCTGTGCCGGAGGCTCGGTTTATGCCGAGTGACTCCACACCGGTACGATGAGTCACTGTCGTACCAGCAAGCTGGTGTCGTAAGGCGCTGAGCTAGTTAAAACGAGGGCCAGGCGCCAATTGCTTGGCGCAGGCGTACGTGACCGGCGTGCGCAGGAACGCTAGAGAAGAACGTGAGGGACACCCGCTATGGGTTCAGTGATCAAGAAGCGTCGCAAGCGCATGTCGAAGAAGAAGCACCGCAAGCTGCTTCGTCGTACCCGAGTACAGCGCAGGAAACTCGGTAAATAAGCAGTACCTGTTGATGCCCGCCACCCCTTCCGGGGTGGCGGGCATCAACATATTCGGGGGGAAGCGATGTGTGCCACGTCTCATTGGCTGGGCGGTTTGTCTTGAATGGCCGAAATTTGGGTAGTCAGCGCGGGACCCCCTCTGCCCGTAAAGTGGGGGAAAATCGCGGGAGGGACGCTTCGGCAGAGCGCGTTTCTACTGGATATGGGGGTACTTGGTGGTTGAAGGTGACAACACTTCAGGGGGCACGACGCCTCGCGTCGTACTGGTGACCGGGGCGAGCAGATTTCTCGGCGGCTACCTGGTGACCAGGCTTGCGCAGAATCCGTCGATCGAGCGTGTCATCGCCGTCGACGCCGTCAGTCCGAGCAAGGACATGATGCGCAGAATGGGCCGCGCGGAATTCGTGCGAGCAGACATCCGCAATCCGCTGATCGGCAAAGTGATCCGAAACGCCGAGGTCGACACCGTCGTGCACGCGTCGACGCTTCAGAAAGCCCCCAAAGCCGGCAGCCGCGCCGCGATGAAGGACATGAACGTCATCGGCGCCATGCAACTGTTCGCGGTCTGCCAGAAAGCGCCGACGGTTCGCAAGGTGATCCTGCGCTCGGCTTCGGTCGTCTACGGGTGCAGTGCCAAGGATCCCGCTCAGTTCACCGAAGAAATGAGTGCGCGCCGCCGGCCGCCGGGCGGATATGCCCGCGACAGCCTCGAGATCGAGGGATACCTCCGTGGAATGGGGCGTCGGCGCCCGGACATCTCGGTCGGGATTCTGCGGTTGGCGCCGTTGATCGGACCTCAGCTGACTGCAACCGTCGGGCACTACGTCACCGCCCCACTCGTGCCCACCATCGTCGGGCGCAACGCGCGCCTGCAATTGCTCCACGTCGAGGATGCCCTCGCGGCGCTGGAGAAGGCGACCATCGGACACGCTTCGGGTACGTACAACATCGCCGGCGACGGAGTGGTCATGATGTCGCAGGCGATCCGCCGGGCAGGCAGGGTGGAAGTTCCCATGCCGCTCGCTCTGTTCCGCAGCGTCGGGAGCGCGTTGGTGGGGTCGTCCATGAGGCTGTACACCGACGAGCAACTCGAGTACTTCCGGTTCGGCTGCGGACTCGACACCACTCGCATGCGCAGCGAGCTGGGGTTCGAGCCGCGATGGACCACCATGCAAGCACTCGACGATTTCATGCGTGCGATGCAGACGCGCCGGATCATCAAGTCCGAGTGGATCGATCGGGCGGAGAATGCGTTGACCACCATTCTCGGCGGTGACGCCGCCGCGGCGGCAACAAGTGCAGATGTGATGCACATGCCGCTGTCGGGACGAAGTGCGGTGAAGGGGTGACTGACGTGGCGAAGGTAATTCCCCTGCGGCCCAGCGCAACTCACACCGGAAAGTCGGCAACTTCCCGTTCGCGTGAGTCCGTCACCGGTGCAGAGCGTGACATCCGTGAACAAAGTGAGCGCCGGCATCCGTCCGGAGTGTCCTCGGCGGCCGACCACGGCGGTGAGAGCACGTTCGTCGATTCGGCCAGGTCGGCGATCGTCGACCAGATCGCCTCGGCAGCAGAATTCTTCCGACGTCGGGTGTCCGGCGACTACGAGGTCGACGAGTTCGGGTTCGACCCGCATTTCGCGGACAACGTCGTCATGCCGATGTTGCGCCCGTTGTTCGAGAAGTGGTTTCGCGTCGAGGTCAGTGGGATCGAGAACATTCCCCTCACCGGGGGAGCGCTTGTGGTCGCCAACCACGCCGGTGTGATCCCGATCGACGGACTGATGACGTCGGTTGCCGTGCACGATCACCATCCAGCGCATCGTCCACTGCGAATGTTGGCTGCGGACATGGCATTCGAGATGCCAGTGGTGGGTGGACTGGCGCGCAAAGCCGGTCATACGTTGGCCTGCAACCCCGACGCCGAGCGTCTGCTCAACGACGGTGAAGTCGCGGCCGTGTTCCCGGAAGGATTCAAGGGCATCGGGAAACCGTTCAGTGAGCGGTACAAGTTGCAGCGGTTCGGGCGCGGTGGCTTCGTGTCGGCCGCAATGCGAACCGGTGTTCCGATCATTCCGTGCTCGATCGTGGGTTCGGAGGAGATCTATCCCAAAATCGGTGATCTCACCACACTCGCACGCGTTCTCGGTCTTCCGTATTTCCCGGTGACACCGCTGTTTCCGCACTTCGGGCCGCTCGGCCTGGTTCCGTTGCCGTCGAAGTGGTACATCGAGTTCGGAAAGCCCATCGTCACCGACACCTTCGAGAGCGGTGCCGCCGACGATCCGATGGTCCTGTTCGAGGTCACGGACCACGTCCGGGAAACCATTCAGCAGACGCTGTATCGACTGTTGGCCAAGCGCCGCAACGTCTTTCTCGGCTGAGTTCGGTCCGGATCGCTGCTCGATCCGGACCGAACCCGCTCAGGCGTTCTGTTCTTTGCGCCTGGCGAGAATTGCCGCGAGCGCCCCGCCGACCGCTCCGAGCACCAGCGCCGTCGGTACGCCGATCTTGGCGGCCTTTCGTCCGGTGCGGAAATCGCGAACTTCCCACCCGCGGTTCTTCGCGAGTTCACGAAGATCTGCGTCGGGATTGATCGCCACCGGTGTCCCCACCAACGAGAGCATCGGAACGTCGTTGTGGCTGTCGGAGTAGGCGGAACAGCGCTTGAGATTGAGTCCTTCACGCACCGCCAACGTCCGTACGGCGTGCGCCTTGCCCATGCCGTGCAGGATGTCGCCGACGAGTCGGCCGGTGAAGACGCCGTCCTCACTCTCGGCGACAGTGCCCAAGGCGCCGGTCAATCCCAGTTTCTCGGCGATGACCTGAGCCAGTTCGACCGGAGTTGCCGTCACCAACCACACCTGTTGTCCGGCGTCGAGGTGCATCTGGGCCAACGCCCTCGTGCCTGGCCAGATCTTGTCGGCGATGACCTCGTCGTAGATCTCCTCGCCGAGGCGGGCGAGTTCGGCGGTGGATCGACCGGCCACGAAGGACAGTGCTTTCTCGCGGCCTTCGGCGACGTCGTCACTACTTTCTCGGCCGGTGACTCGGAACTTGATCTGCTTCCACGCGAAATCCACCAGATCCGAGGTCTTGAGATACTTTCGTGCAGCGAGACCACGGGCGAAGTGGATGATCGACGCACCCTGCACCATGGTGTTGTCGACGTCGAAGAATGCGGCGGCCGTGAGGTCGCGCGGAACGGCCGGGGGCTCTTCGCCGGTTTCCGGTTCTGTGGGGTTGGCAGCTTCGTGCAATGCCAGAGCTGCGTCAGCGCTCGCCTCGCCGGCGAGATTGGCTCGAACTTCCGACTCACTCGGGCCCAGCGGATTCTTCACATGGCGACGTCCGGGGAGAATGACCCCGGCAAGCCCTGATCCGAATCCGGAGCCGTTCGGTAGTGATCGCGCAGGCACCCGCACCTCCCGTGTTGCATTCTCGAGCAGAGAACTCTTCGAGTCAGCCTATCCTCCGCGATGAGGCCCGATGGGTTGGATGGTGACCTTCCCTGTGGTGTGTGACGTTCCTCTCCGCCGATTTGGCACCGAGTGGGGCTCCGGAGGCACACTCGACCGATCAAGTAGATGGCATCCCCGTAGAAGAAAGGTATGCGTCGATGACTGCAGCTACGCATGAAGTGACCCTGTTGACACGCGCAGGATGCGCGTCCTGCGTCGGCGCGGCGGAGGTCCTGCGACGGGTCTGTTCCGAGTTCGAGCTGGAATTGACGTGCATCGACGTGGACGAAGCTGCCGCGACGGATCCAGAGCTGAGAGCGGAGTACGGAGACAGATTGCCCGTCATTCTTCTCGACGGACGCGAGCACGGTTACTGGGAAGTCGACGAGGAGCGCCTTCGTGACGATTTACGCAAGTAAGGCAACCCTCAAAGTTGTCCGCGGAGCCGCTTTGCAGGTGAACGGCACATCGAACCCGTCTCGAGCAACTTTGTGCATGGGTTCACAAGCGGTTACCGTGGTGTGAACATTCCCCCGGAGCATCGTGGAGGTCGACAGTCGTGTCGACCGGACGAGGAGCCAGCGACGTGACCGAACCGCACCAGACGCATGAGCCTGTGGCTCAGCGCGTCACCGGCGCTGCGGGCTCTTCCGTCACCGACGCTTCCAGCGCCTCGGTTACCGACCCGATCGCTCAGGATCGCGTCATCCCCCAGGCTACGGTGACGCGCTTGGCCGCATACCTGCGGGTCCTCGGAGTGATGTCCGACCGGGGTACCTCCATCGTCTCGAGCGAGGAACTCGCGCAGGCGTCAGGTGTCGGATCAGCGAAGTTGCGTAAGGATCTGTCGTTCCTCGGACCCAACGGTGTCCGCGGCGTCGGGTACGACGTCAACAGGCTCCGCATCCGCATCGAGCGTGCACTCGGACTCGATCGTGGGCACAAGGTCGTTCTCGTCGGAGTCGGAAACCTCGGCAAGGCGCTGGTCGGCTACGGCGGATTCAGCCGCCGCGGTTTCGAGATGGTCGGACTCTTCGACAGTGATGCAGATCGAATCGGAAGCAGAGTCGGGGATCTCGTCGTGCGCAGCACCGAGGAACTGACCGTCGCCTGCCGTGAACTGAATGCGACCATCGGCGTCATCTCCACACCGGACGAGGCAGCTCAGGGCGTGTGCGACCAGTTCGTCAGCGCCGGGCTGCGCTGCATCATGAGTTTTTCGCCGATCGCCCTCGACGTTCCCGATCACGTGGAACTGCGACGTGTAGATCTAGCCGTCGAGATGCAGGTTCTCTCCTTCAACAGTGCGCGCAATGCCGATCAGGCATCCAGCGCGCCGCGAGTACGAGTGGCTCACGCCGCATCCGCTTCGTCAGTCCCATCCACCAGTTCACCCGCTCCGGTCGGAGCAGGTTCGACAAGAAACGGATCAGTGATCGCGCCGTGAGTGTTCTGCTTGTCGGGGTCTCGCATCGAACCGCGCCCGTCCCGGTGCTCGAGCGAGTAGCTGTCACCGACACCGATCGTCCGAAGCTGATCGACAAGCTTCTGGCGTCTTCGCACATCTCCGAAGCGATGATCGTCTCCACCTGTAACCGGGTGGAGGTCTACGCGGTGGTGGACGCGTTCCACGGTGCACTCACCGAGGTCGGTGAAATCCTGGCCGACCATTCGGGTCTCGACCTGACAGCGTTGCACGCTCACGCGTACGTCCGCTACAGCGAAGCAGCCGTCGAGCACCTCTTCGCGGTGGCCAGCGGCCTCGATTCCATGGTGATCGGCGAACAGCAGATCCTCGGCCAGATCCGTTCGGCCTACGCATCTTCGGATGCGCAGCAGGCCGCCGGACGCGTCGTCCACGAACTGGCTCAGCAGGCACTGCGCGTCGGCAAGCGAGTGCATTCCGAAACCGGAATCGACTCCGCCGGAGCATCAGTCGTGTCGGTGGCTCTCGATCGTGCAGCGGGCATCATCGGTGAGGGCGGCCTGGTCGGCCGCACTGCCGTGGTTGTCGGTGCAGGCTCGATGGGCGGTCTGTCGGTTGCGCATCTCACCCGCGCCGGAATCGCACGCATCGTCGTCGTCAACCGGACACAGGAACGCGCCGAGCACCTGGCAGAGACGGCACGCTCCAACGGCGTCGACGCCGACGGTGTTGCCTTCGATCAGCTTTCGGCCGCGATGGCGCAGGCAGATGTCATGGTCACCTGTACCGGCGCGGTCGGGGCAGTGGTCACCCTGGCGGATGTGCACCGCGCACTCGCCGAGCCCGATCGCGACAACACCAAGCACCTCGTCATCTGCGACCTCGGGCTGCCGCGCGACATCGATCCCGCCGTCGCCGGCCTGCCGGGTGTGACCGTTCTCGACATGGAGACGCTGCAGCGTGATCCAGCGGCAGGCGCCGCCGCCTCTGACGCAGATGCCGCACGCACCATCGTCGCCGGCGAGCTTGCGACCTACCTTGCCGGACAGCGCCTCGCGGAGGTCACTCCGACCGTGACGGCTTTGCGTCAGCGCGCCGCCGACGTCGTCGAAGCCGAACTGATGCGACTCGATTCGCGTCTGCCCGGCCTGGACGATCCGCAGCGCGACGAGGTTGCACGCACCGTGCGACGCGTCGTGGACAAGCTGCTCCACGCCCCGACCGTGCGCGTCAAGCAACTGGCGTCGGCCCCCGGCGGCGACTCCTACGCAGCAGCGCTGCGCGAACTCTTCGAACTCAGCCCCGGATCTCCCGCGGCCGTGGCCACACCCACCGATCTGGTGGACGGCGACCGCACTGGAAGGGACCTGCAGGCATGAGCGTCACCACCCCTCGATCGGGGAGCCCGCTGCGGATCGGCACTCGCGGAAGTCTTCTCGCGACCACGCAAGCCGGTACCGTGCGCGATGCCCTCATTGCGGCCGGACATCCCGCCGAGTTGGTCATCATCAAGACCAAGGGCGACCAGTCCACCGATCCCGTCCAGAAGATCGGCGTCGGAGTGTTCACGGCAGAGCTTCGAGAAGCCTTGCTGGACAACCGCGTCGACGTTGCGGTGCATTCCTACAAGGACTTACCGACCGCGCAGGACCCGCGTTTCGTCATCGCGGCGATTCCGCCACGCGAAGATCCGCGTGACGCGCTGGTCGCCCGTGACGGTCTGGTCCTCGGGGAGCTTCCGGCCGGTTCCAAGGTGGGAACCTCGGCGCCGCGCCGTGTTTCGCAGCTGAAGGCACTCGGTCTCGGCCTCGACATCGTGCCGTTGCGGGGCAACCTGCAGCGCCGTCTCGGCAAGGTCGAATCCGGTGAACTCGACGCCGTGATCCTCGCTCGCGCCGGCCTGTCTCGTATCGGTCTGCTCGATCTCATCACCGAGAACATCGAGCCCGTGCAGATGCTCCCCGCTCCGGCGCAGGGTGCTCTGGCCGTCGAATGCCTTTCTGCCAATGTGGAATTGGCGGCGATCCTCGCCGAGCACGACGACGCGGGTACCCGGGCGGCAGTTACTGCCGAGCGCGCCCTGCTCGCCGAGTTGGAAGCCGGCTGCACCGCTCCGGTGGGAGCGATCGCGGAGATCGTCGAATCCCTCGACGACGACGGCAGAATCTTCGACGAACTGTCGGTACGCGGCTGCGCAGCCGCCATCGACGGTTCGGACGTCATCCGTACCGGCGCAGTGGGTGCGCCGGACAAGGCCGAGGAACTCGGCCGAGCGGTAGCGCGCGAGTTACTCGAACTCGGCGCCCGAGAGTTGATGAACGTGACTACAGGCGAGGCAGCCGATGTTTGACGCCCCACTTTGCACTTGCACCAAGTTCCCATTTCGATACAGCGCACTGGAGAATCACCGATGACCCGAGTCCGAAAGAACACTCCCGGACGGATCCTGTTCGTGGGATCGGGACCGGGCGACCCCGCCCTGCTCACCGTTCGCGCACGTGACGTCCTCACCGGCGCCGCAATGGCATTCACCGATCCGGATGTCGACAAGGGCGTCGTCTCACTCGTCGGCATCGACATGGGCCGCGACGAGGAGACCGGCGAGCTGATCGCGGACGTGCGTCCGGCACTCGGCGAGCCTGCCGAGGTTGCAAAGACATTGGTGCACGAGGCCAAGAACGGCCACGACGTCGTGCGTCTGGTCTCCGGCGACCCGCTGACCACGGATTCCGTGATCGCAGAGGTCACCGCAGTCGCCCGTACGCAGGTTCAGTTCGAGGTTCTCCCGGGTCTGCCTTCCGGTTCGGCTGTGCCGAGCTACGCCGGCATGGCGCTCGGCTCGGGTCACACCGAGGCCGACGTTCGCGGTGAAGTCGACTGGGCTGCTCTGGCCGCTGCACCGGGACCGCTTGTCCTGCACGCGACGTCCGGACATCTCGCCGAGACCGCCAGCGCGCTGGTCGAGAACGGCTTGGCCCCGCAGACGCCTGCTGCGATCACCGTCCGCGGTACCACTCGTCAGCAGCGAACCGTCGAGGCAACTCTCGCGACGCTCAACGAAGCCGGATCCGAACTGGTGGGCTCGCTCATCGTCACCGTCGGCAAGGTTGTCGCGCAGCGCAACAAGATGTCGTGGTGGGAATCGCGCGCTCTGTACGGCTGGACCGTCCTCGTGCCGCGCACCAAGGATCAGGCCGGCGAGATGAGCGACCGTCTGGTCACTCACGGAGCGATCCCGATCGAGGTTCCGACCATCGCCGTCGAGCCGCCTCGCAGCCCGGCTCAGATGGAGCGTTCGGTCAAGGGACTCGTCGACGGTCGCTACCAGTGGGTCGTCTTCACTTCCACCAATGCTGTTCGCGCAGTGTGGGAGAAGTTCGAAGAGTTCGGCCTCGACGCTCGCGCCTTCTCCGGTGTGAAGATCGCCTGCATCGGTGAAGCAACCGCAGCCAAGGTGCGCTCGTTCGGCATCAACCCCGAGCTGATCCCGACCGGTGAGCAGTCCAGCGAAGGCCTGTTGGCCGAATTCGCCCCGTACGACGACGTTTTCGATCCGGTCAACCGGGTTCTGTTGCCGCGGGCGGACATTGCGACCGAAACCCTCGCAGAGGGCCTGCGCGAACGCGGTTGGGAGATCGACGACGTCACCGCCTACCGCACCGTCCGGGCAGCGCCGCCGCCGGCCGAGACCCGCGAGATGATCAAGACCGGTGGATTCGACGCCGTCTGCTTCACCTCGTCCTCGACCGTGCGCAACCTCGTCGGCATCGCCGGCAAGCCGCACGCCCGCACGTTGGTCGCGTGCATCGGCCCGAAGACGGCCGAAACCGCTATCGAGTTCGGTCTGCGCGTCGACGTGCAGCCCGAGACCTCGCAGGTGGGACCGCTGGTGGAGGCTCTCGCCGAGCATGCTGCTCGTCTGCGCGCCGAAGGTGCTTTGCCGCCCCCGCGCAAGAAGTCTCGAAGGCGCTAGCGCACCCGTGAGTGGTTGAGGAGTCTGTGGACTCCTCAACCGCTCACAGGTTCCGACGAAGGAGGGCTACTTCTCGTGTTTCCCACTCATCGCCCTCGCCGGCTCCGGCGCACTCCTGCGCTCCGGCGACTCGTGGCAGAGACCTCGCTCGAACCCCGGCACCTCGTTTTGCCGATGTTCGTCGCCGACGGCATCGACGCACCGCGTGAGATCAGTTCCATGCCAGGCGTTTTCCAGCACACTCTCGATTCGCTGCGGTCCGCAGCGGTGGAAGCGGTGGAAGCCGGCGTCGGTGGCCTGATGCTGTTCGGTGTCCCGAAGGCGGAGGACAAGGATCCCCAGGGGTCCGGTGCCTCCGATCCCGACGGAATCCTCAACGTCGGATTGCGCGCTCTGGCAAACGAACTCGGCGATTCGACGGTCATCATGGCCGATACCTGCCTCGACGAGTTCACCGATCACGGCCACTGCGGCGTGTTGACTGCCGGCGGCGCTGTCGACAACGACGCGACCTTGATCCGATACGTCGAAATGGCTCTCGCACAAGCTGAATCGGGTGCGCACCTGCTCGGTCCCAGCGGCATGATGGACGGTCAGGTGGCTGCGATCCGCGGTGCACTCGATGCTTCGGGGTATGTCGATGTCGGTCAGCTCGCCTATGCCGCGAAATATGCGTCAGCGTTCTACGGGCCGTTCCGTGAAGCCGTCGGATCCTCACTGCAAGGCGACCGTCGTACGTATCAGCAGGACGGCGCCAATCGCCGCGAGTCGATGCGCGAGGTAGACCTCGACGTCGCCGAGGGCGCCGACATGGTGATGGTCAAGCCTGCAATGTCCTACCTGGACATTCTGCGTGAGACCGCCGACCGGTCCCCGGTTCCGGTCGCTGCGTACCAGATCTCGGGGGAGTACTCGATGATCACTGCGGCCGCGCAGAACGGGTGGATCGATCGGGACGCGGCGATTCTCGAATCGCTCATCAGCATTCGCCGCGCCGGTGCCGACGTGGTCCTCACGTACTGGGCGTCGGAAGTTGCCGGATGGCTGTGACGGAGTCACGCATGGTGGCTGCGCCGGTATCGACCGATACGCTGGTGTCATGACCGAGCAGTGGCCGCCGTCGCGCCAGGAACCGCCCCGCCGGGAACCTCCCTACGAGAACCAGCCGTTCGAGAATCAGCCGTACCGCGAACTCGGACCGATGCCGACGGGTCAGATCCCGGGATACGGCCCCGGTTACAACGGATACCCGGGACCTGCGCCGAAACCCGAGCCGCCGACGGACGTCGTGACTGCGATTCAGTTGTGGTGGGCTGTGACGGCGCTGGGGTTGGTCCAGGGCGGCGCGATGATCTGGATGCTGCTCGGGCAGAAGTCGATGTTCGTCGACGAGATGCTCAGAAATCAGGCAGCTGTCGACGCCGGTCTGACGCGTTCCGACGTGGAGGGCATGTTCCCACTGGTCATCGTGTTCTCTGCGGTTTTGGTCGTGATCGTCACCGCGGTGTTCCTTCTGTTCGTGCGCGCGATGAGTCGCGGCAGGAACTGGGCTCGAATGTTGCTGACGTTCTGTGGCGTCTTCATGCTGGTCTCCGCGATCCCGGTGATCTTCGGGCTCGGCGGAGACGGCGGCGCGGCCACTCTGCTGTTCGGCGGAGCGGAAATCCTGCAGGCAGTTGCTGCTGTCGGGGCGATCGTGATGATGCACCGAAAAGAGTCCAATCCGTACTTTCTTCGTTTCCCCCCGGCGGGGAACCGGTAGGTAGCTCGGGGTACTGTGAAACGGGTCACTGAAGTAGTAGGGGAGAGGTCGGACGCGATGAGTTCTCAGGAGGCCCTGCGTACGGAAAGCACCCACGACGCGCCACTGCGCCAACGTGGTTCACGCACCGAAGTGATCTTGTTCGCGATCCTCGGAGCCTCTGTTCTGGTGACACTCCTGATGCTCATGATTCCGGGCATCGTCAGCGGATAGCGCACACTTGAACCCGTGAGTATCTCTACGAAGGTCAGGCGCCCGACGGCTGTCGAGGCAGCATTCTGGCTGTGGATCGCCAGCGCGTTCCTGCTCATACTCTTCGGCCTGATCAATGTCACCAGCGCTTCGTATTCGTTGCGTGAGCAGTTCACCGATCAAGGCGTTTCGGCCGGAAACATCGACATCTACGTCACCTTCGTGCGGGTGTCCGGGCTGGTTCTGCTGTTGACCGGCCTCGCGATCGGCGGCCTCGCCGGTCCCACTCGCGCCGGACGGGCGTTGTGCCGACGGATCCTGGTGATCGTGTCCGGAGTGTTCGCGGTGCTGCAGATCGCGCTGGTCGTCGCCGGGATCAGTACCGTGCTCGCGCTGGTTGTTCCCGTCATGCTGATCTGTGCCTGCGTCGCGATCTACCGCGACACCACCCGAAGTTGGTTTGCCCGTGGCTGATCGCGCGCCGGAAATCGGCCCGGACGTTCTGTACTACGAACCGGGTTCTCGGTGGTGGGCCATCGCGTTCGGTCCGATCTTCTGCCTGATCGCCTTGGTCATCGAACTGTTCACGGGCCCGGTGGTGCATTGGTTCGGTCTGGCGATGTTCGCCGTGATCCTCACCGGATTGGTCTACGTGCAGGTGATCGCAGCACGGCGGCACGCGAGCGTACTTCTGACCGCGACCACGTTGCGTCAGGGAACCGAAGAGGTGCCGATCACCGAGATCGCCGAGGTGTTCCCGGAGTCCGACGACGCTGCCTACGAGGACGAAATGGAACCGTGGGAAACGGCACGCGCGCTCGGTGAGCTGTCCGGAGTGCCCAGGCGTCGGCACGGTATCGGCTTACGTTTGACCACCGGGGGATTGGTGCGGGCGTGGGCAAAGGACGATCAGGCACTGCGCGAGGCGTTGAGTCAGGTCGTTGTGGTTGGTGTCGAACCGGACGGGTCTGCCGATGACTGAGCCACAGCCATCCCCGCGTGTCGACGTGAAGACGTGGATCGGTGTACTCGGTATCGTCGCCGCAACGATTCTGGCGGTCGTGTGCTGGCGAGCGGGTACGACGACGTCCGACTTCGGACCGATACTGGAGGGCGCTCCACCGTTCGAGAGCACGCACTACGACGGTCTCTGGATCTCGGGCGCCGGGTTGTCGATTCTGGTTGCGGGGCTGATGGCCATCGATGTCGTGCGCCGCGTCCGGGTGGGCTTCGTCGCATCGCAGTAGCCCTCATACGGGTAGGGGGTATAGTTGCGGTATGAGTAGTTACAGCCCCGAGCAGGACGATCTGCTCAAGCGCCTTCGTCGTATCGAAGGTCAGGTAGCCGGAATTTCACGCATGGTCGCAGACGACCGGTACTGCATCGACGTGCTCACCCAGGTATCCGCCGCGACGAGCGCGTTGCAGTCCGTGTCCCTGAAGCTTCTCGACGCCCACCTTGCGGGTTGCGTCGTTGAAGCTGCCAAGCAGGGTGGTCCGGAAGCGGACGTCAAGATCAAGGAAGCTCAGGCGGCCATCGCTCGCCTCGTTCGTTCGTAAGGTGTCGGTCCGTCACTCCGTGATGGACCGCGCGAGCGCCCGGGCGGAGAAGCTCACGAAGTACTCGGGTGTGACTTCTTTGGCGATGTTGATGACGATGGTGTCCGACAGGCCTTTGAGTCCGGAGAGCACGAGATGGATCAACGCGGGGTCGTCGATCAACCGGCTCCCTTCGGCTGCAGCAGATTCGGTGAGCGCGCGAATCAATGCCGAGTTGTAGACCGCTACGGATGCGTGAAGTTCCCGCATGCTTTCTCGGTCGGACCCGGCCATGCCTTCGATGTCGCGCCAAGTGGTGGTGAGTCGACCCACCCGTGCCCAGTGCCGAGCAAACTCGGAAATCATGGACTCGAGTAAGGCGCTCAGTCCCTGCTCGCGGGGGAGCGAGTTCACGAAGTCCGCCATTTCCAGCTGACTTTCGCTGAGGAGGGCGGCGAAGATGTCCTGCTTGTCGACGAAGTACTGGTAGATCAGGCCAGTACTGGTGCCGGCTCGTTTGGCGACAGCGCGGATCGTGAGCGC
This sequence comes from Rhodococcus sp. D-46, assembly GCF_011290655.1. Taxonomy (NCBI): domain Bacteria; kingdom Bacillati; phylum Actinomycetota; class Actinomycetes; order Mycobacteriales; family Nocardiaceae; genus Rhodococcus; species Rhodococcus sp. D-46. The sequence continues at coordinate 200,476 of NZ_JAANTF010000012.1, read as the reverse complement.
GGAGTAGCCTCCTTCGTCCAGAAGCGAGATCGCCGCGTCGAGAGTTCGGCGTCGACGCACTTCGGCGTCGCCGTAGATCGACTTGCTGCTGGTACTGCTCATTTGATCACCGTAGTCGCGGTGGTCGGCATCCTCAATTCACATCGAACACTGTTCGTTGTCGAACGCCGCCCAGAATTCGATGTGACTCAGATCATAGAATGAACATTGTTCGAAATAGAATGAACATCGTTCATTCTGGTGTTACGGTATGGCGCAGACCACATCGAGGCCAGTGCAAAGCGCTGGACACTCTGCGGTCTGCCTGACCTTTCTTCCCGTATCGATCGGGAGGTCTACACAGTTGTGGAGTACCTATGACACGCACTAACGATGAACGCGCGGCGATCGACATCGCCGCTGCGGCTGGAGAACTTCTGCTCGACCATCGGAAATCCCTCGGCGAAAACGACGGTGATGTCGCGACTTTCAAGAACGCGGCCGATCGGCTCAGTCATGAATTCATCGTCGCCGAACTTGCCCGACGCTTTCCTGCGGATGCAGTGCTGTCGGAGGAAGGGGCTGACGACCTCGCGAGGCTGGCTGCGGATCGGGTGTGGATCGTCGACCCTCTCGACGGCACCCGTGAGTACGGCGAGGCCGGACGACCGGACTGGGCCGTTCATGTTGCACTGACCGAAAACGGTGTCCTCACAACAGGTGCGGTCGCAATGCCTGCCCTTGGCGTCACCTATTCGAGCAGCGATGATCGAACCGAACGGGATGCCGCGACGCCGGTTCGAGTCGTCGTATCGCGGACGCGTCGTCCGGAACCGGTCATGCGCATGGCCGACTCGATGGGCGCGGAGTTGATCGAAATGGGATCCGCCGGAGCCAAAGCAATGGCGGTCGTCTCGGGTGAGGCAGACATCTATGCACATGCGGGCGGACAGTACGAGTGGGATTCGGCGGCGCCCGTTGCTGTCGCACGTGCTGCGGGACTGCATGTTTCGCGTATCGATGGCAGCGAACTGCGCTACAACCAGGAAAACCCGTGGTTGCCGGATCTGCTGATCTGCCGACCAGAACTCGCCCCGAAAGCACTGGAGGAACTGGGCCGATGACCGCGACACTGACGCACCTCGAACGACTCGAAGCCGAGAGCATTCACATCATGCGTGAAGCTGTTGCCCAGAGCGAGAACCCGGTGATGTTGTACTCGGTGGGCAAGGACTCCGCCGTGATGCTGCATCTGGCGCGCAAGGCCTTCTATCCGTCGAAGCTGCCGTTTCCGCTTCTGCACGTCGATACCACGTGGAAGTTCCGTGAAATGTACAAACTTCGTGACAGTACCGCTGCTGCAGGCGATCTCGATCTGATCGTCCACACCAACCCGGACTGCGTGAAGCAGGGGATCAACCCGTTCACTCACGGCTCGGCCGTCCATACCGATATGTGGAAGACCGAAGGCCTCAAACAAGCCCTCGATCACTACAAGTTCGACGCTGCATTCGGCGGCGCCCGACGTGACGAAGAAAAATCCCGCGCCAAGGAACGCATCTTCTCGATCCGATCAGCTGCGCACCGTTGGGATCCCAAGCAGCAGCGACCGGAACTGTGGCGGATGTACAACGTCCGCAAAGCGCCGGGCGAGAGCCTGCGCGTCTTCCCTCTCTCGAACTGGACCGAGCTGGATGTGTGGGAATACATACGCCAGGAAGAGATTCCGATCGTTCCGCTGTATTTTGCCGACAAGCGGCCCGTCGTCGAGCGGGACGGTGCGCTGATCATGGTCGACGACGACCGGATGCCGTTGCTGCCGGGAGAGACTCCGGAACTCAAGAGCGTTCGTTTCCGCACCCTCGGCTGCTACCCGCTGACCGGAGCCGTCGAATCGACCGCCACGAGCCTGACCGAGATCATCTCGGAAATGTTGCTCACCACCACTTCCGAACGCCAGGGACGGGTCATCGACCACGACTCCAGTGCGTCGATGGAGAAGAAGAAGCAAGAGGGGTACTTCTGATGACTGTTTCCTCGGATCTGATCGCTGACGACATCGAGGCGTACCTCGAACGTCATGCGAACAAGAGCATGCTGCGATTCATCACGTGCGGCAGCGTCGACGACGGCAAGAGCACCTTGATCGGCCGTCTGCTCTACGAATCGAAACTCGTCTTCGACGACCAGTTGACGGCGCTCGAAGCCGATTCGCGCAAGAGCGGAACCCAGGGGGAGGGGCTCGATTTCGCGCTCCTGGTCGACGGTCTCGCCGCCGAACGTGAGCAGGGCATCACGATCGACGTCGCCTATCGCTACTTCACGACCGAGCGACGCAAGTTCGTCGTCGCCGATACTCCGGGGCACGAGCAGTACACCCGAAACATGGTGACGGGCGCGTCGACCGCCGATCTTGCTGTGATCCTTGTCGATTCCCGCAAGGGGATACTGACTCAGACCCGCCGGCACTCGTATCTGGTGTCGTTGCTGGGGATCAAGCACGTGGTGCTTGCCGTGAACAAGCTCGACCTCGTCGACTACTCGCAAGAGGTCTTCGATGCCATTACCGCGGATTACGCAGAGTTCGCTCACGAGATCGGTCTGGACGGGTTCGTCGCCATCCCGATGTCGGCATACATGGGTGACAATCTCACCGAGCGCAGTGCGAATACCCCGTGGTATTCCGGACCAAGCCTGATCGAGCATCTCGAAAGCGTGGACATCGACGATGCTGCCGCCGCGGCTCCGTTCCGGATGCCGGTGCAGTGGGTCAACCGGCCGGACCTCGACTTCCGCGGATTCTCCGGCCAGATCGTTTCAGGCACCGTATCTCCCGGAGATCCCATCCGCGTGCTCCCCAGTGGAAAGACGTCCACAGTCGAGCGCATCGTGACCATGGGTGGCGACCTCGACGTTGCCGGTGCGGGCCGCTCGGTCACCATCACGCTCGCCGACGAGATCGACATCAGTCGCGGTGATGTGCTGTCCATCGGCGACAATCCGCCGGCCGTAGCCGATCAGTTCGAGGCCTGCATCGTCTGGATGGGTGAGGCTCCCATGCTGCCCGAACGGCCGTTCCTGTGCCAGATCGGTACCGTCACAGTCACTGCGCGCATCACCAAACCGAAACACAAGATCAACGTCAACACTCTCGAGAAGACCGCAACGACTACTCTCGCGCTCAACGAAATCGGTGTGTGCAACCTCAGTTTCGATCGACCGGTCCCGTTCGACCCGTACGTCGGCAACCGTGACACCGGTAGCTTCATCCTCATCGACCGCCTCACCAACGGCACTGTCGGTGCGGGCATGATCACGCACTCGCTGCGTCGATCGGACAACATTCACTGGCAATCCGTCGACGTCGACGAGGCCGCGCACACCAGGCTCAAGGGACACCAACCCGCAGTTCTGTGGTTCACCGGTCTCTCCGGTTCGGGAAAGTCGACCATCGCGAACGATGTCGAGCGTCAACTGCACGCACTCGGCGCGCACACCTACCTCCTCGACGGAGACAACGTCCGTCACGGGCTGAATCGAGACCTCGGATTCACCGAAGCCGACCGCGTCGAGAACATCCGTCGCGTCACCGAGGTCACCCGACTGATGGCGGACGCCGGTCTGATCGTGCTCGCGTCCTTCATTTCACCGTTCGAGGCCGAGCGTCATGCCGCCCGCGAATTGATCGGCGACGAACAGTTCGTCGAAATCTTCGTCGACACCGCGCTTGCCGTCGCAGAGGAGCGAGATCCCAAGGGGCTGTACAAGAAGGCTCGACGGGGCGAGTTGGTGAACTTCACCGGCATCGATTCGCCGTACGAACCGCCGCAGAACCCTGACATTCACATCGACACCAGTGTCACGACGACCGAGGACGCTGCGATCGCGATCGTCGACCATCTCCGCGCCCGCGGAACCATTTCTTGATCCGCCTGAACACGAGGAGCATCCATGCCTGACAGGGCTGAAATAGTTTCTGCCGTAGAAGATTACGTCAAGTGTCTCGGACGTCACGACGTCGACGGACTGGTTGCGCTGTTTGCGCTCGACGCAGTTCAACACGAACCGCTGGGGGTCCAGACCTACCGCGGAATCGACGAGATTCGCGAATTCGATACCGCGAACGCGCAGGTCGATTTCACAGTCAGCCTGCTCGGTCCGATTTCGGTGACGGGAAAGTACGCAGCCATGCAGCTTCGGGTGCAGCGCGCCGGTATCCCCGACTTCGCTGCCACCGATGTGTTCGAGTTCGACGAGAACGGCAAGATCATCTCCCTGAGTGTTGTTCTCGATCCGCAGGCGCTGTGCTGACCCATCAGGGCCTGCTGGCAGGCAAGGTCGTCGTCGTCTCGGGAGTGGGCCCGGCGCTGGGTCGTTCGATTGCGCTGCAGAGTGCGGCGGCCGGAGCGAAGGTTGTTCTGGCTGCCCGCACACCCGAGCGCTTGGAATCGGCGGCAAGGGAGATTCGAGACCGCGGCGGAATCGCGTTGGCCGTACCGACGAACCTCACCGACGTCGATTCGATCGCTTCGTTGGCGGAGACAACTGTCGCTGAGTTCGGTGCGGTGCATTGCTTGGTGAACAACGCATTTGTTCAACCCGCGCAGGTCCCGCTCCTGGACGCCGACGTGGTGTCCATCCAGTCGGGCATCGACATCAACTTGCTCGCGGCGTTGAACGTCACCAGAGAATTTGCTCCGGCATTGATCGAGTCGCACGGGTCGGTCGTGATGGTCACGTCCATGGTGTTGCGCAACCAGCTTCCCGGGTTCGGGGCCTACCGCATCATGAAATCCGGGCTCCTGGCAATGGCACGCAGTTTGTCGATCGATCTCGGTCCCAAGGGCGTTCGAGTCAATTCGGTTGCTCCCGGCTATATCTGGGCGGACTCGGTCAAGAACATGTTCGAGAAGAAGGCGGCGGCGGCAGGAGTCGACCCCAAGGTGATCTACGACGAGATCGCAGCGGGCGCCGATCTGCGCCGATTGCCGGAGCCAGATGACATCGCAAACGCTGTCGTCTTCCTCCTGTCCGATTCAGCCAGGGCCATCACAGGGCAATGTCTCGACGTCAACTGCGGTCACACGCACCACTGATCAACTCATACAAGGACTAGCCATGACACAGGATTACGACGGCATCGGTTCCATCGATGACCTGCACCAGGCTGCGCGCGAGGCGGCCGGGTACGAAAACTTCGGCAGCGAAGGCTATCTCGAAGGACTTCGAGTTCTCCTCGAGTCGTTCCAGAACGAGGCCGACCTCACTCCTCACGGCAAGGTGATCGCTCGCAAGATGATCGTCGGAGCGCTCGCGGGTCGCCTGACCAGTGAGGCCGGATTCGCGAAATATCCAGAGCACGTAGATGTTCCGATCGAACGCCCGATCTTCGTGGTCGGGTTGACCCGCACCGGCAGCACCGCGCTGCACCGCTTGCTCGGTGCCGACCCAGCGCATCAGGGCGCCGAGATGTGGCTCGCCGAGACGCCGCAGCCGCGCCCCGAGCGCGACACGTGGTCGGAGAACGAAGATTACGTTCGCTCCGACGCCTTCTACCGTGCTCGCCAGCGTAACGAGGCAGACCTGATGAAGGTTCATTTCATGGGGGCGGAGGAGGTCGAGGAATGCTGGCGGCTGCTGCAGCAGACGATGCTCTCGACCGCGTTCGAGACGGTGGCGTACGTGCCGAGTTACACCCGGTGGCTGGCGGAGCAGGACTGGACCGAAACATATGCGCGGCACAAGAAGAACCTGCAGTTGATCGGGCTGCACGACCAGGACAGACGGTGGGTGCTCAAAAGCCCGAGCCATGTCTTCGCGATCGACGAGATCATGTCGGTCTATCCGGATGCACTGTTCGTTCGGACCTTCCGGGACCCGTTGACATCGATGGCGTCCACCTTCAGCCTCGTCGAGCAGGGCGGACACGACATGTCGAGGGCCTTCGATCGTCCGGCCATCGGGCGCACGCAACTGGAGTTGTGGGCGCGAGGGAATGCGAACTTCAACAATGCCCGTAGACGTTACAACCCCGATCAGTTCATCGACGTCGACTACAAGGACTTCATCGCCGATGCGGTCGGCACCGTCGAGAAGATCTATGCACAGTTCGCCCTGCCCTTCACAGACGACGCCCGCGCCGCGGTGGAGGCGTCGCATCAGGCCAGCCTTGCCGAGCACCGTCGTCCGTCGCATCGCTATTCGCTCGAGGATTTCGGCGTGAGCGCTGCCGACGTCGAAGCGAAGTTCGCCACCACACCCTGAAGGCCTCCGGCCCTGTGCGCCTTTTTGGTAGTGCCGACTACCAAAAAGGCGCACAGGGCGAAGCCCCAACCGAAACAAGGAGATTCACATGAATGCTGTTTGGGAAAAGTTCTGCGCAGATCTGCTCGAGGTCGGAAAGGTCCTGGAAGACGAGATCGTCCCTCAGGATCCGCTGACTCAAGCCGAGGGCGTCCGCTACCTGAGTCGGTTGCTTCGGTACGGCACGATCAACTGTGTCGAGTACACCGATCCGCGGTGGCCGCAGTTCTCGTCGGCTCCGAACCCGAACATGATGACGAAGATCGGTGCCGACAACCCGGACAACGTCTACATGCGCGCCAACATTTCCGGTAAGTACAACTACCGGATCATCGGCACCCGAGGCACCGTCCCGCTGATCACCTTCGGCTCGCGCGTAAATCGGTACCACATCGACGGCACCATGCTGCAGACCGGCGATCTGCATATCCACGACCTCGAGGTCGACGAGAACGGCCGTTTCGAGTTCATCGCGAGCGTCGACAAGCCCGATGAGGGCGCTTGGCTGCCTTTGGCGCCCGACAGCAACCTCATCTCCGTTCGGCAAACTCACCAGGATCGACGCAACGAGGTTGTCGGTGATCTGACCATCGAATGCCTGAACCCGGACGGGGAGTTCGTCCCGTTGACTCCGGAAGAGATCGGCGAGCGTCTCACCAAGTCCGTCGGGATCGTGAAGGGGATGGCGGAGACCTTCCTGGAATGGTCGCGCAAATTCCAGCCGCACACCAACGAGATCTTCGACTGGGGACAGGACTACTTCCAGGACGCCGGCGGCGATCCGACGATCTTCTACTTCCACGGTTACTGGAAGCTCGCCGAGGACGAGGCGTGGGTCATCGAGACCGAGGTTCCGAACTGCGAGTACTTCAACTTCGTGCTGCAGAACTTCTGGGTCGAGTCCCTCGACTACAACCGCACGAACATCTACATCAACAATCACACCGCGAAGCTCAACGACGACGGCACCATGACAATCGTCGTGGCGGCGAAGGATCCGGGTTATGGCAACTGGATCGACACCGATTCGCATGCCGAGGGGACATGGGCGCTGCGCTGGATCAAGGCGGACTCGCACCCGATCCCGACGTCGAAGGTAGTCAAGATCTGACACGCTGACGGAGATTGGGAACGTATGTACACCAGGAAGATTAGGTTCGGCCCTCGCTTTGTCGCGCTCGGGCTTGCCGGTGCATTGATGTTGGCCGGCTGCGCGTCGAGCAGTGGGGACAACTCGGGATCGGCTTCACCGAGCAGTAGTGGCGCAGCTGGTTTTGTGGGCGCCCCAGATGTGGGGGAGCGGATCGACGGCGGTGTTCTCACCTTCGGGTCCTATTCGTTCCCTTCCTCGTTGGACCCCACGAGAACGCAAGCAGCCGGTTCGACCGGCGGAACCGAAATGGCCGCGATTTACGACACGCTGGTACGCAGCGACTCCACAAACGGGAGCTTCGTGCCACAACTCGCGAAGACACTGTCGAACAACAGCGACTTCACTTCGTACACCGTCACTTTGGCTGATGGCCTCACCTTCAGCGACGGAAGTCCGCTCGACGCGGAAGCGGTGAAGTGGAGTATCGATCGATTCGTGGCAGGCAAGGGTGATGTATCGCAGACCTGGCTCAACATCGTGGATCGGATCGAGACGCCCGACGCCACCACAGTCGAATTCGTGCTCGAGCGGCCCTGGCGTCAATTCCCGGCGCTGTTGTCGCTCGGGCCCGGAATGATCGTTGCGCGAAGTTCAGGGGGAGAGGCAGGGTCGGTTTCAGGAACCGGGGAGGGAGCGTTCACACCGATCGGGGCGGGTCCGTTCACCTTGGCCAAGTTCGCCCCGCACGAAGAACTGGTACTCGCCGCACGCACGGATTATCAGGGCGGTAAACCTCCACTGGACACAGTGCGGTTTGTTCCCACGTCGGGTGCGCAGTCTCAGTACGAATCGTTGAAGAGCGGCCAGATCGACATGACGTACATCCTCCGCGACGAGGCCGTGATCGAACAAGCTCTCGACGACGGATACTCGGGTTACCTCAGTCCGACCGGACAGAACGGGATTGGCACGATCAACAACCGTGAGGGCAAGCCCGGGGCCGATGTTCGCGTCCGTCAGGCGATCGCCTACGGGGTGGATCCGGCGGCGGTCAATACCCGGGCGAACAACGGATTGGGCACCGCCAGTTCCGAACTGGTCCCGCAGACGTCACGTTGGTACAACAACACAGCAGGCATTCCGTTCGATCAGGTGAAGGCAAAGGCGCTGCTCGATCAAGCGAAGTCCGACGGGTACGACGGGAAACTCCGCTACCTCACCACCTCGGAGCCGAGCCAACAGGCGACGGCACTGACGGTTCAGGCTTCGCTGAACGCGATCGGTTTCGACGTCACCATCGACTACGCGACCGATGTGACCGATCTGGTTCGACGGGTATACAAGGACCACGATTTCGACATGACCAGAGGTGGCGCTCCGGTCGGAGAAGAAGCGCCGTACCTCAATTTGTACAACAGTATGGCCAGTGATTCGAAGAACAACCCGTCCGGCTTCGCGGACCCGGAGATGGACGCGATGATCACAGCTGTGCAGACGGCATCGACGGACGATGCTGTCCGTGAGGCGATCAGCAAGGTGCAGGAGTACGCCAACGCGACTGTGCCTTACGTGATCTGGGGGCCGGCGTCGGTGTTGACCGCATGGGACGGCAACGTCCACGGCGTCGTACGCAACATCACCGACATCATGTTCTTGGGCGGCGCTTGGATCTCGCCCAACGGCGAAACGGTGGAACGATGAAGTGGTCCTTGGCGGGTGCGATGATCGACGCCCTGGAACTGTGCGAGTTGGCGCAGGTCGCCGAAGAGGTGGGGTTCGACGGAATCGCGATGCCGGATTCCGTGTTCTATCCGGAGCAGGTGTCGGCGCCGTACCCGTACACTGCTGACGGGAAGCGGATGTGGGCGCCCGAGACGCCGATGCCTGATCCGTTCATTGCCATGACGGCGATGGCGGCCGTCACATCGCGAATTTAGTTCTACACCAACGTGTTCAAACTTCCACTGCGCGATCCGCTGTTGACGGCCAAGCAGGTCGCGACCATCGCCGTGATGTCGAGGAACCGCGTCGCTCTCGGCGTCGGTTTGTCCTGGATTCCCGAGGAATTCACCTTCACCGGTACCGAGATGCGCACCCGCGGTGCGCGTACCGACGAAGCCATCGAGATCATCAAGGCGGTGTGTGCGGGACGTGGGCCGGAATGGGTCGAATACCACGGCAAGCACTACGATTTCGACGCTCTGATGATCAGTCCTGCTCCGGAGATTCCGGTTCCGATATACATCGGTGGGCACAGCGAACCGGGGTTGCGTCGTGCAGCCAGGCTGGCTGACGGTTGGATGTCGGTGAACACGACCAAAGCCGAATTAGCCTGCGCCATCGATCGTCTTACGGAATTGCGGGTCGAGTACGGTCGTGCCGATGTTCCTTTCGGCGTCAACGTCTCGCCGACGGATGTTCGTGATCTGGACGGATATCGCGAACTCGAGACTCTCGGAGTCACGGAAATCAGAGTGTTGCCCTGGTATCACTACGGAGTTGACTCCGGTGATCGTCAGGGACGACTCGACTCCATTCGGCGGTTTGCCGAGGAGGTCATCGCTCAGTACTGATCGATCAGCGTCTGCATCGCCCGGCCGTAGAGTTTTGCCAACTCGTCGCGATCTGCGGACTGGGGGATACTCTCGTCGCTGAGGACGCTCAACAGCCCGGACACCTGGGCGGAGACCAGGAGTGCGCGGGTGTACGCGTCTTCGCCGTCTAGACGAGCGGCGAGATTGGTGGCAAATACTCCGGTCATGTCTCGGAGTCGCTCCCGGATGCGTGGACTGTCCGACGCTCGCATGAGCGCTGTGTACACCGACAGCATCCGGGCGTCGGCCTTGCCCAGGACGAAGGCGGCGATTCGCTCACCGAGGGTGTCGAGTGGGCCGTCGAACTGGCCTTCGAAGTAGTCCGCAACCGGCGTGGTTTCCAGGAACAGTGCTTCTTTGGACCCGAAATGCCGGATGACCAGGGCCGGATCGATTCCGGCAACTTTGGCGATGGCGCGAACTGACGTGCCGCCGAACCCGTGCTCGCCGAACAGTTGGAACGCCGCCGCGCGAATCGCCTCGGATGTCGAGGGGTGCTCCTGCTCTGGCGTGTGCCTCGTGGGTGTCACGACATCGACCTCTGTGCTCGCTCGCCGACCGCGTTGTCAACGGCGTTGACTATAACGTGTCAACGGTGTTGACTGTTGAGTCTGTCAACGGTGTTGACAGCTAGATGCGGTTAGTGAAGAGAGCGTGGAATATGACAGATACCGACGTCCGAGTACCCAGCGAAGAAGTTGTCGATCCGCCGACCAATTGGAAGATGGTGGGCAGTGGACTCGCATTTCCGTTGTTCTTCGTCATCATGTTCTGCTTGTGCTACGTCAGCGCCTTCCATTCGCCGACGCCGAATCAGGCACCGATCGTGGTGGTCGGGTCGCCGTCCGTCACGGCCCCGCTGATCGACGGAATCCAGGCTTCGTCGGGTGACAAGTTCGACATCGTTGCCACAGCCAACGCCGCCGACGCACTCTCTCGGATCGACAACCGCGATGCGATCGGCGCCATCGAGATCGGTGACGCCGTGACCGCACATATCGCCACCGGCGCGGGCGCCTCGACGGTTTCCGTGGTGAGCAGCTTGGCGCATTCGGTTGCGGAGCAGACGGGGCAGCAGGTCACGGTGATCGACTCGGCGCCTGTCACGGCGCGCGACTCCTCGACTGTCGGACTCTTCTACTTCCTGATCGTCTGCACCCTCGGTGGCTACCTGACCATCACGGTGCTCAGTCAGGTTGCGCCGAGAATGCGGTTGCGAGAGCAGTATTCGATCCTGGCCGGTGCGGCGATACTCACCCCGCTCATAGCCTTCGGCATCACCAGCATCTTCATGCACGCCTTCGGGGCGTCATTCGGCCAGATCCTGCAACTGCTGGGAATCTCGATGGTTTACACGTTCACCGTCGGTGCGGTGAGCATTCTGCTCAATCGACTGCTCGGCCAAGCCGCGATCTTCGCGGTGCTGACGGTGCTCGTTTTCATCAACTTCCCGAGTTCGGGTGGTGCCATTCCGGTGTCGTTCCTGCCCGGATTCTGGCAGCACATCCATTCGTTCTGGCTCGGATCGGCAGCCATGGAGCCCATCCGCTCCGTCATCTACTTCAGTGGCAACGGCGCCGGACCGCACCTGCTCGTTCTGGGGATCTGGCTGGTCGCGGCACTCGGCCTGACCGGACTGCTCGCCTCTCGCCAGTCGAAAAAGGCAGCAGCGCACTGAGTGTGGTGGGGCCGGCGATTGCCGACCCCACCCGAACCCTTTACTTCAGCCGTACCGCGTCGGTGCCCGGTCCGTCGAGCATCGCGGACCCCAGCAGGATGTCCGGAATGCCGAACCCGTCGATCAGTGTCTCGACGTGGGGGCGCAGGGTGCGGCAACGCTCGTTGATTCCGCGCGTCACGGCCTTCGAACGCTCCACCGACAGATGCCGGTGCTCCATGAACCAGGCCTTGTCCTCTTCGATCACGGACAGTGCGTAGAGATCGCACACCTCGCCGAAGAGTTCCTTTGCGGTCTCGTCCTCACACGAGTCGATGCCGGCGACGAATGCTTCCAGGATGACGCGCTCGATGTGCGCCTGAGCGGCTTTGAGTACGTGGTCCTGCACGAAGTTGAACGCGTCGAACGGGTTCTCCTCGCGCTTCTGCGCTGCCTGCAATCGCCTTGCCGCAGTGGCGAGTAGGTACTCTTCGCGGTCTTCGAACATCTTCATCTGGGTGCCGCGATTGAAGAGGCTGCCGTCCTCTTCGTTGTCCTGGCGAGTGTCGACGATCGTCTGCAGGATCTGCTGCGCTGCCGTGCGTTTCTTGACAACGTCGGAGACCGTCGTAGCGGCGAAGCGCATCCAGTCGACAGGGCTCATGCCGCGGACTTCGTCGGCGTAGGAGGTGAGGAGTTCTTTTGCGACCAACTGCGTCAGAACGTGGTTGTCACCCTCGAACGTGGTGAAGACGTCGGTGTCCGCCTTGAGTGCGGTGAGGCGGTTCTCGGCGAGATAGCCTGCGCCGCCGCAGGCTTCGCGTGCCTCCTGGATGGCCCGAGTGGCATGCCAGGTGTTGGCGGCCTTGAGTCCGGCGGCGCGACCTTCGAGTTCGCGCTGCTCCTGCGGATCCGGGTCGTCGCTGCTCTGGATGTCGTGCATCGCGGCTACGAGTTCGTTCTGTGCGAACTGCAGAGCGTACGAGCGGGCGATCAACGGTAGCAGGCGCTTCTGGTGGACGAGGTAGTCCATGATCAGGACTTCGTCGTCACTCTTCGGAGCACTGAACTGCCTGCGCTGCAGGGCATATCGACCGGCGATGGCCAATCCGACGCGGGCGGCCGCTGCCGCGGAACCACCGACGGTGACACGTCCACGAACCAGTGTGCCGACCATCGTGAAGAAACGACGGTTCGGGTTCTCGATCGCCGAACTGTACGTGCCGTCCTCGGCGACGTCGGCGTAACGGTTGAGTAGATTCTCACGCGGGATGCGGACCTGGTCGAAGACGATGCGGCCGTTGTCGACTCCGGGCAGTCCACCCTTGAGCCCGCAGTCGGACGTCGTGACGCCGGGGAGGTCGTTGCCGGCGTCGTCACGAATCGGCACGACAAAGCAGTGGACGCCCTGACTTTCGCCTCCGGTGATCAGCTGTGCGAACACCGCTGCGACGGTGGCGTGCTGGGCAGCGCCGCCGATGTAGTCCTTGCGAGAGGACGGAGTGGGGGAGTTGACGACGAACTCGCCCGTCTCGACGTCGTAGGTCGCCGTGGTTTCGAGTTCCTGGACGTCGCTGCCGTGACCGGTCTCGGTCATCGCAAAGCAACCGAGCAGGTCCAGATCGATCAGCGGCTTGACGTACGCCTGGTGGTGACGCTCGGTGCCGAGGTTTTCGATGGCGCCGCCGAACAGACCCCACTGGACGCCGGCCTTGACCATCAGTGAGAGGTCGGACATCGCGAGCATCTCGATGCTGGTGACGGCGCCACCCGCGTCGCCCGTTCCGCCGTGAGAGACGGCGAAACCGTTTGCGGCGTACCCGAGATCGGCGAGGACCCGCATCTGTTCGAGAGCCTTGGAGCGCGCAATGGCGGTGTTGGGTGTGTAGTGCGGAGCAAAACGTTCGTCGTTCAATTCGCCGCGAACGCGCTCACGCACCTCCCGCCAGCGTCCGTCGAGTGTTGTCCTGAGGTGGTCCGCTGTGGTGGCCATGGAACCGACGATAGCGCGTAGCGCACCGCGGGCAACCCGGTTCGATCCCAACCTCACATTCAGCAGGAGCCCGCGGCACCCGCTTCGATTCCTTGGCGGAAGAGTTCCTTCTCGCTCTCGGACATAGCCTGGTACGAAGGGTCGTTCTCGACGATCTTCAGGAAGTCGGCGCCCGCCGTCTGGGTCGACGTGTCGCCGCTCTGAACACGCTGCTGAACGTAGACGGACACCGCCGAACACCCGCCGAGAAACGCGGGGTCGGTGCTCGTCGCCGCGGTGGTTCGAGCCGAGTCGGTGGCGCTCGGCGGCGACGAAACTGTCGCCTTGTCGTCGTTCGAAGCGTCCGAACCACACGATGTGAGAAGAATCGCAGCCGAGACCATCAGCGTCGTCAACAGTCGCTTCATGCCCGGAATCGTCTCACGCGGGGCCCGGTTCGACCGGAAAACTCGCCTCGAGCACCGAAGTCCTACACCCTGTCGTTGTCAGATTCGACAGAACTGGGACACTGGAAGCCGTGACTGTGTCTTCCGGTGATCCCGACGTGCATGCAACGAACTCCGCTCGGCTCTTCGAACGTGCCGGCAACGTGATTCCGGGTGGCGTCAACTCGCCCGTCCGCGCGTTCGGTTCGGTCGGCGGAACACCGCGATTCATTCGCGAAGCATCCGGCTACACCCTCACCGACGTCGACGGAAACAACTACGTCGACCTGGTGTCGTCCTGGGGTCCGATGATTCTTGGGCACGCTCACCCGGCAGTCGTCGAAGCCGTTCGCGAAGCCGCGCTCGGAGGTCTCTCCTTCGGTGCGCCGACCGAAGGCGAAGTAGCTCTCGCCGAGGAAATCGTCGCCCGCGTCGCGCCCGTGGAAAAGGTTCGCCTGGTCAACTCCGGAACCGAAGCCACGATGAGCGCAGTCCGCCTCGCCCGCGGATTCACCGGGCGGACCAAGATCGTCAAGTTCTCCGGTTGCTACCACGGCCACGTCGACGCCCTTCTCGCCGACGCCGGATCCGGCCTCGCGACGTTCGGGCTGCCGACCTCTCCCGGCGTGACCGGCGCTCAAGCCGAAGACACCATCGTCGTGCGCTACAACGACCTCGACGCGGTGGCCGCGGCGTTCGAGGCCAATCCCGGGGCCATCGCGTGTGTCATCACCGAAGCTGCCGCCGGAAACATGGGCGCCGTCGCACCGCTTCCCGGTTTCAACGAGGGTCTGCGTCGTCTCACCCGTGAGCACGGCGCACTCCTGATCATGGACGAGGTGATGACCGGATTCCGCGTCAGTGCCTCGGGTTGGTACGGCATCGACAACGTCGCAGGCGACCTCTACACCTTCGGCAAGGTCATGAGCGGCGGCCTGCCCGCCGCAGCATTCGGCGGCCGCGCCGACATCATGGGCCACCTCGCACCGGACGGTCCCGTCTACCAGGCAGGCACCCTCTCGGGTAACCCCGTAGCCGTCGCCGCCGGACTCGCGAGCCTGCGCGCCGCCGACGCCGAGGTGTACGCCAAGCTCGGCCGGAACGCGACCGCCCTCGGCGACCTCATGACCCAAGCACTCACCGCCGAAGGCGTCGAACACCGAGTGCAGTACGCAGGCACCTTGGTGAGCGTGTTCTTCACCGAGAACACGGTGACCAACTACGACGAAGCCAAAGCCGCGCAGACCTGGCGATTCCCCGCCTTCTTCCACGCACTGCTCTCCCGCGGCGTGTACCCGCCGCCGAGCGCGTTCGAAGCGTGGTTCGTCTCCGCAGCCCTCGACGATCGAGCCTTCTCGATCATCGCCGACGCCATGCCTCACGCAGCCAAGGCCGCAGCTGCTGCCGTCAAGCCCTGACCAGTTCCCATTCCAGAACACCCGCACGCTTCCGACATCCATCATCTTCAGCGAGGACCCTCGACTGTGACCGACGCCGATCACCCCGACCACACGTCCACCCGCACCATCGTCCACGTCCTGCGCCACGGCGAAGTACACAACCCGCGCGGGATCCTCTACGGACGGCTCCCGGGTTTCCGGTTGTCGGTGGCGGGCGAAGCTCAGGCTCGTGCGGTCGCGTCGGTGCTCGCCGATCACGACATCACCCACGTGGTCGCGTCGCCGCTGCAGCGGGCACAAGAGACCGCGACTCCGATCGCCGAGGCACACAAGCTCGACATCGTCACGGACGAAAACCTGATCGAGGCAGGCAACGAGTTCGAGGGTCTCAAGGTTGCCGTCGGGGACGGTGCGCTCTCGCGTCCGCGTCACTGGTGGAAACTGCGTGACCCGTTCACCCCGTCCTGGGGCGAGCCCTACCTGCAGATCGCCCATCGCATGCTCGCAGCCGTCAATGCCGCACGCGTCGCGGCAGTCGGACACGAAGCCGTCGTCGTCAGCCATCAACTTCCGGTCTGGACTCTGCGTCGATTCCTGCAGGGCGAGCGTCTCTGGCACGATCCCCGTCACCGTCAGTGTGGACTGGCCTCGTTGACTTCACTGGTCTACGAAGGCGACACCCTGGTCGACATCGTCTACTCCGAACCTGCCGGCGCCTCCGACCCGAGAGTGACAGGAGCATGATTTCGCGCCGCATCGCCGCAGCATTCGCAGCCGCTGCGTCGGCGATGCTTCTTCTCTCGTCCTGCGCGACCGGCGACGACGCCGTCGCACAGGGCGGAACTTTCGACTTCGTCTCACCGGGCGGACAAACCAAGATCTTCTACGATCCGCCGTCCGACCGAGGCACCATCGGCAAGCTCTCCGGGCCCGATCTGATGAACGAAGGTCAGAAGGTCGGTGTCGACGACTTCGAGGGCAAGGTCGTCGTCCTCAACGTCTGGGGTCAGTGGTGCGGACCGTGCCGTGCCGAAGCCGACGACCTGGAACAGGTCTACGAGCAGACCAAGGATTCGGGCGTGCAGTTCCTCGGCATCAACGTCCGCGACGACACCAAGAACAAAGCGCAGGACTTCGTGGTCGACAACAAGGTCTCGTACCCGTCGATCTACGACCCGTCGATGCGTTCGCTGATCGCCCTCGGTGACGGCTACCCCACGTCGGTCATTCCGACGACGATCGTCCTGGACCGCCAGCATCGCGTCGCCGCGGTGTTCCTCCAAGAACTTCTCGCCGAGGATTTGCTGCCCGTCGTCCAGCGAGTAGCTCAGGAAGACGCGCAGTAAAGATGACAACCACGACCACTACGCTGCTGGCCGGCAGCGACACATTGAGTGCCGGTGTGGGCGAAGCGTTTCAGAACGCGGCGTCGTCCGGTCCGCTTCTGCTCGCCCTCGGCGCCTGTGTGCTCGCCGGTCTGGTGTCGTTCGCTTCGCCGTGCGTCGTGCCGCTCGTTCCCGGCTACCTGTCCTACCTGGCCGGCGTCGTCGGTGCCGACGCCCCCGCGATCACCGCAGAAGAGGCGAAGACGCGGACGATCACCCGGAGCAGTCGACTGAGGGTGGCCGGTGCGGCCGGACTGTTCGTCGCGGGCTTCACCGTTGTGTTCGTCCTCGCGACCGCGTCGGTGTTCGGCGTGATCTCCACGCTGCTCGTCAACCGCGAGGTCCTGATGCGAGTGGGCGGTGTCGTCACCATCGCGATGGGTCTCGTCTTCATCGGGCTGATTCCGGCGCTGCAGAAGGACGTTCGTTTCGAACCGCGTCGCGTGTCGTCACTGGTGGGTGCGCCGCTGCTCGGGGGAGTGTTCGCTCTGGGCTGGACGCCGTGCCTCGGTCCGACATTGGCAGGCGTGATGTCCGTGGCGGCGGGAACCGACGGGATGACCGCCGCGCGTGGTGTCACGTTGATCGTCGCGTACTGCATCGGACTCGGCCTGCCGTTCATCATCTTGGCGCTGGGATCGGCGCGCGCGCTGACCGGCGTCGGCTGGTTGCGTCGTAATGCACGCACCATTCAAATTTTCGGCGGAATCATGTTGGTGGCAGTGGGAATCGCCCTCGTCACCGGCGCGTGGGACCAGTTCGTCGGCTGGGTTCGCGACGCATTTATCTCGGAGGTGACGCTGCCGATATGACAGCTGACGACAATAACGACCACCCGAAACCCGTGCTGCCGAAGCAGTCGGTGATCGGTCGAGTCGTTGCACTCGGGCGCAACACCTGGCGCGGGCTCACCTCGATGCGGACCGCGCTGGTACTGCTGTTCCTCCTCGCGCTCGCTGCGATCCCCGGCGCCCTGCTGCCACAGCGAACCCTCAACGAGGGCAAGGTCACCGACTACATCGCCGCGCGTCCGACGCTCGGTCCGTGGATGGACCGCCTCGAATTGTTCGACGTGTTCAGCAGTTTCTGGTTCACCGCGATCTACGCACTGCTCTTCATCTCGCTGGTCGGCTGCATCCTGCCGCGTTGCGTGGAGCACGCGAAGGCGCTGCGCACCCGTCCGGTGAATGCGCCGCGCAATCTTGCTCGCCTGCCGCACCACACCACGAGCGTCGTGGACGGCGAGACTCCCGACGAACTTGCTGCCCGGGTGTCGAAAGAACTGCGCGGGTGGCGCGTCGAAACGCGTCGCGGCGATTCGAAATCACGACGCGAAGGCGAGATCACCATCTCGGCGGAGAAGGGATACCTCCGCGAGTTCGGCAACCTCGTGTTCCACCTCTCGCTGGTCGGATTGTTGATCGCGATCGCCGCGGGCAAGTTGTTCGGCTACGAGGGCAATCGTATCGTCATCGCCAACGACGGCCCCGGGTTCTGCACGACCTCGCCGGCAGTGTTCGACTCCTTCGTCGCCGGTCTGAGCCTCGACGGCACCGGCATGACCCCGCTGTGTGTACGTGTGAAGAATTTCCAGGCCGACTACCTCGAGACCGGTCAGGCCGAGATGTTCACCTCGGACATCTCGTACCAGGCAGGCGACGACCTCGAGTCCGATACCTGGCGGGACACGACCATCCAGGTGAACCACCCACTGCGGATCGCCGGCGATCGTGTGTACCTGCAGGGACACGGATACGCGCCGACATTCACCGTCACGTTCCCGAACGGTGAGACCCGCACCGAGACGCTCCAGTGGCGTCCGGACGACGCCACGACGTTCCTGAGCAGTGGTGCGATGCGCTTCGACCCGCCGGGCGGCATGTATCCCGATGCGGACGAGCGTCGGAAGAATCAGATTGCCATCGAAGGATTGTTCGCGCCCACCGCGCTGTTCCACGGCAACCTGCTGTCGTCGAGCTACCCGGCGATGAACGATCCGGCAGTCGCCATCGACATCTACAAGGGCGACACCGGACTCGATACCGGTAACCCGCAATCGCTGTTCGAACTCAACACCGAACTGATCAATCAGGGCCGACTGGTCAAGCAGGATCGAGTCAATCTGTTTCCGGGGGAGAGCGCGACGCTTGCCGACGGAACCCAGGTGCGATTCGATGGCGCCGTCGACTTCGTGAACCTGCAGGTCTCCCACGATCCCGCTCAGGTGTGGGTGTTGGTTTCGGCGTTGACCATGATGGCGGGCCTACTCGTCTCGCTCGTGATCAAGCGTCGCCGCGTCTGGGCACGTATCTATCCAGATGACGAACGACGTACTGTAGTAGAACTTGGTGGGCTTGCCCGCACCGACCACGCAGGCTGGGGCGACGAGTTCGACCGCCTCGCCGACCGCTTGCTGAAAAGCAATCCGACCACCGCGGTGAACCAACCGCACGCGCAGGAGAACGCCCGATGACAACGAACGAGACACTCGCGCAGTACAGCGACTGGGCCTTCAAGTCCGCCTTCACCGTGCTCGTGCTGGCGTTTGTGCTGCTCATCGTGCAGTACGCGTCGGCCAGAGCAAAGGCGGTTCAGGACAAGGAACTGGTCTCCGCCGGCGGTGTCGACGCATCCGTGCCTGGCAGGGTCGCGGAGACTCCGAGCAAGTCGCTCTCGGAACGATTCGGCGGAATGGGCCGAGCTGTCCTGGTCGTCGGAACGGTGCTGATCATCGCGTCGATCGTGCTCCGCGGATTTGCGACGGAACGATTCCCGCTCGGCAACATGTACGAATTCGTGGCGATGGCGTGTGCGGCGTCGTTGCTGGTCGGGCACGTCCTGTTGATCAAGCCGGCGTACCGTCCGATGTGGGTCTTCCTGCTGGTACCGGTTCTGATCTTGATGTTCCTCGCCGGCACGGTCCTTTACGCCGACGCGGCTCCCGTGGTTCCGGCGCTGCGCTCGTACTGGCTTCCGATTCACGTGACGATCGTCAGCGTCGGTTCCGGAATCTTCATGATCGGCGGTATCGCGAGCCTTCTGTTCCTGCTGCGACTGAAGTTCCCGCCCGGTGACGAAGGCACGAGTATCGGTGGCCGGATCGCAGAGCGACTGCCGGATGCCCAGACTCTCGACCGCTTGGCGTACAAGAGCACGATCATCGCGTTTCCGCTGTTCGGCGCCGGCGTCATCCTCGGTGCCATCTGGGCGGAAGCTGCGTGGGGACGCTTCTGGGGTTGGGATCCGAAGGAGACGATGTCCTTCATCGCCTGGGTGATCTACGCGGCCTACCTGCATGCGAGGGCAACGTCCGGGTGGCGGGAGACGAAGGCCGCCTGGATCAACATCGCCGGTTTTGTTGCGATGCTGTTCAATCTCTTCATCATCAACATGGTCGTCTCCGGCTTGCACTCCTACGCGGGACTCACCTGATCCTCTCGAGGTACCGTGGGTGGCTGCCGACCGGTCTGTAGGTATTACCGGTAGGTACGTCAGGGGCGGGCAACAGTTACGATGCAGCTTGGCGAATTACTAGCTGTCTGGTAGCTGTGGGATCGACGAGGGGGAGCGGCGAGATGGCCGACAAGATTGAAGACGCCGGAGCAGGATTGTGGGAGCCGGTGCGCCCTGCCGAGCCGACGCGGCGCGAGCCGCGCGCATCCGCGCCCGAGCCGTCATCGGACTCGGTTCCCAGCGACGTTCGTAGTCTCTTCGTGGCCCCGGTCGACTCCGGGCCGCTCCAGCAAGTCGCCGGCCAGGCGCCCAGTGCACCCGCCGCTCCGCCGCCGACGACGACCCCAGCGGCTCCGGTACCAGGTCCCAAGACTCCGGTCATCCAGTATCCGGCAGCGCAGCCAGGCCCGATCAACGGCCAGTTCTCGACCTCGCCTGCGATGCCGATGCAGACCTACGAACCTACGAATCGTGGAGGGTCGCTTCCGGATTCACGAACTGGCGTTCCGCAGCCTGTTCAGAATTCGCAGCCTGTTCAGAATTCGCAGCCCGGCCCGACGGCGCATTCATCCGCGAGACCGCTCCAGCAACCGCAGGCACCTTTTTCGCCCGGCGTCCATCCGCCCAATCCCGCGATTCGGCAGTTCGGTCATCCCGGCGCTGCGCCGGTGCAGAACGGCCACGCCCTCCAGAATGGTCAGGCCGTGCCGATGGCCCCGCCGACGGCGCCACCTACTCGCGCTCCGATGCCGCAGACCGGACTCACCTCGGCTCCGGACAGTCGCTTCGAGTCCGCTCTCCCGATGACTGCGCAAGATCTCTCGGCTGCGCTCCTCGTCAAGCGGCCTGTCCGGCCTGCCCCGGTGGGCGGCTGGCGCAAGGCGCTGTACACGTTGTCCGGCCGATCGGTGAACCTCGGAAACGGTGCAAAGGAGCAGCACCTCGTCGAGTTGACGCGCCAGATCAACCAGCCGCTGCAGGGCTGCTACAAGGTTGCGGTGCTCAGTCTCAAAGGCGGCGTCGGAAAAACCACGACCACAGCGACACTGGGGTCGATGTTCGGCTCGATCCGCGGCGATCGCGTCGTCGCTGTCGATGCAAACCCCGACCGGGGAACGCTGAGCCAGAAGATCCCGCTCGAAACTCCGGCAACAGTGCGAAACCTGCTGCGCGACGAGAACAGCATCGAGAAGTACAGCGACGTCCGTGGCTACACATCGCAAAATCGACACCGGCTCGAAGTGCTTGCCTCCGACAGCGATCCAGCAGTTTCAGAGGCCTTCAGCGGTGGGGACTACACGCGCACGGTCGACATGCTCGAGAAGTTCTACAGCATAGTTCTGACCGACTGCGGCACCGGATTGATGCACTCGGCGATGCAGGCCATTCTCGAAGGTGCAGATTCGTTGATCGTCGTCAGTTCCGGTTCCGTCGACGGTGCACGTAGCGCCTCCGCAACACTTGACTGGCTCGACGCTCACGGTTACAGCAGGCTGGTCGCCACGTCCGTAGCTGTCATCAACGCGGTACGGCCTCGCTCGGGCAAGGTTGATCTGCCGCGGGTCGTCGAGCACTTCGAGCAGCGCTGTCGAGCGGTGAAACTGATTCCGTTCGATCCGCATTTGGAAGAGGGCGCCGAAATCGATCTGGACCGGCTGCGTCCAGGTACTCGGGAAGCGGTGCTGGAGTTGGCTGCGGTGGTTGCGCAGGACTTTCCGGCCTCCCCGTTCGCGTTGACGGGGCGGTAATCGGATAGCCGGGTGAGCCCGGACGCTACGTCGACGCGTCAGTCGGCGGTACGTCCGGACCTTCCGTGCGCTTGCGTCGTGTTTGCTGGTTCACATTCCACAGGAATTCGGGATCGTCATCCGGCCCGCGTACACCGCTCACCGGGGTGCGCGTCGACGGATCGGGCCCGAATGCCTTCCACATCAGAACGATCAATGTCACCAAACCCACCAACGCCAACAGATACAACACGGCGCACCTCCTCAGGGAACTGAAGTCGAGCCTACTCAGTCTCCGCCCCGCTTCACCAGAAGTGGTGCGGACAAGCGTTTCGGCTCAGTGCGCTAGTGCTGTATCTGTCGGGTACTGCAAGATCTCTCGGGTACCGCAAAGTGCTTCGAAGTGAGCTGAAGTTGCTCAGTTGTTGTCTGCTTCGGTGGTCAGCGAGCGCAGAAGCTGCATGACCTCGGTCTCACGGAATCGACGATGTCCTCCTGGCGTGCGAAGCGAGCCCAGTCGTCCTGCGTGTGCCCAGCGGGTCACGGTCTTGGGATCGACATGAAACAATGCCGCTACCTGTCCGGGCGTCATGAGTGCGTCTGCGGCGGTATTGAAGGTTGGTGCGCTCATTGTGAGGTCCTCCATGTTGATGTCGAACGTTTGACGAACAGTGATTCCGAACCGAGCAGTGATTCCGAACTTTGGTTCCGAACCGGTGTGTCGACCAGTTGCCAAAAACCTGCGTCGAGTTTGTTTCGAAGTCCTTCGCTCACATTCGACCGTTTTCTGAGTGGTAGCGCAATGTTTGCACAGATATAGCCGGGTAGTCGATCTTTCAAGAAAAAGTAATGTTTAAGTAAAGGACAAAATGGATATAGCGGGCTCGGTCCCACCCGTATTCGGAATGGGTAACCTGAGAGGGTGAGTCAGTTGTCTGAAAACCCCGAAAATGTTCCTTCTGAGCCGGTCAGGGCCAGTAAACCTTCCGCAAACTCTGCGCAAGCAAAGTCGGCTTCCGGGCCGGTGACCAAGGGTCAACTGGCCCGCGACGTGGTGCTGTACTCGGTCGCTCGGCTGCTGCTTGTCGTCGTGATCGGTGCCGTCATCATCGGTGGCGGAAAGCTCGCCGGCACGGACGTTCCCTTGATCGTCGCGGCGCTGTTCGCAGTTCTGATCGCGCTGCCGCTGTCGTTGCTGCTCTTCGCGAAACTGCGCAAGCGTGTCAATGCGGGCATTGCGGCGGTCGACGCCCAGCGTCGGTCCGATCGTGACGATCTTCGCTCCAAGCTGCGCGGAGACGGGCGGTGACCACGGGGTCGCTCGACGTCGACCGTCGGACCTCACGCCAGTGGGTCGACAACGCGGTGCGGTTGATCGAAGCCGACGCGCAACGCAGCGCGGACACTCACCTGCTGCGCTATCCGCTGCCGAGTAACTGGACCGTCCAGCTTTATCTGAAGGACGAGTCGACCCACATCACGGGGAGTCTCAAGCATCGACTCGCACGGTCGCTTTTCCTCTACGCGATCTGCAACGGCTGGGTTACCGAAGAGACCACTGTCATCGAAGCGTCGTCCGGATCGACGGCTGTCAGCGAGGCGTATTTCGCGAAGTTGCTGGGCCTGGATTTTGTCGCGGTGATGCCCGCGAGCACGAGTCCCGCCAAGATCGCGTTGATCGAGGCGCAGGGGGGACGTTGTCATTTCGTGAGCGATCCGTCGTCGATCTACTCGGAATCGCATCGGCTCGCGAGTGAGTTGAACGGTCACTACATGGACCAGTTCACCCACGCCGAGCGCGCGACGGATTGGCGCGGAAACAACAACATCGCCGAATCGATCTTCACTCAGCTCGAACACGAGGAACATCCGATTCCCGACTGGGTGGTCGTCGGAGCCGGGACGGGCGGAACCGGTGCCACGATCGGCCGCTTTCTTCGTTACCGGAAATTCGACACGGGGCTGTGCGTGGTGGACCCGGAGCACTCCGTGTTTTTCGACGCGTGGCGAGCGAGCGATCCGTCGATCGTCGGTACTCGAGGTTCCCGGATCGAGGGCATCGGCCGTCCGCGCGTCGAACCGTCGTTTGTCGGTCAGGTGGTCGACCGAATGATCAAGGTGCCGGACGCAGGCTCGATCGCGGCCGCCCGGCACGCCAGCGCAGCCCTGGGGCGCAAAGTGGGCGGCTCGACGGGGACGAACCTGTGGGGAGCTTTTGCGTTGATTGCCGAAATGATGGCGGCCGGGCGCAGCGGCAGCGTCGTCACCCTCCTGTGCGACGGCGGAGAGCGTTACTCAGGCACGTATTACAACGACGAATGGGTGGCTTCGGAAGGGGTCGACCTGCTCGGCCCGACGACAGTGCTGGACGAGTTCGTCCGTTCGGGTGCGTGGACGGCCAGTTCCTGAATCGCCGGCGCTGGACCGTGTGACGGGCGGCTCATCGTCACGCGCGGCCAGGCGTCCAGCCCGGACGACTGCTCGTCCGTTCTGATGCGTATCAGGCCGGGGGAGAGCGTGTTCTCGGCCAGGCGCACGAACCCGAGGCGCTCGTAGTACGGCGCGTTCCACGGAACGTCGACGAACGTCGTCAGAGTCACGAGATCGTGGTGATGGTCCGCCGCCCATTCGGTGACGGCGTCGATCAGCTGAGCTCCGAGGCCTTTGCGGGCATGATCGGGGTGAACGGAGACCTGTTCGATATGCGCACCGCCGTCCACGATCTCGACGAGCGCGTACGCAACGGGTACGTCGTTTGCGTCGGTCTGAACCCAGATGTGCTCGGCTGCGAGAAAATCGTTCAACTCGTCGAGCGTCGGCGGTGGATCGTCTGCGATGGCGTCCATCCCGATGTCTCGGAACGGTTCGCCCGCGGCGATCTCGATCTGTTGCAGTGCGGGTAGGTCGGTGGATATGGCCGAGCGGATCACAGAAACCGTTTTACCTCGAGAGTGGAGTTTCTCCCAGCGCTACGCCTTCTGTAACGCAAACCTACGCAACCGTAGGTTGTGTATCGTTTGGTCAAGGGGCACTTCTCCAGCGAGGGCGGACCATGGGCAATCCTGAAGTTTCACTCGACAATTACGAGGCTGTGTACGAGTACTACCGCAGTCATCAGCAGAACCGATTCGTGGCGAAGCTCGCTTATGCCGCATTGGCGCTGAAGTACCGCCCGCGAGTGAGGTACGCGCCGGGTGCGGAAGCTGCGCTGAAGACTCTGCTGGAACGTAAGACGCAGTTGGTCGTGGCGGTCAATCATCTGACCGAGAGCGACCAGTTCACGCTCGCCGCGACCGCGTGGCGTACTCCGTTGCGTCGAGTGATCGGACGGACCCGGGTCCTCGCCAAAGACGAACTCTTCGTTGATCCTTCACAGCGCAAGAAGGTCGACATGATGGGCAGCATCCCGGTTTTTCGCAGCAAGAACTACGGCCTCCGGGCTGTTTCGGATGCCGGCCGAGTGATGATGGACGTCGCGGCCGAGCGTCTGGGCAACGGGGATTGTCTGGCGATTTTCCCGGAAGGGACGTGCAACACCGAAGATCCGACGCGGTTGCAGCACGTCAACAGTGGAATCGGCCACATCATCGCGCGCGCCGAGAAATTGGGATGCTCACCGGCTCTGGTGTCGATCGGCATCAACTACGGTCCGGTGGCTGGCGACGTCAAGGCTGCGAGTGTCTTTGTCGGAATGCCGGTGACCGAACTTCCGGACAAGCCGATGGATATCGCCCGAACTGTGCAGGCGGATTTGCAGGTGGCAGTGAACGGGGCCGTCGCCGGATACTAGGCGCGCCTGTCAATTTTGGTTGACAGATTCCGGTTGTCAACCTAAATTGACATCATGACCGAAGCAACCTCTCTCGCTGCTGCCGCCGGTAGCCCGGATCCCACCGAGGGATTGCGTGCTGTTCGAGCGCTGCGTCGTCTTCTCGAAAAACTCGAGGCCATTCAGGTCGCCAATGCGCGCCGTCACGGATGGTCCTGGCAGGCGATCGCGGAAGCTCTCGAGGTCAGCCGTCAAGCCGTCCACAAGAAATACGCGTCCGCGCAGTCGGAATCGATGCTGCGTTCACTGCGCGAGAAGGGCAGGTAATTGCCATGTTCGAAAGGTTCTCCGCACAGGCTCGAGGCGTCGTTGTCGATGCTGTCGCCGGCTCCGGTCCTGTCACGCCGATGGAACTTCTGACCGCGCTGCTCACCTCTGATCGGGGCATCGCCACCGAGGTGCTCACCGAGTCTGGTGTCACGCTCGACGTGATCCGCCACGCCGGCGCCGGATCGAACGAAGGTAGCTCCAACAATTTCGACGACGACGCCGAGATACTCAAGTCGATCGGCATCGATCTCGATGCGGTTCGGGAGAGTCTCGAGCAGTCCTTCGGCGAAGGTGTGCTGGACGAGACTCCTGTGCCGGACGGCGTCGACACTTCTCGCAAGAGCCGATTCGGGTTCCCTCGTTCACGATTCGAGAAGGACTCCAAGAAGGTGTTGGAACTCTCGCTCCGTGAAGCGCTCGCGCACAAGGACAATCGCATCGGTGCCGAACACATCCTGCTCGGCATCCTGCGTGTCGCCGACGGGCCTACCCGTCAGGCCCTCGAAACGCAGGTCACGATGTCGGTGATCCGTGAGCGCTTGGAAGCGAAGATGAATCGCGCCGCCTAGATTCGGCACGGCTCCGCATGCACGGGGCGGGATGTGCCAGCATTCAGACATGACATTTCTGGCACGTCTCATCATCAACGGCATAGCCATCTGGCTGGCGTCGGCGTGGGTCACCGGCATCACGATCGCCAACCACGACAACGGCACCTGGGGCACGGTTCTCGTGATCGCGGTGATCGCTTTGATCTTCACGGTGGTCAACGCGTTCATCAAGCCGGTAGTGCAGCTTCTCTCGCTACCGCTGCTCATCCTGACTCTCGGATTGTTCACGCTCGTGATCAACGCCCTCATGCTGATGCTGACGGCGTGGATCTCGTCCGGAACGTCCTACGGCTTGACGGTCGACGGCTTCTGGACGGCAGTCTGGGGCGCGCTGATCATCTCGATCGTGAACTTTCTGCTCAGCGCGTTCGTCCCGGACAACCGTTGAGTCCGTCGACTTTCAGGCGAGACTGAGCGCAACTGCGGTCGCGGCACCCCAGACGAGCATGGCGAGTCCGGTGTCGCGCAACGCGGGGATCAGGGCCATACCCTGCCCGCCCGAACGCAGTGGGGCGTTGGCTCGGATTGCCAGTGGCAACGCCAGCAATCCGAGCAATGCCCACGGAGTGCGCAGGATCAGCAGCAGGGTCGCGACGAACGGGACGGCCAGCAGGATCACGTGCAGTGTGCGTGTCCTGGCGTCGCCGAGCCGGACTGCGAGAGTGATCTTTCCGGACTCGGTGTCGGTCGGGATGTCTCGAAGATTGTTGGCAACGAGCACCGCACTCGAGAACGAACCGATGGCAATCGCGCCGGCCAGCCCGGCCAGATCCACCCGTTCGGCCTGTACGAACTGAGTTCCCAGCACTGCAATCAGTCCGAAGAAGATGAACACGGCGATCTCGCCGAACCCGCTGTATCCGTACGGCTTCTTGCCGCCGGTGTAGAACCAGGCACCGATGATGCAGAACACGCCGACCGCAACCAGCCACCAGGCTGTGGTCGCTGCCAGAACGAACCCGGCTACCGCGGCAACGGTGAAGCAGCTGATCGCCGCGGCCTTCACGGCTCCGGGACTGACCAACTTCGATCCGACCAAGCGCAGTGGCCCGACGCGGTCGTCGTCCGTTCCGCGGATTCCGTCGGAGTAGTCGTTCGCGAAATTCACCCCGACGATCAAGGACAAGGAGACGATCAGTGCCAGGAGCGCCTTCCACCACACTGCGAGGTCCAGGGACGCCGCGGCTCCGGTGCCGACCAGCACGGGCGCAATCGCGTTCGGGAGTGTGCGCGGCCTCGCGCCTTCGATCCATTGAGCAGCTGTTGCCATACAACGATCTTTGCACTGTGCAATACGATCGAACGCGGTGGATCAGCACATGACTCGAGACGTGAGTGAGCGCGCCAGGTACGCGCAGTCGGGCGAAGACCTGGCAGACATTGCC
The DNA here is from genome assembly GCF_011290655.1 of Rhodococcus sp. D-46. Classification (NCBI taxonomy): domain Bacteria; kingdom Bacillati; phylum Actinomycetota; class Actinomycetes; order Mycobacteriales; family Nocardiaceae; genus Rhodococcus; species Rhodococcus sp. D-46. The sequence goes on along the minus strand of NZ_JAANTF010000012.1, from coordinate 172,372 downwards.
TTGCTCGGACCCGTTTCGACCAAAGTGGGCGGTCGTCTGGTTCCGTTGCCGGGTCCGCGAGCTCGAACTCTGCTGGTTGCGCTGGCTCGCAATCCGGGTGAGCCACGTACCGCGCAGAGCCTGATCGACGACGTCTGGGGGCTGGAGCCGCCGCGCTCACCGATGAACGCCCTCCACACTCAGGTCTCGCGCCTGCGATCTGCACTCCCGGACGGGGCCCTCGAAGTCACGGCGGCCGGATACCGGCTCACTCTCGCTCGGGAGCGTGTCGACCTGGCCAGGGCAGCGGACGCCGCCCGTGGTCTGCGCACCGTCGGCGCCGACGCGTCCGAAGCGCTCGCCGTCACGACCGCGTCATTGCGCCTGTGGCGCGGTACCCCCGGGAGTGACGTCGTCGGCGACGTTGCAGATCGTCTGGCGCTCGACGCAGGCCGGGTGTACGACGAACTGGAGACGGCGCAGATCGACGCGTTGCTCACATTGGGGGAGTACGCGGCAGCCATTCCCCTGGTGCGCGGACGCCATCTGGCGAGCCCATTCGACGACACAGCGGCCGAGGCGTTGATGCGTGCGCTCGCCGGAGCAGGCCGAGTCAACGAGGCACTCGAAGTGTTCGCGGAGTTCCGCAACCACCTCGCCAATCGCCTGGGCGCTGATCCGTCACCCGCACTGGTGACTCTCAACGCGGAACTTCTCGGGGCACCTGCGGCTACACCGCGGGCCGCCCGTGCGATCGGTCTGCGCGCTGCCCCCAACACCTTGCTCGGTCGCGACAACGACATCGACCAGATCGAATCCTTGCTCGCCCGCTCGCGCGTCGTCACCATTCTCGGACCTGGTGGCGCCGGAAAGACCCGTCTCGCACACGAATTGGGCCTGCGCGGATCCGTGAACCAGCCGGGCGTCTCGGTGGTCCTCGTGGAGTTGGCGTCGTTGCGCAGCAGCGAAGATGTCATCGCGGCCATCGGAGGCACCCTCGGAATCAGCGAATCCGATCTGGCGCCAGGCAAATTGACCGTCGGCCGAACGCATTCGGCGAGAGAGCGACTCAAAGAGGCGCTGTCCGCCGGTCCGATGTTGCTCATCCTCGACAATTGTGAGCACGTGATCGGCGCGTGTTCGGAGATCGTGGCCGAGATGATCGCGGCCGGTCGTCAGCTGACGGTTCTGACCACCAGTCGTTCTCCGCTCATGATCAGTGCCGAGGCGGTGTACCCGTTGCCGCCGTTGGCGATCGAAGACGGAACCGGCTCGGCAGTCGAACTCTTCTCGGCGAGAGCCCGTGCGGTGCGGCCCTCCGTTCATCTGGACGTCGACGCGGTAGTCAAGCTGTGTACGACGCTCGACGGACTCCCGTTGGCGATCGAGCTCGCTGCCGCTCGGGTCCGCACCATGAGCGTCGACGAAATCGGTTCGAGACTGCGAGACAGGTTCGCGTTGTTGCGCTCCGATGATCCGACATCTCCGGATCGGCATCGTACCCTGCACGCGGTGATCGACTGGAGCTGGAATCTGTTGGGCAGCGGGGATCAGATTGCGTTGCGTCGATTGTGCCGATTCCCGGCCGGCTTCACCCTTTCGTCGGCGCAGGCCGTTGCCGGGTGGGGCGAGTTGACCGATGTGGCAAGTGCCGTCGAAGCGCTGGTGAATCAGTCACTTCTTTCCGTCAGCGACGGGCAGGGAGATCTTCGGTACTACATGCTCGAGACTGTCCGTGAATACGGCGAGGAGCAACTCGCCGCGTCCGGGGAGGGGCCGGAAGTGATTCGGCGCCTCGACGACTGGGCCATTGCGATCGCCGAGGATGCCGTCGTGCGTGCACGGACGGATCAGCTCCGTCTGATTGCCGACCTCGACGCCGAGCACGACAACCTTCTGGCTGTACTGCGCTGGGCCGTGGAACGCGGCGACGCGGTGACCGTAGCCAACGTCTTCCCCGTCCTTGCGATTCTGTGGGCCGTACGAGGATCGAACTCGGAAATCTCGAACTGGGCGTCGAAGATCGTCGGGGCGACCGCGGACAACGATCTGCGCGACGTGAATGCAGAACTGGTGGGCGCTACGTTCATCCTGGTGGCGATGCATCTCTTCTTCGGAGAGGCCGATCGAAACCATGCCCGTGCGCGGATCCGACTTCGAAAGCTGTTGCGTGAGCGCGATGATCTCGGTCCGTTGTTCGCATTTCTGATCAAGCTGACCACGAGTGGGATCGCCAACCACAAACTTGCGCGGTTGGTGGCCGAAGGCGTTCGCAGTTCCGATCCCGAGACCCGAATGGCGGCGCTGTCCGCGCGTTCGAACATGCGGGAGAACATCGGAGATCTGCGCGGTGCGTTGCTGGACGGGGAGACTCTGTTCGACTACGCCACCAGCATCGGTGACGAGTGGGGTCTGGCGATGGCGGCCCAACATGTCGGGTCGGTTCACAGCCAATCCGCCCGCTATGGCGAGGCCATCGAGTTCTACGCGATCGCGGCGGCGTCGATGGAACGCCTCGGTGCGCGTGACGAGGCGATGCAGCTCATCTGCTTTCAAGCCGGAGCAATGATCGCGGCCGGTGACACCGCTGGTGGTCGGGTGCTTCTCGATCGTGCACGTCCGGCATTGGCGCATTCGGGTGGGACCGGGGCCATCGAAACCGATCAACGGCGCGCGGCGCTCACAGCGAGTATCGCCGAGGCGGATCTCGCGGACGGCCGTATCGACGAGGGCTTGGCTCGGTATCGAGAAGCGCTGGAGCTGTTGGGTTCTGCGATCGAGAACATCTTCGGTGATCCCTTCGTCGTTCTGCTCGGTGCCGCGGCTGTGTGCGCTCACGCAGTTCACGGCCGGCACGAACTGGTGGCGGGCCGCGTTCTGCAGATGAAGGAGTCGAGTGCTCTCAAGCTCGATCCCAACGGTTACGCGGACCTGCCGCTCGCGGGTTCGTTGGCGTCGGCGATCGGGTCGTTCGATCTTGTCACGGGCAACATCGAACGCGGAGTCGAACTGATGGCTTTGTCGTTGAAAATGCCGGGGAGACAAGACTTCGTCTCGCTCCATCACGCGCGCCTCTCCGACTTCGCGGTTGGTCTGGTCGGAGCCGACAGGTGGTCTGTGGAAACCGAGAAGGTATCGGGTTACTCACGCAGAGCGGTCCGCGAAGCAGTGTTGGCTGCGCTTCGCGGACCGGTGCTGGACTAGGTCTGGACGATGGTGCGGGACTTATGTCTTGCGCATGTACATCCGCACGGTCAAAGGTGCCATGACGGCAACGATCACCGCGGCGCCCACCAGCGACCACACGACGTGGATACCGAAGTGGCCGTCGTTGGCCAGCTCGCGAACCGCGGTCACCAGGTGTGAGACCGGATTGACGTTCACGAACTTCTGAAGCCAACTCGGCATGGTGGCAGGATCGACGAACGCATTCGACAGGAACGTCAGCGGGAACAGCACGAGCATCGAAACACCCTGCACCGTGGACGCTTTGTTCATCAGCACGCCCATGAGAGCGAAGATCCAGCTGATGGAGAAGGCGCACACCATGACCAGGATCGCGGCAGACAGAATGCCGACCACGCCGCCTGCGGGGCGGTAACCCATCGCGAAACCGACGATGAACGTGATGGTCGTGGCGATGCCGTAGCGCACGACGTCGGCGAGCAATGCACCGGACAGCGGGGCGATACGAGCGATGGGAAGGGACTTGAAGCGGTCGAACACGCCCTTGTCCATGTCCTCACGAAGCTGCGTGCCCGTGACGATGGAACCGGTGATGACGGTCTGGACGAGGATGCCGGGGATGATCGTCGGCAGATATGCCGTCACGTCACCGGCGATCGCGCCGCCGAAGATGTAAGTGAACATCAACGTGAAGATGATCGGCTGGATGACGACGTCGAACAGTTGCTCGGGGTTGTGCTTGATCTTGAGAATTCCGCGGTACGCCATCGTGAACGTGTTCGCGAAGCTCTGCTGCAGGCTGATGCGGCGGGGTGCGGCATCCGGCTGGGCTATCGGCGACCGGGGTTTGGTGAGGGTGGTTGTCATGCGACGCTCCGATCGGAGTCGTTGTCGGACTGGGCGTCGTTGCGTCCACCGTCTTCGGGCTGGTGCCCGGTGATGGTCAGGAACACTTCGTCCAGGCTGGGTTTCTGTACGTTGATCTCGTCGACGGCGATACCTTGCTCACGCAGACGGATCAACAGGTCCGCCGTGATCGACGGGTCGCTCAGTGGTGCGGTGATCCGCCCGACCTCGGGAGTGACACCCACCTCGACGCTCAGCGCAGCGGCGATGAGCGAGCGAGCCTCCTCGGTGCGATCACGATCGACCAGCTTGAGTTGGAGCGAGGAGATCCCGACCGAAGCCTTGAGTTCGTCGGCGGTGCCGTTGGCGATCACGCGGCCGCGGTCGATCACCGCGATGCGATCGGCCAGTTGATCGGCTTCGTCGAGGTACTGCGTGGTGAGCAACACCGTCGAACCCTCGGCGACGAGTCGCCGGATGGTCACCCACATCTGGGCGCGGGTGCGCGGATCGAGGCCGGTGGTGGGCTCGTCGAGAAACAGCAGCGGCGGGCGCGCGATCAGGCTTGCCGCCAGATCCAGGCGTCGACGCATGCCGCCGGAGAAGTTCTTCAGCGGTTTGGTCGCGGCCTCGACCAGATCGAACTCCTCGAGGAGTTCCAGGGACTTGGTGCGCGCATCGCGGCGGCTCAGGCCGAGCAACCGCGAGAAGATCACGAGGTTCTCGGTCGCCGTCAGATCCTCGTCGACGGAGGCGTACTGACCGGTGACGCCGATCAGGGATCGGACCGCGGTGGGTTCACGGCTGACGTCGTGGCCGAAGATGCGCGCCTCACCGCCGTCGGGGCGAAGGAGAGTGGCGAGCATGCGGACGGTGGTGGTCTTGCCGGCGCCGTTCGGCCCGAGGACGCCGAACACCGAGCCGGTGGGGACGGTGAGGCTGACGCCGTCGACCGCGCGGTGCTCGCCGAACTTCTTGACGAGTCCGTCGGCCTCGATGGCAAGAGGCGAAGCTGTGTGGTTCATGGGATGAAGCTTGGCAGACCGATCTTGCATGGACCTTGCGTGGAACTTGCGGTTACTTGCACAGTGCGCGAGGTCGGTGCTCCACAACCGGCAAACAATCCCCAGACGGATCTTGCTTGTCGGTGTGCGGGCGCGGCGGCATCACGCTCGCTGCATGGAGATTCTTACGCGGGCACAGGCTCACCGGGACGGCACCAGCGACGCGCAGTTGCAGCGAGCGGTCAGGCGCGGCGAGCTGCACCGAATCGCAGCGGGGATCTACATGCGCGCCGATCACTTCCGCGAACTCGATGCGAGAGCACGCCACCGCTGCGCTGTCATGGTAGCCACCGAAAGCTGTGGACCAGGCGCAATCGTGAGCCACGCTTCGGCAGCGGTCATGCACGGATTGGATTGCGGCGGATTGCGATTGGACACCGTGCACATGACGCGTAACCGGTGCTCGGGTGGGCGGAAGAGTCAAACCTTGCATCTTCATCCGGCAGTGGTCCCGGCCGAGGAGGTCGTGCTGATCGACGGCGTCGCAACCACGTCGCTTGCGCGAACGTTCGTCGACCTCGCACGGACGACGCCGTTCGAGACCGCCGTGGTGATCGGTGATTGCGCCCTGCGACGTGGGATGAGGCGTGAGAACGTCGACGCTTCGCTCGATCATGCGCGCGGACGGCTGGGAATGAGTCGCGCTCGAGTGGCGGCGACGTTCATCGAACCAGGTGCCGAGAGTCCGGGAGAGTCCATCAGCCGGGTACGCATGCGCGACGACGGTTGGCCGATGCCGACCCTGCAGCACGAGATCCGTCACGGTGGCCGGTTCATCGGGAGAGTCGATTTCTTCTGGAAAGAGCACGGTGTGGTGGGCGAGTTCGACGGGATGGTCAAGTATCGCGGCGACAATCCAGGGAGGGCGGTAGAGCGCGAGAAACTGCGGGAGGACGCGATCCGGGACGCGGGGTTCGAGGTGTTCCGGTGGGTATGGGCGGATCTTCGCGACTTCGAACGTGTCCGCGAAAGGTTCGAGCGGGCTTGCCTCCGCGGAGCCGCGCGCTGATTGTGCAGCCGCGGCGCTGATCAGGCCTGCGGCTGAACAATCGGGCTGCGGCTGCTAGCTGAACCGAGCCACCAGGGCGGCGCGGTCGAGCTTGCCCGGTCCGCGCAGGGGGAGCGCGTCCAGGACGAAGAGTTCCCGCGGCGCTGCGGTGACGTCGAGTGTCCGCTGAGCATGTGCGCGTAGTTCGTCGAGCGTCGGAGCTTCGCCCTCGGGTACGACGACGGCCACCACCCGCTGCCCCAGCCGCGGGTCCTCGATGCCGATCACCGCGCACTCGCGAACGGCGGGGTGATCGGCCAGCGCGGCCTCGACCACCTGCGGTACGACGGTCAGCCCGCCGGTGGAGATTGCCTCGTCCAACCGGCCGCTGATGCGAAGGACCCCGTCGACCACTGATCCGGCGTCGTCGGTCCGGAACCATCCGGGTTCGGCGAAGGCAGGGTGGTCGGGAAGCCCGCGGTACCCGGACGCGAGCATCGGACCGCCCAGCAGTACTCGCCCGTCGTCGATACGAATCTGTGCTCCGGACAACGGGATTCCGTCGTAGACGCAACCGCCGGACGTTTCGCTCATCCCGTAGGTGCGGACGACGGTGATGCCCGCTTCGGTGGCCTGCGCGAGTACCGGTGCGGGAGTAGCAGCGCCGCCGAGCAGAACCGCGTCGAGCGAAGCCAGAGCCTCGACCGCGGCGCGATCACCGAGTGCCTTGACCAACTGCGTCGGCACCAACGAGGTGTAGCGGCGCGGTCCGCTCATCGCGGCGACAGCGCCCGGCAATGCGGCAGGGTCGAAACCCGCACTGACGTCGACGATCACCGGTTGTGTTCCGGCGAGGACACTGCGCAACAGAACTTGCATCCCGGCGATGTGGTGCGGGGGGAGAACCAGCAACCAGGATCCGGTGCCGCCGAGGCGTTCATTGGTCGCGTCGCCGCTGGCTCGCAGTGCGCTCGCGGCGAGCATCGCGCCCTTCGGGGTTCCGGTGGTCCCCGACGTGGCGACCACCAGCGAGATGCCGTCGTCGATTGGCTGATCGGGGTGCAGAGCGTCGCTCAGTCGGGCCGTCTCGCGTGCGTCGGCCGCCGGGACGGGAAGCACGGCGTCGTGCACGCCGTCCAGGATCTGCGCGATGGCAGGCAGTACCTCGAAGACCGCCTCACCCTGTGGAACGGCCAGTGTGCGAAGAACGTTCACCGGACGTCCGGCCCGGCCAGCGGCCAACCACCGGCAGCCAGATGGCTTCGTACTCGGTCGACGTCGGTTTCGAGTGGCATCTCGTTGGTGATCTTCGTGATGAGGACCTGGATGTCGGTCTTCTCGATGGGCAGATCGCCGTCCTCGATCAACGCGTCGGCGACGGCGTCGACCTCGGTTTCGGAGAGTCTGCGAGTGAGGAGCGCGAAAAGTGGGATGTAGTCCTGCTCGGGGACGCCATTGGGATAGCCGGCCCGCAACCAGCCGACTATCGACGTGAGGAAGGGCGGAAGGGCCATGACGTCAGCTCACGTCTCGAACTTCGTTGTCGGTGTCCACGTCTTCGATGACCGGCCACCCACCTGCGCGCAGCCTTTCGGTGACACGATCGACGTCGTCCTCGGACGGCTCCTCGTTGAGGATTCCCTCGATGATGGCGCGGATGGTGTCGTAGTCGACGTGGCGGTCCGGCACTTCGTGTGCCGACTCGATGGACATCGAAACGACCTGCTCGATCTCCTCGTCGGTCAGACGACGACGGAGAACGGCGAGCAGCGCAAAATGATCCTTGTCCGGGATGCCCTCGGGATACCCGGCACGCAGCCAGTCGAGCACGCTGCGCAATGAATACTTGCTCAAATCCTCGGCCTCATTTTCGTTTCGGTGGTTTCAGTGGTGTGCCGCGACGACCACTCAGAAGACGTGGATTCCGAACGTGCTGGCCAAGAAGTTCTTCATCAACAACAGTATTCCGGCGAAGATCGTGACGAGCACGACCGCAAAACAGAGGTACGCACCCATTTTACCCAGGGTGGACGGTCCTTCGGTGCCGTCGGCGTTCGGCAGACTCAGCGACTTGAGGCCGAAGGCGAAGATCGCCGGCAGTCCGGCTCCGAAGAGCAGTCCGACTGCCACTACCTGCCAGAGCGAATCGAGGGTATCGGTGAGTAGATGCATTCTCTTGCGCCCCTTTCAGGAGTTGCGAGTGGGTTCGGTGGACGGAGTGGGATCAGCAGTCGGAATCTCGCGAGCCGTCGCATCCGGATTCTCGTCCCATTCGGCGGTCACGTTGGCGGCGTCTACGGGTTCCTTACGCGAACGCAGGTACATGAAGATCGCGAACGCGATGAGGGCAGCGAAGACGACGAGCACGCCGGCCAGGCCGCCGATCAGATGCGCGAGTGCCCAGCAGATGGCGCCGACCACTGCGGCCGACGGCAAGGTGATCAACCAGGCGGCGGCCATCCGGCCTGCGACGCCCCAGCGGACCTCGGCGCCCTTGCGCCCGATGCCGGTACCGAGGATCGATCCGGTGGCGACGTGGGTGGTCGAGAGGGGGAGTCCGAGGTGGCTCGACGTGAGAATGATGGCTGCGGACGACGCTTCGGCTGCCAGACCCTGCGGCGCTGCGATCTCGACAAGGCCCTTGCCCAGGGTGCGGATGATGCGCCAACCGCCCAGGTAGGTGCCGAGAGCGATCGCGACGGCACAGGTGAACTTCACCCAGAACGGCATCTCGGTCTCGGCGGTGATGGTGCCGTGAGCGACCAGGGCCAAAAAGATGACGCCCATAGTCTTCTGGGCGTCATTGGTGCCGTGCGCAAGTGAGATCAATGAGGCGGTGCCGATCTGGCCGAAACGGAAACCGCGCTCACGCTCGTCTTCCTTGACGGATGCGGTGATTCGGTACACGAGCTTGGTACCGACGCCTGCGACCAGGGCCGCGACGACCGGCGCGAGGATCGCGGGGACGACGACCTTGGTCAGAACTCCACCCCACTCGACGCCGCCCATACCGATGGAGGCGATTGCGGCGCCGATCAATCCGCCGAACAGTGCGTGTGAGGAGCTCGACGGCAATCCGAGCAGCCAGGTCGCCAGATTCCAGATGATTCCGCCGACGAGACCGGCGAAGACGATCAGCAGCAGATCCTGCCCACTGACCGCGCCGAGGTTGACGACGCCTTTGGCCACGGTCGCAGCGACCTCGACGGACAGGAACGCACCGACCAGGTTCAGGATCGCGGAAAGTGTGACCGCAACTTTGGGCTTGAGTGCTCCGGTCGCGATGGAGGTGGCCATTGCGTTACCGGTGTCGTGAAAACCATTCGTGAAATCGAACGCGAGGGCGGTGACAACTACCACCAGGAGGATTACGAGCTCTGCGGTCACAACGTGAATTGTGCGTATCGAACGCGTAAAAGTACAGCGAACGGGATGCGAACAGGGGCTCCGCGGAGTACGTCCCCGCGCGTGGGCTGCGGCGCTGCCGTTCGCGATGTGTTCAGCGCCACGAAATCGGAACCCTGTGTGGGACCTCACTTTTTGGTCTCACTCACCGGGAAGGCACATTCGGACCGTTTTAAACGCTGATTACCTACGGGCACCGAGCGCACCGGAACAGGGGTTTCACCCCTGTTTCTCGGTGTCTGTCAGTGAGAAGGAGAGCTCCGACCGTGAAGCCCAACAAGTCCACGAAGCTGATCGTGGCACTCGCCGCGACCGCCGTTCTGGCGTCAGCCTGCGCATCGAATCGTGGTGACGATCCCTACGCCGTCGCTGTCGGCGGACCCGGCGTCAGCGCAGACCTTGCGTCGAGCACATCCGACGCGAAGTTCGGCACCCTCGATTCGCCCTGTGGTGAAGGCGACGCCACCGGCGCAACCGATCAAGGCGTCAGCGACACCGAGATCAAGATCGGGTTCGGTGACGACCGCGGTTATGTGAAGTCTCCTGGGCTGAACAAGGAAATGAGCGATGCGGTGAACGCGCTCATCTCTTGGTGCAACGATCAGGGCGGCATCAACGGCCGCAAGGTTGTCGGTACCGACTACGACGCCGCGATGACGCAGGCCAACTCGGTCATGCAGGAAGCGTGCGCGAGCCAGTTCATGATGGTCGGCTACGGCTTCGCGATGGATCAGACCGCCGAGCAGACGCGTGTCGCGTGCAACCTGGTGTCCGTGCCAGGCTTCACCGTGTCACCCGACGCAGCCAACGGACCGATGACATTCCAGGGTGTCCCGTTCCCGGTCGACTACGCGAACGGTTCGCAGTGGTTCCAGATGGCCGAGATGCACCCCGATCTGGTGAACGACTTCGACGTCGTCAACAGCACGATGCCCACGATCATCAGCTCCACCACGAAGATTCGCTCGATCGCCGAGGCTGCGGGCTTCAAGCTCAAGGATTGCGGCGTCACACTCAACTACGAGGGGGAATCGAGCTATGTGCCGTTCGCCGAGAAGTACAAGGAGTGCGGCGCGAAGGGGATCTGGACGTCACGATCGGCGAGCCCGTCGGAGCTGAACTTCGTGAAGGCCCTCGACCAGGTCGGGATCGATCCCATCTTCTTCGGTGAAGCCACCTGGTACGGCGCGACCGTCTCCGATTGGAACAAGGACACCGGACTGCTCGACAACCTCAACGCGGGCATGACCTTCCAGATGCTCGAGAACGCGGACAAGGTGCCCGCAGTGAAGAAGTACGTCGATCTGGTCTCCGAGCAGGGTGGCAAGACCGCGCTCCTCGGTATGCAGGCGGCGTCGTCCTTCCTGCTGTGGGCGGCCGCCGCGGACGAGTGCGGTAGCGATCTGACGCGTCAGTGCATGGTGAACGAACTCTCGAACATTCACGAGTGGGACGGCGGCGGATTGCACGCCGTCACCGATCCCGGCAAGAACATGCCGGCCACCTGCGGACTCATGACCTCGTTGAAGGGCAGTAGCTACGCGCAGGCGTTCCCGTCCACCGCGGGCGAATTCAAGTGTGACCCCAAGTACCTCGTCGCGACCGACAAGAGCACCTGGGGGACCGAACTCGGCGCTGACCGCGTGTCGACGAAGTACCAGAACGCCAACGTCATCAAGCCGCAGTCCTGATTCTTCCGACTCGGGCGGCGAGCGCCAACCGCCGCCCGAGTCCCTAACGAGGGTTCAGCCATGAACACTTTTGTCACTTTCACGATCCTGGGCCTGGTCCTGGGGTCGGTGTACGCGATCGCCGCCTCCGGGCTGGTACTCACGTACAACACGTCAGGCATCTTCAACTTCGCGCACGGTGCACAGGCAATGCTCGGTGCGTTCATCTACTGGCAGTTGCGCTACGGCTGGGAACTTCCCACCGTCGTCGCTTTGCTGATTTCACTCGTCCTGGTCGGGCCACTGATGGGCCTCGGCCTCTACGTCCTGATCATGAAGGGTCTGCGCGATACCGCCGAGGTCACCAAAATCGTTGTGACGGTCTCGATCCTGCTCGGAATGCTCTCGATCTCGCACTGGTTCTGGCACCCCGAGACCGCTCGGACGATGCAGATGTTCTTCGGCGACCAGTCCAAGATCACGGTGTTCGGCGCGAGCATCCGCTACCACGAGTTGATCTGCATCCTCGTTGCGATCGCCATCGCCGTCGGCCTGCGCATCCTGTTCACGCGCACCCGCGCCGGTGTCGCGATGCGCGGCGTCGTCGACGATCCGGAACTGTTGCGCCTCAACGGCCACAATCCGGAGCGTCTTGCGGCCCTGTCCTGGGCGATGGGTTCGACGCTCGCAGTCCTGGCCGGCATCCTGATCACCCCGATCAGTGGCGGCACACTCGAGGCGAACATGTTGACACTCTTGGTGATCGACGCGTTTGCCGCGGCCATGTTCGGCCGGTTGCGCAGCATTCCGCGCACGTTCGTCGGCGCCGTGGTCCTCGGGCTTGCCGGTACGTACGTATTGGCGTACTTCCCGACGAGTTGGAGTTGGACGTCGAATTTCCGTGTCTCCCTGCCGATGATCGCGCTGTTCGTGGTGCTGATCGTGCTCCCACAGGACCGCTTGCGTGGCGCGGTCACTCGTACTCGCGAGCGTTACCACGTGCCGAGCGTGCGCAAGGCCGTCGTCTGGGGCGTGGCACTGATCGTCATCGTCTACCTGATCCGTCTGCTGATGGTGACCTCCGCCGTCACCACACTGACCATCGGAATGACTTTCGCGATCATCGCGCTCTCGCTCACACTCCTCACCGGCTACGCGGGTGAATTGAACTTGGCGCCGGTATCTTTCGGCGCTATCGCTACCATCGTGGCCTTCCACTTCGGGATCTCCGGTTCCGGGTTGGCTGCGCACCTCAACCTGTGGGGCATCGTCGTCGGAGTCCTCGTCACCGCCGTGATCGGTGGCCTCGTCGCCCTGCCGGCGCTGCGGCTCAGAGGGCTGTATCTCGCGCTGGCAACCATGGCCTTCGGAGTGTTCCTCTCCAACATGGTCCTTCGCGACACCACCGAACACGAGATGTTCGGCATGAAGTACTCGCTGTTCAAGGACGGGAACATCGCCCTCCCTCCGCTGAAGATCGGTCCGCTCGATCTGAGCAACGAGACGGTGTTCCTGATGACCGTGACCGCGCTGTTCTCGATACTCGGCGTCGGCGTCATCGCGTTGCGTAACAGCGGCTACGGGCGCCGACTCGCGGCGATGAAGGACAGCCCGGCCGGTTCGGCCATGCTCGGACAGAGCCTGGTTCGGCTCAAGCTCAGCGTCTTCATGATCTCTTCGGGGATCGCCGGTCTCGGCGGCATTCTGATGTCGAGCGCCATGGGGTCCGTCTCGGGCGAGAGCTTTGCCATCATGGTCAGCCTCTCGCTGCTCATGCTGACCGTCGTCGCGGGTATCGGATACGTCACCGGCGCCCTGTTCGGTGGACTGATGGCTGGAATCGGGTTTGCGGTCATCATGGTCTCGTTCACCAATCTGGCTTCGGCGCAACCGGAGTTGGAGGGAATGTGGCTGCTCTTCGGCAACATCGCGGCAGTCAGCCCGGCACTGATCGGCATCGGCGTCGGCGCGAACCCCAGCGGAACGGTCCACAGCGTGATCGAGGGCTACCGACGGCTCGCCGGTGCCAAGCCTGTTCTGATCGGCGGCGCCGCAGTCGTTCTGCTGACCTACGTCCTCGCTCTGACCGGTGTACTCGGCAACTGGTGGTTCGCGTCCATCACGATCGCGGTGGTGTTCATGCTGCCGGTGATCGGTGAGATGGTCATGCCCAGCGCGGTTCTCACTCCGGAGGAACTGGCCGCCAAAGCGACAGTCGTTCCCGAGGACATCGGGATCGATGTCCCCTACAGCCCCGAGATCCGTGACGAGATCGACCGCGAACTGGGGATTCCTCAGTACCAGGGTGGCTCGCCGAAGGAGTTGACCGTCCATGTCTGATACACCACTTCTCGAAACGCGCGGTGTGAGCGTTCGTTTCGGTGGACACGTCGCGGTCAAGGACGTTTCGCTCACCGTGCAACCCGGCACCGTGACAGGACTCATCGGACCGAACGGTGCCGGCAAGACGACGCTCTTCAACACCATCACCGGGCTGCAGAAACCCACCTCCGGTCAGGTGTTCCTCGGCGGCGTCGACGTGACGAAGCTACCGCCGCACAAGCGGGCAGGTCGCGGGCTGGCACGTACCTTCCAGCGGCTCGAACTGTTCGTCTCGCTGTCGGTGCGTGACAACCTGCGCGTCGCCGGAGACATCCACAAGGCGAACGGCCGCAACAAGATCGACGTGGACAGCGAGACGGATCGTCTGCTGGAGCTGACCGGGCTGACGGATGTCGCGGACAAGGACGTCGCGGACATCCCCACCGGACGCGCCCGCGTCGTCGAAGTTGCACGGGCGCTCATGACCGACCCGCGAGTGCTGCTGCTCGACGAACCGGCCTCGGGTCAGACCGAGCAGGAAACCGAGGTCTTTGCCGAGATGCTCACCGAACTTGCTGCGGGTGGACTCGGAATCTGTCTGGTGGAGCACGACATTCCGCTGGTGATGAAAGTGTGCTCGACCATCCACGTGCTCGACTACGGCGCAGTCCTCGCCTCGGGTGAACCGGAGAAGATCCGGACGGATCCGGAAGTGATCGCGGCCTACATCGGGACCGAGGAGGAGGCGGTATGACTTCAGCGAAAATTGGCGAGGCGAAAATCGACGAGGGTATACGCAGCCCCGACCGCGCCGAACCGTTGCTCGAACTGTCCGGTGTCCGCGCCGGTTACGGATCCATCGAAGTTCTGCACGGGGTGGACCTGATTCTGGAACCGGGCGCCGTGGTGGCGCTACTCGGACCCAACGGTGGCGGCAAGACGTCGACGCTCAAGATCTGCTCGGGCGTCCTTCCGGTCACCCGCGGCGAGTTCCGGCTCGCGGGCCAGGTCGTGAACGGAGTCGAGCCTTCGGAGTTGGCTCGGCTGGGGGTCTGCTCCATCCCCGAAGGACGCGGGATCTTCGCCAACCTCACTGTGCGGGAAAACCTGTGGATCGCCACCGGAACGGGCGTCGGGCTGGCCGAACTCGAAGAGGTTGCGTACGGCAGGTTCCCGATCCTGGGGGAGCGGCGCGGACAGTTGGCCGGATCGATGTCCGGTGGTGAGCAGCAGATGCTGGCGCTGTCACGGGCACTCGGCACTCACCCGACGGTGCTCCTGCTCGACGAGCTGTCGATGGGTCTCGCACCTCGAATCGTCTCGCAGATGTACGACGTCGTCGGCTCGCTTGCAGCCGAAGGCATTTCCATTCTCGTCGCCGAGCAGTTCGCGCGAGCGGTGCTGCCCATCGCGACGTCGGCCGCACTGATGTTGCAGGGACGCGTCGTCAAGACCGGCGATCCACACGACATCGAAAACGAACTTTCTACCAGTTATCTAGGAGGATGACGATGACTACTCTCGCCGAAGATCGCCGTGAGGAATTCAAGAAGAACATCGCAGAGTTGAAGCTGGACAAGAAGCAGGCAGGCGGCGACGCGGCGACGCGCATCGCGGGCCTGGTGCTCATGGTCGTCGGAGTGGTCGGCGCCTTCGTCGTCTACATCTCTTCGCTGACGCTCTCGGACCTGCGGGATCTGGTGTCGTACCAGATCCTCACCGTGGTTTTCCTCGCCCTGACAGTGGTCGGTGCCGCTCTCTTCCTGGCCGCATCGGTGGCAAAGGTGCTGCGGCTGTGGCTGGTTCGCCAACTGCTCGAGGGCCAGGCACAGACAGATCAGATCTCGCAGGCGTTGAGCACGCGCAACTGATCTTTGTGAAGAACCGAAAGATGCCCGCCACGAAAGTCGTGGCGGGCATCTGTCATTGCTCGGCTACAGCGGTGTCTCGGCTACAGCGGTGTCTCGACTACGCGGACGGTGGCCGGGAATCGCGTCGGATGGGATGGTCCTCCGGGATCTGCACCATCACGATCGGTGTCCCGTCCGGGTCGGCGATCCACATCTCGTGTAGACCCCACGGTTCCTGTCTTGCCTCGCGCGCGATCTTGACCCCGGCGAGAACCAGTTCGGTCTGAACGGCAGTGAGGTCCCGGACCTGCAGCCAGATCGCGCCGCGAAAGCCGCCCTCGCCGGTGCCGCCGTGCGCAGCGACTTCGATCAGCCCTTGGCCGGCGAAGAAGACTGTGCCGCCGGGATATTCACGAGCGATCGCCAGACCGAGGGTGTCTCGGTAGAAGCTCAGCGTTCGTTCGTACTCGCTCGGGCGCAAAATCGTCCGACTGCTCAGAATCTCCACGTCCGACCTCCCTCTCGCACCTACTGTGTCAGAAATACCAGGGATATGGTGACCAGTCGGGATCACGCTTTTCGAGGAACGAGTCACGACCCTCGACGGCCTCGTCGGTCATGTACGCCAAACGTGTTGCCTCACCGGCGAACAGCTGCTGGCCGACCAACCCGTCGTCCTGCAGGTTGAACGCGTACTTGAGCATCCGCTGTGCCTGCGGCGACTTGCCGTTGATCTTGCCGGCCCAGTCGATCGCGACGTTTTCGAGTTCCGCGTGGTCGACAACCTTGTTGACCGCGCCCATCTGATGCATTTCCTCGGCGGTGTACGTCTCACCCAGGAAGAAGATCTCGCGAGCGAACTTCTGGCCCACCATCTTTGCCAGATAGGCGCTGCCGTAGCCGCCGTCGAAGCTTCCGACGTCGGCGTCGGTCTGCTTGAACCGTGCGTGCTCGCGGCTGGCGAGCGTCAGGTCGCACACCACGTGCAGGCTGTGGCCGCCGCCCGCAGCCCAGCCGTTGACCAGGCAGATCACGACCTTCGGCATGAAGCGGATCAGGCGCTGGACCTCGAGGATGTGCAGGCGCCCGGCGCGTGCTTTGTCGACGGTGTCCGCCGTTTCACCTTCGGCGTACTGGTAGCCGCTGCGACCACGGATGCGCTGGTCTCCGCCGGAGCAGAACGCCCAACCGCCGTCCTTCTCGCTGGGTCCGTTGCCGGTCAGGAGCACCGCTCCCACGTCGGAGGTCATCCGGGCGTGATCGAGCGCGCGGTACAACTCGTCGACGGTGTGCGGGCGGAACGCATTACGCACTTCCGGTCGGTCGAAGGCGACGCGAACGGTGCCTTGACTGACGTGCCGGTGGTAGGTGATGTCGGTGAGGTTCTCGAATCCGGGGACAGGGCGCCAGAGCTGCGGGTTGAAGGTCACCTGAGCCACGATAGAGGCACGGCTCGCGCGTCTAACGGATACCTGAGGTAGAACACGTTCCCGGGCGCGCTAACGTGCAGGTCATGAGCGAACAAACCGCAGACGGCACGGAGATCGTCACAGACGGTGAGAAGCGGGGCGGATTTCCACGGTTCCGGCACACTCCCGCAGGTCCGGACTTCGGCCGCTTCGTCGAAGCGATGCGCAGGTTGCAGGACCTTGCCGTCTCGACCAATGTTCCCGACGACGTACTCGCAGACATCGCTACGCAAGCCGAAGAGCTTGCCGATCGGTTGACTCCGTACGAGGTCCCGGAAGGCAAGTCGCCCGCAGGCTCGAACATCCAACTGCCCGGACGCGGCAGCCTCCTCATGCTCCCGTGGATGGTCGAGAAGTTCGACACCGAAGGAGTCCGCAGTACCGGCGTCTTCCGTCGCTACCACCTGGGCGGCAACGGCGCCGCTCACGGCGGTGTCCTGCCCTTGCTGTTCGACGACGTCTTCGGGATGACGGTCCACGCGGGTGGCCGTCCGATCTCCCGCACCGGCTACCTCCACATCAATTACCGCGCGATCACTCCGCTCAATCAACAACTGGTGATCGAGGGGCAGGTGGATCGGGTCGAGGGTCGCAAGACTTTTGTCAGCGCGCGCCTGACCGATCTCGACGGCAAGCTCCTCGCCGACGGTGAGGCGCTCATGATCGAACTGCTTCCGGGACAGCCCTGACATGTTCCCCTCGTTCGACGATCTGATCGCGGACGCCGTGGTGCTCGCACTACCGATGCGAGTTCGCTTTCGCGGCATCACGACTCGTGAGGCCCTGCTCGTTCGCGGCCCGGCCGGGTGGGGAGAATTCGCCCCGTTCGTGGAGTACGACGACGACGAGGCGTCGCAGTGGCTGCTCGCCGGGATCGAGGCGGCGTGGCTGGGTCCGCCGCCGGCGCTTCGTGACGCAGTTCCCGTCAACGCGACCGTGCCGGCGATCGACGCGTCTGCCGTTCCGGAATTGCTGGAGCGCTTCCCCGGCGCCCGGACAGCCAAGGTCAAGGTCGCCGAGAAGGGACAGTCGCTGGCGCAGGACGTCGCCCGGGTGAACGAGGTGCGTCGGCACATCCCGAACGTGCGCGTCGACGCCAACGGCGGGTGGAGCGTGGACGAGGCGATCACGGCCTTGCGAGCGATCACCGATGACGGTGAACTCGAATACGCCGAGCAGCCTTGTGCAAGCGTCGAGGAACTGGTCAGGGTCCGCGCCGGGGGGACCGGTGTGCGGATCGCTGCCGACGAGAGCATTCGCCGTGCCGAGGACCCGCTGCGCGTCGTACGAGCGGGGGGAGCGGACGTCGCCGTCGTGAAGGTGCCGCCGCTGGGCGGAATGCGTGCTGTGGTGGCGCTGTCGGCGCAGCTGGCGGACTACGGGGTGCCGGTGGTGGTCTCGAGCGCTCTGGACACGGCTGTGGGGATGTCCGCGGGACTGGCGGCCGCGGCAGCCTTGCCCACCCTTCCGTTTGCCTGCGGACTCGGTACCGGCGGCCTGTTCGTCCGGGATGTCGCGGTCACCGGGGCAGCTGTCGACGGTGCTTTGTCGGTGGGTGCCGTCGAGCCTGATCCGGTTCTGCTCGAGACGCTGGCCGCGCCCGCGGACCGGCGCGACTGGTGGTCGGAGAGGGCTCGGCGCTGCCATCGGATACTCGGCAGTAGGGACCAGCCGAATTTCGTATAGTCTCGGGCGCGACCTGATGAACATCAGTGAAGAATGAAGGGATCGAAAGTGGTTGCAGCTCTGAACGAAACCCTGCTCGAGGAATCACGGGTTCCCGCGGTCGTCGCGGACGTGCAGACCTTGATCGACGCAGAGGTTTCGGATAAGTCGGGGGCCTCAGGGCTGGCTCTCAAGGGTGGCTACGGCGCGGTCAAGAAGGTGAGCCCGTCCATCGTGCCGGACGCCGTCACCGCGCTTCTGCCGGCTTTCGTGGCAAAGCTCGAGCCGTACTGGCAGGAATTCTCGGCTTCCGGCGAAGGCAGCTTCGCCGATTTCATCAGCGCCCGCGGTGACGCGGTTGCCGATTCCCTCCTCGAGGTGACGGACGAGCGTATCGAGGGCAGCGACAAGGCCGTCGTCAAGTCGATGTACTCGAAGCTGCGCGGTTCGGCGAAGAAGCATGTGACTGCAGCTCTGCCGCGTCTGGGCGATGTGATCCAGAAGCACGCTGCATAAGCGAACGTAAAACGACGAGTGGCCCGGGAGTTTCTCTCGGGCCACTCGTCGTTTTCGGTGCGTTTGTCAGTGAGCCGAATGTCCGTGGCGCCAGAAGCCGGTGAAGGTGATGTCGGTTTTGGCGAACTTCCGGTCGTTCACGAGGTGCCGACGCAGCCCGGTGGTGAGTGCCTGTTCGCCGGCGACAAAGGTGTACGACGGCCCCTCGGGCAGTTCGGCGGCGCGGACGGTCTCGAGGGTCAGAACACCCGGCGTCGCGTGTTCGTCCTCGCGAACGAGCCAATGCACGTTGACGTTCGCCAACTCCGGAATGTCTTGCTTGTCTTCGATGTTCGGAATCTCGACGAAGACCTCGGCACGCAGGTCTGCGGGCGCGGATTCCAGAATGCCGATGATCGCGGGAAGTGCACTCTCGTCGCCGACGAGCAGTTGCCACTTGGCCTCGGGTGTGGGGTTGTAGATGCAGCCTTCGTCCAAGAGGGCGACCTCGTCGCCGGCCGACGCGGTGTCCGCCCACGCGGATGCCGGGCCGATGTCGCCGTGATAAGCGAAGTCGATGTCGATCTCCGTGGTCTCGCCGAAGAGACCGGATCCGGCAGCACGGTAGGCGCGAATCGTGTAGTTGCGCACGACGGGTCGCGTGTCCTTGGACATCAACAGGTACTGCGCATACCAGAGATTGCTGGCCGCGCTCGGCAACCGGAGTTCACTCTGGCCGACCTGCGGGATGAACATGCGGAACCACTGATCGGCACCCATCGGAGCGATGGTGGACAGCTCTTCGCCGGCAATGGTCACCCGGATGAAGCTGGGGCTGATTCGTTTGTTCGCCACGACCTGCGCCGACACGATGCTGCGTGAGGCCGGTTTCACGAACTTGGCGCGCTTGGCCATGACTGGTTGCTCCCTGATTATCTGTTACTCGTACCTAATCAGGTAACCCTAACCTGATTTACGGTCGCTGTGGAGTGGTGGGTCTGTCCTTTTCGACGACTTCGGGAGGAAGACCCCACTGCGCTCGGCCAAGTCGGCTCATCGGTGCGATTGCCGCGAAGTCCGGTAGGCCGTCGTCGGCGACAGCCTCGGGACGTACTGCGACCGCCACCACATTTCCCATCACGACAAATGAATTGCCGACCTCGATGACCTGGTGGAGCGTGCATTCGATGGCGATCGGGGAGTCGGCGACCCGTACGGGGCGAACCCGCTCGCTCGGCTCGCTACGGATGTTCAACTCGAGAAACTCGTCGGCCTCGGCGTCGTAGAAGGCGGAACTCTGGTTCACCACGTCGGCAAGCCTGGCAGTCGCCAGGTTGATCACGAATTCGCCGGTCGCTTCGATGTTGCGCAGACTGTCCTTGCGTCCGACCGACGTGAACTGCACGATCGGCGGCGCCGAACTTGCCACGGTGAAAAAGCTGTACGGAGCCAGATTGCCGACGCCGTCCGCCGACAGGGTGGACACCCAGGCAATCGGCCGGGGGACCACCGAAGCGGTGAGTAACTGATAGAACCGGCGGGGTTCGAGCTCGGCTGGATCGAAGAGTGTGCGCACCCACACATAATGCCGCTGTCCCCGCCCCTGGGCATGCTTGCGCCCGAACATCTGACACTCTTGAAGGCGTGAATCCGTCCACTGCACAAGCCACAGCCGTCGTCGACGAACTGGTTCGTGGTGGCGTGCGTGAAGTCGTGCTGTGTCCAGGCTCTCGCAACGCGCCCCTCGCATTTGCCCTCCAGGCTGCCGATCTCGACGGCCGGTTGCGTCTGCACATGCGGATCGACGAGCGGACAGCAGGCTTTCTGGCACTCGGACTGGCAATCGCCGGGAAACGACCGGTCCCCATCGTGATGACTTCCGGGACCGCCGTCGCGAATCTCGGACCCGCTGTCCTCGAGGCCAACTACGCGCGAGTGCCGCTGGTGGTCCTGAGCGCCAACCGGCCGTACGAGATGCTCGGCACCGGCGCCAACCAGACCGTCGAGCAACTCGGGCTCTTCGGCAGTCAAGTCCGCGCAACCATCAGCCTGGGCCTGGCGGAGGACGATTCGACGCAGAACAGCCAGTGGCGCTCGGCGGTCTGCCGGGTCCTCGCCGCTGCCCGCGGAACCCGATCCGGAAACGCGGGTCCGGTGCACTTCGACATTCCACTTCGTGAGCCGCTGGTGCCGGACGTGCACGTGCAGGGACCGGTCCCGGAGGGCCGTCCCGGCGGTGCGGCCTGGACCACCACCCAGAACGCGACGCTCGACGTTCCCGTCGATCTGGACCTCACCGCAGATACGGTGGTCATTTCCGGACACGGCAGCGCACTTCGGCCTGAGCTGGCCGGCCTGCCGACGGTGGCCGAACCGACGGCTCCGATACACGGGATCGCACTGCATCCACTCGCGCTCTCGCAACTCAAGCCCAAGCAGGCGATCATCACCGGCCGCCCGACGTTGCATCGTCAGGTCTCGAAGGTGCTGGCCGACCCAGGCGTCGACGTCTACGCGCTGACTACCGGGCCGCGCTGGCCGGACGTATCCGGCAACGTACTCGCCACCGGAACCAGAGCAGTGGTCACCGGGACTCCCGATCCCGCCTGGATCGCTCGATGCGCCGCGCTGACCGAACACGCCGAAACTGCCGTCCGCAAGCAACTCGACGCCCACCCCAAGGCCACCGGCCTGCACGTGGCAGCTGCTGTGATGGATGCTCTCGCGGACGGCGACCAGCTTCTGCTCGGCGCATCCAACCCTGTTCGCGACGCGGCCCTCGTGAGCTATCCCAAGCCCGCCGTACGGGTGCTGTCGAATCGCGGCGTCGCAGGTATCGACGGCACCGTCTCGGCGGCGGTCGGTGCTGCGTTGGCGTACGACGGCGGCCGGACCGTCGCTCTCATGGGCGACCTGACATTCCTGCACGACGCGTCCGGGCTGCTGATCGGGACCGGTGAGCCGAGGCCGAGCGACCTCACCATCGTCGTCGCCAACGACGACGGCGGCGGTATCTTCGAGCTCCTCGAACAAGGCGACCCGCAGTACGCCGGCGTCTTCGAGCGAGTGTTCGGAACACCACACGGCATGGACCTCGCTGCGCTGTGCGCGGCCTACCGCGTGCCGCACGCAGCGGTCACCGTCGACGCCCTGGCAACGACGCTGGCGCAACCGGCCAACGGCATTCGTGTGCTCGAGGTCGCGACGGATCGCAGTGGGCTGCGCGAACTCCACGCTTCCGTGCGGGCACAGCTGTGACGCAAACAGTTCTGCGTCGCCTCCGCATCGGTGTGCTGGTGGTTGCGGTCGGCATTTCCGTGCTCGCGGTGATTCTGGTTCTCGGTGCCTGGCGCAACGATCGGACCATCGAATCGAACATGGGGACCGCAACCGCCGAGGTGCTCTCGGCGGGCTCGCTACGTTCGGCGATCAGCTTCGTGACACCGGACGGCGCGAATCACAACCCTGAACTCGGCGTGCTCTACCCCACCAATCTGACTGTGGGACAGCGCATCGAGGTGGAGTACTACAAGACCGAGCCCGATTTGGTTCGGGTAGCAGGACGTAACGCGACGGTGGCACTGATCCCGGCCGGATCGGTGATCGTCGTGACGTG
This sequence comes from Rhodococcus sp. D-46, assembly GCF_011290655.1. Taxonomy (NCBI): domain Bacteria; kingdom Bacillati; phylum Actinomycetota; class Actinomycetes; order Mycobacteriales; family Nocardiaceae; genus Rhodococcus; species Rhodococcus sp. D-46. Next base: position 149,817 of record NZ_JAANTF010000012.1, on the reverse strand, counting down.
GCTCCTGGCTGGACCGTCGATCTGGTACCTGCGCAAGCGGGAAGCGCAGGCGGCAAGTTCGGCGCCGGTCGCCTCGAGTTAGTTCGCGCTTCGCCCGAACTTCACACGAACATGACGTGGACTTTTCCTGGCCCTGTCACCGTTCTCGGTGTGAGAGTAGCCATCGTTGCGGAGTCATTCCTGCCCAACATGAACGGCGTCACCAACTCGGTACTACGCGTGCTCGAACACCTCGATCGCACTGGCCACGACGCCATGGTCATTGCGCCGGACACTGTCGGATCCGACACCTCTGCCGCCACCGAACACGAAGGCGTTCAGGTGGTTCGGGTGCCAGCCGTCATGGTGCCCAAAGTCAGTTCACTTCCCGTCGGCCTGCCGCAACCACGATTGACCACGGCCGTGCGGACCTTCGCGCCCGACGTCGTCCATCTGGCGTCACCGTTCCTGCTCGGCGCCGGAGGAGTGGCCGTCGCCAAACGCCTCGGAATCCCCACCGTCGCGGTCTACCAGACCGACGTCGCCGGATTTGCCGAAAGCTACGGGCTCGGCGTCACCAGCCGCGCCGCATGGGCGTGGACCCGTCGAATCCACAAGAGCTGCAACAGGACACTCGCGCCCTCCACGTCGGCAGTCGACGCCCTCGAAGAGCACGGCATTCCGCGCGTGCACCGATGGGCCCGCGGCGTCGACGCACAACGATTCGCGCCTTCGCGTCGTAGTTCGGTGTTGCGGCAGTCCTGGATCGGCGACAGCGACCGGTTGGTGGTCGGCTTCGTCGGTCGCCTCGCGCCCGAAAAGCACGTCGAGCGACTGGCCGTGCTGGCGGCCGATCCCAGCGTGCAGATCGTGATAGTCGGAGACGGCCCGGATCGCGAGAACCTACGACGACTGATGCCGGACGCGATCTTCACCGGACAACTGGGCGGTACCGAGCTGGCCGACGCCTATGCGAGCCTGGACGTATTCGTTCACCCCGGCGAGCACGAGACCTTCTGCCAGGCGGTCCAGGAAGCCCTCGCGAGCGGTGTGCCTGTCGTCGGACCGGACGCCGGCGGACCACGTGACCTGATCTCGCATTGCCGCAACGGCTACCTCCTGCCGACGGACAGGTTCACCGAACTCCTGCCAAGCGCCGTGGACGCACTTCGTCAGCGTGATCTGCGGGTGCAGTTCGGCTCCGCGGCGAGGCGCTCGGTGCTGCACCGGACCTGGCCGGCAATCTGCGAAGAGTTGCTCCGTCACTACGAGGACGTGCAGGGCCTCGGGCGGCGAACGGGTGCCAGAGCAGCCTGAACGCCCTCCCTGCTCGAGGGTTGGTAGCGTTTCGGGTGTGGCCACTACACACGGAACCCGAGCAACTCTCGAGAAGCAACCGCACGAAGTAGCGTCGATGTTCGACGACGTCGCGGAGCGATACGACCTCACCAACACCGTGCTGTCCTTCGGCCAGGACAAGGGTTGGCGCAAGGCCACCCGCGAAGCCCTCGATCTGAAGCCGGGCGAGAAGGTGCTCGACCTCGCCGCCGGAACCGGAGTCTCGACCGTCGAACTGGGGCGCTCCGGTGCCTGGTGCGTCGCCACCGACTTCTCCAAGGGAATGCTCAAGGCTGGAATCTCGCGCAAGGTCCCGATGGTCGCTGGTGACGCGATGTACCTGCCCTACGCCGACAACGTGTTCGACGCCGCGACGATTTCCTTCGGTCTGCGCAACGTCTCCGACTTCGAAGCCGGACTGCGTGAGATCGCCCGCGTCACCAAGCCGGGCGGACGTCTCGTCGTCAGCGAGTTCTCGACGCCCGTTTTCGGACCCTTCCGCACGGTCTACATGGAATACCTCATGAAGGCGCTCCCGCAGGTCGCACGCAGCGTCAGCAGCAACCCCGACGCCTACGTCTACCTCGCCGAATCGATCCGCGCCTGGCCGACCCAGGAAGAGTTGGCCCGCAAGATCGAGGCTGCCGGGTGGAAGAACGTCAAGTGGCGCAACCTCACCGGCGGCATCGTGGCGCTGCATTACGCCACTGCCTGAACTGCTGTGCGCCTTTATCAACCCCCGGCGGTTATTAAAGGCGCACAGCACTTGCTCAACCGAACAACGGTCGGGAGTCGATCTTTCTCGACGCGGCCCCCGACGCCCGCCAGGCCTTTGCCGTCAGATCGACGTCGGCGTCGGTGACGAGGTTCCCCATCACCCGAACGGCGACCGTCATCAGTGCACGTGAGCGCATCGCAATCGGGCCCGACGCGGGCAGGAACTGCGGAACCGTCAGCAGGCCTGCGAGCCGGCGCGCGACCGAGAACGCCTGGCCGTAATGCTCCCGAAGCACGGTCGGCCACAGCTCCGTGAGGTCGTCGGCGCCGAGCTGTTCGACCACCAGACGTCCGCCTTCGAGGCCGTAGTCGATGCCCTCACCGTTGAGCGGGTTCACGCACGCTGCGGCGTCGCCGATCACGGCCCAGTTGCGTCCGGCGATGTTGGAAACTGCTCCACCCATAGGTAGCAAAGCCGAAGCGACGGAATGTATTTCGCTGCTCCACTGCCACTCGCTTCGGCGCTGATCGGTGTAGAGGTCCAGCAAGGGTCGCAGGGCACCTGGTGCCGGGCGCTTGGACGTCGCCAGTGTCCCGACGCCGATGTTCACCTCGCCGGTACCGAGCGGGAAGATCCAGCCGTACCCCGCCTGCAACGTGCCCTCTGCGTCCCGCAGTTCCAGATGCGAGGTGATCCACGGGTCGGCGCTGCGCGGCGTCGCGACATACGCGCGTGCCGCGACGCCGTACGCGGTGTCCCGGTGCCACTGCCGTCCCAGCTTCTTGCCGAGCGTCGAGCGAACGCCGTCGGCGATGATCAGCGTCCGGCAACGAAGAGTGCTTCGTCCCGAGGGGCCGGCGAGTACGACGGCGGCTACTCGATCACCGTCGAGTTCGACGTCGACGGCCTTGGTGCCCTCGACCATGACCGCGCCCGATTCGACGGCGCACCGGCGAATGGCGTCGTCGAGTTCGGTGCGGGGGATCGCACTGCCGATCGGCGGGAACGACGTCCCTGGCCACTCGAGTTCGAGTTCTTGTCCGAAGCCGGACAACCGTAGTCCCTTGTTCGTCGTGTGTGACCGAACCCACTCGCCGAGGCCGAGGAGATCCAGTTCGGCTACGGCGCGCGGAGTGAGTCCATCACCACAAGTCTTGTCTCGCGGGAACACGGCAGCGTCCACCAGCACGACGTCTCGGCCGCTGCGGGCGGCCCATGCCGCGGCCGAAGAACCCGCGGGACCTGCGCCGATGACCACAATGTCGGTTTCGGTCGGAAGCGTATCGACGACGGGGGACTGCTCTTCTACGGACACACTCACATCTTCCCAGGCTCGCGATCGCCACCGTGGCGAGGCCGTCCCGAGTGCGAACCGCTAGGTTCACTACCGTGGGAACCGAGCCGTCACTGACGACAGGAATGGGTACTGACATCGTGAGCACCGAAAAGACTGCTGCCGACGCAACCGCATCGAGCACCGTCGTTGCAGGCATCGACCTGGGCGACGAACAGCTCGCCGCAGTAGTGCGTGGTGGACTCTCCGATGTCGAGGAGTTGTTGGTCAGCGAGCTGTCCGACGGCGAAGACTTCCTCACCGAGGCCGCGCTGCATCTCGCGCGAGCCGGGGGAAAGCGCTTCCGTCCGTTGTTCACGATCCTGACCGCGCAACTCGGACCGGTGCCGAACGATCCGTCGATCATCACCGCAGCGACTGTCACCGAACTCGTTCACCTGGCGACGCTCTATCACGACGACGTCATGGACGAGGCGTCCATGCGGCGCGGAGCACCCAGCGCCAATGCCCGCTGGGGAAACAGCGTGGCGATCCTGGCCGGCGACTATCTGTTCGCGCACGCATCACGACTGGTGTCGACGCTCGGACCCGAGGCCGTTCGGATCATCGCCGAAACATTCGCCGAACTGGTCACCGGCCAGATGCGCGAGACGATCGGTGTCAAGAAGGAGCAGGATCCGGTCGAGCACTACCTCAAGGTCGTGTGGGAGAAGACCGGTTCGCTGATCGCTGCTTCGGGACGCTTCGGCGGCACTTTCTCCGGCGCCGACGCAGCTCACATCGAGCGCCTCGAGCGCCTGGGTGACGCCGTCGGCACCGCGTTCCAGATCTCCGACGACATCATCGACATCTCGTCCGTCTCGGCGCAGTCCGGCAAGACGCCCGGCACCGACCTGCGCGAGGGAGTCCACACCCTGCCCGTCCTGTACGCCTTCCGTGAAGAAGGGGCCGACGCAGATCGCCTGCGGCAGCTGCTCGCGGGCCCGGTTACCGAAGATGCCCTGGTAGAAGAGGCCCTCGAACTGCTCGAGCGTTCGCCGGGCATGGTCAAGGCGAAGGCAAAGCTGGGCGAGTATGCCGTCGCGGCGAAAGCTCAGTTGGCTGAGCTCCCGCAGGGACCGGCCAACGAAGCGCTCGTGCGTCTCGTCGATTACACGATCGAACGAGTCGGCTGACACCTCGGCGAATCGGGGCTACCGGGTGGAAACCCCGACAGTCACTGGGTGGGAACCCTGATGCCCCTGTCCTTCGTTGACTGAACAGAACCGGTGCATACACCGGGGAGTTCGGGTGAGCCTTCGGCTCCAGCGAGGCAAGAGGTGAGCGGTTTGCACGGCTACGCGAACGGTGCGAAGACATTCGGCTTGTTGGTGGGGATGTCGGCGCTGATCGTCTTCATCGGCTCGCTGTTCAACAGCCCGTTCCTTCTGTGGGGATCCGTTCTGTTTGCCGTCGGCATGAATGCCTACGTGTACTTCAACAGCGACAAGCTGGCGCTTCGATCGATGCGCGCCCAGCCCATCACCGAGGTCGAGGCACCGGCGATCTACCGGATCGTGCGCGAACTCGCCACGACGGCGCACCAACCGATGCCCAGGCTGTACGTCAGCCCCACGAACGCCCCGAACGCGTTTGCCACCGGTCGTAGCCCTCGGCACGCCGCGGTGTGCGTGACCAGCGGCATCATGCAGATCCTGAACGAACGCGAACTGCGTGCCGTGCTCGGGCACGAACTCTCCCACGTCTACAACCGGGACATTTTGATCTCGTCCGTGGCCGGCGCGATGGCCAGCGTCATCTCTGGCCTGGCCAACTTCGCGATGTACGCGAGCATCTTCGGCGGCCGAGGGAACGGGCAGGGAAGCAATCCGATCGCGCTGCTGCTCGTCTCCCTACTGGGACCGATCGCGGCAACCGTGGTCAAGCTGGCCGTCTCGCGCTCTCGCGAGTACCAGGCGGATCAATCGGGAGCCGAGCTCACCGGTGACCCGCTGGCGTTGGCGTCGGCGCTGCGCAAGCTCGAGTCGGGCGTCGCAGCCGCGCCGTTGCCGCCTGAGCCCAAGCTCGCGGCGCAGTCCCACCTGATGATCGCCAACCCCTTCAGAGCGGGGGACAAGGTCAGCAAGCTGTTCTCGACGCATCCGCCCATGGCGGACCGGATCGAGCGTTTGGAGAAGATGGCGGGGATGTAGGGGCCTTCGGCCCCTGTGAGCCTTTCTGGTCGTCGGAACTACCAAAAAGGCGCACAGGGGCACAGCCCCTACTACCGGTAGTTCACGAACTGCAGGGCGATCCCGAAGTCCTCACCCTTGAGCAGGGAGATGACGCCCTGGAGGTCGTCGCGCTTCTTGCTGCTCACACGAAGTTCCTCACCCTGGATCTGCGCCTTGACGCCCTTGGGGCCCTCGTCGCGAATCTTCTTGGTGATCTTCTTCGCGTTCTCGCTGCTGATGCCCTGGACCAAGGTTCCGGACAGCTTGTAGATCTTTCCGGACTGCGCCGGCTCGCCGGCATCGAATGCCTTCAGCGAGATGTCGCGACGGATCAACTTCTCCTTGAACACGTCGAGGGCGGCCAGCAGTCGCTCCTCGGTGTCGGCGTTCAACGTGATCGTCTCTTCACCAGACCACTCGATCGACGCTCCCGTGTTTCGGAAGTCGAAACGCGTGGTCAACTCCTTGGCAGCCTGATGCAGGGCGTTGTCCACCTCTTGACGGTCAACCTTGCTCACCACGTCGAAGGACGAATCAGCCACTTCACACTCCCGCTTTCCGGTAGTTCACGAACATCGAGTTCCGCCCACCTTCCATACCGGTGGACACCTCGACGTTATCGGGTCGGCACCGCCCGTTACCACCCGGTTTGCAAAATGGGGGTGTGTTCGTTGTATTCTTCTCACCGCACCGAGGAAGCCGTTTTCGGCCGCCGCACGTCGCGATATACTTGCGAATGCGCCGGATCGAAGCCTGGTGCAAGCACGGCAGATTGCCCGAGCGGCCAATGGGAGCGGACTGTAAATCCGTCGGCTTATGCCTACGTAGGTTCGAATCCTACATCTGCCACACCGAGTCAGCCCCGATTCTCTTCGCGAGAGTCGGGGCTGACTTTTTTGTGCGTGTACCGAGGTCGAGCGCGCGTTGGCGACGCAGGCGCCGGCTTCGGCTCAGGGGTGTCGGGGGCTCAGGGGCCTCGGGATGGGCACCGGGGGATGGTTTCAGGGGGAGTGCAGGGTCGAGCTGGTTCCCGCAAAGCCCTCGCCAGCGGCCCCGATCGGTGCAACAATGGGCTCCGGCACCATTTTTGCCCCGATGACCAGCGGATTTGGTGCTGGCGCTCGTTCGTGTGTAATCTTTCGGAGGCTTCAAGAGAGCGGCAACGCACTCCTGAGCCACGCCCCCTTAGCTCAGTCGGTAGAGCGTTTCCATGGTAAGGAAAAGGTCAACGGTTCGATTCCGTTAGGGGGCTCGCTGGATTGTGGTGCCGTGCTTTCCGCGCGACACTCGACACCGAGGCGGTGTAGCTCAGTTGGTAGAGCAAACGACTCATAATCGTTGCGTCGCCGGTTCAAGTCCGGTCACCGCTACACAATATGCATGATCCACCCTGATTGCTCGTAATCAGATACACCCGAAAGAAGGCATCCCGTGGCCTCCTCGACCGACGTTCGGCCCAAGATCACCTTGGCCTGCGAGGTATGCAAGCACCGCAACTACATCACCAAGAAGAATCGGCGCAACGACCCCGATCGCCTGGAGCTCAAGAAGTTCTGCCCCAACTGCGGAACCCACCAGTCGCATCGCGAGTCGAAGTAGTAAGTCCTTAACAGGACGACGATTTTCGCGGAAGACCCTCTCTGGGCCTGCGTCTTCGGGTCCTAGCTAGAAGAGAGTCTCACCGCGTGACAGATTTGCAAGAGAACCAGGCAGCGGCCGAGGTCCCTACGGACCCGGCCGCTCATGCCGTCCAGATGGTCGGTCACCACTATCGTGTCGAAGACTTCTACGAGGTCGGACGCGAGAAGGTGCGCGAGTTCGCTCGCGCCGTCCAGGACGCCCATCCCGCGCACTACGACGAGTCGGCAGCCAAGGGCCTCGGATACGACGGCCTGATCGCTCCCATCACGTTCGTCGCCATCGTGGGTGCCATTGCTCAGCGACGTCTGTTCGAAGAGATCGTCACAGGCTACGACCTGAGTCAGATTCTTCAGACCGATCAGCGCTTGGTGCTGCACAAGCCCATGCAGGTCGGTGACCGACTCTTCTGCGACGTCTTCCTGGATTCGTTCAGGCAGGCCGCAGGTAGCGACATCATCGTGACCAAGAACATCATCACCGATCAGAACGACGAAGCCGTCGTCACCACGTGGACGACGCTTGTTGCTCGAACGGGTGGGGAAGTGGACGAGAACATCGCCCACGCAGTCAAGGACGTGATGATGCATGTCGCTTCGTAAATTTTCCGACGTGAGTGTCGGCGAACTTCTCCCCGAGAAGTCCGTCACCCTGACGCGTGGAAACCTCGCCAACTACGCGGGTGTTTCGGGAGATCCCAATCCGATTCACTTCAGTGACGAGGTCGCACGACTTGCCGGCTTGCCGGACGTCGTCGCGCACGGCATGCTCTCCATGGGCATCGGTGCCGGCTATGTCACCGAATGGCTGGGAGATCCGGGCGCAGTGACCGAGTACAACGTACGGTTCACGAGCCCGGTGATCGTGGCAGCCGACAAGGCTGCCGAGATCGAGTTCACCGCCAAGGTGAAGTCGATCGACGAAGAAAGCAAGACCGCAGTACTGGCAATTGTGGCCAAGTCCGAAGGTAAGAAGATCTTCGGTCGTGCCACTGCCACGGTCCGTCTAGCCTGATCGCAGGGCGGATTGTGTTTGTTCCGGGGCTTTGAAGTACACTGAGATTTCTGGGATTCCTCAGCGCTGCGCGCTGCCCTGAATGTTGCAAGACATTCACCTCGGGTAGCGCGTATGTTGTGTGATCGCAGAACGGTTGATTCAGGCAGGGTCTACCTGTCGAGGTCAACCAAAGGGGCGTAGCTCAACTGGCAGAGCAGCGGTCTCCAAAACCGCAGGTTGCAGGTTCAAGTCCTGTCGCCCCTGCCCCCGGATGCCAGCGACTGAGAGGAACGACGTGAGCGAGGAGCGCGCCAAGCGCGACGCCGACACTTCGGATGCGGAGACTTCACCGTCTGCCGATTCGACCGGTGTCGACGACACTGCAGCTGACGCGACTACGCGTTCCGATCTTTCGTTGGACAAGGACGGTGCCGAGACGGCTCCCTCCGCATCCAGTGGGGTTTCCAACAAGCCGACCGGCAAGCGCGCTGCACGCGGCGCCTCGGTCAGCGCGTCCACCGTGAAGACTCCGGCCCGGACGGCATCCCGGACATCTTCGGCCAAGCCGACTGCAACGAACCCCGGCAAGAAGCCCAAGGCGAAGAAGGACAACATCTTCAAGCGCCTGCGCAAATTCTTCCGCGAGGTCATCGCAGAACTCCGTAAGGTCATCTGGCCGAACCGCAAGCAGATGATCACCTACACCAGCGTCGTGCTGACGTTCGTGGTCTTCATGGTCGCTTTCATCAGCGGCGTCGATATCGCTGTGATCAAGGGTGTCACCTGGCTGTTCGGCTGATCGCCGTAGCAGTCGGGCGTCTTTGCCTGCGAGCGCGACAAGACCCGACCCGGGTCCGAGTAACGAGAGGAAGCGAGTGCCCCAGTGAGCACCCCCGAGAACGACACGAATGAGGCTTTGGCCGAAGAGCGTGTTTCTGCCGAGGCGGCAGCCGAAGTAGACGTCGTGGTTGCCGAAGGCACCGATGCAGACGTTGCCGAAGGCACTGATGCAGACGCTGCAGCGACCGAGGACGTCATCTCCGACGATGCCGAGAACTCCGACGAGGCCGCTCCAGCCGCCGAGCTCGAGGTCGAGGATCCCGTTGCCGAACTCAAGGCTGCGCTGCGCCGCGCCCCGGGTGACTGGTACGTCATCCACTCGTACGCCGGTTACGAGAACAAGGTCAAGACCAACCTCGAGACTCGCGTTCAGAACCTCGATGTCGGCGACTACATCTTCCAGGTGGAAGTTCCCACCGAAGAGGTCACCGAGATCAAGAACGGCCAGCGCAAGCAGGTCAACCGCAAGGTTCTGCCCGGATACATCCTCGTTCGCATGGAGCTCAACGACGAGTCGTGGGGCGCCGTGCGCAACACGCCTGGTGTCACCGGTTTTGTCGGTGCCACGTCGCGTCCCTCGCCGCTGACCCTCAACGAGGTCGTCAAGTTCCTGCTCCCGCAGCAGGAGCAGAAGAAGCAGCAGGCTGCAGCGGCCGCCGTCGCAGCAGGCGAGGCACCGTCCGAGTCCTTCGGCAAGCCCCTCATCGAGGTCGACTTCGAGGTCGGCGAGTCGGTCACCGTCATGGACGGCCCGTTCGCAACCCTTCCGGCCAGCATCAGCGAGGTCAACGGCGAGCAGCAGAAGCTCAAGGTTCTCGTGTCGATCTTCGGTCGTGAAACCCCGGTTGAGCTCAACTTCAACCAGGTCGCGAAGATCTGACCACCCCAAAACTTGCAATTTGTTCGACGCAAGACACACACCCAAGCTAGAAACTAGGAACTAGAGATGCCCCCAAAGAAGAAGAAGCTCGCCGGGCTCATCAAGCTGCAGATCCAGGCAGGTCAGGCTAACCCTGCACCTCCCGTGGGTCCCGCGCTCGGTCAGCACGGCGTGAACATCATGGAGTTCTGCAAGGCCTACAACGCGGCGACTGAGTCCCAGCGCGGCAACGTTGTGCCGGTCGAGATCTCGGTCTACGAAGACCGGACCTTCGATTTCAAGCTGAAGACCCCTCCCGCCGCCAAGCTGCTCCTCAAGGCAGCTGGCGTCGCCAAGGGCTCCGGCGAACCGCACAAGACCAAGGTTGCCTCGGTGACCATGGATCAGGTGCGCGAAATCGCGAAGACCAAGGCTGAAGACCTCAATGCCAATGACATCGAGCAGGCGGCGAAGATCATCGCCGGCACCGCTCGTTCCATGGGCATCACGGTCCAGGGCTGATAGTCCGCTCCACAGCATTACGTGGGAGGGCCGGCCAGGCCCCGACCACAACTGAACCATTCACCACTGCACAGGTAATTCGCTGCAGTGACAAGTAAGGACAGAACAAATGGCAAAGCGCAGCAAGGCGTACCTCGCCGCCGCTGAGAAGATCGACGCAGACAAGCTCTACAGCCCGCTTCAGGCTGCAAAGCTCGCCAAGGAGACGTCGTCCACCAAGATGGATGCAACCGTTGAGGTTGCAGTTCGTCTGGGCGTCGACCCCCGTAAGGCTGACCAGATGGTCCGCGGAACGGTCAACCTGCCCCACGGCACCGGTAAGACCGCTCGCGTCATCGTGTTCGCTGTTGGCGAGAAGGCAGCAGAAGCCGAGGCTGCAGGCGCTGACGTAGTCGGTGCAGAAGACCTGATCGAGCGCATCCAGGGTGGATGGGTCGATTTCGACGCCGCAATCGCGACTCCTGATCAGATGGCCAAGGTCGGCCGCATCGCCCGTGTCCTCGGACCCCGTGGCCTGATGCCGAACCCGAAGACGGGCACCGTCACGGCGGATGTCACCAAGGCTGTCAACGACATCAAGGGCGGAAAGATCAACTTCCGCGTCGACAAGCAGGCCAACCTGCACTTCGTCATCGGCAAGGCATCGTTCGACGATGAGAAGCTGGTGGAGAACTACGGCGCAGCCCTGGACGAGATCCTGCGTGCGAAGCCCTCGTCGGCCAAGGGTCGCTACGTGAAGAAGATCACGGTCTCGACCACCACCGGTCCGGGCATCCCGGTGGATCCGAACCGTACTCGCAACCTCCTCGAGGATGCTGCAGACGCGTAAGCAGTCCGCATACGAACAAGAAGGCCGGCAGGGATCACTCCCTGCCGGCCTTCTTGTCGTTTCGGGAGAGGGTGATCCCTGCCGGTGGTATCGGTCCATCGGTGGTATCGATCTAACGGTGGCATCATCGGGGTATGCACGAAGCGTTCCAGTTCCTCGGAAACTTTTGGTGGCTGATCTTCGTTTTCGGCGGCACCATCGGTGGGGCGCTGAAAGGTGTCGCGGTTGCCAACGAAAGGCGGATCGAGCGCCGGCAAGAGCGCTTCCGGCTCAAGCAGGAGACCAAGGTCGCCATCGCGCAGGCCAACGCACAACATCACGCCGACGAAGAAACACAGCGCCGAGAGCTGGCCAAGGCAATCGAGCAGCACGATGCGGTCGACGCCCGATGGTTCTCGTACGAGCTCGATCCGGTCACACTGCTCGACACTCCGATGATGACGGACATGCGTGAGCCTTTGACGGCCGATTTTCATCGAGCCAAATATCGTGCCGATCTGCTTCGCCCAGGCAATCCGGAGACGATGATCGGCAACCAGCAGGCACAAACCGAGTACCGCGAGGCGGTGCACGCTTACTCGATCGCCTTCGAAATCGCGGAAGCTGAGGCGAAGCGCCGCCGACGGAGCGGATTCACCCTCGACGAACAAGAACGCCTGGTACGGGCGCAACGTCTGCTGCGACTGGCCATGGACGAGGGCGCGACGCCACAGGAACGTCAGAGTGCGTATCGGAAGGCCCACAAGGAACTCGATGGACTGCTGGTGTTGCCGGACCGAGCTCGGGCAGCAATCGAACACAAGATCGCCAGGGCTATCGGTGCTTGAAGAAACCGGGTGCGTGACGAACCCGATTTGGTTATGCAGCGAGCAGTCAGGTAGTCTTCGACGCGGAGTTCAGTGCTGGATATGAACTTCACCCCAAAATCATGTTCTACCCAAGACCGTTGGTGATTGCACTCAGTGATGGGTGTGGTTGAAAGTCCGGGAGTGCCCGGCGGCCCACGTAGGTGAACGAGGTAGGGGGATAGCTTGATGTAGTGGTTCTACAGTTTGCCTGGTTATGCACTGCCTCGCTTTGCATCGTTACGCTGATTCGTAAGCCTCTTCTTCATGTTTCCTCTGTACGCCCCGTGCGCTTGCGCCGGGGCGTTTTGCATGTCGCGGACTGTGTCTTCTCGGGTTCACCCCGATGAGGTGCAGCGGTTCCTGAGTGGGACAACGACTGTCACGAGAGGAGGCGAAGTATGGCAAAGCCTGAGAAGGTTTCCGCAGTTGCGGAAATCACCGAGCAGTTCAAGGGTTCGACCGCCGCTGTGGTCACGGAATACCGTGGCCTTTCGGTTGGCAACATCACGACACTGCGACGCGCTCTCGGAGAAGGTGCCACCTACTCCGTCGCCAAGAACACCCTGGTCAAGCGTGCCGCCGCAGAGGCTGGCATCGAGGGCCTTGATGACCTGTTCGTTGGTCCGACCGCCATTGCATTCATCAAGGGCGAACCGGTCGACGCTGCGAAGGCTCTGAAGAACTTCGCTAAGGACAACAAGGCGCTCATCATCAAGGGCGGCTACATGGACGGCGCTGCGCTGTCCGTGGAAGAGGTCAACAAGATCGCGGATCTCGAATCCCGCGAAATCCTGTTGGCAAAGCTTGCCGGCGCGATGAAGGGCAACTTGGCAAAGGCCGCAGGCCTGTTCAATGCTCCCGCTTCGCAGATGGCCCGTCTGGCCGCTGCCCTGCAGGAGAAGAAGGCTGCAGAAGGCGGAGCCGCAGAGGCCCCCGCAGAGGCTGCCATCGAGGCTCCGGCCGAGGCCGAAGCCGAAAGCTGATCCGCACCCGCGCATCACTGCTATAACCCCGCCCGGTCGCGGATCAGCGACATGGGACTTACAGGAAGGACCGCCACAATGGCGAAGCTCAGCACCGAAGAGTTGTTGGACCAGTTCAAGGAGCTCACCCTCCTCGAGCTCTCGGAGTTCGTTAAGGCATTCGAGGAGACCTTCGAGGTCACCGCTGCTGCTCCCGTCGCCGTCGCCGCTGCAGGCGCACCGGCTGCCGGCGCAGAAGCTGCTGAAGAGCAGGACGAGTTCGACGTCGTCCTCGAGTCGGCTGGCGACAAGAAGATCCAGGTCATCAAGGTCGTCCGTGAGGTCGTTTCCGGCCTCGGCCTGAAGGAAGCCAAGGATCTCGTCGAGAGCGCTCCGAAGGCCATCCTCGAGAAGGTTGCCAAGGACGCCGCAGAGGCTGCCAAGGAAAAGCTCGAAGCTGCCGGCGCAAAGATCGTCATCAAGTAAGACGGTTTTCCCGCTGCTCTTCGCGAGTAGTAACGAAGAGGGCCACTCCCCACGGGGAGTGGCCCTCTTTTTTTGAACTTTTTTCGCGGGTGATATGCCGGAATTCATGCAGGTGGGAGGGGTGTCCGAACTAGGCTGTGATCTGAATTATGCTTCTTCCCTACTCGTTAGTAGTATTCGCAGTCACGGGTACCACTCCCATGCGATAGAGTGACCCAACCCACACGGGTGCATGCATGCAACGGACGTCGCGGAGGTAATGGTGGGAGTCGAGGTAGCGGTACAAGGACTGACAAAGTCTTTCGGGTCGCAGAGGATTTGGCAGGACGTGTCGTTGACACTTCCCGCGGGTGAGGTCAGCGCACTGCTCGGGCCTTCGGGTACCGGTAAGTCGGTGTTCCTGAAGTCCCTGATCGGACTGCTCCGCCCTGAACAAGGCTCCATCGTCATCGACGGCACGGACATCCTGCAGTGCTCCTCCAAGGAGCTCTACGAGATCCGCAAGCTGTTCGGCGTTCTCTTCCAGGACGGCGCACTGTTCGGCTCGATGAACTTGTACGACAACATCGCCTTCCCGCTTCGTGAGCACACCAAGAAGTCGGAATCCGATATCCGCAAGATCGTGATGGAGAAGTTGGACCTCACGGGTCTGGTCGGCGCCGAGGACAAGCTTCCCGGTGAGATCTCCGGCGGTATGCGCAAGCGTGCCGGTCTGGCGCGTGCACTCGTTCTCGATCCCGAGATCATCCTCGTCGACGAGCCCGACTCCGGTCTGGATCCGGTGCGTACGACGTACATCAGCCAAACGCTGATCGACATCAACGCCCAGTCGGACGCGACGATTCTGATCGTCTCGCACAACATCAACCTCGCACGCACGGTGCCGGACAACATCGGCATGCTCTTCCGTCGTCAGTTGGTGATGTTCGGTCCTCGTGAGGTGCTGCTCACCTCGGACGAGCCCGTCGTCAAGCAGTTCCTCAACGGAACGATGATCGGTCCGATCGGTATGTCGGAGGAGAAGGACGAGGCTCAGATGGCGCACGAGCAGGCGCTCGTCGACGCCGGTCACCACGCCGGTGGTGTCGACGACGTCGAGGGCATCGTGCCGCAGATGAAGGCCACCCCCGGAAACCCGGAGCGTCAGGCTGTTCGTCGTCGCCAGGAGCGCGTCCGTCAGATCATGCACACCCTCCCAGCTAACGCACAGGCGGCGATTCAGGACAGCCTCGACGAGGTTGACGGAACTGGGCAGTACGATCCCCAGTACGCCGAAGCGAGCGGCTATCAGGGGGAGTGGAACGACAACTCGCAAGACACGCAGGTCATTCCTGCATACGAGGGCGATCCCTACGGAAACACGACACACGGGCAAGGGTAGGCATATCGGATGGGGGTTACCCGCAACTCGGTTCTGAGTCCGGTCAACGGAGCATTAACTCAGGCCGGAAACATCGTCGAACTGTTTGTCGACGTCGTCAGGAATACGTTCCGGCGTCCATTTCAGTTCCGTGAGTTCATCGAGCAGGCCTGGTTCATCGCCAGCGTGACAATTTTGCCGACGGCATTGGTAGCCATCCCTTTCGGCGCCGTCGTCTCACTGCAGACCGGTTCGCTGATCAAGCAGTTGGGTGCAGAATCGTTCACCGGCGCTGCCAGCGTCCTGGCGGTGATCCAGCAGGGTAGCCCCCTGGTGACAGCGTTGCTGGTCGCCGGTGCGGCCGGATCGGCCGTGACGGCCGATCTCGGTTCTCGAACCATTCGTGAAGAGATC
Source organism: Rhodococcus sp. D-46 (assembly GCF_011290655.1). Taxonomy (NCBI): domain Bacteria; kingdom Bacillati; phylum Actinomycetota; class Actinomycetes; order Mycobacteriales; family Nocardiaceae; genus Rhodococcus; species Rhodococcus sp. D-46. Next base: position 134,521 of record NZ_JAANTF010000012.1, on the reverse strand, counting down.
GACGCGATGGAAGTCCTCGGAATCAATCCGATTCAGCGCCTGGTGGTTCCGCGTGTACTCGCGATGGTGCTGATCGCTGTTCTGCTCAACGGACTGGTGTCCGTCGTCGGTATCGCGGGTGGTTACTTCTTCAACGTGATCCTGCAGGGTGGTAACCCTGGTGCCTACATCTCGTCGTTCTCAGCTTTTGCGCAGCTACCGGACATTTGGAGCGGTGAGATCAAAGCCGCGGTGTTCGGTGTCATCGCTGGTGTGATCTCCGCGTACAAGGGACTCCACCCGTCCGGTGGCCCGAAGGGCGTCGGTGAGGCGGTGAACCAGGCCGTCGTCATCACGTTCCTGCTGTTGTTCTTCGCCAATCTGATTCTGACGATGGTGTACCTCCAGATCGTGCCGGCGAAGGGATCTTGACCTAAATGACCATCGCACGAGGCCGCGGCGATCAGTTCCTGCTGAAGAGTCGCAAAGTAGCCAGAATTCCAGTGAACGCGTTGGACCGCGCGGGCGAGCAGATGTCGTTCTACGCGCGCGCCATCGCGTGGACCCCTCGCACGCTGCATCGGTACCGGAAGGAGACGCTTCGACTACTCGCCGAAGTGACCTTCGGTAGCGGTGCGCTCGCAGTGATCGGCGGAACCATCGGCGTCATCGCGATGATGTCCGGATTCACGGGTGTCGTCGTCGGCCTCCAGGGCTTCGCCGCTCTGGAGCAGTTGGGTAGCTCGGTCCTGACCGGCTTCCTCTCCGCATACGTCAACACCCGTGAGATCGCTCCGATCGTTGCGGCTCTTGCGCTCTCGGCCACGGTGGGTTGTGGTTTCACCGCTCAACTCGGTGCCATGCGAATCTCCGAAGAGATCGACGCGCTCGAGGTCATGGCAGTTCCGTCGGTGCCGTTCCTGGTCACGACGCGCATGATCGCCGGCTTCGTCGCCGTCATCCCGCTGTACATCGTGGGTCTGCTTGCGGCGTACCTCGCCTCGAGAGTGATCAGCACGGTCTTCAACGGGCAGTCGACGGGTTCCTACGACCACTACTTCAACCTGTTCCTGCCACCGCAGGACGTGCTGTATTCGTTTGCGAAAGTCCTGGTATTCGCCTTCGTGCTGATCCTGATCCACTGCTACTACGGGTTCCATGCCTCAGGTGGTCCCGCAGGTGTCGGCGTGGCCGTCGGCCGCGCTGTTCGCGCCGCAATCGTGACGATCGCCGTTCTCGACTTCTTCCTCAGCCTCGCAATCTGGGGCACCACGACGACAGTGAGGGTGGCCGGATGATCGAGGCTCCGTCAGTCCTGCGCCGCCGTGTGCTCGGACTCGTGTTCTTCGTGGTGTTGGCATTGTTCCTGGCCTTCACCATCGGAACCTTCAACAAGACGTTCAAGGACGTCGTGAAGATCGACCTCGTGACCGACACAGTCGGAAATGCGTTGCCACCCAACGCGGACGTCAAGGTCCGTGGGCTGCTGGTCGGCGAGGTGCGATCCGCGTCGACGAAAGACGGCCAGGTCACCTCGGTCCTCGCGATCGAGCCGGACAAGGCTGATCTCATTCCGTCCAACGTCACGGCGCGTCTGCTCCCGAAGACGCTTTTCGGTGAGCGCTACGTCTCCCTGATCATTCCGGAGGGAACCACCGCGACCCCGATTTCCGCGGGAACGGTGATCCACCAGGACAAGAGCGGCAATGCTGTCGAGGTCGGCGACGTTCTGGACGGACTGCTCCCACTTCTGCAGGCGATTCCGCCGCAGGATCTGGCGAACACTCTCGGTTCTCTCGCGCAGGGTCTGACGGGACGCGGCGCCGAGCTCGGTCTGACGGTCGATCGTCTCGAGGAGATCTTCCGCGGCGTCAATACCGAACTGCCCGCGGTGCAAGAGGATCTGCGCAAGTTCGCGGACTTCTCCCAGACGTACTCGGACGCTGCGCCCGATCTGATCAACGCTCTCGACAATCTGCGGACCACGGGTAACACGGTGGTGCAGAAGCAGGACCAGTTGCGGACACTGCTGGCGTCGCTCACCGTGACATCGTCTGACACCGCAGCCTTCCTCGAAGCGAACTCGTCCTCGATCATCACGCTCGCTGCGGATTCGAAGGAAGCTCTCCAGCTTCTGGCCCAGTACTCCCCGACCTTCGGGTGCACGTTCAAGGGCTTCTCGGACACCGCTCCGGAAGCTGCCAAGATCCTGTCCACCGACGCGCCCAATCCTGGTGTGCGTGCGAGTATTCAGATCGTGAACCCCAAGGGTCGCTACCTGCCCAACCAAGACGAGCCACGGCTCGTCGACAACCGCGGCCCGGTTTGCTACGACAACGTCACCGAGCCCGGTCGTCCGTTCCCGCAGTACCCCGGCGGTTCGTACGGTGACGGTTCCTACCAGGTTCCTTCCCGCAATCCAGGTCCCGCCACCATGGAATTCCTGCCTGCACCCGAGGGCTCCGGACCTCAGTTGTTCTCGACCAACAACAGCGGTCCGGCTCAGCAGGCCGGCTACGCGGGCTCGAAACTCGAAGAGGATACGTTGAAGGTGATCTACGGACAGGCCAACGGTGTTGCGCCGGACGATGTTCCGGCGTGGACCACGATGGTCAGCGCTCCGGCATTCGCAGGTGCGGAGGTGAGCGTCCAATGAGAGGACTCGCAGCTCCGCTGACAAAGCTCATCATCTTCGTTGTGGTGACGGTCCTGGCGACAGGACTGCTGGCAGCCAGTATCGCCAACCTCGGCGGCGGTGGCGGCACCAAGTTCAACGCCGTCTTCTCCGACGTCACTTCGTTGAACGAGGGCGACGAGGTCCGCATTGCCGGTGTTCGTGTCGGCCAGGTCGAGAAGATTGCCATCGTCAACGACAACCAGGCCGAGGTCCAGTTCTCGGTGTCCGACCGTGATTGGTTGCCGGCCAGTTCCATCGCCACCATCCGGTTCCGCAACCTGGTGGGGCAGCGGTACATCTCGCTCTCGCAAGGTGAAGGCAGCCAAGGCAAGAAGATCACCGGCGGCGATACCCTGCCGCTGTCTCAGACGCGCCCGGCAGTCAACCTCACGACACTCTTCAACGGCTTCAAGCCGCTGTTCACCACCCTGAGCGCGGACGACGTCAACAAGCTGTCGTACCAGATCATCCAGGTCTTCCAAGGCGAATCGGGCACCATCAGTGAGCTCGTGCGCAACACCGCGAGCCTGACCAACACCGTCGCGGACAAGGACGCGGTCATCGGCGCGGTGATCAAGAACCTCAACGACGTTCTCGACACCGTCAACGCGAACGACAAGAACCTCGATTCACTGATCGTCAACACCCAGCAACTCGTCACCGGGTTGGCCAACGAGCGTGGGGTGGTCGGTTCGGCCGTCACCTCACTCGCCGGCCTGACCGACGCGACGGCAGACCTGCTCGAGCCGACGCGGCCGTCGATTCAGGGCTCGATCACGGCGCTCAACACATTGGCGACCACACTCAATCGTCGGAGTGACGACGTCAACGCGGTGCTCGAGACCTTGCCGGTCAAGCTCGAGAAGCTCGCACGCGTAGCGAGCTACGGTTCCTGGTTCCAGTTCTATCTGTGCGGAATCGACATCGTTGCCGGTCCAGGACAGTCTGCGTCGCTGAATCTGCCCACCGGCCTGCCGACGGTCAATCAGCCGATTTACACCAACGCGGCCACGCGATGCACTCAAGACGGTATGAGGGAGTTGCAAGGTCGATGAGTAAACGTCGCAGTCCGGCAATGGCCGGAGCCATCGGTATCTTCGTGGTGCTGCTGGCCACTTTGTCCGCGTTCTTCCTCGATTCGCTTCCGTTCGTGGGAGCAGGCTCGTCCTACTCCGCCGAGTTCTCCGAAGCCGCGGGTCTCAAGCCTGGTAACGAGGTTCGTATCGCCGGCGTGAAGGTCGGCAAGGTCACTTCCGTCGATCTCGACGGTGACCGTGTTCTCGTCGACTTCAAGGTCAGTGACGCGTGGGTGGGAGATCAAACCTCTGCGTCCATTCAGATCAAGACCATTCTGGGACAGAAGTACCTCGCCCTAGATCCGCGCGGAACCGACAACCTCGATCCCAAGGATCGGATTCCGCTCGAGCGCACCACATCTCCGTACGACGTCGTTCAGGCCTTCTCGGCCGCGGCGGACACCGTCGGCGACATCGACACCGACCAGTTGGCGAAGAGCATGGAGACGTTGTCCCAGGCATTCTCTGAGACACCTGGCGATGTCCGCGCTTCGCTCGACGGTGTCAGTCGGCTGTCGCAGACGATCGCGAGCCGCGATCAGGACTTGCAGAAGCTCTTCGCCGCCACCGGGAAGACGTCGCAGATTCTTGCTGACCGCAACAAGGAATTCACCCAGCTGATCCGAGACGGTGGACTACTGGTGCAGGAGCTCAACAATCGCCAGCAAGCGATTTCGCAGCTGCTCACCGGAACCCAGCGCGTCTCTCAGCAGCTCACCGGTCTCGTTCGTGACAACGAGGCGGCAATCGGGCCGGCGCTGACGCAGCTCAACGGCGTCATCGACATCCTGAAGGCAAACAACGAGAACCTGGACAAGGCACTGAAGCTCTACGAACCCTTCATTCGCTTGTATGCCAACGTGGTCGGCAACGGCCGTTGGTTCGACCAGGTCGTCGTGAACCTCCTTCCGCCGGGTCTGCCGGACATTCCGGGCTACCGTGACCCCGTTCGTACGTTGGGAGGCAACTGATGGCTGATACTGCCGAAGCCGGAAGCGGCTCCAAGAAGCGCTCGGTCGCGATCATCGCCGCTGTTCTGATCGGGTTACTCGTAATCGGTGGCGCGCTGTGGTGGGTGTTCACTCGCGCCGGAACCACCAAGATCACCGCCTACTTCGACAAGTCGGTGGGTATCTACGACGGCTCCGACGTTCGTGTTCTCGGTGTCAAGGTCGGCACCGTCGAATCCGTCGAACCCCAGGGAGATCAGGTCAAGGTCGAGCTGCGTGTCGATCGTGGGATCGACATTCCCGCGGGTGCCAGTGCCGCTCAGATCACGCCGTCGGTGGTTGCCGACCGCTACATCCAGCTGACACCGGTCTTCACCGGCGGCGACAAGATGGCCAGCGGTGCAGTAATTCCGATCGAGAAGACGGCGACGCCCGTCGAGGTCGACCAGTTGTACTCCAGCATCGACGAACTCGCGTCGGCTCTCGGTCCTGAAGGTGCCAACAAGAACGGAGCACTGTCCGATTTCGTCGAGACAGGTGCGGCCAACCTCGAGGGCAACGGTGAAGCGTTGGGAGACAGCATCACCAACCTCTCGGATGCCGCACGGACGCTCAACGATTCGCGTGACAACATCTCGCTCACCATCAAGAACCTGGATACTTTTGTGGGCGCTCTCGCGGCCAACGATCAGCAGGTGCGCCAGTTCAACACGCAGTTGTCGGACCTGACCGGATTCCTGGCAGGTGAGCGCGACGATCTCGGTGCCGCTCTGAACCAGCTCTCGATTGCGCTCGGCGACGTCGCGAAGTTCGTGGCCGACAACCGCGATCAACTGGTCCAGACAACCGAAGGTCTCGTCGAACCGACACAGACATTGGCGAACAACAAGGAAGCACTGGCCAACACGCTCACCATGCTTCCGCTGGCGATCTCCAACTTGGTCAACTCGTACGACGCCGAATCAGGTGTGCTGGCTTCACGTCTGGCGTTCCCTGATCTTCAGAACCCGGCCGGCGTGCTCTGCAAGTTGATGGACCTCGGCAAGCTGTTGCCCGGTGATCCGCGGTTCGAGGCATTGGGAAGGCAGATGCAACCGGCTATCGACCAGTGCGCAAACGTCGCTGCGATGACCGACGCAGCCAATCAGGCTGCAGGCCTGAACCTTCCCTTCGGCATCCTTGCCGGTTCCGAACGACAGATGCAGGTAGTTCCGGGCACTGTGCCCGGCGTCGTGTCACCGCGACTGACCAGTGGAAACGGGGAGGGCGAGTGAAGCGTTCGTTGATAGTCGGCGCCGGATTGTGCGCCGTCCTGATCTCGGCAACCGCCTGCTCGTCCGAGGGGATCTACGCTGTCCCGCTTCCCGGCGGTCCTGATGTGGGTTCCGATCCGATGCACTTGACCATTCAGTTCGACGACGTGCTCGACTTGGTTCCGCAGTCCGCTGTGAAGGTCGACGGCGTTCCCGTCGGTCGAGTCGACGACGTGTCGGTCGGACCGGACGGATGGACCGCGGACGTCGGAATCATCCTCGACTCGTCGGTTGATCTGCCCGCCAACGCAATTGCCGCGGTCGAGCAGACCAACCTGCTCGGCGAGAAGTTCATCCAGCTGTCGGCCCCGCCGTCCGGACCGGACTCTGCGAAGCTGGCCGACGGTGACCTCATTCCGCTGGATCGCACTCGCCACGCCACGGAGATCGAGCAGGTTCTCGGCGCATTGTCGCTGCTGCTCAACGGCGGCGGTGTGGGCCAGTTGCAGCCCATCGTCGAAGAACTCGGTGCCGCGTTCGACGGTCGCGAAGGCAAGACGAGAAGTCTTCTGGAGCAGGCGAACACACTCATCGGTGGACTCAACGAGCAGCGTGACGACATCACACGCGCCCTCGACGGCCTGGATGTGCTCTCGACTCGCGTCAACGATCAGAACGAGAAGATCGGGAAGATTCTCGAGGAACTCCCCGTTGCGACACAGGTTCTCAACGAGCAGCGTCCGCAGCTGACGCAGATGCTCGCTCAGGTGGATCGACTCGGAACAGTGGGAACCGACGTCCTCACACAGTCCAAGGACGATCTGATCGCTGATCTTCAGGCTCTGCGTCCGACGCTGCAGGCGCTCGCAGACTCCGGTGACGACTTCGTGGGGGCACTTCCGTTCCTTCCGACGTTCCCGTTCCCGGACGGTGTCGAGAAAATTGCACAGGGTGGTTCCGTCAACCTCTTCCTGAGTGTCGACCTGCAGATCGGCAATACACTCTCGGGTCTCGGTGTCGGGCAGGGAGAACCGGAATACCGCCAGCCCAAGTTCGGCAATCCCAAGCCGGTGGTCGACCCCTCCAACCCGTACTACAACGGCAACGGACCGCGACCGGGCTGGCCGACAGTGTCACTGCTGCCGATCGCTCCGATCCTGCCGCAGGTTCCCGTTGTCGCCGGCCTTCCCGCCACAACAGCGGGTGACCCGGCAACGCCGGCGCCCGCGGCGAACCCACTCAACCCCATCCAGGGAATGCTGGAACAGTTCGGAATCGGCGGTGATGGACAGTGAGATCAGCTCTGGTCAGATGGCAGCTCGTCGGCTTTGTCGTGGTTGCGCTCCTGGGTCTCATCTACGTCGGCGCCAAGTACGTGCGCCTGGACAACCTCATGGGGTTCGGTCAGTACACGGTCAAGACCGAATTGGCCACGTCCGGTGGAATTTTCACCAACGCCGAGGTGACGTATCGCGGCGTGCCGGTCGGGCGAGTGGGCGACATGTCGTTGACCGAGGACGGAATTCAGGTCGACCTGAAGATCGACAACAGTGCTCCGGAGATTCCCGCGTCGGCCCGTGCCGTCGTGGCCAACCGCTCCGCCATCGGTGAGCAGTACGTCGACCTTCAGCCCGATACCGACCAGGGACCGTTTCTCGAGGACGGCTCGGTGATCGCGGTGGGGGACACCACAACTCCGATCCCGATCGAGGATGTGCTGACCAGTGCCAACGGCTTGGTCAAGTCCGTGCCCGTCGACGCGCTCCACACCGTCGCCGTCGAACTCGGTGCAGCGTTCAACGGCAAGGGCGAGGACATTCAGGTCCTGGCCGATTCGCTGTCCGGCCTCTCGCAGTCCGGGCTCGACACTCTGCCTCAGACGCTCGCGCTGATTCGGAACAGTGAGACGGTATTGACGACGCAGTCGGATCAGTCCTCCGCGATCAAGCAGTTCAGTACCGATCTCGATGCTGTCACGGCGCAGTTGCGGACCAGTGATCCGGACATCCGTCGCTTGATCGACAACGGCATCCCGGCCAGCGATCAGATCGGTGCCCTCATCAACGAGGCGGGCCCGAGCCTGACGACTGACCTGACCAATCTTGCCGCGACCACCAAGACGCTTGCGCCGCGAACGATCGCGCTGCAGCCGTTCCTGATCTTCCTTCCCGGTCTGGCCGCTGCCGCACCGACGGTTGCTCCCGGCGACGGAACGGTCCATCAGGGCTTGGTGCTGGAGACCAACAATCCGCTCTCGTGCACGGTGGGTTACGAAGGCACCATGGCGATCCTGGACGAGATGAAGCGTCAGAATCCCAATTTCGACGACACCCAGCAGGACTTCCCGCTCAACACCGCCGCGTCGTGTGAGACGCCGCTGGGCAGCGAGACGGGCGTCCGCAGTGCCAACCGCGTGGTGTACGCCGATCCCGACACGATCCAGCCTTGGGACTTCAAGCCGAAGGTCGATCCGGACAAGTTGAACCTCAACCCGATCGCGACGCAGTTGGCGCCGTTGCTCGGAGTGACACCGAAGTAGACCGATCCGAATGTGGTCGAGTTTGTGCAGTTCAGGCTACTGAGTTGTGGCAGTTGACGATTCGCGGCCAGAGGCTGGGCAAAACAGGTAAGTAGGGTAGTGAGTGTGATTCAGAGAAACAGTTCCCCGCAGTCCGGCGGGCCCGAGCAAGTGGAATCGGGAGCGCCGACAACCGGTAGACCGAAGGGGCTGACAGCGTCTCTGATTGCGGTCGGTGTCTTGCTTCTGGCGGCCGTGGTTGCGCTCGGTGTGTTCGGCGTCCCGTACGTTCGGGCGCTCACCACCGACCGCACCACCGCCGAGATGCGTGACGACGCGCTTATCGGTGCGCAGCAAGTCGCGATCAACCTCAACAACGCGGATTCGGCCAATCTCGACCAGTCGATCGAGAACATGCGTTCTTCGGTGACCGGTGACGAGATGACGACGTATCTGCAGACCGTTCAGGATTCCATCACAGACGAGTTGCGTAACTCGGGCTCGAAGGCTGACACCGAAGTCGTTCAGTCCGCGCTGACCGAGCTCAATACCGATGACCGGACCGCCACGGCACTGGTCGTCGTTCGAGTCACCACGACCCAGGGCAACCAGTTCGTCAAGAATCAGCTCGGCATGCGGCTGGGCATGGTCGAGGTCGACGGGGTCTGGAAGGCTCAGTCGGCTGATCCGATCGGCTCTCGGCTCGATCTCGGCTCCGGCACCCTGCCGGCCACCGACGGCTCCACGCCTGCTCCTGACGCAACGCCCGCACCCGGTTCGGGGACCGAGGCACCTGCCTCCGGTGCTCCCGCACCGACAACCGAGGGTGGTGATTCCGGTGGCCAGTAGTTCGTCGAACCTGCACACCGACATCCCTCGAAGGAGAAGCGCGTAATGCCACCCAAACGTCGTACCGGCGGACCGTCCTCCCCGCAGAACCGTCGGCCGAAGATCGCGGGAAGCGCTCGCTCGCTCAACGTCCCCGCGGGGACGTCCGATTCGGATCCGGTCGAGCCCACGATCGAACAGCCGGAAGAGGAAACACAGGAGGCTGTGAAGCCGGAGGTTGCGAAGCCGGAGGTTGCGAAGCCGACGCTCACGAAGGCAGAGTCCGGAGACATCGAGCCGCCGAAGACGGAAACCGACGCTCCGGAATCCACACCGGGCCCCGATCTGACCAAACCGGCGAAAACCGTCGCAGACGAGCCCAAGGCCCCTGCTACCTCGGAGACGGGCGCGGGGGAGTCGGCGACAACACCTACACAATCCAAGGCCGGTTGGCGCCTGGTCGCGATCCTGGGGGCCGCAGCGGTCATCGTCGCGATCCTCGCCGGCATCGCCTTCTTCAAAGTCGGCGCGAAGACGGACGACATCGCCTGGGTGGACGAAGGCGCCACGGCTGAGGTTCTTCGTGTGACGCCGTCGGCGTTGGCTGCAGTCTTCACGTTCTCTCCCGACACGTTCGACGCCGATTTCGACAAGGGTGTCCAGGGCCTGAACCAGTCGATGCGCGATCAGCTGACGCAGTACAAGGACACGCAGAAGGCCGGCGTCGAACAAACCCAGACGGCAACGACCGCTGATGTCCCGCTGATCGGGATCACACGGCTCGAGAAGGACCGAGCACAGTTGCTCGCCCAACTGAACGTCAGCTCGACGCAGAACGGCGTGGCGGCAGACTCTCGCTCCGGAATGGTCATCGTGAGTCTGGAGAAGCAGGACGGAAACTGGCTGATCTCGGAGATTCGCGACCAGTAGCTCGGAGATTCGCGACCAGTAGCACCCTGCGCACCAGCGCGAAGATCTGGATCGACGCACGATGTCGGTCCAGATTTTTCGTATGTGACGCCGCTGCTGGCTACACTCCCGGTGGCAGTGTTCGAATGCGCGTCACGAATGTTCGAATGCTGCGACACGCGCTCTCGCCCTTGACGGAGCGGTCCGCAAGGTCCACTCTGATCGGTGAACATGCACGGACGAGTGATCGGCAGTCTCACGTCAGTATCTGAATTCGACCCTCAGTTACACCCGACTCGACATTTCCAGAGTAAGGGTGTACTTTTGGACGTTGCGCTGGCTGCCTCCTGTCCACCCCTCGTCTCAACCGCTGCGAAGTCAAGTACTTCTTGCTTTCTGCGACGGGTTTCGTTCGGGTTGTAACCAGCGAAATTCGAAGCAGATACAGCGGCGGTCGCAACAGCACGGAGCGGCCCGCGTGAGGTGCTGGAAGGACGCATCTTGGCAGTCTCTAGCCAGACCAAGGCAGTTTCCGGAATCCCCGGAGCCCCGAAGAGGGTTTCGTTCGCGAAAGTTCGCGAACCCCTCGAAGTTCCCGGGCTTCTTGACGTACAGACAGATTCGTTCGAGTGGCTGATCGGCGCGCAGAGTTGGCGTGAACGAGCAGCGGCACTCGGCGACAATGCAGTGTCCGGTGGTCTCGAGGACATCCTCGCGGAGCTTTCTCCGATCGAGGATTTCAACGGCACTATGTCGCTGTCCTTCTCCGACCCTCGATTCGACGAGGTCAAGGCCTCGACGGACGAGTGCAAAGACAAGGACATGACCTACGCGGCGCCGTTGTTCGTCACCGCGGAGTTCATCAACAACAACACTGGTGAGATCAAGAGCCAGACGGTCTTCATGGGAGATTTCCCGATGATGACCGACAAGGGCACCTTCATCATCAACGGCACCGAGCGTGTGGTCGTCTCGCAGCTCGTGCGTTCCCCCGGTGTGTACTTCGACATGAGCGTCGACAAGAGCACCGAGAAGGATCTGCACAGCGTCAAGGTGATCCCGGGTCGCGGCGCATGGCTCGAGTTCGACGTCGACAAGCGCGACACCGTTGGTGTCCGTATCGACCGCAAGCGTCGTCAGCCTGTCACCGTCCTGCTCAAGGCACTCGGCTGGACCACCGAGCAGATCACGGAGCGCTTCGGCTTCTCCGAGATCCTCATGGCCACGCTGGAGAAGGACAACACCGCCGGCACCGATGAGGCGTTGCTCGACATCTACCGCAAGCTGCGTCCGGGCGAGCCCCCCACCAAGGAGAGCGCGCAGACCCTGCTGGAGAACCTGTTCTTCAAGGACAAGCGCTACGACCTCGCTCGCGTGGGTCGTTACAAGATCAACAAGAAGCTCGGCCTGAACGCGGGTCAGCCGATCGTTGCATCCACGCTCACCGAAGAAGACATCGTCGCCACCGTCGAGTACCTCGTGCGTCTGCACGCAGGTGACACCTCGATGACGGCTCCGGGCGGCGTCGAGGTTCCCGTCGAGGTCGACGACATCGACCACTTCGGCAACCGTCGTCTGCGTACCGTCGGCGAGCTCATCCAGAACCAGATCCGCGTGGGCCTGTCCCGCATGGAGCGTGTGGTTCGTGAGCGCATGACCACACAGGACGTCGAGGCAATCACGCCTCAGACGCTGATCAACATCCGTCCCGTCGTCGCTGCGATCAGGGAGTTCTTCGGAACCTCCCAGCTGTCGCAGTTCATGGACCAGAACAACCCGCTGTCGGGGCTGACGCACAAGCGTCGTCTGTCCGCCCTCGGCCCGGGTGGTCTGTCCCGTGAGCGCGCCGGCCTCGAGGTACGCGACGTTCACCCGTCGCACTACGGCCGCATGTGCCCGATCGAGACCCCGGAAGGCCCGAACATCGGCCTGATCGGTTCGCTGTCGGTCTACGCCCGCGTCAACCCGTTCGGTTTCATCGAGACCCCGTACCGTCGCGTCGTCGACGGACAGGTGACCGACGAGGTCGACTACCTGACCGCTGACGAAGAAGACCGCCACGTGGTCGCGCAGGCCAACTCGGCCATCGACCGCGAGGGTCGCTTCACCGACTCGAAGATTCTCGTCCGCCGTAAGGGTGGCGAGGTCGAGTTCGTCGCGTCCTCGGATATCGACTACATGGACGTTTCGCCGCGTCAGATGGTGTCCGTCGCAACCGCGATGATTCCGTTCCTCGAGCACGACGATGCAAACCGTGCCCTGATGGGCGCGAACATGCAGCGTCAGGCTGTCCCGCTGGTTCGCAGCGAGGCACCTCTCGTTGGTACCGGCATGGAGCTGCGTGCAGCTGTGGATGCCGGCGACGTCATCATCACCGAGAAGACCGGTGTCGTGGAGGAGATCTCCGCGGACTACGTCACGGTGATGGCTGACGACGGAAGCCGCAAGACGTACCGGATGCGCAAGTTCGCGCGTTCCAACCAGGGCACGTGCGCCAACCAGCGTCCGATCGTGGACGAGGGACAGCGTGTCGAGGCCGGCCAGGTTCTGGCCGACGGCCCTTGCACCGAGAACGGTGAGATGGCGCTGGGCAAGAACTTGCTCGTCGCGATCATGCCGTGGGAAGGCCACAACTACGAGGACGCGATCATTCTGTCGCAGCGTCTCGTGGAAGAGGACGTCCTGACCTCGATTCACATCGAGGAGCACGAGATCGATGCCCGCGACACCAAGCTCGGTGCCGAGGAAATCACTCGCGACATCCCGAACGTCTCCGACGAGGTCCTCGCCGACCTCGACGAGCGCGGCATCATCCGTATCGGTGCCGAGGTTCGTGACGGCGACGTGCTGGTCGGAAAGGTCACGCCGAAGGGCGAGACCGAGCTGACCCCCGAAGAGCGCCTCCTTCGCGCCATCTTCGGTGAGAAGGCTCGCGAGGTTCGTGACACGTCCCTCAAGGTTCCTCACGGTGAGACCGGCAAGGTCATCGGAATCCGCGTGTTCTCGCGTGACGAAGACGACGATCTGCCTCCCGGTGTCAACGAGCTGGTCCGCGTCTACGTGGCACAGAAGCGCAAGATCCAGGACGGCGACAAGCTCGCCGGCCGCCACGGTAACAAGGGCGTCATCGGCAAGATCCTGCCGCAGGAAGACATGCCGTTCCTCTCGGACGGCACGCCTGTCGACATCATCTTGAACACGCACGGCGTCCCGCGTCGTATGAACATCGGTCAGGTCTTGGAGACCCACCTCGGGTGGATCGGCAAGACCGGGTGGAACGTTCAGATCGCGTCCGACGGCTCTCGTCCCGACTGGGCTGCGACCCTGCCGGAAGAGATGCTGTCCGCTCCGGCCGACTCGAACATCGCCACCCCGGTGTTCGACGGTGCGAAGGAAGACGAGCTCACCGGTCTCCTCGGCGCGACGCTGCCGAACCGTGACGGCGAGCAGATGGTCGGACCCGACGGAAAGGCCACCTTGTTCGACGGCCGCTCCGGCGAGCCGTTCCCGTACCCGGTCTCGGTCGGTTACATGTACATCATCAAGCTGCACCACTTGGTCGACGACAAGATCCACGCTCGTTCGACCGGTCCGTACTCGATGATCACGCAGCAGCCTCTCGGTGGTAAGGCCCAGTTCGGTGGCCAGCGCTTCGGTGAGATGGAGTGCTGGGCGATGCAGGCCTACGGCGCGGCTTACACGCTGCAGGAACTGCTGACCATCAAGTCTGACGACGTGGTCGGTCGAGTCAAGGTGTACGAAGCCATCGTCAAGGGCGAGAACATCCCCGAACCCGGCATCCCCGAGTCGTTCAAGGTGCTCCTCAAGGAGCTCCAGTCGCTCTGCCTCAACGTGGAGGTGCTGTCCTCGGACGGCGCGGCCATCACGATGGCGGACGGCGACGACGAGGACTTGGAGCGGGCCGCAGCGAACCTGGGCATCAACCTGTCCAGGAACGAAGCTGCGACGGTCGACGACCTCGCGAACTAGGTTTCGGTCCCCGGGTTGCTCTTGAAAGAGCGGCCCGGGGGCGTAGTTCACATTTGAATTGGCAGTCAGGTTGCCGGGTGACCGGCAACCGTAACCCCAACGGGGAAAGGAAGTTACGTGCTCGACGTCAACTTCTTCGATGAACTCCGCATTGGCTTGGCCAGTGCAGAGGACATCCGCAATTGGTCCTACGGCGAGGTCAAGAAGCCGGAGACCATCAACTACCGCACGCTCAAGCCCGAGAAGGACGGCCTCTTCTGCGAGAAGATCTTCGGCCCCACTCGGGACTGGGAGTGCTACTGCGGTAAGTACAAGCGTGTCCGCTTCAAGGGCATCATCTGTGAGCGCTGTGGCGTCGAGGTCACTCGCGCCAAGGTTCGTCGTGAGCGCATGGGTCACATCGAACTGGCCGCACCGGTCACGCACATCTGGTACTTCAAGGGTGTTCCGAGCCGTCTCGGTTACCTGCTCGACCTGGCTCCGAAGGATCTCGAAAAGATCATCTACTTCGCTGCCTACGTCATCGTCGGTGTCGACGAGGAGCTCCGTCACAACGAGCTGTCCACCCTCGAAGCCGAGATGCAGGTCGAGAAGAAGACCGTCGCAGATCAGCGCGACGCCGATCTCGAGGCACGTGCGCAGAAGCTCGAAGCCGACATCGCCGAGCTCGAGGCAGAGGGCGCGAAGTCCGATGTCCGCCGCAAGGTCAAGGACGGCGGCGAGCGCGAAATGCGTCAGCTCCGTGACCGCGCGCAGCGTGAGCTGGATCGTCTCGACGAGATCTGGACCACCTTCACCAAGCTGAGCGTCAAGCAGCTCATCATCGACGAGCTCCTGTACCGCGAGCTGGTCGACCGTTACGGCGAGTACTTCACGGGTGCGATGGGCGCAGAGTCCATCCAGATCCTGATGCAGAACTTCGACCTCGACGCCGAGGCAGAGTCTCTCCGCGAGACCATCCGCAGCGGCAAGGGCCAGAAGAAGCTGCGTGCACTCAAGCGCCTCAAGGTGGTTGCGGCATTCCAGACCAACGGCAACTCGCCGATGGGCATGGTCCTCAACGCTGTTCCGGTGATCCCGCCGGAGCTTCGCCCGATGGTTCAGCTCGACGGTGGACGTTTCGCGACGTCCGACCTCAACGACCTGTACCGCCGCGTCATCAACCGCAACAACCGCCTCAAGCGACTGATCGACCTCGGTGCTCCCGAGATCATCGTCAACAACGAGAAGCGGATGCTGCAGGAGTCGGTCGACGCCCTGTTCGACAACGGTCGTCGTGGACGTCCGGTCACCGGACCGGGTAACCGCCCGCTGAAGTCCCTGAGCGATCTGCTCAAGGGCAAGCAGGGTCGCTTCCGTCAGAACCTGCTCGGTAAGCGCGTCGACTACTCGGGTCGTTCCGTCATCGTCGTCGGTCCTCAGCTCAAGCTGCACCAGTGTGGTCTGCCCAAGCTGATGGCTCTCGAGCTGTTCAAGCCGTTCGTGATGAAGCGTCTGGTCGATCTGAACCACGCGCAGAACATCAAGTCGGCAAAGCGCATGGTCGAGCGCAAGCGCGTCCAGGTGTGGGACGTCCTCGAAGAGGTCATCGCCGAGCACCCCGTGCTGCTCAACCGTGCACCTACGCTGCACCGTCTGGGTATCCAGGCATTCGAGCCGCAGCTCGTCGAGGGCAAGGCCATTCAGCTCCACCCGCTGGTGTGTGAGGCCTTCAACGCCGACTTCGACGGTGACCAGATGGCTGTTCACCTCCCGCTGTCGGCAGAGGCTCAGGCCGAGGCACGCATCCTGATGCTGTCCTCGAACAACATCCTCTCGCCTGCTTCGGGTCGCCCGCTCGCCATGCCGCGTCTGGACATGGTCACGGGTCTGTTCCACCTGACCCGTCTCGACGAGGGTGTCACCGGTGAGCTCGTTGCTCCGACCAACGACGAGGCAGAGCAGGGCGTGTACTCCTCGCCCGCCGAGGCTCAGATGGCAGTCGACCGCGGCGCGCTCTCGGTTCAGGCTCAGATCAAGGTGCGTCTGACGCAGCAGCGTCCGCCGCGCGACCTCGAGAACGAACTGTTCCCCGAGGGCTGGAACTACGGTGACGGCTGGACCGCCACCACGACACTCGGCCGTGTGCTCTTCAACGAGCTGCTTCCGGCGGACTACCCGTTCGTCAACGAGCAGATGCCGAAGAAGCGCCAGGCGACGATCATCAACGATCTCGCCGAGCGGTACCCGATGATCGTGGTTGCTCAGACCGTCGACAAGCTCAAGGACGTCGGGTTCTACTGGGCCACCCGTTCGGGTGTCACGGTCTCGATCTCCGACGTGCTCGTGCCGCCGGAGAAGCCTGCCATCATCGAGGACTTCGAGGCTCAGGCCGACAAGATCGAGAAGCAGTACCAGCGTGGTGCTCTGGACAAGAAGGAGCGCAACAGCGCTCTGGTCACCATTTGGCAGGAAGCGACCGACAAGGTCGGCAAGGCCATGGAGGCTCACTTCCCCGACAGCAACCCGATCCCGATGATCGTGAAGTCCGGCGCAGCCGGCAACATGACTCAGGTTCGCTCGCTCGCCGGTATGAAGGGCCTGGTGACAAACCCGAAGGGTGAGTTCATCCCGCGTCCGATCAAGTCTTCCTTCAAGGAAGGCCTGACCGTTCTCGAGTACTTCATCAACACGCACGGTGCTCGTAAGGGTCTGGCCGATACCGCACTCCGCACCGCCGACTCGGGTTACCTGACCCGTCGTCTGGTGGACGTTTCGCAGGACGTCATCGTCCGCGAGGTCGACTGTGGAACAGAGCGCGGCATCGTCACCACGATCGCCGAGAAGCAGGCCGACGGCACGATGATCCGCGATGCTCACGTGGAGACCAGCACGTACGCCCGTACCTTGGCGGCCGATGCAGTCGACGCGAACGGCACCGTCATCGTCGAGCGTGGCCACGATCTCGGTGACCCCGCGATCGATGCTCTGCTCGAAGCCGGCATCACGACGGTCAAGGTCCGCTCGGTCCTGACCTGCACCACCGGCACCGGCGTTTGCGCCACTTGCTACGGCCGCTCGATGGCCACCGGCAAGCTGGTCGACATCGGTGAGGCTGTCGGTATCGTCGCCGCACAGTCGATCGGTGAGCCCGGTACCCAGCTGACCATGCGTACCTTCCACCAGGGTGGTGTCGCAGGAGATGACATCACCGGCGGTCTGCCGCGTGTCCAGGAGCTGTTCGAGGCACGTGTGCCCAAGGGCAAGGCTCCTATCGCGGACGTCACCGGTCGGGTACAGCTCGAAGACGGCGATCGTTTCTACAAGATCACCATCGTTCCGGACGACGGCGGCGAAGAGGTTGTCTACGACAAGCTCAGCAAGCGTCAGCGTCTGCGTGTCTTCAAGCATGCCGACGGTCGCGAAAGCCTCTTGGCTGACGGTGACCACGTCGAGGTCGGACAGCAGCTCATGGAAGGTGCTGCCGATCCCCACGAGGTCCTGCGAGTCATGGGTCCGCGTCAGGTTCAGATCCACTTGGTCAACGAGGTCCAGGAGGTGTACCGGAGCCAGGGTGTGTCGATCCACGACAAGCACATCGAGGTCATCGTGCGCCAGATGCTTCGTCGCGTGACGATCATCGATTCCGGTGCCACCGAGTTCCTGCCCGGTTCGCTCACCGAGCGCGCCGAGTTCGAGTCGGCAAACCGCCGCGTTGTCGCCGAGGGTGGCGAGCCCGCAGCCGGCCGTCCGGTGCTCATGGGTATCACGAAGGCGTCGCTCGCGACGGATTCGTGGCTGTCCGCGGCATCGTTCCAGGAGACCACTCGTGTCTTGACCGACGCGGCTATCAACTGCCGCTCGGACAAGCTGATCGGTCTGAAGGAAAATGTCATCATCGGCAAGCTGATCCCTGCCGGTACCGGTATCAACCGTTACCGCAACATCCAGGTTCAGCCCACCGAAGAGGCACGCGCCGCTGCTTACGCAGTGCCGTCGTACGACGACCAGTACTACAGCCCGGACGGCTTCGGCCAGAACACCGGTGCTGCAGTTCCGCTGGACGACTACGGCTTCAGCAACGACTACCGCTAAGCGTTAGTTCGTAGAAAATCCCCCCACTTCGAAAGAGGTGGGGGGATTTTTCATGTCAGGAGTGGGACGTTTTCAGGAGTTGCTGCCGCTGAGGTCCGGGATGACGATCTCCTGGACGGCCCACTTGTTCCCGTCGGGGTCGGCGAAGTAGATGAACCGCCCCCAGGCCTGGTCGTCGATCGGGCTGATGTCGATGCCGCGGCTCTTGAACTCGCGCTCGGCCTCTTCGATGTCCTTGACCACTACCTGCATGCCGACGACCGAGCCGGGCTCGGCGTCGGTGATTCCCTTGCCGATGCAGATCGAGCAGGCCGAACCGGGAGGGGTCAGCTGGACGAATCGCAGGTCTTCGCTGACCGTGTGATCGTGGTCGGCATTGAATCCGAGGCGGACGTAGAAGTCCTTGGCGCGGTCGATGTCGGTGACGGGAATGGCGACCAGTTCGAGCTTGATGTCCATGACGTGCCCTTCATGTGATGGTGAATTCCGGCGACAGGTCCAGTGTTGCGGGTATTGCGGTCAGAAACGGTCCTCGTTTGGCGTCCGGATGAAACTTTCCGAATTCCTTGTTGCTCCGAGGGTGCTTCTCTCACTGCTCGACCGATCCCGAACCAGGAGCGGATACCCCGACTCCGCAGCTCTGACGCATTCCGTCGAACGTGCCGCGCACGCCGACGCTCTCGGCTACCACCGGTTCTGGGTGGCCGAGCATCACGCGGTTCCCGGGATCGGGAGCGGGTCGCCGGCAGTACTGCTTGCCGCGATCGGCGCGCATACGCGCGATATCAGACTCGGCAGCGGTGGGGTCATGCTGCCGAATCACCAACCGCTGATCGTTGCCGAGCAGTTCCTGATGCTGGAGGCTCTGTACCCGGGGCGAATCGATCTCGGCCTCGGCCGATCGCTGGGATTCACGGAGCCTGTTCGTCAGGCACTACGACGTGGCAAGGACGCTCCGGACACGTTTGTGTCGGACCTGGACGAGGTGAGGCGTTATCTGGACGGTTCCGCGGCAGTGACGGCACGGCCGGCGTCGCAGACTGGAGTCCCGATCTTCGTGCTGGCGACGCGCACAGGTCTGAAAGTGGCAGCGCAGCTGGGGCTTCCGGTGGTCGTGGGTGGGCCGATACTCGGAATTGGGAGCACCGACCGGGTGGAGGCATTGGACGAGTACCGCCGAGCTTTCCGGCCCACCGACACGCATCCCGAACCTTATGTGGTGGTTTCTCTCGAAGTGGCGGTTGCCGATTCCACCGACGCGGCGCGTGAGTTGCTGATCCCGGAGGCATACGCGCTCGCAGAATCGTCACGGACGGGGGAGTTTCCGCCGCTCGCGTCGCTGGACGAGATCAGGCGTGCTCCGCGCAGTGATCGAAACGCCAGGCGGATCGAGTCGTTCATGGCGTCGGCGCTGCACGGCACACCCGTCGAGGTGAAACAGCAACTTCACGATCTCGCCGAACGGACCGGTGCCGACGAAGTGTTGGCGTCGACATCGACGTACGACCGTGACGCGCTTGCACTTTCGGACCGCCTATTGCGTGAGGTGGTTTAGCAGTGTGGTTGATCTAACGGGGCACGTGAAACTCGAGCAGAGTGGCGACGGAGTCGTCAAGTTCGGTCCACGGCACCGGTACGGAGAGGACGGCGATCGCCGAAGTCGGGAACTTGTCGCGGATACGTTGGGCCGCTTCGGAGTTTTCGTTCGATGCGAGATCGAGTGCAGTCCAGGGAATTCCGGGTTCGTGTCCGACAATCAGGAGCGTCTTGACGTGGTCGGACGTGGTTCGCGCAGCTGCAATGACGTCTGCGGGTGAGCCGCCGTAGATGGACTTCTCGAACCCGGCGGGAGCTTCGATTCCCGTCGAGGCAAGGGTTTCGACGGTCCGCCGGGAGGTGGAGCACAGAACGGCGTCGACGGGCGGGACGTTTTCGCGGATCCATTCGCCGCCGATGCGGGCCTCGCGCAGGCCCCGTTCGGCGAGCGGACGCTCGTGATCACGGATGCCCTCGGGGTAGCTGGACTTGCCGTGTCGCATGAGGACGAGGGTGCGGTGGTCGGCCATGCGTTCACGGTATCCGCTTTGTGCCCGTCAGTCCGGTTACTCTGGATGGTCAGGACCTTGAAGGAGGTTTTCGATGGCCGGTAAGAAGCTCGATCGAACTAATGCCCGAACTGCACTCGAGGTGGTACGCGAAAGCCCCACCATCGCTTTCATCACCGTTGCCCCGGCAGTGGTCGTGTTCGGCGTGGTGTGGTGGCTCTTCGGTTTCTGGGCCGCGATTCTTCTTGCGTTGGTGTTCGGTGTCGCGGCTGTCGCGACCCAGAAACTGCGTTAGAGGGCGCTCACCTGCGCAACTGCGCGGAGCGCTTCGCCGACCAGGAACCAGACCGTGACGGTCTTGTCGTCGACGCGGCTGCGCAGGACGACGTCGTCGCTGGAAACGATGGGGGAGAGGTACTCGATCAGTGCTCGATGCGGAACTGTCCGTAGTTCGGTGCGAGCGCTGAGGACCTCTTCGACTGCCTGCCAGTAGACGGCGTTGTTGACGTGGTCGAACGGGTCGATATCCGTGGCGCGCAGAGCGAACGGCGTGTCCAGAACACCCGCGCCGTCCGCCTCCGGTGCGTTCTCGGCGAGTACCCGCTTCCACTTCAGGCGATGCTCGTCGGTGGATTCCTCCAGTGGCCGCATGAAGTCGTCACTCATCCGCGTGGGCATGCCCGACTCGGCGCTGATGTTGATCCAGAAGCCTTCGGTTTCCATCAGCGCGCCGT
Organism: Rhodococcus sp. D-46; assembly: GCF_011290655.1. Lineage (NCBI taxonomy): Bacteria > Bacillati > Actinomycetota > Actinomycetes > Mycobacteriales > Nocardiaceae > Rhodococcus > Rhodococcus sp. D-46. The sequence goes on along the minus strand of NZ_JAANTF010000012.1, from coordinate 113,488 downwards.
TGCTGCCGTCGAAGCGCACACGCATGTTCGCCCATCTCGTGGAGAAGCCGGAGCACCAGCGAGTCATCGTCAACTCTTCCGGCCAGATCGCCGGGCGTACGACGTCGACGACCGTACGACGCACTATCCAGAGCGGATGGGTGTCGATGGCTCCCGCGGCCTCGATGTTGTCGTTGCCGATGTCCTGCAGGTAGCGGGCGACGGCGTCGAGCCTGACCTGCTTGGCGACGTCGATGTCGCCGGTGCGGACCGGGCGGGACTTGACGAAGATCGGTCCTCGGTCCGGCTGTTGCGCGAGCGTGAGATCTGGGTTCACGTGAGATTCCTGTTCGCTGGAGTGAGCCGATTCTGTCAGGCTTTTCAGCGAGTGGCGATTATCTGCTTTCCGCAGCCGGAGCCGTCGACCATTCGTGCCACGGCGACGGCGGTGTCGGCAAGGGGATGAACGGAGTCGATCACCGGGGTGATGTCACCTGCGTCGATCATCTGCGTCAGGACCTCCAGATCGTCGGCGTTCTCCGAAGCGATGAAGGTGCCCATTTTCTGAGATATGAACGGAGACAAGCACTGTGCGCGTATTTGGCGATCGGTTCCGCCGAGCCACCGTCCGCCGTTCTCGCCGCCGACGATCACCAGCGTTCCGGTGCGTGTGAGCGCCCGTCGAAGATCTCGCAGTCGGCGGTTGCCGCCGGTGTCGATGATGACGTCGTACCGATGCGATCCGTCGGTGGCGTCGTCGACGCGGTAGTCGAGAACCTCGTCGGCACCGATGGAGCGGACGGTATCGGTTTTCGAGGTGCTGCACACGCCGGTGACGTGAGCGCCCATGGCTTTTGCCACCTGCACCGCGTAGATCCCGACGCCACCGGATGCGCCGAGTACGAGGGCGGATTGGCCCGCCTGCACGCGGCCGTGGTCGCGCACGGCTTGCAACGCTGTGAGGGCGGAGACCGGTACCGCTGCTGCTTGTGCGAACGACAATCGGGCAGGTTTTGCGGCAATCTTCGTCTCGAGTGCGCGTGCGTACTCCGCGAACGAACCGACCGCGATCCCGTATACCTCCTGGCCGACTGCCACGCGGGTCACCGAACTGCCGACGGCCTCGACTCGGCCGGACACGTCCAGTCCGCGGACTCGGTTCCTAGGTCTGCGCAGCCCGAAACCCGCGAGGCGCAACGGATATGGCAGTCCGGCCATGAGATGCCATGCCCCGCGGTCGACGGACGCGGCCTCGACGCGTATCAGCACTTCGTTGTCGGCGACAGTGGGGCGCGGAATGTGGTCGACGTAGAGAACGTCGGCCTCGCCGTAGCGATCCTGTACGACGGCGGTCATCAGTTCCTTCGGCATGCGAGTCTCCGTTCGTCGAATACTTACAGCGTAAGTATTGCACTTACGGTGTAAGTTCTGTCAACGTGGAGAAGCGCGCAAGATTGACCCGAGACGACGTCGTACACGCTGCTGTCGCGCTTGCCGATTCCGTCGGAATCGATTCGATGACCATGCGGAAGTTGGGCACCGAACTGGGCGTCGAAGCGATGTCTCTGTACAACCATGTTTCGGACAAGGGGGATCTGCTCGACGGAATGGTCGATGCGGTCTTCGCGGAGATCGATCTGCCGACGCCGGGACGCCCGTGGCGCACGGAACTTCACGTGCGAGCGGTATCGACAAGGGAAGTGTTGGGGAGGCACCCGTGGGCAACTCCGTTGATGGAGTCCCGAACGACGCCTGGTCCCGCGACCCTGCGCCACCACGATGCCGTCATCGGAACGCTACGCGCCGCCGACTTTCCCGTCGCCCTTGCTGCGCATGCCTTTTCGATCATGGATGCGTACATCTACGGCTTCGTGCTGCAAGAAGTGAGCTTGCCGTTCGAAACAGCGCAGGAAACGACGGAACTGGCGAAGGCGATCATGGGCTCGTTCGAGAGCGGTCAGTATCCGCACCTGGCCGAGTTGACCACCGAGCACGTCCTTGCTCCGGGATACAGCTACGCCGCCGAATTCGCTTTCGGTCTCGATCTGATTCTCGACGGACTCGAACGTCTGCACATCGGGAGCGAACGATGATCTGACGTGAGTACCGGGTTAAAGTCGAGAAAACCGGGTTACCGGTCCAGACTTCAGATGTCCCGAAGAGGAGCTTTCTGTGCGCGCCATGGTGGTTACGGAACTGTCCGGTCCCGAAGGAATTGTCGCGCAGGAGGTTCCCGAGCCCGCAGCCGAAGGTCTTGTTCTCATCGATGTGAAGGCAAGTGGCGTCTGCTTTCCGGACCTGCTCATCACCTACGGCAAGTATCAGATCCGCCCGGAACCGCCGTTCATTCCCGGCGCGGAGATCTCGGGCGTCGTGGTCTCCGCGCCGGAAGGGTCGGGTTTCGCTCCGGGCGATCGTGTTCTCGCGGCCGCGTATCTGGGTGGGTATGCAGAGCGGATTGCCGTCAACCCGGCGCAGGTACTCCGAATTCCGGACGGACTCGCCTTCGACGAGGCGGCCTCGCTGATCATCAACTATCAGACGATGGAGTTCGCGCTCGCTCGTCGCGCGAAGATCGTCGCGGGGGAGACTGTCGTCGTGCTGGGCGCTGCAGGCGGAGTCGGAACGGCAACCATCCAGCTGGCCAAGGCGCACGGTGCCCGGGTGATCGCCGTGGTACGACGCGAGGGCGTCGATGACTTCTTGCGTGAGCTCGGTGCCGACGAGGTGGTCGCGCTGGCTCCGGGATGGGGAGAGCGGATTCGGGAACTGACCGACGGCGTCGGCGCTCAGATCGTGGTGGATCCGGTGGGCGGCGATGCGTTCGACGACGCGGTCCGGGTTCTGGCACCAGAAGGACGACTCGTGGTGATCGGATTCGCCGGCGGCGGTATTCCCGAGGTAAAGGTGAACCGGGTGCTGTTTCGCAATATCAGCATTGTCGGCGCGGCATGGGGTGAGTTCACGCGTACCAATCCCGAGGCGGTAGCCGAGGTACACGCATCGCTGGTAGAACACGTCCTAAACGGCTTGCGTCCGCTGGTCAAGGCACGGTATCCGCTTGCCGACGCAGCAGTTGCCCTGGCTGATCTCGAAAGCGGCAAAGTTCTCGGAAAGGCCATCTTGCTGCAGGAATGATTCTTCGCAACGTGATGGTGGTCACCAAATAATAAGTTGCAACATGTTTTCATTTGGGCAATAGTTGCAACCGCACTACCATTTGCCAGGTGATCGCTTCCGATTCTGATGACCTGTATGGAGCACTCGACGAGTTGTTCACTCGCCTGATGAGCGCCGGTGATTCGGAGTCGATCGATGCGTTGATCGAACTGGATCTCTCGTTCTCTCAGGTGCGTGTGCTGTTCGTACTTGCACAACGTGATGCGGCGATCCCGATCAACGAGGTTGCCGACGAGCTTCGGCTCTCGGTGGCAGCTACGGGGCGGAACATCGATCAGCTCGTGAATATGGGTCTGGTCGATCGCCGTGAAGACGAGCGGGACCGACGCGTCAAGCGGGTTTCCTTGTCGGAGGCCGGTCGTAAGGTGACGACCAACCACATCGAGTGCAAGCGCGGCCAGCTTCGCGAATTCGCGTCGCGTGTTCCTGAGCCAGAGCGGATTCGTTTGTTCGAGGCTCTCAAGCCCATTCTCGCGGGTGACTATCTGCGAGCACTTAACCAGGAGACTTCGCGATGACATCGCCGAACGCGCCGGCACCGGCGTCCGACAAACTTGACGGGGCGGTCCTCAAGATCGCTTCCGTGGTGGTGCTCGGCGCCATCATGTCGATTCTCGACGTAACCGTGGTGAGCGTCGCGCTCACCACCTTTGCCGAGGACTTCGAAACTTCGTACGCCACCGTCGCGTGGACGATGACGGCCTACACCCTCGCTTTGGCGACGGTCATTCCGGTTACCGGTTGGGCTGCCGACCGTTTCGGCACCAAGCGCCTGTACATGACGGCCCTGGTGCTGTTCGTACTCGGTTCGGTCGCTTGTGCGATGGCGTGGGACATCACCTCGCTCATCGGCTTCCGCGTGCTCCAGGGTCTCGGCGGCGGCATGTTGATGCCGCTCGGTATGACGATCATGACCCGGGCCGCCGGTCCGGACCGCGTCGGTCGCGTCATGGCAGTTCTCGGTATCCCGATGCTGCTCGGCCCCATCGGTGGCCCGATCCTCGGTGGTTGGCTGATCGAGGCCGCGAGCTGGCACTGGATCTTCCTGATCAACCTGCCGATCGGCATCATCGCGTTGGCAGCAGCATTCATCATTTTGCCGTCCGACAAGGCGAAGCCTTCGGAGTCGTTCGACTTCCTCGGCATGATCCTGCTGTCGCCCGGCCTGGCGCTGTTCCTGTTCGGTGTGTCGTCCATCCCTGAGGTGGGAACCGTCGCGTCCGCTCGGGTTCTGGTGTCGGCCGGTATCGGTCTGGCGCTGATCATCGCCTTCGTGTTCCACGCGCTCAACAAGGATCACCCGCTGATCGACCTGCACCTGTTCAAGAACCGTCAGTTGACCACCGCCGTCATCACGACGTCGCTGTTCATCGTCGCCTTCATGGGCGCCGGGTTGCTGTTCCCGAGCTACTTCATCCAGGTCGGCGGTCACACCACGCTCGCTGCCGGATTGTTGATGGCTCCGCAGGGTCTCGGCGCTATGGTCACTATGCCGATCGCTGGTCGACTGGTCGACAAGATCGGCCCGGGCAAGATCGTCCTGACCGGTTTGCCGTTGATTCTGATCGGCTTGGGTGTGTTCACACAGGTTGCCTCGGATTCCCCGACGTGGCTGCTGATGGGTGCCTTGTTCGTCATGGGCCTCGGTATGGGTTGCACCATGATGCCGCTGATGACCGCAGCTATCGTGACGCTCTCCAACGAGCAGATTGCTCGCGGCTCCACCCTGATGAACATCGTTCAGCAGACCGCAGGTTCGATCGGTACCGCCGTGATGTCGGTGGTCTTGACCAACCAGCTTCTCGATCGTGGCCTCGACACGACGATGGTCGGTGCGGCCTCGCACATTCCGACCGAACCGGGAAGTCCGCAGGAGTCTGCTGCGAATTCGATTCTCAGTGCGGCGTCGGATGCCTTCGGTAACACCTTCCTCGTTGCCACTGTGCTGATCGTCCTGACCCTCATCCCGGCGTTCTTCCTGCCGCGGAGCAAGACCACCAGGCCGGTGGCCGAGGGCGAGACGGCAACGCCGATCGTTATGCACTGACCGCTTTTCGGTAGATCGTTCGTCCAGGTGAGGGCGGCACACATCTTGTGTGCCGCCCTCACCTTTTTGCCGTGGAATACAGCTGGATGGTTGAATGTTTGATCAGTTACATGCAAACGCATGGATCTAGTTCGCGGAGGAGCAACCATGCAGTTCGGAATCTTCACGGTCGGTGACGTCACCACTGATCCCACGACGGGGGCGACCCCGACAGAGCACGAGCGCATCAAGGCCATGACGACCATCGCCAAGCACGCCGAGGAAGTCGGTCTCGACGTCTTCGCGACCGGCGAGCATCACAACAAGCCGTTCGTGCCGTCATCTCCGACCACGATGCTCGGATACATCGCGGCCCAGACCGAGAAGATCACGCTCTCCACGTCCACGACGCTGATCACCACCAACGACCCGGTGAAGATCGCCGAGGACTACGCGATGCTCCAGCACCTCGCCGAGGGGCGCGTCGACCTGATGATGGGTCGCGGAAACACCGCGCCTGTGTACCCGTGGTTCGGCAAGGACATTCGCGCCGGAATCCCGTTGGCGCTCGAGAACTATCAACTTCTTCGCCGGCTCTGGGACGAGGAGGTCGTGAACTGGCAAGGGGAGTACCGCACACCGCTGCAGGGATTCACGTCCACACCGCGCCCGCTGGACGGTATCGCTCCGTTCGTGTGGCACGGCTCGATCCGCAGCCCCGAGATCGCGGAGATCGCGGCGTATCACGGCGACGGATTCTTCGCGAACAACATCTTCTGGCCGAAAGAGCACTACATCGAGCTGATCAATCTTTACCGCCGGCGTTACGAGCACTACGGCCACGGGTCCGCGGATCAGGCGATCGTCGGCCTCGGCGGTCAGGTCTTCATGCGCAAGAACAGTCAGGACGCGGTCAAGGAATTCCGTCCGTATTTCGACAATGCCCCGGTGTACGGCCACGGGCCCTCACTCGAAGAGTTCACCGAGCAGACGCCGCTGACCGTCGGTTCCCCCGAGCAGGTCATCGAGAAGACGTTGGCGTTTGCCGATTTCTTCGGTGACTACCAGCGCCAGCTGTTCCTGATGGATCACGCCGGACTGCCGCTGAAGACGGTGCTCGAGCAGCTCGATCTGCTCGGTGAGGAAGTTGTTCCGGTTCTGCGCCGTGAGTTCGCGGCCAGGCGGCCAGCACATGTGCCGGACAACCCGCCCACTCACGCGTCGATGAAGGCGGCTCGTGAGGCAAGCAGTGTCACTGCCTGACGAGCAACCGCCTGAGGTTCCGGTCAGCACCACCGAACTCGCCACCGACGCCTGGGAAGCCTTGTTTCGCGCCCAGGTGTCGGTGATGCGGCGGCTCTCTGCCGATGACGTCTGGGATCAGGTGTCGATGCGCGAGTACGACGTGCTGTTCACGCTGAGTCTTGCGCCGAGTAGTTCCCTTCGCCTGCATGACCTGAATCGGGAGATATTGCTGAGCCAGCCTTCGCTCAGTCGCCTGGTGGAACGGTTGGAGGGCGAAGGTCTGGTAACGAGAAGTGTTGATCCACAGGATCGCCGCGGGACGATCGTGCAACTCACCGAAACGGGTGCAGCGCTGCAGAAATCAGTGGGTCGCCGTCATGCCGCGAGCATCCGCCGCCACGTCGGACCGGCCCTGGACGCTGATGAACTTCGACTGTTGGCCGAATTGTGCACGCGTCTGCGTCTCGCGCAGTCATGACTGGAGGCAGGATGGACGATATGAGCAACCTCGAAGCGCAGCCCGTCGAGCAGGAATGCGAAGGCCATCCGGCGGAGAGCGAGATTCAGATCCTCACCCCGCGCGACGTACCGCTCGGTGGCCCGCGGGCCATGCGAGTGCGACGCACCCTCCCGCAACGCGAGCGTTCGCTGATCGGGGGATGGTGTTTTGCAGATCATTACGGTCCGGATGACGTCGGCTCAGGACCGGGCATGCATGTGCCGCCGCATCCGCATACCGGTTTGCAGACGGTGAGTTGGCTGTTCACCGGAGAGATCGAGCACCGTGACAGCATCGGTTCCCATGCGATGGTACGGCCGGGTGAACTGAATCTGATGACGGCCGGGAGTGGCATCGCGCACTCCGAGGTGTCGACGCCGAATACGAAGGTTCTGCACGGGATGCAGTTGTGGGTGGCGCTGCCGGATGCGGCGCGCGATACCGCACCCGCGTTCGTTCACTATCGACCGGAGCCGGTGACCACCGATGGTGTCACGCTCAGTGTGTTCCTCGGTTCGCTCGCCGGTGAAACGTCTCCGGTGTCTACCTTCACCGAATTACTCGGTGCCGAGGTGATTCTCGATCCTGGGGCCGAGATCGCCCTCGATGTCGATCGTTCACATGAGCACGGCGTGATCGTCGATCAAGGATCGGTTGTTCTGCGTGGTACCACTGTCGGCTGGGCCGAGTTGGGTTATCAAGCACCGGGTTTCGGAAAACTGACTTTGCGCAATCCGGGATCCGAACCGGCTCGACTGCTACTTCTCGGCGGGAAACCGTTGGGCGAGCAGGTCATCATGTGGTGGAACTTCATGGGCCGTACACACGAAGAGATCGTCGAGTATCGACGCAAGTGGCAGGCCGAGCTTGCCTCCGGATTCGACGGCAGCGTCCCGGACCGGCGTTTCGGCGTCGTGCCGGGATACGACGGTCCGGCGCTCCCGGCACCCGAGTTGCCGAACAGTACGTTGCGGCCCCGAGGCTAGTCGTTGCTCTTGCTGCTACCGGCCGCGAGCGTCGTTTCGATCAGGCTTGTTCGATGTCCTGGTGAGCCTTCGCGAGCATGATGTAGCCGGCGCCGTTGGCGGTGATACCGGCCTTTTCGCCTTCGGAGAGTTCACGTTTGACTTTGGCGGGCACGCCGGCGACCAGTGATCCAGGCGGGATTTGCATCCCCTGAGACACGACGGCACCGGCTGCAATCAGTGACCCCGAGCCGATGTGTGCGCCGTTGAGCACCACGGCACCCATGCCGACGAGAACGTCGTCTTCGACGGTGCACCCGTGCAGCACTGCGTTGTGGCCGACCGAGATTCGTTCGCCCAGCACTGCGGGGAACGTCGGGTCGGCGTGCACGGTGCAGTTGTCCTGAATGTTGGTGTCAGCGCCGATGGAGATCGATTCTGCGTCGCCGCGGATAACCGCGCCGTACCAGATGCTGGCTCCCGCAGCGATGGTCACCGCGCCGACAACGGTGGCGTTGGGTGCGATGAACGCACTTTCGTCGATCTGCGGGGTGTTACCGAGAACGGTGGCGATGATCGGGTTGGTCATGGTTCTCCTGTGCGTTGGAATGACGTGCTCTGACGGTACCTGGACTACTTCGCTGTGGGTTTTCGATTCATGACGACTGTGCCGACGCCCGCGGTCACCACCAGTGCGATGGCCACGAGTGTGAATGCGTCGAGCGTTTGCCCGATCACGAGGACTCCGGCCAGTGCGGCCGCTGCGGGTTCGAGGGCGATGAGGACGGCAAAGACTTTCTTGGCGAGAGAGCGCAGCGCCCACATTTCCAAGCTGTACGGGATGACGGACGAGAGGACAGCGACGGCTGCGCCTGCGGCGAGCATCGTCGGATCCAGCAGTTCACTTCCTCCCGAGACGACGCCGAAGGGCAGCGTCAATACGGCCGCGACGATGCTTGCGCCTGCCAACCCGTCGGCGCTCGGGAGCGTCGCGGCCAGGTGGGAACCGGCCACGATGTATCCGGCCCACGCAGTAGCGGCGATCAACGCGAACATCACCCCGATCGGGTCCAAGCCGGATTCGCCGTGATCGCCCAACCCGAGCAGCAACACTCCGCCGAAGGCGAGCAGCACCCATGCTCCGTCGGCCCACCGACGAGACAGAACTGCGGCCAGGGTGAGCGGTCCGAGGAACTCGATGGTGACGGCCGTTCCGATGGGCACCGTGTCGAGGGCGAGGTAGAAGGCGCCGTTCATCACGGCGAGGGCGATGCCCAGCGCGAAGATGCCTTTGCGCTGCCGGTTCGACCATCTGCTCCATCGCGGGCGGACGATGACGCCGAGGATGATCGCGGCGATCGTCAGCCGCAGCGTCGTGGCTCCGGCCGGCCCGATCTGCGAGAACAATGTCGTCGCGAATGCCGCTCCGAACTGGAGCGACAGTATCGAGGTGAGGACTGCTCCGACCGGCAGTAGCTGACTGCCCGCCTTCATTCTCCGGTGAACTCGGGACTTCGACGCTCGAGCATAGCGGCGACGGCTTCGTGGTGATCTCGGGTGTGGTGGGCGATCGACTGCATGGCGGCCGAGAGTTCGAGCAAGCTCTCGAGGCTCTGGTGCTGGCCCTCGCGGAGGAGCTTTTTGGTCATGCGGAGTACCTGCGGGGGATTGGCGGCTACTCGAGCTGCCAAAGCGTGCGCAGCGGAAAGCAATTCCTCGGGCTCGGTCACCTGCGAGACCAGACCCCAGTCGAGTGCCTTCGCAGCATCGATCGGTTCACCGGTGAACGCCATCTCGGCCGCGCGGGCGTTGCCGATCGCGCGGGGGAGCAGCCACGCTCCGCCGTCGCCGGGAATGAGTCCTACCTTGACGAAACTCTCGGCGAAGACTGCGGCGGTCGAGGCGATGCGGAGGTCGCACATGAGTGAGAGGTCGCAGCCCGCTCCGATGGCCGGGCCGTTGACCGCCGCGATGGTCGGCACCTCACACGTGTACAGCGCGAGCGGGATGCGTTGGATGCCGTGCCGGTAGCCCTGGCGGATCTCGCCGGGTGCGCCACCGAACATGCCCTCCTTGTCTCGCATGTGCTTGACGTTGCCGCCGGAGGAGAAGGCCGATCCGGCCCCCGTCAGAATGACCGTGCGCACACTCTGATCTCGGTTGACCGCGGTGACTGCGTCTTCGAGGGCCTCGATCATGTCGATCTCGGAGATCGCATTGCGGGTGTCCGGGCGATTGAGGGTCCACGTGACCACATCGCCGGTTCGCGAGATCAGTACGGCGTCGCTCATGGGTGCTCCTGGTTGTCGATGGCAGTTGAACTCAGTCTCTCACCACAGGATTTCGCAATAACAATCATTCGTGCTTGATTTTTATGGATGTGGGTGTGATGCTGGTCGCATGGCCGAACTTCAGACGTTCATCGATGACTTGCGGGCCGAAGGCGAGAGCCTAGACGCCCTGGTTGCGGATCTGCCCGAGGAGAAGTGGGCGACAATGACGCCTGCGGAAGGGTGGACCATCGCACATCAGATCGGGCACCTGCACTGGACGGACAGTGCAGCGATCCTGGCGATCACCGACCCGGACGGGTTCGCGGAGCAGTTGAAGGCGGCGTTCGTGAACCCGGCAGGGTTTGTCGACGACGGTGCTGCCGAACAGGCGGCCCGCCAGCCGGCGGAGTTGCTCGCCGATTGGCGAGCGGGGCGCAACGCTCTCGTCGAGGCGCTCACCGCCGCCCCGGCCGGAACCAAGTTCCCCTGGTACGGCCCGCCCATGGGCGGTGTCTCCATGGCTACCGCGCGACTGATGGAGACGTGGGCGCACGGGCAGGACGTTGCCGACGCACTCGGCGTCGAACGCGCTCCGACGGCGCGCATCAAGAACATCGCTCACCTGGGTGTGCGGACGCGAAACTTCGCGTACTCGGTCAACGAGAAGACGCCGCCCGCCGACGATTTCCGGGTTGAGTTGACCGCGCCGGACGGGTCGCTCTGGACCTGGGGGCCGGAAGATGCGCCGCAGAAGGTTACCGGGCCGGCGTTGGACTTCTGCTTGCTGGTCACCCAGCGCGCCAATCGCGCCGATCTCGATCTGGTCGTCGTGGGTGCCGACGCGGACGAGTGGCTCGGGTTCGCGCAGGCCTTTGCCGGACCCAGCGGTGAGGGACGAGCCGCCGTCGGATCCAGCGGTGAGGGACGAGCATCGAAGGTGGGCAAATGAGTTCGGTACGGATCGGTAACTGCTCCGGGTTCTACGGCGACCGCGTCTCGGCGATGCGCGAGATGCTCGAGGGCGGCGAACTCGACTACCTGACCGGCGACTACCTGGCCGAACTGACGATGTTGATCCTCGGGCGGGACCGGATGAAGGACCCGGCGCTCGGCTACGCGAAGACGTTCCTGCGGCAGGTGGAGGACACGCTCGGCCTTGCGCTCGACAAGGGGGTGAAGATCGTCGCGAATGCAGGCGGTCTCAACCCGGCCGGACTGGCCGACGCGTTGCGCGAGGTCAACACCAAGCTGGGGTTGAACGCAAAGATCGCCCACGTCGAGGGTGACGATCTGGTCTCTCGGGCAGACGAACTCGGACTCGGCTCCCCGCTGACGGCCAATGCGTACCTCGGCGCCTGGGGCATCGTCGAAGCATTGTCGGCCGACGCCGATGTCGTGGTCACCGGACGGGTCACCGATGCGTCGGTGATCGTCGGTCCGGCCGCTCACCATTTCGGTTGGAAGCGAGATGATTTCGATCAGCTTGCCGGTGCTGTCGCGGCGGGCCACGTCATCGAGTGCGGAACCCAGGCCACCGGCGGCAACTACGCGTTCTTCACAGAGATTCCCAATCTGGGCCGGCCTGGCTTCCCGATCGCCGAGATCAACGCGGACGGAACCTCGGTCATCACCAAGCACGCCGGAACGGACGGCGAGGTGAGCGTCGGCACGGTGACGGCGCAGCTGCTGTACGAGATCACCGGTGGACGCTATGCAGGCCCGGACGTGACGACCCGCATCGACAACGCAGTGCTCACCCAGGAAGGCCCGGACCGGGTGTTGATCAGCGGCGTCACGGGCGAGGCTCCGCCGCCGCAGTACAAGGTCTCCCTGAACACGCTGGCCGGGTTCCGTAACGAGGCCACCTTCATCCTCACGGGTCTCGACATCGAGGCCAAGGCCGATCTGGCGAAGACTCAGCTCGAATCCTGGCTGACGAAGAAGCCCGCCGAACTGGTCTGGACTCTCGCTCGCACGGATCATCCGGATTCCGACACCGAGGAAACCGCGAGTGCGTTGCTGCGCTGCGTGGTTCGCGATTCCGACCCCAAGGTGATCGGTCGCCCTTTCTCCGCGGTTGCGGTGGAAATGGCACTTGCCAGCTACCCCGGCTTCTCGCTGACGGCTCCGCCGAGCAACGGCCAACCGTACGGAGTGTTCACCCCCGGCTACGTCGACGCGGGATCGGTGCCGCACGTGGCCGTACTGCCGGACGGCACGCGCGTGGACATCGCTCCGTCCACGTTGACGCACGACCTCGAACCCGTCGGCGAACCGGAGCGTCCGGAGCCGTTGCCGCCACAGACGTCGCTTTCAGTACCACTCGGCACGATCGCCGGTGCCCGTAGCGGCGACAAGGGCGGAAATGCCAACGTCGGCGTCTGGGTTCGCACGGACGATCAGTGGAAGTGGTTGGCGCACACACTGACCGTCGAGATGCTCAAGGAACTGCTACCGGAAGCAGCAGACCTGAACGTCACTCGCTACCAGCTTCCGCACCTTCGTGCCGTCAACTTCGTGATCGAGGGAATTCTCGGTCAGGGTGTCGCCTCGCAGGCGCGGTTCGATCCGCAGGCCAAGGGAATTGGTGAATGGCTGCGTTCGCGCCACATCGACATCCCGATTTCGCTACTCCCCGTAACTGACGAGAAAGAGGATTCACGGTGACCGTGTGGACCACACCGGAAAGGCTTGCGCTTCGCGAGACCGTACGCGGATTCGTGAACCAGGAGATTTTGCCGCATCTGACGCAGTGGGAGCGAGACGGCGAGATTCCGCGCGAATTGCACCGCAAGGCAGGCGCTCTCGGACTCCTCGGGGCCAGCGCACCCGAATCGGCCGGTGGTGAGGGCGGCGACGCCGTCGACTCCATCGTGATCTGTGAGGAGATGCATCAGGCAGGTGCGTCGGGCGGGCTGTTCGCATCGCTCTTCACCTGCGGCATCGCGGTGCCGCACCTGATCGCGGCCGGCGACGAGGCGCAGATCGAGAAGTGGGTCAAGCCGACCCTGCGCGGCGACAAGATCGGCTCGCTCGCCATCACCGAGCCCGGCGGAGGCAGCGACGTCGGGCACCTGACAACTACAGCCAAGCGCGACGGCGATCATTACGTCGTGAACGGCGCCAAGACGTTCATCACCTCCGGCGTTCGAGCGGACTTCGTCGTTACAGCGGTGCGCACCGGTGGTCCCGGCGCGGGTGGTGTCTCACTGCTCGTGATCGAGAAGGGCACACCGGGATTCACCGTCTCGCGCAAACTCGAGAAGATGGGCTGGCGCGCATCCGATACCGCGGAACTCTCCTTTGTCGACGCCCGGGTTCCGGTGGAGAATCTGGTCGGTGCAGAGAACAGCGGCTTCGCGCAGATCGCCCAGGCATTTGTCTCCGAGCGGGTAGCGCTCGCCGCGCAGGCGTATGCCAGTGCAGAACGTTGCCTGGAGCTGACGCTCGAATGGTGCCGCGCCCGTGAGACTTTCGGTCGCCCCCTGATCAGTCGGCAGGCCGTCCAGAACACCGTCACCGAGATGGCCCGCAAGATCGACGTCGCCAAGGTGTACACGCACTCGGTGATCGAGCGGTACATGGCCGGTGACGGCGATCTGATCGCCGAGGTGTGCTTTGCGAAGAACACGGCAGTCGAGACGGGCGAATGGGTTGCGAACCAAGCTGTTCAGCTGTTCGGCGGCCTCGGATACATGCAGGAAAGCGAAGTGGAGAGGCAGTACCGGGACATGCGAATTCTGGGAATCGGTGGCGGAACCACCGAAATCCTCACCGGCCTCGCGGCCAAGCGATTGGGGTATCAGTCATGAGTGTCATCCGGTCAACACTGGACACCAATTCCGAGGTGTACAAGACCGCAACTTCGACCATGAACACCAAGCTCGCCGAGATCGAGGTCGAGCACGCCAAGGCGTTGGCGGGTGGCGGCGAGAAGTACACCGAGCGGCACCACAAGCGGGGAAAGCTCCTGGCACGCGAGCGGATCGAACTCCTGCTCGATCAGGATTCACCGTTCCTCGAACTGTGTCCCCTCGCTGCGTGGGGGAGTGACTTCCCGGTCGGCGCCAGCACTGTGGTCGGTATCGGCGTCGTCGAAGGTGTCGAATGCCTGATCGTCGCCAACGATCCCACCGTGCGCGGCGGCACCAGCAACCCGTGGACGCTGCGTAAGGGTTTCCGCGCCAACGATATCGCCATGCAGAACCGACTCCCGGTGATCTCCCTCGTAGAGTCCGGCGGCGCAGACTTGCCGACGCAGAAAGAGGTGTTCATCCCGGGCGGGCGTATGTTCCGTGACCTCACTCAGCTGTCCGCAGCCGGAATCCCCACCATTGCACTGGTCTTCGGTAACTCGACGGCCGGCGGTGCGTACATCCCGGGCATGTCCGACCACGTCGTGATGATCAAGGAACGCTCCAAGGTGTTCCTCGCAGGCCCGCCGCTGGTCAAGATGGCCACCGGTGAGGAATCCGACGACGAGGCACTCGGCGGCGCCGAAATGCACGCTCGCAAGTCCGGGTTGGCCGACTACTTCGCCGCCGACGAGCAGGACGCGATCCGCATCGGGCGCTCGATCGTCAAGCGGCTCAACTGGACCAAGAAGGGGCCGGCGCCGCGCGCGGAGATCATCGAACCGCTCGAGGATCCGGAAGAGTTGCTCGGCATCGTTCCGGCCGACCTGAAGATCCCGTTCGATCCGCGTGAGGTCATCGCCCGTATCGTCGACGGTTCCGACTTCGACGAGTTCAAGCCGCTCTACGGTTCCTCCCTCGTGACCGGGTGGGCAGAGCTCAACGGCTACCCGATCGGCATCCTGGCGAACGCACGTGGAGTGCTCTTCAGTGAGGAATCACAGAAGGCCACGCAGTTCATCCAGCTCGCCAATCGTTCCAACACGCCGTTGCTGTTCCTGCACAACACCACCGGCTACATGGTGGGTAAGGAATACGAGGAGGGCGGCATGATCAAGCACGGATCGATGATGATCAATGCGGTTGCCAACTCCAAGGTTCCGCACATCTCGATCCTGCTCGGAGCGTCGTACGGCGCCGGTCACTACGGCATGTGCGGACGCGCGTTCGATCCGCGGTTCCTCTTTGCCTGGCCCAGTTCCAAGTCCGCCGTCATGGGCGGTGCGCAGCTCGCCGGCGTCATCTCCATCGTGGGACGCGCTGCTGCCGAGGCCCGCGGCCAGGTATTCGACGAGCAGGCCGACGCCGGCATGCGCGCGATGATCGAGAACCAGATCGAGGCCGAGTCACTTCCGATGTTCCTGTCGGGTCGTCTGTACGACGACGGCGTCATCGATCCCCGAGACACCCGCACCGTGGTGGGAATGTGCCTGTCGGCCATCGCCACCGCCCCGATCGAAGGCACCGAGAACTTCGGCGTCTTCCGTATGTGAGGCACGCCGTGACAATCACTTCAGTACTGGTCGCCAATCGTGGCGAAATCGCCCGCCGTGTCTTTGCAACCTGTCGCAAGAACGGAATCGGCACGGTCGCGGTATTTTCCGACGCAGATGCCGACAGCCCGCACGTCGCCGAAGCCGATGCTTCGGTTCGCCTACCGGGTAACACGCCTGCCGAGACCTACTTGCGGGGTGAGCTCGTCATCGCCGCCGCCAAGGCTTCGGGCGCCGACGCGATTCACCCCGGATACGGATTCCTCTCCGAGAACGCGGAGTTCGCGCGCAGCGTCATCGACGCGGGACTGACGTGGATCGGCCCGCCCGTCGAATCCATCGAGCTCATGGGGTCGAAGGTCGAGTCCAAGAAGATCATGGACGCCGCCGGAGTGCCGGTGCTCTCCGAACTCGATCCCGCCGCGGTGACCGAGGCTCATCTGCCGGTGCTGATCAAGGCGTCGGCGGGCGGCGGCGGACGCGGAATGCGTGTCGTTCGTGAATTGTCGGCGCTGGACGGCGAACTGGAAGCGGCGCGGCGTGAGGCGCAGTCCGCTTTCGGCGACCCGACAGTCTTCTGTGAGCGTTACCTCGAGACCGGTCGGCACATCGAGGTTCAGGTCATGGCCGACCGCCACGGTGCGGTGTGGGCGGTGGGGGAGCGCGAGTGCTCGATCCAGCGTCGGCATCAGAAGGTGGTCGAAGAGGCCCCGTCGCCGCTCGTGCAACGCATCCCCGCCATGCGCGACAAGCTGTTCGACGCCTCGCGGCTCGCCGCCAACGCCATCGGTTACGAGGGGGCAGGAACCGTTGAATTCCTGGCTGACGAAAAAGGCGACTTCTTCTTCCTGGAAATGAACACGCGTTTGCAGGTGGAGCATCCGGTCACCGAGTGCACCACTGGACTCGATCTGGTGGAACTGCAATTGCAGGTCGCTTCAGGTGAAGCACTTCCGGACGATCAGCCGGAGATCCGGGGGCATTCGATCGAAGTGCGCCTGTACGCCGAGGACCCCGCCAAGAACTGGCAGCCGCAGAGCGGAACCGTCCACCACATCGAGTTGCCCGGTGACCCGCAAGAATTCAGTGTTCTGCGTGAGCAGGGCGTTCGCCTCGACTCCGGCGTCGTCGACGGCAGTGTTGTCGGCGTCCACTACGACCCGATGTTGTCCAAGGTCATCTCGTACGCGCCGACGCGGACCGCAGCTGCCCGGCTGCTCGCATCGACGCTGGCGCGCACCAGGATTCACGGACTGCGCACCAACCGCGACCTGCTCGTCAACGTCCTGGCCCACCCCGCCTTCATTGCCGGAGACACCGACACTGCCTTCTTCGAGACTCACGACCTCGAGAAGCTGTCTACGCCCTTGGCCGATACCGCCGCCGAAAAACTCTCGGCGCTGGCGGCGGCACTTGCCGATGCCGCGCACAACCGGGCGTCGGCCCGCGTCATCGGCCGCTTGCCCAGCGGGTGGCGCAACCTCCCGTCGCAGCCGCAGAGCAAGAGCTATTCCACTGCGTCGGGCGACTACGACGTCCGCTACTCCCTGAGCCGAAGCGGCGTGCTGAGTGCAGAAGGCTTCGACGACGTGCGCCTGGTGTCGGCAACTGCGACCCGGGTAGTGCTCGAGCAGAGCGGAGTACAGCGCTCGTTCGACGTTGCGGCCTACGGGAGTGAGATTTTTGTCGACTCCTCGCTCGGACCCGTCGCGTTGACGGCAGCACCGCGCTTCGTGGATCCGTCGGCAGAAGTCGCCGCCGGTTCGTTGCTCGCTCCGATGCCGGGATCGGTCATCCGCCTCGGTGCCGCACTCGGTGACACCGTCACCGCCGGCCAGCCGATTCTGTGGCTGGAGGCCATGAAGATGGAACACACCGTCACCGCGCCGACTGCCGGTGTCCTGGTGGAACTTCCGGTCGCCGTCGGCCAGCAGGTCGAGGTCGGATCGGTACTCGCACGTGTGGAAGAACCCGCTACAGAAGAGGAAGCATGATGAGTTTCATCGAGACCGAAGAGCAGAAGGAACTGCGGGCATCCGTTTCCAAACTGGGTGAGCGCTTCAACTACGTCGACTACG
Source organism: Rhodococcus sp. D-46 (assembly GCF_011290655.1). Classification (NCBI taxonomy): domain Bacteria; kingdom Bacillati; phylum Actinomycetota; class Actinomycetes; order Mycobacteriales; family Nocardiaceae; genus Rhodococcus; species Rhodococcus sp. D-46. The sequence continues at coordinate 95,836 of NZ_JAANTF010000012.1, read as the reverse complement.
TGCTGCCCAAGGCGCGAAAGGGGGAGCCGCTCACCGAATTGTGGAACGAGGCGGGCAAACTCGGATTCCTGGGCGTCAACCTGCCGGAGGAATACGGCGGCGGCGGTGCAGGCATCTACGAACTCGCGCTGGTGCAGGAGGAATTGGCGGCGCAGGGTGCCGGTCTGCTCCTGGTTGTCGTATCCCCGGCCATCTGCGGCACCATCATCGGCAAGTACGGCACGGCGGAGCAGAAGCAGCAGTGGCTACCCAGCCTCGCCGACGGCTCCAAGATCATGGCGTTCGGAATCACCGAGGCCGACGCTGGTTCCAACTCTCATCAGATCACCACGACGGCACGCAGGGATGGAGACGACTGGATCCTGAGCGGCAACAAGATCTACATCTCGGGTGTCGATCAGGCTGACGCGGTCCTCGTCGTTGCGCGCACCGAGGACTCCAAGACGGGCAAGCTCAAGCCCGCTCTGTTCATCGTCCCCACGGATTCTCCCGGATTCGTGAAGACGCAGATGGAGATGGACATCATCGAACCGGACCACCAGTTCATCCTCTTCCTCGACGACGTCCGTCTGCCGGCCGACGCTCTGGTCGGCGAAGCCGATGCCGCCCTGATGCAGTTGTTCGCCGGCCTCAACCCCGAGCGCATCCTGGGTGCGTCGATGGCCATCGGCATGGGCCGTTACGCCCTGAATGCCGCAGTGAAGTTCGCCAACGAGCGCACGGTGTGGAAGACGCCGATCGGTGCGCACCAAGGTATTTCGCATCCACTCGCGCAGGTGAAGATCGAACTCGAGCTCGCCAAGCTGATGATGCAGAAGGCCGCGGTGCTCTACGACAGCGGTGACGATTTCGGTGCTGCCGAAGCCGCGAACATGGCAAAGTACGCCGCCGCCGAAGCCAGCATCAAGGCGCTCGATCAGGCGATCCAGACGCATGGCGGCGCAGGACTGACGAAGGAATACGGACTGGCCGCCATGCTCGGTGCGGCTCGTATCGCCCGTGTCGCGCCGGTGAGCCGCGAGATGATCCTCAACTTCGTCTCACAGCATTCCCTCGGTCTGCCACGGTCCTACTAGGAAGAGGCGACTCATGACGGATCAGGACAAGCCATACGTACGGTACGAAGTATCGGGCGGTGCTGCCACGATCACTCTCGACTCACCCCACAACCGCAACGCGATTTCGACGCGGTTGGTCACGGAGTTGCAGGCTGGGTTGACGGCGGCTGCCGCCGATCCGGCAGTTCGAGCGGTGGTACTCACCCACACCGGTGGAACATTCTGTGCGGGAGCCGATCTCAGTGAGGCCTCCGGTTCGTCCGCATCACCGGAGGACGCCGTCAAGGAGCGAGGACGGGGGATGCTGACACTCTTGCGCAGCATTCTCGAGCTTCCCAAGCCGGTGATCGGGCGGATCGACGGTCACGTCCGGGCCGGAGGCATGGGTCTTGTCGGGGCGTGCGACATCGTCGTCGCCGGACCGGCGAGCACCTTCGCGGTGACGGAATCACGGTTGGGTTTGGCAGCGTCCATCATCTCGCTCACGGTCCTGCCGAGGCTCGACCAGCGATCTGCGAGCCGCTATCTGCTCACCGGAGAGAAGTTCGGCCAGCACGAGGCCGAATCCATCGGACTCGTCACCGCCGCGTCGCAGGACACGGGGGAGTCGATCACCGAACTGCTCGGCACCTTGCGCCAATGTTCACCGCAGGGACTTGCCGAATCGAAGTGGATCACGACGCGTTCGGTCCTGGCTGGATTCGACCGGGACGGCGAGGAGATGATCGCGCAGTCGGCTCGGCTGTTTTCCTCCGACGAGGCTCGTGAGGGCATGATGTCCTTCTTGCAGAAGCGTCCAGCGGCCTGGGCGCAGTAGAAACTGCGCAGCTGGGACACAGAAGCGCTGGAACACAGAAGTAGAAGGGATGGCGGCGCGATGACTCGAGAGCCCAAGCAGGACCGAAGTCGAGTCACGCGCTCCCACCTGCTCGAAGTGACTGTGGAGTGTCTCGCCGAACTCGGGTGGAGCGCAACGACGATGAGCGTCGTCGCGCAGCGTGCCGGGGTGTCCAGAGGCGCGATGCAGCATCACTTCCCGACCCGCGAGGACCTCATCACCGCGGCGCTCGAGGTGATGTTCGACGCCCGGATGGATCAGGCACGAAAGGAATCGACCGACCTTCCGGTGGGTGCCGGACGAACCGAGGCGATCATTTCGCGGTTGGTGGAGTACTACACCGGGACTCTGTTCAAAGCAGCACTGCAGGTGTGGACGGCCGCTGCCTCCGACCCCGACCTGCGTGCCCGCGTACTGCCCCTCGAGGAACGATTCGGGCGCATCGCGCACCGCATGGCCGTCGAGAGTCTGGGTGTCGACGACTCCGACCCGGTGACGCACCGCTTGGTACAGGCGACCCTGGACCTGGCCCGCGGGCTGGGGCTGGCTGATGTCTTGACAGACGACTCGCGCCGACGCACCGAGGTGGTCAAACAGTGGGCGGCGCAATTGGATTCCACACTTGTTCGGGTACCGGTGGCAACTCCCTGAATCGGTAGCGGCGGGGCCGGCGCCGGTGCTCTCGACGCGCACGTGGCGTGTGTCGGGGGCCACCGAGAAGTACAGTCGGCTCCATGGCCGCACGCACTCTCACTTCGATCGGGACTTCGGTATTGGTCTCGGCTGCCGTGCTCTCGGCCGTGGTCGGCTGCAGCTCCGGCGACGGGTCCGTCGATCAGCCGGGCGACGGTGCGGGTTCGCAGGCACTCGCACCTACGGATCCGGGCCCGATGTTCGCCGAATGCGGCTCGGTGACCGACGAGGAAGTTGTCAACGCCTTCAATCTCGGCGCTTTTGCGACGACGACGCGCAACGGCGTCGGGTGCCAGTGGGAAGTCGCCGGTTCGAACGGTCCGAGCGTCAGTTTCTCCTGGTACCGCGGTAGCCCGATCGGCCGCGAACGGGCCGGGTCCGACCTGCTCGGACGTCCTGCCGACGACATCACGATCGGTGGACACCAGGGCTTCATCGCGTCCACCGCAGGTTCGTTGTGCGAGTTGGGTATCGCGTTCGGCGGAGACTTCGTGCACTGGTCGATCACCTACGGTTTGCTGCCACCGACCGCGGATCCATGCACGGTGGCGCGGGATCTGATGGAAAAAACAGTTTCGAGGGCACAGTGAAGTTCGAGGGCGCCGTGAAGCGCATAAGGATCGGACTCGCCTTGGCGGGGTCGCTGGTTCTGCTGACAGGCTGCGGCTCGGTGGTCACCGGGACTCCTCGTGCGGAGGGCAGCTACGGCGGTAGTGACAGCCAGGAATTCGCGAACGTCCTCCAAGAATGCGAAGCCGTCACCGACGAGCAGATCGCCGGCGCAGTGGGTGCCGACGCCGTCGGGCGTGGGTTCTTCGGCGCTATCTGCCGTTGGGACGGCATCGGAGCCGCGGGTCCGATCAAGATCACCTTCAACTGGTTCGAGACGGGCACCCTCGATCACGAGCGCGCTGCATTCGAGCACCTGGGATACGTGGTGGCGAAAATCGACATCAACGGCAGTGGCGGGTACCAGGTTCGCCAGCCGGCCGATCCGCAGAGCTGCGGGGTGAGCGCGAGCGCACCGGCCGGGGGAGTGTTCGGTTGGTGGGTCACCGAGCCGCAAGGCGGCGCGGATCCGTGCGAGGCTGCGGCAAAGCTCGGCGCGTTGACGTTGAACCGCAGCATCTGATCGCGACCGGTCCGGCTGCGTGGTCTGAGTGTGCAGCCAGAGTGTCTGGTCAGAGCGTGAGGTCACTATCACCGCGGCCTCGCTTTGACCTCGTGGCGCGCCGACAGGTATCGTTATGGGTCGTGTCCGGCATGCCCGGGCCGATCTGTGTGCCTAGCTAGGTATTGCCGTGCGCGCGTTCGAGCAGAAACTGCTGATGAACGAGCATCCGGCTGCCTGTGTGGGGGTATGCGACACGCCCGACCTCGGGGGCAGTGCGCGGCATGAAAGTGCTGAGTACAGACTCTGAGGTGGGTGAGGAGCAGCAGCTCTCTTGCTCCAACTGCTAGATCCCTAATTTCAGAACAGCCACGTTTTCGAACGGCCCGAGTTCGCTCGAGCAGTCTGTTCGTCACAAGAAAGCCGGTAAATGCCAACCATCAACCAGCTGGTCCGCAAGGGTCGCCGCGACAAGACCGCCAAGGTCAAGACGGCAGCCCTCAAGGGCAGCCCGCAGCGTCGTGGCGTGTGCACTCGCGTGTACACCACCACCCCCAAGAAGCCGAACTCCGCGCTCCGTAAGGTCGCACGTGTTCGCCTCACGACTTCGGTCGAGGTCACCGCGTACATCCCCGGTGAAGGTCACAACCTTCAGGAGCACTCCATGGTGCTCGTCCGTGGCGGTCGTGTGAAGGACCTCCCGGGTGTCCGTTACAAGATCATCCGCGGCTCCCTCGACACCCAGGGCGTCAAGGGTCGCAAGCAGGCACGCAGCCGCTACGGCGCCAAGAAGGAGAAGAGCTAATGCCACGTAAGGGCCCCGCTCCGAAGCGCCCGCTCATCAACGACCCGGTTTACGGTTCCCCGTTGGTGACGCAGCTCGTCAACAAGATCCTGCTGGACGGCAAGAAGTCCACCGCAGAGCGAATCGTGTACCAGGCTCTCGAGCAGGCACGCGAGAAGACCGGCACCGATCCGGTCGTCACCCTCAAGCGCGCCCTGGACAACGTCAAGCCTGCACTCGAGGTTCGTAGCCGCCGCGTCGGTGGCGCTACCTACCAGGTGCCGGTCGAGGTTCGCCCCGGTCGTTCCACCACGCTGGCACTGCGCTGGCTGGTCACCTTCTCGCGTGCACGTCGTGAGAAGACCATGGTCGAGCGTCTCGCCAACGAGCTCCTCGATGCCAGCAATGGCCTCGGTGCAGCTGTGAAGCGTCGCGAAGACACTCACAAGATGGCCGAAGCCAACAAGGCATTCGCCCACTACCGCTGGTGATGTAAAGCGTCGGAGCAACTGCCATCGGGTGGGGCTCCGACGCTTGTCGCCGTTGGCGGCCTGATCATCGCGACGGATTCCGGACGCAGGTGGCCAGGTTCGCCTCGGCAGAGACATAATTGAAAGACCATGGCCCTGACGGTGGAACACACCGATAAGGCCGACACCCGAAAACCAAGCAACGAGCGGGGAAGAAACCTGTGGCACAGGAAGTGCTGACTGACCTGAACAAGGTCCGCAACATCGGCATCATGGCGCACATCGATGCCGGCAAGACCACCACCACCGAGCGCATCCTGTTCTACACCGGTGTCAATTACAAGATCGGTGAGACGCACGACGGTGCGTCGACGACGGACTGGATGGAGCAGGAGAAGGAACGCGGCATCACGATCACGTCTGCCGCCGTGACTTGCTTCTGGAACAACAACCAGATCAACATCATCGACACCCCCGGCCACGTCGACTTCACGGTCGAGGTGGAGCGGTCGCTGCGCGTGCTCGACGGCGCAGTTGCTGTCTTCGACGGTAAAGAGGGTGTCGAGCCGCAGTCCGAGCAGGTTTGGCGTCAGGCTGCCAAGTACGACGTTCCGCGCATCTGCTTCGTCAACAAGATGGACAAGATGGGCGCGGACTTCTACTTCACAGTCCAGACCATCATCGACCGCTTGGGCGCGAAGCCGCTCGTTCTCCAGCTGCCCATCGGCGCTGAGGACGACTTCGACGGCGTCGTCGACCTGGTCGAGATGAAGGCCATCACCTGGCGCGGCGTGGTCCCGACGGGAACCGCTCCGACCATCGAGGAGATCCCCGCGGATCTCGTCGAGAAGGCTGCCGAGTACCGCGAGAAGCTGCTCGAGACGGTTGCAGAGTCCGACGAAGCTCTCATGGAGAAGTACTTCGGCGGCGAAGAGCTCACCATCGAGGAGATCAAGGGCGCCATCCGCAAGATGACGGTCGCCTCCGAGCTGTACCCGGTTCTCTGTGGCTCCGCGTTCAAGAACAAGGGCGTTCAGCCCATGCTCGACGCTGTCATCGACTACCTTCCGAACCCGCTGGACATCGGCGAGGTCATCGGCCACAAGCTCGGTGACGAAGAAGTAGAGATCACTCGCAAGCCGAGCAAGGACGAGCCGTTCTCGGCTCTCGCCTTCAAGATCGCTGCTCACCCGTTCTTCGGCAAGCTGACCTTCGTCCGCGTGTACTCGGGTCGTATCGATCCGGGTGCTCAGGTGCTCAACGCAACCAAGGGCAAGAAGGAGCGCATCGGAAAGCTCTTCCAGATGCACGCCAACAAGGAGAACCCGGTAGACGAGGCCGTAGCCGGCCACATCTACGCAATGATCGGCCTCAAGGACACCACCACCGGTGACACCTTGTGCGATCAGGCGAGCCCCATCGTCCTCGAGTCGATGTCGTTCCCCGCGCCGGTCATCCAGGTCTCCATCGAGCCCAAGACCAAGTCCGACCAGGAAAAGCTGGGCGTCGCGATCCAGAAGCTCGCCGAAGAGGACCCGACCTTCTCGGTCGAGCTCGACGAAGAGACCGGTCAGACCGTCATCGGCGGTATGGGCGAGCTCCACCTCGACATCCTCGTCGACCGCATGCGTCGCGAGTTCAAGGTCGAGGCGAACGTCGGTAAGCCGCAGGTTGCGTACCGCGAGACCATCACCAAGAAGGTCGAGAAGCACGACTACACCCACAAGAAGCAGACGGGTGGCTCGGGCCAGTTCGCAAAGGTCATCATCGCTCTGGAGCCTTTCGTGGGCGAAGACGGTGCTACCTACGAGTTCGAGAACAAGGTCTCCGGCGGACGTATCCCGCGCGAGTACATCCCCTCCGTGGATGCCGGTGCGCAGGACGCGATGCAGTACGGTGTTCTCGCCGGCTACCCGCTCGTGAACCTGAAGCTGTCGCTGCTCGATGGTGCTTACCACGACGTCGACTCCTCGGAAATGGCGTTCAAGGTTGCCGGTTCGCAGGCACTGAAGGAAGCCGCCCGCAAGGCCGGCCCCGTCATTCTCGAGCCGCTCATGGCTGTCGAGGTCACAACGCCCGAGGAGTACATGGGCGACGTGATCGGCGACCTCAACTCCCGCCGTGGCCAGATCCAGGCCATGGAGGAACGCAGTGGTGCCCGTGTCGTGAAGGCGCTGGTTCCGCTCTCGGAGATGTTCGGTTACATCGGTGACCTGCGGTCGAAGACCCAGGGCCGAGCGAACTTCTCCATGGTGTTCGATTCCTACGCAGAGGTTCCCGCGAACGTCTCGAAGGAAATCATCGCCAAGGCGACGGGCGAGTAAGCACAGCGAGCTCCCCAGCCCGCGCCGGCAAGTAACCTCGGTTTCTTCCGGCACGAAGCACGACCTAGTAACAACCAACCGCACTGCTGCATACGGCAAGCAACAACAGTCCAGGAGGACACAAAGTGGCGAAGGCGAAGTTCGAGCGGACGAAGCCGCACGTGAACATCGGCACCATTGGTCACGTCGACCACGGCAAGACCACGACGACGGCGGCCATCACCAAGGTTCTCGCGGATGCATTCCCCGACCTGAACGAGGCTTCGGCCTTCGATCAGATCGACAAGGCTCCCGAGGAAAAGGCTCGTGGCATCACGATCAACATCTCGCATGTTGAGTACCAGACGGAAAAGCGCCACTACGCGCACGTCGATGCACCGGGTCACGCCGACTACATCAAGAACATGATCACCGGCGCAGCTCAGATGGACGGCGCTATCCTCGTCGTCGCAGCTACCGACGGCCCGATGCCCCAGACGCGCGAGCATGTCCTGCTCGCTCGCCAGGTTGGCGTTCCTTACATCCTCGTCGCCCTGAACAAGGCCGACATGGTTGACGACGACGAGATCCTCGAGCTCGTCGAGATGGAGGTCCGCGAACTGCTGGCCGCTCAGGAATTCGACGAGGAAGCCCCCGTCATTCCGATCTCGGCACTCAAGGCACTCGAGGGTGACCCGAAGTGGACGCAGTCCATCCTCGACCTGATGGCTGCTGTCGACGAGTCCATCCCGGACCCGATTCGTGAGACCGAGAAGCCCTTCCTCATGCCCGTCGAGGACGTCTTCACGATCACCGGCCGTGGCACCGTTGTCACCGGTCGTATCGAGCGTGGCGTTGTCAACGTCAACGAAGAGGTCGAGATCGTCGGCATCAAGGAAACCTCGACCAAGACCACGGTCACGGGTATCGAGATGTTCCGCAAGCTGCTCGACTCGGGCCAGGCCGGCGACAACGTCGGACTGCTCGTTCGTGGCATCAAGCGCGAAGATGTCGAGCGTGGACAGGTTGTCGTCAAGCCGGGCACCACGACTCCCCACACGGAGTTCGAGGGCCAGGCATACATCCTGTCGAAGGACGAGGGCGGCCGCCACACCCCGTTCTTCAACAACTACCGCCCGCAGTTCTACTTCCGTACCACGGACGTTACGGGCGTCGTGACGCTGCCTGAGGGCACCGAGATGGTCATGCCCGGTGACAACACCGAGATGTCCGTCAAGCTGATCCAGCCTGTCGCCATGGACGAGGGCCTGCGCTTCGCAATTCGCGAAGGCGGCCGTACGGTCGGCGCCGGCAAGGTTGCCAAGATCATCAAGTGAGACTCTTGTCTCGCTAGCTGATTCACAGCACTGAAAAAGGCGCTCATTCCCTTCGGGGAGTGAGCGCCTTTTCTGTGTCTTCCATCGGTTGGCCTGTGATCGAGTGTTCGGTGATCGGGTGCCTGCGTGGTTCTTACTTACTTGTTGGCTTCCACCCGGTCGAGGTGCAGCAGAACCTGTACTGCGACGGTCGAGCCGTCCAGGCTGCGCCTGGTTGCGCCGGCGATACGTTCGGCCGAAGCGGTGAATCCGGCGACGTCGATCGACGGATCTGCAGTGACGACAATCGACAGCGTCGGCAGTCCGCGATCGACCGTCGCTTTGCTCTTGGTGCTCCGCACGCCGGTCAGCTGAGCGAGCTCGGCCGCTACGCCGTCTGCGACGGGTCCGAGATCCACGCTGACGTCGGTACCGGATTCGTTGTGCCGCAATGTGACTGCGCTTGTGCGGCGCCGGCGAAGGTTCAGGTACAACAGCCCGAAACCGGCGAAGACACAGAGGACGAAGGTGCCCGACAGTACCCAGTGCCACCACGGCTCCTCCGGAAGGCCGAAGAGGACCTCCCGATCGAGGCGTGACACCCAGGTTCGAATCAGCGACGCGCCCGCGTCCCACGCGATGGCGTATGCGCCCGCTGCAAGCAACGCGATTCCGACGATGAGGACGATGATCCGATCGACCACGGAGATCCAACGGTTCACGAGGCGTCCTTTCGTCGTACTACAGTTTCTCGCACGACAACCGAAAGTTGCAGTGGCCGCTGCAGTATCGCGAGATGAGGCCGAACCGCCGCGTCGACGGCTGCGGCAAGTTCAGCTCGATCGCCACCGGTCGATTCGATGTGGACCTTGACGTGTTTACGGTCGACGCTGGTGTGAGCCGAGCCGACGCCGGGAACGACCGCTGCGTGGCTACTGCACAGACGTGCAATGTCAGTCGGCCGCATCCACACCGTCGATGCGCTCGGGTTCCCGAGTGGGACATGGGTTTTCGCACGGCGTTTGATCGCCGACATTATCAGGACAACACCCGCGACAACGGCAGCGATCGCCACCGGAAGTAGCCACGGTTGCCAGTGCAGACGAGACGTCCACTCCACGGAGTTTCGGATCCAGGGTGCCGATTCGAAAGTTCCACGGTTGATGAACCATTCGCGCGAGACGACGAAGGCGAGTGCGAGTAGACCACACGCGATGATGACGGCCGAAACTGCGGCCGCCGGGTTCGCAGAGGGGACCCGCGGCGGAATCGGATCCGAGAGTGCCTGCTGTGCCGGGCCCTCCGCGATCTCGACGCCGGAAACACAGGAGTCGTCAGAACCCTCGGTTGCCGCGATCATCACGTTCATGTCGTGGAGTGGAAGCCCGGTCAGCGATTCGACGCTGCGTCCGACTTCCGTTCGCACCCGGCCGGTCAACTCGGTGACCGAACACGGCCAGGACACGGCGAGGAAGAGATTGATGGCGACGGCGTCGCTACCCATCGAGATGTCGGCTCGCGGAAGGTCGCGTCCGGTCAGGCGAGTCAAGCCACCGGACTGGCGGACCACCCCCGGGACGTTCACCGCTGCGGCCGTGGCGATCTTGGCCATCGCACGGTCCTTGATGACCAAGGAGCCGCGTAGACCAGGATCGTCCGCTGCGCTGGGATCGGACGGCTCAGCCACGGCCACGGCTTCGGAGGATCGCGCCGAGGTCGAGATGTCCGTCGCGGTGTGCTCCGATCGCCATACCGGCGGCGCCGAGCAGGACTGCGAAGACGAAACCGCTGAACCCACCCATGATTCCGGCGAGTGCGAGGAGCAGACCGACCAGCAGTCCGACGGTGGTGCTGTTCATGTCAGTTCCCTTCTCGAATGTTCGGTGCAATGTCTGTGACGGTGGCAGGCTCGGTGACTGCATTTTCGGCATCAACGGGTAGATATCCCGCTGTCGACAGGTCGCCGACGGTCACGTTCACCGGTACGTCGACCAATCTCGCCACCACCGCTCGTACGCGTTCGGCGACGCTGCGAACGTCTGCCGGATAGTGAACGGAAATGTGTACAGCACAGGAGTTTTCGTCGACGACGACGCCGGTGATGCGGCGTCCGGGGAGGTAGGTTCCCACTTCGCCGAACTGTCCTCCGTGCAGATCTGCCACTTCCGGGATGGCAAGAACCGCGTCGGCGACTACCTCGGCCGCGTCGATCTCGCGGCCGGCGTCGGCGGTACTCACTGAACCCTCGGCTTGGCTTCCGGATCGGTACTGCCGCCGCTCTCTGCATCCTCGAAGAGCATGACGTCGAAGACGGTGATGTTGACCTCGGTGACCTCGAGACCCGTCATGCTTTCCACTGCGGCAATGACGTTGCGGCGGATACCTACCGCCAGTTCGTGGAGTGCGACGCCGTACTCGGCGACAATGCCGATGTCGATGGCGGCTTGTTTCTCGCCTACCTCCACCGCCACGCCCTGGGCATGGTTGACGCGGGCGCCCGGTATGCGGTCGCGAAGTGCCCCCACCGCACGCGCTGTGCCCCCGCCGACGTCGTACACGCCGTTGATCTCGCGGGTCGCGATACCGGCGATCTTGGCGACCACGGCGTCGGCGATGATCGTCTTACCCTGGGTGCTGACTAGTTCCGCGCCACCGTCGGCGCCGAATCGGACGCTGTTCTTTTCACTGGAATCGCTGGTCATGGGGGCTCCCTGCTCATGTGTCAGTGCGTGCGTCTGAAGTACCTCCAACTGTAGTGACTGGTAGGTGACCATGCGGGATGCACCACACCTACTCCGGCATTTGGTATGGCAGAGTCGGAGGCAAATAGTGACGGCGTTCATAGTGAGCGCTGCAAGTGACGTGGGTCGGACAGGGTGGTACGTGGTGGCACGGATAGTGATCGTGGGTGCGGGTTTGTCGGGACTGCGGACCGTCGAGGAACTGCGACGAGCGGGTTTCGAAGGTGAATTGACGCTCGCGGGTGGGGAAACGCATCTGCCCTACGACAGGCCTCCGTTGTCGAAGGAAGTGATCCGCGGCGACAAGGACGAGACGACCTTGCGTCCGGCCGAGTTCTACGTCGAGAACAAGGTCGATCTCAAGCTCGGTTCGCCGGCAACCTCGGTGGACACGGTCGCCAAGTCGGTGGCGTTCGCCGACGGATCCACCCTGGACTACGACGAGTTGGTCATCGCGACCGGACTGACTCCGCGTCGCATCGCCGGCCTTCCGGAGTTGTCCGGAGTGCACGTTCTGCGCTCCATCGAGGAAGCGTTGGCCCTCCGCGCCGACCTTGCTCCCGGTAAGCGTGCGCTGATCGTCGGGGCCGGATTCATCGGCTGCGAACTGGCCGCGAGCATGAAGTCTCACGGCGTCGACGTCGTGTTGCTCGAACCCCAGCCGACGCCGCTGGCGTCGGTGCTCGGCCCCACCGTCGGCGCCCTCGTCGAACGTCTGCATCGGAACGAGGGCATCGACGTCCGAGTCGGTACGGGCTTGACCTCGTTGTCCGGCGACGGAGCGGTTGCCGCGGCGACCTTGAGCGACGGTTCGGAAATCCCGGTCGACGTGGTCGCGATCGGAGTCGGTTCGGTGCCGGTCACGGGATGGCTCGACGGTTCGGGGATCGAACTCGACAACGGAGTGCTCTGCGACGGCGTCGGCCGCACCAGCACCGAACACGTCTGGGCGGTCGGCGACGTCGCGTCCTGGCAGATCGGAGATCGACGCAGACGTGTCGAACACTGGACCAATGCTGGGGACCAGGCCAAGATCCTGGCGGGAGCGATCACCGGAACGGGTGATCCGGACGCGCCGGCGCAGGTTCCGTACTTCTGGAGCGATCAGTACGACGTCAAGATCCAGGCATTGGGGACCGTCGCACCCACGGACACCGTTCACATCGTGAAGGACGACGGCCGAAAGTTCGTCGCCTACTACGAGCGCGACGGTGTGCTGGCAGCTGTCGTCGGCGGCGGTAGCGCGGGAGCTGTGATGAAGATGCGCGCGAAGATCGCAGCCGGCACGCCCATCTCGGACGTGTTGGAGTCCACACCGGCCTGAACGGATGAGGCAGGACCGGTTCCGAGACGATAGATTTGTGCGGTGATCGTTGCACTCATCGACTCGGGACTGGGCCTGCTCCCTACCTCTGCGTGGCTCAGACGCCTGCGCCCGGATCTCGATCTTGTGCTGTCCCTCGATCCGGACGGCGCCCCCTGGGGGCCCAAGCCCGAGGAGTGGGTCGTCGACCGGGTACTCGGTGCGGTGCGCCGGAGCCTCGATCGTGGGGCTCAGGTCATCGTTCTTCCATGCAATACCGCGAGCGTCACCGCTCTCCCACACGTCCGTGAACTGGTCGGACCGGGTGTGCCGGTCATCGGAACGGTGCCCGCGATCAAGCCCGCGGCCGCCGCGTGCGATTCAGTGGCGATCTGGGCTACCGCCGCGACGACTGCCAGCCGGTACCAAGCCGATCTGATCGAACAGTTCGGCAACGGCGCCAAAGTCGTCGGGGTGCCGTGCCACGGCCTGGCCGATTCGATAGACCTCGGTGATCGTGCAGCCGCACTTGCAGCCATCGAATCCGCAGTGGCCCGGACGCCGGACGACGTCAACGGCGTTGTCCTCGGCTGCACGCACTACCCACTGCTCGCGGACGAAATCGCAGCGCGGCTACCCGCCGGCGTCACACTCTTCGACAGTGCCGAAGCCGTTGCACGACAGACCCTGCGGCGGATCGACGGGCTCGGTGACGCGGGTGAAGGATCGGGAACCGTCGAGGTTTTCGTGAGTGGTCGTCCGGGCGCGCTACCGCCCAGCGCCGAAGCCTTCGACGCCGGGCGGTTGTTGGGCGCGATCAAAGCCTGATCCAACCTGTATTCAGCCATTCATCAACGGGCAGCTACTCCGCTCTGTCAATGGGCGGCTACGCCGCTCCGTCAATGTGCGGCTACGCCGCTCCGTCAATGTGCGGCTACGCCGCTCCGTCAATGTGCGGCTACGCCGCCGTGACCCCCGTGATGCATCCGCGCACTCATCACCGGCATCGCACTCACCGCGACCACAACGGTCAGGACCCCGACCACCCAGGCCGTCCACGACGCACCGCGTAGAGCGTCGAAGCTCATGACCCAGGGTGAAATGAACATCAAGACGCCGAAAACGCCCATCGCGTAATCCGCCATGGCCATGTCCGGACGTGCCATGTGCGCCAGACCCGACAGTGCAACCAGGACACCCAGGACGACGAGTGACCACATTGCCCGATCGGTGGTGTCGAGCCACATCGGCGAGAGAGCCGCAAAGACGCCGAGAACCACCGCGACGGCATCTTGCATTCGATTCCACGACTTCATGACGAGACCTCCAAAGACGAGAGTGTGTCCACCTGTAGTACACGCCCGCGGCAGATCGAGATCAACTCTCCGCCAATTGCATTCGCGTTGCAGTTAGAGGCGATGTGGCGGCTCGAATATCAAGATTTGTGACTATTCGTCCGGATTGCCACGAGCCCGCGCGGAGCGCTGGCCGCGATATGTCCCGAGAGTGCCATGAGGGTGAGAGTGGTGAATGCGATAGCGGCGGTGATCATGGGTGGTCCTTTCACTGACTGTCCTCGAGTGTCGTCTGCCGACCTGTGGCCGAGCAGGGCACACGGTGTGAGGACGCTGAGAGAATCGAAGAGTCCGCACAGACGACCCGTGAGAAGGTTCTGGGGTGACGCAATCGAGTGCCCAGGACGTGATCGAACAGTTGGCCGACCTCGCGGATCCCGCGGATGCCGTCCAGCTACAGAAGTTCTTCAAGACAGCGCCGGGGGAGTACGGAGAGGGTGACGTCTTCATCGGCGTGCGAGTACCGAAGACGCGTTCGGTGGTGAAGAAGCATGTCGGTCTCGAGTTGCCTCAGGTACGCCTCCTTCTCGACAGCGACGTCCACGAGCATCGCTTGGCCGGTCTGTTGATCCTTGTTGCTCGATTCGAAAAGGTCAGTCGCCCAAAATTTTTCGACGACGAGAGTCGCTCCCGCATCGCCGACTTCTATCTCAGCGCTGTCGAGGACGGGCGGGTGAACAATTGGGATCTCGTGGATTCGTCCGCCGGACAGATCCTCGGCGGCTGGCTGTACGACCGAGATCGCCGGCTGATCTTCGAGCTTTCCGATTCGGGTGACCTGTGGCGACGACGGGTGGCGCTGCTGACGACGTACGGATTCATCACTCGCGGCGACGGGTCGACCACGCTCGAGCTTGCCGCGCAGGTGCTGGGTGATCGACGAGACCTGACCCAGAAAGCGATGGGCTGGATGCTCCGCGAGGTGGGCAAGCGGGTGGACCGGGATTTGTTGACCGGTTTCCTCGCGACGAATGCAGCAGACATGGGACGCACGGCACTGAGCTACGCGTGCGAACACCTGACCGCAGACGAGCGAGCGCACTTCCGGGCGGCCCGCTAGCGAAGTACCGCTCGGTAGGTTGTGGGACGATTCTCGGTATGCCCGCCACCCGTGTCGAGGCGTCTCGAATTGTGACGATCGGTTCACTGATCGCTGCCGGCGTCGCAGCTCTGTGTTATCTCGTGTACTCCGTTCGAGCCGTCGAACCCGTTGATTTTCTCGTCTACCGCTACGCTGCCCAGGCGTTCGCAGCGGGATCGAACATCTACGAGGGCAATCTGTCCGGCCCGTTGATCGTCGACGAGGGTATGCCGTTCACCTACACCCCATTCGCGGTGATCTTCCTCTGGCCGACTGTCCTCTTCGACTGGTGGACTGCCTATCTGCTGTGGTCGGGATTGTGCATCGCGGCGTTGGTGTGGACGGTTGCGAGGTTCACTCCCGCTCGCGTCCCCAAGCGGCCGCTCGTCATGGCGGCATTGGTCCTGGCCGTGTCGGTGACCCCCATCGTCAGTGCGCACATCTCATTCGGCCAGGTGAACTTGGTGCTGATGGTGCTCGTACTGCTCGACGTGACTCGCCGAGAGGATTCGAGATTCGGCCGGTGGTTTCCGCGAGGACTGCTGATCGGCGTCGCGGCCGCGATCAAGCTGACTCCGGCTCTCTTCATCGTCTACTTCGTCGTCACGAAGCAGTGGCGACTCGCGATCTGGAGTTCGATCGGATTTGCCGCGGCGACCGCCGTCGCAGCAGTGGTGGACCCGGCCGTCAGCTGGACCTTCTGGTCGGACGTCGTCTGGAACCTCAGCGACCGGGTGGATTTGAGCGGGCAGGCGATCGCGAGTGCCGGCAACAGTTCGCTGCAGGGCGGACTTGCCGCGCTGGGCCCATGGACAGCGTCTCTGGCGATGCCGTCGACCGTGCTGTGCGCGGGGGTAGCGCTATGGATCGCCCGAGATGTCTATCGCGTCGGGCGAGCGGTCGATGCGGCGTTGGTGATCGGATTGAGCGCGCCGATTCTTTCGCCGATCAGCTGGATTCACCACTGGGTGTATCTCGTGCCTGCTGCCGTCACGGTTCTCTTTCGGCTTCGATCGCCGCTGCAGTTCGGTGCGGCCGCTCTGGGGTTGGCCATCGTCTACTGCGGGCCGAGTATGGGACAGCAGTTCATCGAGACGTCACCGCTCCTGCTGCCGTTCGGGTTGGTCCTTCGTGAGGGTTTCCTGATCGTGACCCTCGTACTGATTCTTGCCCTGTGGCGGTTGCCCACAACGGCGCCTGCGTGGGTTTCGCGGCGGGACTCGGGAGACTCCGAACATGACGAAGCCCCCGATTCCGCAGGGAATCAGGGGCCGTCATGCATCGAAGCAGGGTTCAGAACTCGATCTTCAGGTGATCGGTGATCGGCTTCGCCTGGCAACCGAGGATGTAGCCGTTCGCCACGTCCTCGGCGTCGAGGATTTCGGAGTTGTCCATCTGAACTTCGCCTTCGGTGACGGTGCAGGCACACGACCCGCACTCGCCTTCCTGGCAGGAGTACGGCACGTCGAGGCCCTTGGCGAGCATGATGTCGACGAGCGTCTGCTTGCGCGGCCAGACGAGGGTGTGGGTTTCACCGTCCAGTTCGACCTCGACGGTTGCGGCGTCGGCTGCTTCCTCGTCGGAGACCTCGGCTACCTCGACGTCACGGAACGGGTCACCCGCGAGTGAATTGAAGACCTCGGCGTGAACCTGCGTGCGGGGCATGCCGGCCTCTGCCAGTGCCTTGTGGACGGCGTCCATGAAGGGGCCTGGACCGCACATGAAGGCCTCGTACGCGACAAATGGCTTGGCCAGTGTCGCCAACTGTGAGACGGCGGGGAGTCCCTGCACGGTTTCGATCCAGTGGACAACGGTGAGGCGGCCGGGGTGTTGCGCTGCCAATTCGCGAAGTTCGGCGCCGAAGATGACGGACTTCTCGTCGCGATTCGCGTAGATCAGCACGACGTTGCCGCTGCCCTGCGTGAGGGCGGACTTGAGGATCGAGATCACCGGAGTGATACCGCTGCCTGCACCGAAGAGCAGGAAGTCGTGATCGAGCGACTTGGGCGTGAAGACACCTGACGGCGGCAGCACTTCGATGGTGTCGCCGACCTGGAGCTTGTCGCACAACCAGTTGGAGCCGTAGCCGTCGACGGTTCGCTTGACGGTCACCTTGGGGGCGTCGTCGGTGAAGGGTGAACTGGCCAGCGAGTAGCAGCGTGCGACCGAGCCGGTCTGATCACTCGGGATGCGCAGGGTCAGGAATTGACCTGGCTTGTAGTCGAACTTGTCCTTCAGTTCTGCGGGAATCTCGAACACCAGCGACCGGGCGTCGGAAGTCTCTTCGATGACTCCGGACACGGTGAGTACCGCCGATCGCGAGCTGTGCGGTACCTCGACTGTCGTCATCGCGAAGCTAGTCCTCTCGTGAAGCTGGGTAAAGCGCAGGTCAGTGAAGTGCAACATCTAGAACGTGTTCTAGTTCAATGTTAGCAGTGATGAAAAGCTACTGGGGATCGTAGTCGCCGAGCAACACGTTCCCGATCAGCGGGAACCATGGCGGTCTGATCCAGCCGTCCTGGCAGTCCGGGGTGGCGTCGACCTGCCCGAACGGGCGGTTCGTGAGCGGCGTCCGGGCGGTTGAGCTGCCGAAGTCTGTGCACGGGCTGTTTGTCGGTACACAGTGGGAACCAGGTGAGACGCCGGTCACAAAGATTCGGCTCGAATCCCTCCCGCAGTCACATTCGTGCACATCCCTGAGGAGATACCGATGGCTATCGAGCTCAACCAGATCTGGGACTTTCCCATCAAGGAGTTCCACCCCTTCCCTCGCGCCCTGATGGGTGTGGGCGCTCACGACATCATCGGGGTGGAGGCCAAGAACCTCGGCTTCAAGCGCACCCTTCTGATGACGACCGGTCTGCGCGGTTCGGGCATCATCGAGGAACTCGTCGGCAAGATCGAGTACCAGGGTGTCGAGGTCGTGCTCTACGACAAGGTCGAGTCGAATCCCAAGGACTACAACGTCATGGAGGCCGCGGCTCTCTACCAGAAGGAGAAGTGCGACTCGATCATCTCGATCGGCGGTGGTTCGAGCCACGACGCCGCCAAGGGCGCTCGCGTCGTGATCGCACACGACGGTCGCAACATCAACGAGTTCGAGGGCTTCGCCAAGTCCACCAACAAGGAGAACCCGCCCCATATCGCCGTATCCACCACGGCCGGAACGGGTTCCGAGACTTCGTGGGCGTACGTCATCACCGACACGTCGGACATGAACAACCCGCACAAGTGGGTGGGCTTCGACGAGGCGACCATCGTCACCCTGGCGATCGACGATCCGCTGCTCTACTACACCTGCCCTCAGCATTTCACCGCGTACTGCGGCTTCGACGTACTCGCGCACGGCAGTGAGCCTTTCGTGTCTCGTCTCGATTTCGCGCCTTCGCTCGGTAACGCGATCTACTCGGTCGAGTTGGTCGCGAAGAACCTGCGCGAGGCCGTCTTCGAGCCGCGCAACCTCAAGGCCCGCGAGGGAATGATGAACGCGCAGTACATTGCCGGGCAGGCCTTCAACTCCGGTGGCCTCGGCATCGTTCACTCGATCTCGCACGCGGTCAGTGCCTTCTTCGACAGCCACCACGGTCTGAACAACGCCATCGCGTTGCCGCGTGTGTGGGAGTACAACCTGCCTTCGCGCTACGAGCGCTACGCCCAGTTGGCCGGCGCACTCGGTGTCGACACTCGCAACCTCACCACGGTTCAGGCCGCAGATGCTGCCGTCGAGGCTGCCATCCGTCTGGCCAAGGACGTCGGTATCCCCGACAACTTCGGTCAGGTTCGCACCGACTCGTACGCGAAGAACCAGATGAACACCAAGAAGTACGAGGGCCGTGGTGATGTCATCAAGGGTGACGAGAAGACTGTGCGCGCCATCTCCGAGCACATTCAGGACGACTGGTGCACCCCGGGCAATCCCCGTGAGGTCACCGTGGAGTCGATGATCCCGGTTGTCGATCACGCGATCAACAAGTCGTACTTCTAGCAGGGCCTTCGGCCCCGTGTGCCTTTTTGGTAGCCCGCACTACCAAAAAGGCGCACATGGGCTGTGCCCCTATCGAAAGGTATTCCATGTCCGGTCGCAGTTTCTCCAGCGGAATCGAAGTGAAAGATGCTCTGCGAGAGCAGGACTACATTGCCGATGACGAGTTCGCGGTAGTCGTTCATCTGGCGACGGCGCTGGGGCGTCCGCTCCTGCTCGAAGGTCCGGCCGGTGTCGGCAAGACGGAACTGGCGAAGTCTCTGGCTGCGATCGGGGGCCGCAAACTGGTGCGATTGCAGTGCTACGAAGGGCTGGACGACAATCGCGCCCTGTACGAATGGGACTACGCGAAGCAACTCCTGCACGTGCAGATGCTCCGCGACCGGATCAGCGATCAGGTTTCCGAATTCGACAGCGTCGCCGAAGCGTCCAAGTTTCTGGCCGAACAGGATTTCGGTTTGTACTCCGAGAACTTCCTGTCCGTACGACCGCTGCTCGAAGCAATCCTCTCACCCGATCCGGTAGTGCTTCTGGTCGACGAGGTAGACCGCACCGAGGAGTCGATGGAAGCACTGCTCCTCGAGATTCTCGCCGAACAGCAGATCACCATTCCCGAGGTCGGTACGTTCGTTGCCCGCTCGCAGCCCTGGGTCATCCTGACGTCCAACGACACCCGCGAGCTCTCACCCGCGCTCAAGCGTCGTTGTCTGCATTACCATCTCGGCTATCCGACATCGGAGCGTGAACGCGAGATCGTCACGGCCCGAGCGCCTGAGGTGGATACGGCTACGGCCACCGAGGTCGTCGAATTGGCTCGCATCCTGCGTGACCTCCCGCTGCGCAAGAGTCCGTCCATCTCGGAGGTCATCGACGCGGCCAGAGCGGCAACAGTGCTCGCGGCCGGCGGATTCGACACCGCTTCCGACGCCAAGGTGCGCGACATCCTGCTCACGGCGTTGCTCAAGTACTCGTCCGATGTGACGCTGGCCAAGGAACGATTCGACGGAAAGCGTTTCGAATCACCGTCGCGTGACGGTGGCGAGCCGATCGAGCGGTCCACAGTGGCAAGCAAACCCGCCAACACGACGACGGCCGTGTTCCGGGGCACGGGTGGACGTGACCCTCATCAACAGGGAATCCGCGGCGGCAGCGGAATCCGTTCGACGCGATGACGACGCTCGGTGGCCTTGCCGTGTGGCAACCGTCCTTTGTTCTCGACGTGGTGTCCGCGAGTTTCGGCCGATTGCTGAGGGCGGCCGGAGTTTCCGCGTCACCGGCCGAGGTCATCGAGGTTCGGCGTGTTCTCGCGATGGTCGGCGCTTCGGATCGTGAGACGTTGCGAGCATGTCTTCGGGCAGTGTGCGCCAAGTACTCTCACGAGCAGGCCGGTTTCGATCGGGCGTTCGACGCGCTGTTCCGGCCGGCCGCAGGCAAAGCGCACGGCGAGCGGATGGGTTCGCGCGCCGAGGTGGCGGACGGTCTGCCCACCGCGCTGGGGATCGACGAGGATCAAGAAGTTGGTCGGTACGCCGAGTACAACGAGCGTGCGGCCGAGGTCGGCGACTACTTCGACACTCCGGAAGCGGAGAAGGGCTTCAACCCGCACAAGGACGACGACGATGTGTCGATGACGTCGAGCGATGCCGAACTGTCGGTCGATACCGGTTCGGAGACCGGTCGACGCGGAGTCAGTTACACGGTCGACGTGGACCGTGCCGCATCGGCGGTGGTCGGTGACCTGAGCACCAGTGTTGCTGCAGCAGTGGTCGGCTCGCTGTCCTGGGACGATCCGACGTCGATCCTCGCCTGGTTGGATGCCTACGACCCGAGCAAAGCGTATGCAGATGTCTCCGACGACGGGCCGTTGACGCAAGCACAATTGAACCGGCTCGTCGAGGCGGTCGAAGCGTTCGTGCAAGCACTCTCGGCAGCTGCACTCGCCGAAACCGCTCCCGATGCGCCCGACAGTGAATCTGCCGCGGGCGCAACGCACAACGACATCGAACTCGCGTGCCACGAAGTGCTTCGGCGGATGAGAGGACCGTCCAGACCTCGGCCCCGTGAGCGCTCTCGTGGGCATCTCGACATGCGGCGCACGGTGCGTTCGAGCCTGCGCACCGACGGGATACCCTTCCATCTCGTCGTGAAAGCTCCTCGCCCCGATCGTGTTCGACTACTTCTCATCGCCGACGTGTCGCTGTCCGTGCGCCCCATCACCGCGTTCACTCTGCGCTTGGCTCAGGCAATGCATCGCCGAGCAGATCGTTGTGAAGTCCTCGCCTTCGTCGATCGTCCGGTCGACGTGACCGACACCCTTCTCGCCAGTAGTGGTGACGGCGCACTGGCCGCGGTACTCGCGCACCCGGGTCTGGATCTGGAAGCCAGCAGCGATTACGGGCGGGTGCTCACAGAATTGTTGGACGAGCACGGAAACACCTTGAACTCACGGACGTCTGTCATCATCGTGGGCGACGGTCGGTGCAACGGGTTGCCCCCGCAGGCGGACAAGCTCGAGGAACTCCGCCGAAAGGTCCACCGTCTGGCCTGGATCACGCCTGAACCACAGCGTTACTGGAACCAGGCATCGTGCGCGATGCCGGAGTATTCGGAGATCTGCGACGAGGTTGTTGTTGCCCGAGATGCCGCGCAACTGATGGCAAAGGCCGCCGAGCTGGGGCACGCACTTCGCTGATGTCAGTGCACTTCACCGATGTCACTGCGCGATCTGTCGTGAACTAGTTTGATCTCATGTCCGAAATCAGGGGATCGATCTGGCGACCGATCGCGGCGCTGACAGTGCTCGGCGCCGTGTGTGGGGTTGTGGCGCTCGGCGTGTTTCAGTGGTGGTGGAAGTCGTTGGCGTCACCGCACATTCTCACCGGAGGATCCTATCGGGAGCCGTTTTCCCAACCGACATACACCGGACCCATATTCATGGACCTCTTTCCGGCAGAACCTGCCCCGTGGTTGTACTCGGGACTGGTCCTCGGACCGACGGCGGTCGGCTTGCTCGCCGGGATCGTGTTCGTGGTGTTCGTCCGGTGTAATCGTGCGCAGAACCGCACGATTACACCGGACGAATCATCAGAGCGCTAGCAACGCGCGCGAGCGCAGGCGAGGGTCTGCCAACGGACGTAGCGCCAAGCGCAGCAGGACCAAGACGTTGTCGTCGCCGGCAATCCTGTTGACTTTCAACGTATTGCACTCGATACACTGATGAACGAGCATCCATTCACCGTCTTGACGGACCGACAGGCACAGCGCCGCCATGGCACCTCGGCACTGTTGTGCTCGGTCGCCCGGAACGCGACCGTCCACGTGGCGGCTGGCCAGACAGTTCGGGCAGTGGTTCCGATGAGCGGTACCCGGCGCCGCAGTGGAGATGTCCAAACGGCATGTGAGACAACGGAAGCTCGATCCTTGTTCTCCGCCGATTCCGTGCAGCACGTGCTTGGCCCGTTGCGGTGCCCGCCGCGCGCGGGTGCTGGGATTCCTACGTGGCATCTGATTCCCCCTCACAAGTCGCCGAAGGCTTCGAGCGGGAAGGGCGGTTGCGCGAGCGGCCGCACTGCCATTCTCATCAACAACAACTGGTTGTCGTCTCGGCTGACGGGGTTGGAGGTGAGCTCGAGGCACTGTGCGCAGCGGTGGATGATCATCCAATCGCCACTGCGCAGTACTGCGATCGAAATGGGAGCCATCCGCATTCCGCAGTCCGACGGTCCACCTTCCACCTGGTCGAACAGGTGTCGGGAATGCAGGCAACTGGGGCAGTGGTTTCGGCGATCACCATCGGGGCCGTACGTCATGACTGTGAGTCCGCACTGAATGCACGAGAAGGTGTCGGTTTTCGAGATGGAATTGTGTGATTGAGGCACTGGAGAACTCCTAGCTGAGTGAACAAAGCAGTAGGAGCAGGCCGAGGGGGCCTCGCGGCTGTCAGTCCGACGTTTCGAGGATCAGCATGTGACCCTCGAGGTTGCCGGCAGTGCAGGGGCGAGAGGCGCGCTCGGCGCGGGCTGGGTCATAAACACCTTCTGAATCGGTTCTACGGGCCACTCTGGCCGCAACCGAAAGTACAGCGGGACCTTCTCGCCGCGCCATTCATTTTCCCGAGACGCCTTACCTGCCCGAACGGGTAGGTAAGCGCCTCTCCTTCGGTGGGTGTGCCCCGACTGCTGTCCGCGTAGGCTCGGGGCCAGCGATTGTAAGGTGGATCACACCAGTTTGTGTACGTGGGAGTTGATGCGCTGAGAGCGACGGATGCGAAATCCCGACCGGAGATCTCAGAGCAGCGAGAGGAGAGTGGGGTCGTGTCCGTGGCATACCCGGATGCTGTGAACCACGGTGTTCATCGCCGCGGCACTGCTGCTCGACTGGTCAAATTTCACGCCCCCGAGATCGTCTTCGGTATCGGTTCCCTGGTCGAGGCAGCACACGCGACTCTGAGGTTCGGCGGGTTCCGACCATTCCTGG
Organism: Rhodococcus sp. D-46; assembly: GCF_011290655.1. Classification (NCBI taxonomy): domain Bacteria; kingdom Bacillati; phylum Actinomycetota; class Actinomycetes; order Mycobacteriales; family Nocardiaceae; genus Rhodococcus; species Rhodococcus sp. D-46. Next base: position 72,325 of record NZ_JAANTF010000012.1, on the reverse strand, counting down.
TCACCGATCCCGGTCTGATCGACGCGGGATGGGTCAGCGAACTCGAAGACCATCTCACGGAGCAGGGATTGACGGCGACGGTGTGGTCAGGGCTGACGCCCAATCCCAAGGACTTCGAGATCGCGGCCGGTTTCGAGGTGTACCAGGAAGGCGAGTGTGACGTCATCATCGCGCTCGGCGGCGGTTCGGTCATCGACGCGGCTAAGGGTGTAGCCGTCCTCGCTGCCAACGGTGGCAACATACTCGACTACGAGGGGGTAGATCAGGCGACCAAACCGATCCCGCCGTTGGTGATGGTTCCCACCACGTCCGGCACGGGCGCGGACGTGTCGCAGTTCTGCATCGTCACGGACACGACCCGCGGCACCAAGATCACCATCATCGGCCGGGCGCTGGTTCCAGATGTGACGGTCATCGATCCGCGGTTGCTCACGACGATGCCCGAGTGGCTCAATGCGGCAACAGGATTGGACGCATTGACGCACGGAATCGAAGCCTTCGTCTCACTGGCGCACAATCCGTTGACCGATCATCACGCGCTCCGCGCTGTCGGCCTCGTGACCGAGAATCTGGTGCACACGATCCAGGACCCGATGGAGATGGAAGCTCGATCGGTGATGGCGCAGGCGAGCCTCGAGGCCGGGTTGGCGTTCACCAACGCGATACTCGGAGCCGCGCACGCCATGAGCCATCAGGTGGGCGGCATGCTCGACCTTCCGCACGGCGTCATCAACGGAATTCTCTTGCCCCACGTCATCCGGTTCAATTCCACCACGGACGCCGCCCCCTTTGTCGCCATCGCTGCGGCACTGAGTCTTCCCGAGCAACGCGGCACCCCGGAGGAAGCAGCGCTGGCGGTGGCCGACCGGGTCGAGCGTCTCGCCCGGGAGGTCGGTGTGCCGAAGGGGCTGGGGGAGTTGGGTGTTCGCGAGGAAGACCTGAGTAGGCTCGCCAGCTTCGCGTTGCTCGACGCCTGCATGTCCACCAATCCCAGGGAAGCGACGCAGGAACAGATGGTGGCGTTGTTCCGAGGTGCCTTGTGAAGATGGACGCTGTGAAGAGGGCCGCTGTGAATTGGTGCAGGCGATGACCGCGGACCTGTCCCGGCTCACCGGATTACGATCGGGTAAGAGTTCGTTCTACCCGCAGTATCGCGGTGCGGCCGAGCGCCTCGAACGCGTCGTGCATGCCTTGGAGTTGATCTCGCGGGCTTTGGTGCGCACCGTCGAGGGGCCGGAAACCCTCGTCTGCGCGGTCGCGGAAGCTGCCCGTGCGCATCTGAGTGCCAACTGGATAGTCTTCGCCTTGGCTGACGGAACTTTGCCCGACGCCGGACCACGGCGACTGGTTCTCGGCCCGGACGCCACCCCTTTTCTGGTCGACAATGTGGAGGGGCCGCCACTTCCGGAGGATGTCGTCGAATGCCTCGACGACATCCGGTACGGAAGAATCGAATCCAACTCGGTGATCGACGCGCACTACGCGTTTGTGCCGATCGTGCTCGGTGGCGGCGTGGTAGGTGCCTTTGCAGCCTGGACGCCGGCCAACCGAACCCTCGACACGACGGACGGAGCCGTGCTCAGCATTCTGGCCAGCCAGACTGCTGTGGCTCTGCAGAATTCGGCGCTCTATCAGCGCGGACAACTACTGCTCGAGCGTGCCGAAGATGCGTATGCGGAGGCCAATCGTACTGCAGCCGACCTTGCGGTGCGCAACAGCGAATTGGAGTCCACTCAGCGTCAACTCGGAGTGGCGCACCGGCACCAAGTGGTCGACGACGAACGTCACCGGATCGCCCGCGAACTGCACGACAGTGTGACACAGGCGGTGTTGTCGGCGGGCATGCAGATCGAGGTCTGCCGGAGCGACATCCCGGAGGCTGAACGCAGTGAAAGACTGGACTTGGCAAAGGATTTGACCAGGAGGGCGGTCGAGCAGCTTCGTTCGGCGATCTATGCGCTCAATCATTCGTCGGACGCGGACCGGACGTCGTTGCCCGAGATGCTCGAGCAACTCGGCGTGGTTCACATGCCGGACGAGTTGGCGGTGAGCGTTCGCGTCGGCGGTACCCCGACCGAACTTCCGGGCGATGCCGAACACGCTCTTCTCCGGATCGCGGGGGAAGCTCTCTTCAATGCAGCGGTCCATGCTCACGCGAATCGGGCGGTGCTTCGTCTGACCTATCGGGCGGACTCCGTGTTGCTGTCGGTCTCCGACGACGGTGACGGCGACCCTGCGCGAATGCGTCTGATCCTCAAACTCGCAGCCACCAACGACGTCGACGGCCGCCATCGCGGTCTCGCGAACATGCAGGCGCGAACACTCGAGTTGGGTGGTGCGCTCGAAGTACGGCGCGCGCGGATCGGTGGGATTCAGATTCTCGTGCGACTACCACTGCCGTTCGACTCGGGCATGGAAAACCTTTGCTCCACCACTGAAATCGAGAGCGAGGAATCATGACCACTGCGCGTCCCGTCATCACCCGCGGAGCATCGCCGGTTCAGGGATTGGTTCGAATCGTCCTGGTCGACGACCATGCAATTCTGCGGCAAGGGCTCCGCTCGGTTCTCGAGCGCGAAAGCGATCTCGAGATCGTGGGGGAGGCTTCGTCCCTCGCCGAGGCACTCGCCGTGGTCGACAAGGTCGGCCCGGACATCGTCCTGATGGATCTCAAACTCTCCGCCAGTTCCGACTACGAGGGACTGACCCTGTGTGGCCAGCTGTCCTCGGCGCATCCCGGCCTCGGACTGTTGGTTCTCACCACGTTTCTCGACGATCAACTGGTGGTGCGAGCGGTGCACGCGGGTGCTCGCGGCTATGTCGTCAAAGACGTCGACACCACCGAATTGGTGCGTGCGATCAGGGCGGTCTCGCGGGGTGAGAGTGCGTTCGATTCGCGCAGCGCGTCAGCTGTCGTGCGATCGCTCAACGGGCAGTCGTCGTCGAAAGAACGATTGACCGATCGCGAACTCGAAGTGCTCAGACTCCTCGCAAACGGCTTGTCCAACATCAAGATCGGTGAGAGATTGTTCATCTCACCGACCACCGTCAAGTTTCACGTCAGCAACATCATGCGCAAACTCGAGGTGAGCCGTCGAGCAGAGGCCGTCTATGCCGCGAGTAAGCAAGGTCTGATCTAGCTCTGCTCGGAGACCGTCCAGGCGCGCAGCGCTTGATGCTGTAGGAGGAGCACGCTCGAACGAGTTGTGCGCAGAGTCGACGCGGTCATCTCGGCAGTCAGACCCACTGCGATTCGTAGTACCAGAACCTCACGTTGGTCGTCGGTCAGGCGACGCGGGCGTTTGAATTGTCCGTCGATGTTGCGTGACTGGGGAATTGACGCAATTCGTCGAGAGGCCAACTCGTACGCGAAGGTCTCGATGCGTGTGTCGGCCGAGATCGTGTCGGACATTCGTGTGACGACGTCCAGGGTGCATTGGTGGGCGAGATCGTCGGCGAATGTCGCGACGGGCGTCCCGAGGAGTCTGGCGCGATAGTAGAGAACGACGCGAGGGTGCAACCGGGCCAGTAGTTTCGACAGTGCATGGTGATCACCGGCGAATGCCTCGGCGGCGGTGCGATTCAGGGAAATCGATCGTTCACAGGTTTCGGGTGAAGCGGTACGCGCGAAGGGTGGAGTCGGTGAAGTGTTCGCGCCCCTGATCGACAGCTTCATCAGCAACTCCTCGATTACACCGCACCTGACCATGCTGGAACGAGAATTGAGGTACCCCGCCGAAATTGCGGGTAAACCTGAAGTTACCTGCCAGGTGTCCGGTCTTTTCGCCGGGAGCGCCAGTCCGCGAGCATTCGCGGCATTTCCGCGGCCATGAAGTCGAAGAAGTCGCGCAGATCTGCCATACGATCGCCGGCGGTTGTTCCTTCACCGAGGACTCGTATGCCCTCGTCCGCAACTGCCGAGACCTGGTAGAGCGAGGACTGTTTCGTGACAAACGCGTCGGCCCACATGTCGACGCTGACGCAGTAGTGCTGACGCCGCGATCCGGGGACGGCCACACGCTCGATCAATCCGACTTGCTGGAGGTATCGGACGGCTCCGGAAATGGCGGCGGGGCTCACTCCCAACCGAGATCCGAGATCTCCTGGCGTGGACGAGGGTGTCTCGCTGGTCATCAACGCGGCCCAGACGCGGGCGGGCATCGGCGGAAAACCCATGTCGCTCAGTACGAGTGAGAGTCGCTCGACATAGTGTCGGCTCTCGTCCGGTGCAACGGTGTGGCTGGTGTCGGTCATCGGAACCCTTCGATCTTTCCGTCTTTTCTATCTTCACACATTTGTGAAATCGGCGTACGGTCAAATTCATGGGTGCGGCAATTTCAGTGAAAAGCCTCGTCAAGACCTTCGGTACCACCCGCGCGCTGGACGGCCTCGACCTCGACGTCTCGACGGGTGAAGTGCACGGATTCCTGGGGCCGAACGGTTCCGGAAAGTCCACCACTATTCGGGTGCTCCTCGGCCTGCTCCGCTCGGACTCCGGAGACGCAACCGTTCTCGGCGGCGATCCGTGGCGAGACGCTGTTACTTTGCATCGACGTCTCGCCTATGTGCCTGGCGACGTGAATCTGTGGCCCAACCTCACCGGCGGTGAGGCTATCGATCTGTTGGCGGGCCTGCGCGGTGGCTTGGACCGAAAACGCCGCAGCGAGTTGCTCGATCGCTTCGAATTGGACCCGACCAAGAAGGCGCGTACGTACTCGAAAGGTAACCGGCAGAAGGTTGCACTCGTGGCCGCGTTCTCGTCCGACGTCGACCTTTACGTCCTCGACGAACCCACATCGGGGCTCGACCCGTTGATGGAGGCGGTATTCCAGGACTGCGTCGAGGAGGTGGCTCACGCCGGAAAGACGGTACTGCTGTCGAGCCATATCCTCGCCGAGGTCGAAGCGCTGTGCGATCGTGTGAGCATCATCCGCGACGGGCGGACGGTGGAAGAGGGAACACTGTCCGAACTCAGGCATCTCACGCGCACGTCCGTCGCGGCGGAGACGCAGCGTCCGATCGGTGGACTCGACGGACTCGGCGGTGTCCACGACGCGGTGATCGACGGTAACCACGTCACCTGCGAAGTCGACAGCGCGCAACTCGGACCACTCATGACGTACTTGGTCGGATTCGGAATCGTGGCGCTCACTTCCACTCCGCCGACTCTCGAAGAACTTTTCTTGCGGCATTACGGTGACGAACGGGCCAGGGAGACTTCGGTACACCTGCGAGCCGAGACCGGAGTACGGCCGTGACCGTTGTTGTCGAGGCCGCTCCACCGGTACCGGCCTCGGCAAGTCAATTCACCGGCACACGCCGACTGGTTCGGCTGGCTTTGCGGCGGGACCGAATTCAGCTCTCCGTGTGGGTTATCTCCATCGTCTTGTTCATGCTGCTGGTTGTCGCCAGTGTGACCGGGCTGTACTCGACACCCGAGGAATTACGAAACATCGCAGTCAGTTCCGCGGTATCGCCGGTCGCGCTGGCGACCAACGGGATCGTGTCCGGTGATTCGCAGGGCGCGATAGTCGCCAGTCAGTCGGTGCTCGTGTTCGCGTTGGTGGCCGCATTGATGAGCACCCTTGCGGTGGTTCGCCATACGCGACAGAACGAGGAGACCGGCCGAGCCGAGATGATCGGTGCAGCGGTGGTAGGTCGACGAGCGCTCCTGACCTCCGCACTGATCGTAACGGTCGGTGCGAACGTCGTTCTTGCACTGGGAATTGCACTGGGATCGATCGCCGTCGGTTTGCCTGTCGTCGGTTCGTTCGCGTTGGGCGCCTCGATAGGTGGGACCGGAATCGCGTTTGCCGGAGTGGCAGCCGTGACGGCGCAGATCACCGACGGTGCTCGTACGGCCAACGGCCTGGCGGGTGCCGCGATCGGCGTTGCGTTCATGCTGCGCGCGATCGGCGACGTGAACAGTACGGTCGTCGACGACGGAACTCGCGTGGTCAGTGGCTGGTTGTCGTGGCTCTCGCCGATCGGATGGGCACAACAGATCAGACCTTTCGACGACGACGCCTGGTGGATCCTGTTGTTGCTGATCGGATTCGCGGCTGTGCACGTGGTGGTGGCTTTTGTTCTCATCGGCCATCGCGATCAGGGAGCGGGACTCGTTCAGCCCCGTCCCGGCCCGCCAGTCGCGGCATCGTGGCTACCGTCGGCCTGGGGCCTGGCGTGGCGCATGCAGCGAATGACGATGTTCTGGTGGATCTTTGCCGTTGTCATACTCGGGTTCGCGTACGGCGCTGTGGGCAACGAGATCGACGCGATGGTGGGATCGTCGCAGCAGACCGCGGAGATGTTCGAGAAACTTGGCGGCGGCGGATCGGATCTGGTGGATTCCTACTTGGCCACTGCTTTGGGGCTCACGTCGATAGTCATCGCGGCGTATTCGGTCCAGAGTCTTCTCCGGATGCGGGGCGAGGAAACTTCGGGACGGCTCGAACCGTTGCTGGCAACGTCTTTGTCGCGGTGGAGGTGGATGCTTTCCCACCTGGGTGTGGTTGTGGGCGGCGTGATCCTCGCGCACGTCTTGATGGGTGCCTTCACCGGATTTGCCTTCGGGCTCGTCACGGACGACATCGGCGGCAACACACTTCGCATGACTGGCGCCGCGTTGGCCTATCTGCCTGCGGTGCTCGTAGTCGTGGGGTTGGTGTCGTTGGCTTTCGGACTGTTTCCGACGTACGCGTCGGCGCTCTCCTGGGGAATCTTGGCGGCATGCATCGTGCTCGGGCAACTCGGCACGTTGCTGAAGCTTCCGCAGGTAGTGCTGGATCTGTCGCCCTACACTCACGTGCCGGGTGCCCCTGCCGAGCCGGTGACAGTTCTGCCACTGCTGGCAATGATCGTTGTGGCAGTGGTGCTTTCGACAGCATCGCTTGTTGCGTTCCGTCGTCGCGACCTCCAGGTGTAGGAGAGCTGAAACTCAACTTAGAATTCGACGAAGCTGGCGAGCCCGAGCAGCAAGTCGTCCGGTCGAGTCGAATAGTTCGGATTCGTCAACACAGAGAGTGTCCGTCGCCCAGGCAGTCCCGTGGCGTAGGCGATACCACGGTGACAGCGTTCGGGGATCTGCCGTGAGGTGCTCCGGGGTGAAATGCGCGGTGAACTCGATGGTCGGTATGGCCACGGGCATCGTCAGTGTCGCGAACAGTCCGGGCGGAAGCGCGTCGAGAAGGACCGCGGCGCGCTCTTGGGCCGTGAAATCGAGGTCTGTGAGCAGGCGGATCCAGACGTCGAATTCAGGGGAGTCGCCACCGGCGAACGGCCTCGCGGAATTGATCGGCCGGATGTCGAGGTGCTGGGCGAACGGCACAAAATCCACCGGGATCTCCAGCGGCGGCAGGGTTGACGGGTCGACCGGAGCCGGTTCGGCGACAGGGGCGGACATTGTTGTAGCTCCTATGTCGCGGGCCAACCGAACGAGAGCGGATCCCGAACCGGTCAGCGTGACGTGGCAACTGACGGTCCGCCCGCCCCGCATCTCGCCGACAGTCAACTCGGCCGGCCCAGGAGGAACGGGGCGGTCCAGATGCGCCGTGACTGCCAGCGGTTCGGCTCCGGACGCGTCGGCCGCCACCCGCAGCATCCGTGCAATTGCGAGTCCGCCCTGGATGCCGTCGAAACTCCGCCAACTGGAGTCGAATTCGGTGTGATGACGCGCTGCGTCGGTCGACGGCGCGGCCGCCACTGATGCCTGACTAGTAATTGCCATAGTCAGCACCCTAGATGCTGACTATGGCTATGGCAAGCTAGGGTCTATTCGGGAGTGCTGGACGACCCACCGAAGAGCATGTAGATGAGGATCTGAAGAATGCCGAGAGGATTGATCTCGCCGAGGCTGCTCATGTGTGAGGAACTCCTGATTGCAGGGATGGGTATTGTTGCGTCGCAACGTCACTGAAAGTACGGCAATTCGGACAGTGTGGTGCGAAATTTACCGATAATTCACTGTCCGCGAGTCGAGCGGCAGTGCAGGTAGGCGTCAGTGACCACGTCGAGAACGCGATTGCCGTGTGCATCGACCAATTTCGCTGTGATGGTCACCAATCCTCGCGCGCGATTGTCGAACACGACGTTGTCGACGGTGACCTTTCCGCTCAGGGTGTCACCGGGGCGAAGCGGACGGAGGAAGCTCACGTCGCGCATGGTTTTCCCGGCGATCACGTTCCACTGGTCGTAGAGACTGGCGACCACCAACTTCTGGCAGATCGACAGGGTGTGCAGCCCGCTGGCGATCAACCCGCCGAAGACGCCGGACTCGGCGGCTTCCTTGTCGACGTGAAACCACTGGGGATCCCACTGAGTTGCGAACTCGACGATTTCCTCTTCGGTCACCGAATACGAACCCAATGGGATCACTTGGCCGATCTCGAGATCCTCGGCGAACACTGCGCGTTTGTGAAGGGCGGCCGAATCGTTCATGGTTGTGAAAATCTCCTGCGTGTTCCGGGTGTACTCGGAACATACTCTCGCAGTGTGTTCGAGTCGGTCTCCGGTGTCGTCGGGCAATGCAGGGTCACTAGAATCGCGACATGGTCGACGACGCGAAAATCGAGCCGAGGGCGCTGGTAGGAAAGTGGCACTTCGAGCGGGACATCGTCGACCGCCTTTCCGGTTCCACCAAGCATGTATTCGGCGAGACCACTATCTCCGACGCCGGTGACGGTCTGATGCGCTGGTACGAGAGCGGCACGCTGCGTGACGGCGACCTGGAATTACCCGTGTTCCGAACTCTGTTCATTGCCGAGCGCGGCCTCGAGTGGGCCGTGACATTCGAAGACGGCAGAGAGTTCCACGACTGGGCGCCGGGGGAGGAAGTCGAGCACCTGTGCGGTGCGGATACCTACCGCGGGCGAATCGACGTCACTGCCGGAGATCGATCGACCTGGACTGTCGTCTGGACCGTGACGGGGCCGAGCAAGGACTACACGATGACCACGCATCTCACCCGGCCCTGATCACATCGCTCGCCAGTTACTCGACGCCGATCGTCACCTCGGTGGACTTCACGAATACCGTTGCGGCTTGGCCTGGTTCAAGATCGAGATCCAGTGCGGCATCGCGGGTGATCGACGAGGTCACAATCTGATTCCCGCCGTCCAACTTCACCTTGACCGTCGCCATGACGGTGCCGAGGTTGACCTCGGTGATGGTGCCGGTGAGTTGATTTCGTGTGGACAGTCGCATCGCTGAACTCCTGTGCTCTCGGGTGGGTGTTCTTCGACCATAATGCGATGGTCGCGTGTCTACCCAGCGATTCCGCAGGTGCGGACATGCGGGCGCCGCCGGTGCGCGAATATTGTCGGGCGGTGGAGGTAGATTCCGGTCATGACTGAACCCGTGAAAGGCCCGGCGTCGTATTTTCCGTCGATCGAGAAGAAGTACGGTCGGCCGATCGGTGAATGGCAAGAGCTGATCAGAAGCTCAGACCTCACGAAGCACATGGAATTGGTCAACTGGTTGAAGTCGGAGCACGGTATGGGTCATGGGCACGCGAATGCGCTTGTCGCCCATACGCTGAAAGAAGGCTAGTTCTTTTCAGGCGGCCGATGCGTCCAGCACCAACCAGCCGCCGTGATGCTCGAATACCTCGAACGGCACACGGCTCTGCCGGCCGACCGCACGCAGTGACTCGAGATCGAAAGTGCGGATGTGGCCGTGGCACGCGGTGGCTTCGTCTTCGAAGGGGACTGCAATGACGACCCGTTGACGCGCGATCCGGAGTGCTTGCGCGATCACGGCCTCGCCGACTGCGTCGTCGACGTGTTCGAGGAGATGAATCGCGGTGACGGTGTCGGCGCTGTTGTCCGGTGCCGGTACTTCACCCGCGTCGCAGATCACCGTGTCGATCGTGATGCCGAGTTCGGGGGCAACCGCGTCGAGCAGGATCATCGTTCCGGGCAGGATGTCCGTGGCGGTCACGTCCATTCCGGCGCGCGCGAGCCGCAGGGGCAGGAAACCGAAGCAGGAACCCAGATCGAGCACGGAACCACGGACCAGCTCTTCGGCTTTGTCGTGAATCGGCGCGAAATCTGCAGTGCCGTCCAGTAGTTCGGCAAGTGAGTTCCGGTAGTAGGTGGTCCAGGATTCGAGAGCGCCGTCCACGGTGGAGCGAACCAGGCCGACCATCGTCAACTCGAATTCGTCCTGACCGAACTCCGCGTCCTGGATCGACGAGGTGACTCCGGCGACGAGTCGCTCACTCAGATCGGCGGGAGTGAGGGAGTGCTTGACGTGGAGGCGACCGCCTCGGCGATCGAGCGAGATCGGACCGGACTCGACGCGTTCGACGGTGACATGCCCGAACGACCACAAGCCCGGCGTCGACGGCGCCAGGGAATCCAGGACGGGTTCGTTCGTGATGGTGGACATGATCGCCTTTCTCGGGTGGTGATGCTTTCTCAGGTGCTGATACCGGTCCGCAAGGACTGCGTACCTGTTTTCAAGAGTTCCGGTAGCTCGAGTGAATCGTCGGTGAGCCACTGCTCGTACGCCGACATCGCGACCCCGAGCAGAAGATAGCCGACCGTGCGTGGGCCGTGATCGCTCGGCTCGAGATTCATTCGGCGTGCGACGTAGTCGGCGACCACCTGCCGCCAACCTTCGTACATCACCACAGAGTATGCCTGAAGCGTCGGAACTTCGAGGATCAATTCCATCCGTTTGCGATGTACCGCAGTCTCTTCCGGTGGGAAGGTGTTGAACGTCAACAATGCGGATTCGAGTGCGTCGACCAACGGAATATCAGCGGGCAGTGAATCCAGGTGCTCGCGCATCTCGTCGAGATGTCCGTCGAAGTCTCCCCAGGGGACGGCGTTCTTGGACGGGAAGTAGCGAAAGAAGGTCCGACGCGCGATGCCGGCGGCATCGGCTATCTGGTCGACGCTCACCTCGTTGAAGCCGACTGTCGAGAACAGTTCGATCCCGATCGTGCTGATTCCCTCCTTCGTTGTGGAGGGGCGACGACCTATCCGAGCGGACGGTTTCTTGCGGCTACGCATACTTTTTTCGCTCCATGTGTGTCATTCTGCACTCGATGCCATTACAGTGGTGAACCGAGTCACAGTGAAGTCCCACTAGTGACCACCAACTCCCAGGTTGGAAGTCTGATCTACAGACTTCCAGACGGAGTGCGACCGCAGGAGGAATCCATGTCAGATCGTGACAACAAGGCGCTCGAGAACGACCTCGTCGAGGAGTCCCTCGTGGAGGAAGTTTCCATCGACGGCATGTGCGGCGTGTACTGACCGTGTCTGCTTTGGATCTCGATGCGGGGTGGAAACTCCACCCGCAGGTAGCGCTTCGCCCCGAACCTTTCGGGGCGTTGCTCTACCACTTCGGAACACGCAAGCTGTCGTTCCTGAAGAACACGACCATCGTTGCGGTGGTCAAGGCGTTGCCAGACCATCCTGATGTCCGGTCCGCACTACGTGCGCAAGGCATCGAAGATGACGCGGCTCCCCAATATGCCCGCGCGCTGAGCACTCTCGCCGACTCGCACATGATCGTGCCTGTCTGAGCCAGACGCTCGCCCCCACGTGCGGAACAGCCCTTCCGCACGTTCGCCCGCTTCATTTCTTCGCGAGGACACAGCCATGACCTCAGTTCTTGAACAGCCCTCCCCGCCCGCCAAGGTGGGTCGCCTCGTCGATCAGTTCGAACTCGGACTCGACGCCCCCATCTGCCTGACGTGGGAACTCACCTACGCCTGCAACCTGTCCTGCGTGCACTGCCTTTCGTCGTCGGGTCGTCGTGACCCCAACGAGCTGAGCACCGAACAGTGCAAGTCCATCATCGACGAGCTGCAGCGTATGCAGGTTTTCTACGTCAACATCGGTGGCGGCGAGCCGACGGTACGCTCCGACTTCTGGGAGCTCGTCGACTACGCGACCGACCACCAGGTTGGTGTGAAGTTCTCCACCAACGGCGTGAAGATCGACAAGAAGGTCGCGGCGCGCCTCGCAGCCAGTGACTACGTCGACGTGCAGATTTCCATCGACGGTGCCACCGCTGAGGTCAATGACGCTGTGCGCGGGCCTGGTTCGTTCGCGATGGCCGAGCGCGCTCTCGCGAACCTGAAGGAAGCCGGCTTCAAGGACGCCAAGATTTCGGTGGTCGTCACGCGGCACAACGTCAGTCAGCTCGACGAGTTCAAGGCTCTCGCGGACAAGTACGACGCGACCCTGCGCATCACTCGACTGCGTCCTTCGGGCCGCGGCGCCGACGTGTGGGACGACCTGCACCCGCGTCCGGAGCAGCAGCGTGAGCTCTACAACTGGCTGGTCGCCAATGGCGAAGGCGTCCTGACGGGCGACTCGTTCTTCCACCTCTCCGCCTTCGGCGATGCACTGCCCGGTCTCAATCTCTGTGGCGCGGGCCGCGTCGTGTGCCTGATCGACCCGGTCGGTGACGTGTACGCATGCCCCTTCGCGATTCACGAGCAGTTCCTCGCCGGAAACATCGTGAAAGACGGTGGATTCCAGGAAGTCTGGCAGCACTCGGACCTGTTCGAGGAGCTGCGATCGCCCCAAACCGGTGGCGCCTGCAGCAAGTGCAACCACTACGACTCCTGCCGCGGCGGCTGCATGGCGGCCAAGTTCTTCACCGGACTGCCGATGGACGGACCTGACCCCGAGTGCGTCATCGGCAACGGTGAAATGGCACTGGCGTCGGCGGGCGAGGTCCCGAAGTCCAGTGTCGACCACTCCCGTTCCGGTCAACGTAAGACCCCGCGCGCATCGGTGCCACTGACACTGATGATGCGTCCGCCCGCCAAGATTTGTGACGAAAACCCGCTTGCGGGAATGCAGTAACTACTGCGCGATACCGACAGTGCGGCGAAAGCTGCACCCCAGAGAGGTCAGTTCAATGGCTAAGAATGCTTTCTTCGAGACGGTGGCAGAAGCACAGCGCCGTGCGAAGAAGAGGTTGCCCAAGTCCGTGTACGCGGCGTTGGTGGCGGGATCCGAGAAAGGGCTGACGGTCGACGACAACGTCGCGGCATTCAGCGAATTGGGTTTCGCTCCCCACGCTGCCGGGCTGTCGGACAAGCGCGAGATGTCCACCACCATTATGGGCCAGGACATTTCGTTGCCCGTCATGATTTCACCGACCGGTGTGCAGGCAGTGCACCCCGACGGTGAAGTAGCGGTAGCCCGTGCGGCTGCAGCACGGGGAACAGCCATCGGACTGAGTTCTTTTGCCAGCAAGTCCATCGAAGAAGTTGCCGCGGCCAACCCGCAGGTCTTCTTCCAGATGTATTGGGTCGGTAGCCGCGACGTGCTCCTGCAGCGTATGGAGCGCGCTCGCGCTGCCGGTGCCAAGGGCCTGATCATCACCACCGACTGGTCCTTCTCGTACGGTCGCGACTGGGGCAGCCCGTCCATCCCCGAAAAGATGGACCTCAAGGCGATGTTCCAGTTCGCACCCGAGGGAATCATGCGCCCGAAGTGGTTGCTCGAGTTCGCCAAGACCGGCAAGATTCCGGACCTGACCACCCCCAACCTCGCGGCTCCCGGCCAGCCTGCACCGACGTTCTTCGGCGCATACGGCGAGTGGATGCAGACTCCGCTTCCGACGTGGGAAGACATCGCCTGGCTTCGTGAGCAGTGGGGTGGACCGTTCATGCTCAAGGGCATCATGCGCATCGACGACGCCAAGCGAGCTGTCGACGCCGGTGTCTCCGCTATCTCGGTCTCCAACCACGGTGGTAACAACCTCGACGGCACCCCGGCGCCGATCCGTGTGCTCCCGGGCATTGCCGAGGCCGTGGGCGATCAGGTGGAAGTTGTTCTCGACGGCGGCATTCGACGCGGCGGCGACGTCGTCAAGGCGCTCGCACTCGGAGCCAAGGCCGTCATGCTCGGGCGCGCCTACCTGTGGGGCCTCTCGGCCAACGGCCAGGCCGGTGTCGAGAACGTGCTCGACCTCATGCGGATGGGCATCGACTCGGGGCTGATGGGCCTCGGCCACTCGTCCATCACCGAACTGAGCCCGGCGGACCTGGTGATTCCGGAAGGCTTCACACGCACATTGGGTGCCAGCTGAGATTACGGCTCCGATAGAGCTGTGAGTTGACACTCGACGAACACACGACCCTGGCCGGACGCCTCGTCCGGTCCAGGGTTGTTTTCGGTCCGCACGAGACCAATCTTGCTGTGGGACGCTCGCTTTCCGATCGGCACCGTGCGTACTACCAGCGCCGCGCCGAGGGCGGAACCGGGATCGTCGTCACCGAAGTGGCCTCGGTATCGGAGAACGACTGGCCGTACGAGCGGGCGCCGTTGGCGTCGCAATGTGGCCCGGGGTGGCAGTCGATCGCGGCTGCATGTGCTCCGTACGGAACGCTGGTTCTGGCCGGGCTCGGTCATACCGGCATGCAGGGATCGAGCGCATACTCCCAGTCGGTGCTGTGGGGACCGTCAAGAGTGGCCGACCCGGCGACGCGTGAGTTGCCGATGGCAATGGGGCAGCCGGAAATCGACCAGCTGATAGTCGGCTTCCGTGAGGCGTCGGCGCTGGCCGTCGCTTCGGGAATGGACGGAGTGGAACTCGATGCCGGTCCTCGAAGCATTCTGCGACAATTCCTTTCGGGTCTGACCAACACTCGGCAAGACCGATACGGTAGCGATCGCGTTGCTCTTGTTCGCGAGGTCATCTCGGCAGTGCGCGAGGAAGTCGGGTCGGATCACGTTGTCTCCCTGCGGTTGTCCTGTGACGAGGAAGCTCCATGGGCGGGCCTGACGCCCGATCTTGCCATCGGTATCGCGCGTGAAGTGTCTCCGTTCCTCGATCTCCTTGTCGTCGTTCGTGGCGGACTCTATTCGTCTGACCGGTACCGCCCCGATTTTCACTGCCCGCCGAACTTCAACCTCGATCTGTGCCGTGAGATCAAGGCCGCTCTGTCGATTCCTGTTGTCGTGCAGGGGAGCGTCGTGGACATCGCCGACGCTCACGCGGCGCTGGAAGTAGGTGAGTTCGTCGAGATGACCCGGGCCCAGATCGCAGACCCGGACCTGGTTGTGAAAGCCGCGCGCGGCGATCGTCCCCGGCCGTGTGTGCTCTGCAATCAGGCGTGCCTCGTGCGTGATCCTCGCAATCCTGTCGTGACGTGCGTCGGGAATCCGAGCGCGGGTTTCGAGACGGTGGACCCCGATGAGCGAGAGCAGATTTCGACACCGGGAGCCGTGCTGGTCGTGGGGGGTGGCCCCGCTGGGATGGAAGCCGCACGGATCTCGGCGGTGGCGGGGCACTCGGTCACACTCGTCGAGAGTTCATCGCAGTTCGGCGGCATGATCCGAACTTTTGCGCGAGGTGACGGCCGTAGCCGGTTCGCACTCCTCGCGCAGTGGTTGGAGGACGAATGCCGTCGTAGCGGCGTGACGATGCGGACCGGGGCGGCGCTCGACGCCCAAGACCTGGGTGACGCACGCAGCCGGGGCGAGTTTGTTGTCGTTGCCACCGGTAGTGCTGCGAGGCCGCCGACGTATCCGGTCGACGATTCGGTTCGATGGTTGGATGCGTCGGAAGCCTTCGAGAAGTTGAGCACCGTGGGGCCGGGTCCGGTCGCGCTGATCGATCCCCTCGGTGGACCGATCGCGGTGGCGCTCGCAGAAGCACTCGCGGCCCATGGCATCTCCGTCTCGATTGTGACTCCCGACAGCATCGTCGGTTCGAGGCTCGGTGCGAGTGGGGATCTGGTCGGCGCCAACACGCGCATCCAGCAGGCCGGGGTCACCAGGGTGCTCGCGTCACGTGTCACCGAAATCGCTCGAGGGGCCGTCTGCGTCGAACACGTCCATACCGGCGAGCGGTCACAGCTCGAGTGCGAAGTGGTGATCGACTGCTCGCCTCGTCTGCCGAACGAAACGCTGAAGGAAGAGGCCGACATTCAGGTGGGCGACTCGGTTGCCCCGAGAACTGTTCTCGAATCCATCCGCGAAGGGCGCTTTGCAGGGTTTACTACTAGAACGAGTTTCAATTCTGCAGAGAGGGCTATCTCATGACACAGGGTTCAGTTCGTTCGCTCGAAGGTCGCGTTGCTTTCATCACCGGCGCAGCGCGCGGTCAAGGACGTGCGCACGCGGTCAAGATGGCGCGCGAGGGAGCAACGATCATCGCGGTCGACGTATGCGCGTCGGTGGCGTCGGACAATTCCTACGACGCAGCAACTTCCGAGGACTTTGCCGAGACGATACGTCTGGTGGAAGCGGAGGGCGGGAAGATCCTCGCCCGTGAGGTCGATGTCCGTGACGGTGCAGCGCTCACCGCGGTGGTCAAGGACGGCGTCGAACAGTTCGGACGTCTCGACATCGTGGTCGCCAACGCCGGGGTCTGCAACTGGAATCGATTCTGGGAAATGTCGGACGAGCAATGGGAAACCCTGATCGACATCAACCTGACCGGAGTCTGGAAAACCCTCAAGGCCTCGGTGCCGGCGATCATCGAGGGTGGGCGCGGTGGATCGATCATCGTGGTCAGTTCGGTGGCCGGACTCAAGGCGCTGCCCGGACAGGCGCACTACGCGAGCGCCAAGTTCGGTCTCGTCGGTCTGACGCAGGCCGCGGCAAAGGAACTGGGGGAGTACAAGATCAGGGTCAACTCGATCCACCCTTACGGAGTGAATACGCCGATGGGGGTCGACCAGGGCGCGCTCGAGGTATTTGCAAAGTTTCCGCAGTACCTTCCCAACTTCACTCCGATCCTCTCGGACATCGCTTTCGCCGAACCTGACGAGATCGCCGATACCGTCCTGTGGCTCGCCGGTGACGGTTCCCGCACCGTCACGGCAAGTCATATCGCTCTCGATCAAGGAAACTCCAAGGTCTGATGACGCCGTACCCGCGCCTCTTCGCGCCACTGCGCCTGGGCAACCTGACACTCCGCAATCGGGTCGTGTTCTCCGCACACCTGACCAATTACGCGGAGAACGGGTTGCCGACGGAGCAGCACGCGGGCTACTACGAGGCGCGGGCACGCGGCGGTGCGGGTCTGATCATCACCGAGGAGCACTCGACGCATCCTTCGGATCGACCGTACGAGAAGATGATTGCGGGCTATCGGCCGGAAGCGATCGAGGGATACCGGCGGATCACCGACGCCGTTCATGCGCATGGTTCGTCGATTCTCGCGCAGATCAACCACAATGGGGGTCAGGGCGCTGGAACCTATTCGCGATCGCCGCTGTTGGCGCCGAGCGCCGTTGCGGATCCGTTGTTCCGCGAGGTGCCCAAGGCTGTCGACGACGCGGACATCGCCGAGATTCTCGCAGGGTTCGCCCTTGTTGCGCGCAACTGCGTTGCCGGTGGCTTCGACGGGGTGGAATTGCAGGCGTCGCAGTCGTCCATCGTGCGCGCGTTTCTCGCACCCTCGACCAACCTGCGCACTGATCGCTACGGCGGGGGCGTGGTGAATCGTGCGCGTTTCCTTCTCGAAGTGCTCGGGGTACTGCGTAAGGCCATCGGCCCGGATCGTGTGCTCGGTGTGCGCCTGAGTGGATACGAAGGAACGCGGGGTGGCATCGAACTGTCCGACGCGGTAACCACCGCCCAACTCATCGAAGCTGACGGTCACGTCGACTACATCAACACCACCGTCGGAATGGCCACGGAAACACTGCATCTGGTCGAAGCATCGATGGCTGTACCCACCGGCTACGCCAACTTCGTCCCGTCTGCGATCAGGGAGGTCATCGATCTTCCAGTCGTCGGAGTCGGCCGTTTCAAGACGCCGGAGCAAGCCGAAGCTGCACTCGAGGACGGTGTATGCGATCTGGTGGGCGTAGTTCGCGGGCAGATCGCCGATCCGGATTTTGTGAACAAGGCGCGTGCTGGTCAATCGGTACAGGTGCGAACCTGCCTGTCCTGCAACCAGGAATGCGTCGGGCGGATGGGTCTGGGACGTTGGTTGGGGTGCACCGCAAATCCGCGCGCTGGTCGGGAATCGGTACCGCTGCCGATGCCGCGGCGACGGGGCCGCACGGTGGTGGTGGTCGGTGGCGGCCCCGCCGGCCTGCAAGCTGCGGCCACAGCGGCCCAGCGAGGTCATGCGGTGACGCTGTTCGAGCGTGAACGAAGACTTGGGGGACAGATTCTTACCGCCTCGGTGGTACCGGCTCGCCGTGAGCTCGCCGACCTCGTCCGGAATCTCGAATCTGAGTGTCGCCGAAGCGGCGTGACGATCGAGTTGGATGCTGGAGCTGATCTCGCGATCATGAAGGAGCGCGCGCCCGAGGTGGTCGTGATTGCAACCGGAGCGCGGCCTGTGCGACCGGCGTGGGCGGGTGGATCAGAGCGTGTGGTGGGTGTTCGAGACGTTCTCGACGGCAAGATTCTGCCGAGTGGAACGGTGCTCGTCTACGACGAACTGGGATTCCATCAAGGTACGTCGGTGGCGGAGTTCCTCGCTGATCGAGGCTGTGCCGTCACGATCGCGACCAACGGCATGGTGGTCGCGCAGGACCTGAGCATCACCCTGGATTTCGAGGGGTGGAACCGCCGAGCGTTCGAGAAGTCGATCGGTCAACGGACAGATCTGATGGTGACTTCGGTGAGCGCTGGGGCCTCGCCGCTCGTGAGCTTGGTTCACCTTCCGACGGGTGTGACCGAGGAAGTTGCAGTCGACTGGGTGGTCTTCGCGACACAGCAGGAACCTGTCGACGAGTTGTGGAACACCTTGCAGGGAAGCTGTTTCGAGAAATTTCGCATCGGTGACGCCTTGTCTCCGAGGCGTTCGCACGCGGCCGTCATCGAGGGGCATCGGGCCGCGTTGGCGATATAGTCGTCCGTTTTGTCCCTGGTTCTCGAAAGTATGTTTTGAGCATGGACAGTCGGGAAGCGTGGCAACTGGATGGCGTGGGCCTCAAGAGCGAGGTTCTCGATCTGGTGCGCGCCCGGCACGAGTTGCAGTCGCAGATAGTGTTGTTGATCGTGGAGATGTTTTCCCGGGAGGTTCTCGGCGGGAGGGGTTTTCGGGCGATCGCGCAGTGGTTGCATGGTTCGACGAATTTGGAGATCGGTGAGTGCAGTCTGTTGGTCGGGTTGGCGCGGTTGTTGATGCTCGAACCTCTTGTCGGCGATGCGTTTCACCGCGGTGGCGTTGATGCGTTGAAAGCCCTTCAGGTGGCGTCGTTTTGTCAGCATCCGCCGATGAACATGACCCTGGCGGATGTGGACAAGGCTCGCGGGATTCTGTTGGGGTTGGCGTCGAAGAACATCGCTGATTGTGATGCGGTGCGGGCAGCGATCCGGCGGATCGAGAAAGCAGTACGGCAAGCGTGAGGACGGCGTTCCGGTGGGTGAGGATTCGGAGCGTAACGAGTTCTACGCCTCGAAAGGCTTGTACGGCAGAGTGACTGTGAAGGGCGACCTGGATGCTGTGAACGGGGCACGGTTGATCACGTTGTTGTCGAGCCTGTCGGCGCCGACGCCGGAGAAGGACGGCGTGAAGGACACGCGTACTCCGGCGCTGCGGCGGGCGGATGGGTTCTGCGAGTTGTTGCGGCGGTACGAGCGGGCGGGGTTGGGTCCGATCGAGGGCGGAGTGAAACCACACATCACGGTCACCGCCAGCGCAAAAGACATGACGGACCTGCAAGCGTTGAAAGACCTCCTGCCGTCCACCGAAGAACTCGGATTTGCGTGGGCGGATTGGGTGGGCCCGATCAGTATCGATACTGCCCGGATGTTGGTGTGCGACTGCACGGTCACGCGGATTTTGTTGGATGAGAACGGGGTTCCGCTCAAGTGCGGTAAGGAAGCGCGAACGGCGACGGTGCCGCAGCGGCGGGGGTTGGCGGTTCGTGATGGTGGGTGTGCGTTTCCGGGGTGCGGGACACCGTCGGGGTGGTGTGATGCCCATCATATTGTTCACTGGAACGATGGTGGCCCAACAGATCTCGACAATCTGATCTTGTTGTCCGGTCATCATCACCGGACGCTGCATCACACGGAGTGGCGGGTGGAGATCGGGCCGGATCGCAAATCGGTGTTCTACCCACCGATGTCCGTTGATCCGTATCAGCAGCCGATCGGTGGGAACAGCCCACCGACAGCGGCGTGAACCGCGACAACTGACGAATACGCCGGGGCACAACAATCCCCCGGTGTATCCGCATGCAGTGTTGCGGTGGGAGGGGCCCGCACCAATACGATCGGGGGATGAGTTCTCCGCGTGACCTTGCTGCCATCCCGAGTCCTGCGCTCGAGGGCACTGCGCTCACCGTCGTGGTCCCGGTCGGTTCTTTCGAACAACACGGACCGCACCTGCCTCTCGATACCGACACTCGGATCGCGAGAGCAGTCGCACAGGCTCTGCCCGACGTCGTCGTGGCCCCGGCCATCGAATACGGGGCGAGCGGCGAACACGAAGGGTTTGCCGGCACGATTTCGATCGGTGCCGAGGCTATGGAAACCGTCGTCGTCGAATACGGAAGGTCGGCGTTCAGATGGACGAAGCGGGTGCTGTTCGTCAACGGCCACGGCGGAAATGGTCCCGCATTGGCCAAAGCGGTGGCACTTCTGCGGTATGAGGGGCGTGATGCTGCTTGGGCGCCGTGCGCTGTTCCGGGTGCCGACGCGCATGCCGGACACACTGAAACGAGCCTATTGCTGCACCTTTCGCCCGATTTGGTGCACATGAGCCTTGCTGAGACAGGAAATTTGTCTCCTATCGCGGACCTGATGCCAGGAATGCGTTCGGGCGGTATGGTCGCTGTGTCGCAAAACGGCGTTCTCGGCAATCCAGTCGGGGCTACCGCCGAAGACGGCGCATACATCTTCGGTGAGTTGGTAGGACGCGTGACGGATGGACTGGCCCGGTGGGAGCCTGGTCCAGATGGGAGGCTTCGGTGACGACCACGACCGAGTGGGGGCGGACGGTCCACCTGCGACGGCTTTCGAGGCTGCGACGAGTTGCAGCACGACGGGCTACGTCCCTTACGATCATCTGATGCGACCAGCAAGACTCCCCGACGGCTTCGGCATTCGGTTGGACCCCAAGGTGCGCACGTACTCGGGTGGCCGGGTACTCATCGGCGGATCTCCGACGCGGATGCTCAAGCTGGCGCCGACGGCTGCGGCGATGATCGGTGACGGCTTCCTCGAGGTGGTCGATCAGCAGAGCGCTGCGGTTGCGCGACACCTTCTCGATTCAGGTGTCGCGAATCCTCGTCCGATGTCGACGCCGTCCGCTGCCGATGTCACGGTCGTGATTCCGGTCAAGGACAACCAGGCCGGCGTCGAACGCCTATTGCCCGTCCTCAAGGATCTGACCGTCATCGTTGTCGACGACGGTTCGGAAGTGCCGGTGGAGCCCCGTCGCGCCTGCCCGGGCACCGGCACCATCACAGTGGTCCGGCACGAGAGTGCCCGCGGACCCTCGGCAGCGAGAAACTCGGGATTGCGTTCGGCCCAAACACGTTTCGTAGCTTTTCTGGACTCCGACGTCATACCGCGTGCCGGTTGGCTCGAGTTGATGTTGGGCCACTTCAGCGATCCGGGGGTTGCCCTTGTTGCACCCCGCATCGTCGCCCTCGATCCGTACGGGACGGCGCTGGCGCGGTACGAGAACATGCGATCGTCTCTCGACCTCGGACGCAAGGAAGCTGCGGTGAAGTCGGGCAGTCCGGTCGCCTATGTCCCCAGCGCCGCCGTGATCGTCCGGCGCGACGTGGCACTCGAATGCAACGGTTTCGACGAGAGTCTCGAAGTAGCCGAGGACGTCGATTTCTGCTGGCGACTGCAGGCTGCGGGTTGGCGACTGAGGTACGAACCGGTTGCGCATGTCGCCCACGATCATCGAGTTCAGTTCGACAAGTGGTTCGCCAGGAGAGCGTTCTACGGCACGGGTGCGGCGCCGTTGGCTGCAAGACACGAGGGTTCGGTTCCGCCGATGGCGATGTCGTTCTCGACGCTCTTCGCGTGTATCGCCGCTGCAACACTGACCCGTTCCGGTCTTGCCGGCGCACTCGGCGCTTTGCTGTTTACCGTTTACCGGCTGCGAAAGATGTTCACCGGCCTGAGTCAACCCACCCGGATCGCGGCGATCCTCACCGCGCAGGGAGTTGTCGGCGGATTCTGGCAACTCGCCTCGGCAATGTGTCGTCACTACTGGCCCGTGACGCTCCTGGCGGTGATCGCCTCCAGGCGAATTCGGCGGCTGGCCGTCGCTGCAGCAGTCACCGAAGGTTTGGTGGACTGGTATCGCCACCGTGAGCCAGGCGGGCTGGGACCGGTTCGGTACGTCTTCTTCAAACGAGCCGACGACATCGCGTATGGAGCCGGACTCTGGCGTGGCGCATTCGACGCCCGCGACTGGGCGGCGCTGAAACCTCGAATCACCAAGTGACAGAAGCCGACTACGCAGATTTCCTGGTTGTCGGTGGTGGCACGTGTGGTTGCGTGGTCGCAGCCAGGCTCAGTGAAGATCCATCCGCCACGGTGATGCTCCTCGAATCGGGAAGCGGATATCGATCGGCGCTCGAACTCCCGGACGTCCTGGGTGATCCGTACCGACTGCCGGTCGGACCTGCGAGCGAATACACGTGGACCTATCCGGTCGAACTGACGCCGCGTCGGGCGTCCACAATTGCGCGGGGGCGGACACTCGGTGGATCCGGAGCCGTCAACGGTGCGTACTTCACCCGCGCGACCCGTGCTGATTTCGAGAATTGGCCGAGTTCATGGCGATACGACGACGTCTTGCCGTACTTCAAGAAGTCCGAAACGGATCGTGATTTCGAGGGCGAGTTCCACGGGACCGCCGGACCGATCCCGGTCGAGCGTCGAGCGTGGGACCAACTACATCCACTGAGCGGCGAGTTTCATGCGGCAGCGCTCGGAGCAGGCTTTCCCGACGACGTCGACAAGAATGCGCCGGACTCGTTCGGGGTGGGCCGAGTGCCACTGAACGTGTCGGATCATCGTCGGATCAGTACGGCGATCGGGTATCTGATGCCGGCGTTGCACCGGCCGAATCTGCGGGTGGAATCCGGAGTGAACGTCATTCGCATCGCGTTCTCGGGTACCCGTGCGATCGGCGTCGACGTTCTCGGCGACGGCAATGTCCGACGCATTCGTGCCGACCATGTGGTCGTGTGTTCGGGTGCGGTGGCGACACCGCACATTCTCCTCAATTCCGGTGTTGGTCCAGCGGAACAACTTGTAGAGCAAGGAGTTTCCGTCGTTCTCGATCGACCGGGCGTCGGACAGAACTTCGTCGACCACCCGGAAGTGCTGCTGCCGTACCATTTTTCGAAGCCCCGCACGATTCGATCGCAGACTCCGGTGCTGGAGACAGCCCTCAACCTCGCTGAGATCGAAATCCGTCCGTACACCGCATCTTTCACAGACCTGGTTCCCGGTGTGCCTCGCATGGACCACGGCGTCGGAGTGGTCCTCATGGCGCCGCACAGCCGGGGAAGCATCGAGCTGGCATCGGGGGATCCCGCTGGGGCGCCGCGTATTCGGTACAACTACGTCGCGTCGGCGCACGATCGAGCTGCCATTCGGGAAGGGATGCGGATCGCCGAGAATCTTCTCGAGTCGATCGCCGAGACGGGGTTGATCGATCGCCCCGTCATGGAGTACACCGATGAGTGGGTCGAATCCCGCCTGGGAACGTCGCTGCATATGTCCGGTAGTTGCGTGATGGGTGCCGAGGCGGACCCGTTCGCAGTCGTCGACGGTCGGTGCCGTGTGATCGGCGCGCAAGGACTCAGTATTGTTGACACGTCAATCCTGCCGACGATCCCGACCCGCGGCCCGCATGCGACCGCGGTGATGGTCGCGGAACGAGCAAGCGCCATTCTGCTCGGCGACGAGTGACCGCGAGGGGCAGCAGGCTGGGTCGGCAGTCATACCGAATGGTCGTTCTCGCCTATGGGCTGTGATCGGCGTTACAGTGGTCCACGGAGCGGAGGAACGCAAAATATGGCACGTGAACAGGCTGTGCCCGGCAACCCGTGGGTGGCGGTCAGGCCAGGCGATGACGTCGCGTTACTCGCGCGGCGACTTTCGTCTGCCCATCAGTCGTTCATCGATGCCCGCGGCGTGCCCGGCCAGGGGCTGACCGACGACTCCCATGTCCGCTCGGTCGTACTCGAGTCCTGGATGCGTAGCCGCAACAAGGGGGTAAATCCCGATGTGGTCGGCAACCCTGAGATGCTCGAAGGGTTGGAGCTCGAAAAATATCGCTCCGCGCATCCCATGTCACTGATCCGTCCGGTGATTCGGAAACTCCTGGTGGAAGATGCTGCCGAGACCGGACTACTGATCGCGATCAGTGACGCACACGGTCGATTGCTCTGGGTGGAGGGTGACAACTCGGCCAAGGACAAGGCGTTGTCCATGAACTTCGTCGAAGGCGCCGATTGGAGCGAAGATCGTGTCGGCACCAATGCGCCGGGAACGGCGCTTGCTCTCGATCACTCCGTACAGATTTTCGGATCCGAGCATTTCAACCGAACCGTGCACGACTGGAGTTGTTCGGCCGCACCCGTCCACGATCCCACCACTGGGCAAATCCTTGGTGCCATCGACATCACCGGTGGTCCCAGGGTTGCGGTTCCCGAAGTGCTGTCACTGATCCGTGCAACTGTCGCGGCCGCCGAATCGGAATTGCGATTCCATCTCTTGAACTCGCCCATCCCACTCAGTGCCACGGCTCCGTGCCTCGAAACATTCGGTGCCGGCCGGCCGACGCTGGTTCGCGGCGGTGACCGCATCCCGATTTCGCAGCGTCACGCCGAGATTCTCCTTCTGCTTTCCGAACACCCGGAGGGTCTCAGCTCCGACCACCTTGCGGTCCTGCTCGACGAGGGCGAACTCGACGCAGTGACCATTCGCGCGGAAATGTCGCGGCTTCGTAAGGTTTTCGGTGCCGACCGGCTGGCTTCGCGCCCCTATCGGATCATCACGGAGTTCACGACAGATGTCGGCGAGGTGCGGGCAGCGTTGGATCGAGGCGACGCAGCGACGGCGATGAAACTGTATTCGGGCCCGGTGCTGGCGGGCTCGGCGTCTCCCGGCATCGAAGAGGTGCGGGAAGAACTACGCACCAGGGTCCAGGCAGCTCTGCTGCGTGGAGGTGACGCCAACCTTCTGGCCCGGTGGACCACGTCGGTGCACGGCCGCGAAGACTCAGTCGTGTGGGAGGCCTACCTGTCCACGTTGGATCCTCAATCTCCGCTGTATTCGCAGGTCCAGGCAAGAATTGATCTCCTCGACCGCCAGTTGGGCATCTGAGAATCATCTGCGTTTCTCGCACGCAACGTACTTGCAACGTTGCAACTCCTAGTGTTGTGAATCACACCCCACCGGGGGTGGGATTGCAGTCACCGATTTGGTGGGTGCGCCCAGGAAGATCACGTTTACATAGGAGCTTGCAATGACCGTGTACGCCCGCCCAGGTACCGCCGACGCGATCATGTCCTTCCAGTCTCGATACGACAACTGGATCGGCAACGAATGGGTTGCTCCGGTCAAGGGTCAGTACTTCGAGAACCCGACACCGGTGACCGGACAGAATTTCTGTGATGTGGCTCGTTCCACCGCAGAAGACATCGAACTCGCTCTCGACGCAGCGCACGCAGCAGCTCCGGCCTGGGGCAAGACCTCGGTCGCCGAGCGCGCGATCATCTTGAACAAGATCGCTGATCGTATGGAGGAGAACCTCGAATCCATCGCACTCGCCGAGTCGTGGGACAACGGCAAGCCGATCCGCGAGACCCTCAACGCCGACATTCCGCTCGCCATCGATCACTTCCGATACTTCGCGGGAGCTATTCGCGCACAGGAAGGTTCGCTCTCGGAGATCAACTCCGACACCGTGGCGTACCACTTCCACGAGCCGCTCGGCGTAGTCGGCCAGATCATTCCGTGGAACTTCCCGATCCTCATGGCCGTGTGGAAGCTTGCCCCCGCCCTCGCTGCCGGCAATGCCATCGTGCTCAAGCCTGCCGAGCAGACGCCAGTCTCGATCCTGCACCTCATCGGCATCATCGGTGACCTGCTGCCTGCCGGTGTTCTCAACATCGTCAACGGCTTCGGCGTCGAGGCCGGAAAGCCGCTCGCGTCCAGCCCGCGTATCAAGAAGATCGCGTTCACCGGTGAGACCACCACCGGTCGCCTGATCATGCAGTACGCGTCGCAGAACCTTATCCCCGTCACCCTCGAACTCGGTGGCAAGAGCCCCAACATCTTCTTCTCCGACGTTCTCGCCTCAAACGACGACTACCAGGACAAGGCACTCGAGGGCTTCACGATGTTCGCCCTCAACCAGGGCGAGGTCTGCACCTGCCCGTCACGTTCGCTGATCCAGGAAGACATCTTCGACGAGTTCCTCGCGATGGCAGCCATCCGCACCAAGGCTGTGCGCCAAGGGGATCCGCTCGACACCGACACCATGATCGGTGCCCAGGCCAGCAACGATCAGCTCGAGAAGATCCTCTCGTACATCGAGATCGGCAAGGCCGAAGGCGCCAAGGTCATCACCGGTGGTGAGCGAGCCGAACTCGGCGGAGACCTGTCCGGCGGCTACTACGTCCAGCCGACGGTGTTCACCGGCAACAACAAGATGCGCATCTTCCAGGAAGAGATCTTCGGACCCGTCGTCTCGGTCACCTCGTTCAAGGACTACGACGAGGCCATCGAAATCGCCAACGACACGCTCTACGGTTTGGGCGCCGGTGTCTGGTCCCGCGACGGCGGAGTTGCTTACCGCGCAGGCCGCGACATCCAAGCCGGTCGCGTCTGGACCAACACGTACCACCAGTACCCGGCACACGCCGCTTTCGGTGGATACAAGCAGTCCGGCATCGGCCGCGAGAACCACCTGATGATGCTCTCGCACTACCAGCAGACCAAGAACCTCCTGGTCAGCTACGCCCAGAAGGCTCAGGGCTTCTTCTGATCTACCCACCGGCACCCGTGAGCCCCTCGCTGCGGGTGCCGGTGAGCAAGACTGCAACACGCGAAACCTGCACAAACACACGGAGGTTGGAATGAGCGCCACGGACACACCCGATACCGGCGCCGTTCCACCCCGGTTGGTGACCACCGCTGGGGCGGCTGACCTCCTGCGCCGCCTCAGCGGGACTCACGGCGAACTGATGATGCATCAATCCGGCGGATGCTGCGACGGCTCGGCCCCGATGTGTTATCCCTCAGGCGAATTCATCGTCGGGGACCGTGACGTACTACTCGGAATCGTCGATCTCCGACTTGCTGTCGGAGAGACTCCCGAAGACCTTCCCACCGGAACCGACGCTGTACAGGTCTGGATTTCCGGATCACAGTTCGAAGCCTGGAAGCACACCCAGTTGGTACTGGACGTCGTGCCCGGCCGCGGCAGTGGATTCAGCCTGGAGTCTCCTGAAGGATTCAGATTCCTCAGTCGAGCAAGGGCATTCACACCGGACGAAAACGAAGCACTCGGCGCGTCGAGCATTCTCGTGGGCGCTGATTGGGAAGCGGGCGTGCGTCCTTTGCCCCCGACGGTTCCCCAGGTGGTCGCCGAGGCCGTCGACGCCTGCCCGGTGCCGGGCGCGGCCGCCCGATCCTGAGAACGGCAGCCTGAAGAAGATCTGAACAGACTCGGGGCCGCTCACATGACAGCCAGTTAACAGCACGGTCATCTCCAGGCGACCTTCTCCGTACATCGCCCACATACCGTTCATTTCACGCGACGCATCCACCGTGCGTCGTCTCATTCTTGACCGATTCAGAGGATGGACATGTCTCTTTCCGACCACGCAACCGGCAAAAACGCCGGTGCCGCGGGTGCACACCACGACGGCGCAGACTTCCATGCGGAAGACAATTCGTATCTGGAGAAACGAACACTCCGAAAGGGAACAGCAGGGTGGGTGCTGCTTGCGGGGTTGGGTGTCAGCTATGTGATTTCCGGTGACTACGCCGGCTGGAACAACGGTCTGGCCGAAGGTGGTTTCGGTGGCCTTCTCATCGCGGCGGTTGTCATCGCGGGTATGTACCTGGCGATGGTGCTCGGTATGGCCGAGATGTCGTCGGCACTTCCTGCCGCTGGTGGTGGATACACGTTTGCCAGACGGGCCATGGGGCCCTGGGGCGGATTTGCCACCGGCACAGCAATTCTCATCGAGTACTCGATAGCACCCGCAGCGATCGCGACCTTCATCGGTGCGTACGTCGAGTCCCTGAACCTGTTCGGGATCACCGACGGCTGGTGGGTGTACCTCGCGGTGTACGCGATCTTCATCGGCATTCACCTCACCGGCGCCGGTGAGGCACTCAAGGCGATGTTCATCATCACCGCCATTGCACTCGTCGGCCTGGTCGTGTTCGCGGTTTCGGCTGTCGGCCTTTTCGATTCGTCCAACCTCACCGATATCGCCGTCGACACCAGCGCAGTCGGATCGTCGTCGTTCCTGCCATTCGGTCTGCTCGGAATCTGGGCCGCCGTGCCCTTCGCGATCTGGTTCTTCCTTGCGGTCGAAGGTGTACCGCTGGCCGCCGAGGAAGCACGTGAGCCGGAGAAGAACGTCCCCCGCGGCATCATCATCAGCATGTTGATCCTGATCGTCACAGGCGCAACGGTTCTCTTCCTCGCCACCGGTGCGCTCGGCGCAGACGCCCTGTCCACCTCCGGAAATCCGCTCGTCGAGGCTCTGGGGGACAGCGGAGCGGCAAAGGCCGTCAACTACATCGGACTTGCCGGTCTGGTCGCGAGCTTCTTCTCGATCATGTACGCCTACTCACGTCAGACGTTTGCGCTCTCCCGCGCCGGCTACCTGCCGAAGAACCTGTCGGTGACCAACAAGCGCAAGGCCCCCACTCTCGCGCTCGTCGTACCCGGAATCATCGGCTTCGCGCTCTCACTCACCGGTGAAGGTGCAATGTTGCTCAACATGGCGGTGTTCGGCGCGGCAGTAAGCTACGTCCTGATGATGGTGAGTCACATCGTTCTTCGTAAGCGTGAGCCGAACATGCCGCGCCCGTACCGCACGCCCGGCGGTATCGCCACCACCTCGTTTGCGCTCGTGATCGCGGCAGTGTCGGTGGTGGCCACCTTCCTGGTCGATCCCGTTGCGGCATTGCTGACGTTGGTTGCCTTCGGAGTTCTGATGGCGTACTTCGGTCTCTACAGTCGTCACCACCTTGTTGCCAACTCGCCGGACGAGGAGTTTGCTGTACTTGCACAGGCGGAAGAAGAATTGGGATGAGTCGCGGGATGGCCAAGTATCACCAGCAGGTATCCGGAACCAACTACTCGTTCGACGGTCTCGTCGATCTGATGGCAAAAGCGACACCACTGCGGTCGGGTGACGAACTAGCCGGTTGCGCGGCAAGCTCCGACGCCGAACGTGCTGCTGCTCAATGGGTTCTGGCTGATCTTCCGTTGACGGTGTTCCTCGAAGATCTGTTGGTTCCGTACGAGGACGACGAGGTAACCAGGCTCATCATCGACAGCCACGATCGCCTGGCCTTTGCGCCGGTGGCGCACCTGACTGTCGGCGGACTACGAGACTGGTTGCTCGAGACCGCGTCGGCGCCGGAAGCTTCCGCACGGTTGTCCGCCGTAAGTCCCGGGCTCACCCCCGAGATGGTTGCGGCGGTCAGCAAGATCATGCGCAATCAGGACCTGATCGCCGTCGCGAAGGCCATCACCGTGACCGCGGGGTTCCGTACGACCATCGGACTGCCCGGCCGGCTGAGCACCCGACTCCAGCCAAACCACCCGACAGACGATCCACGCGGCATCGCGGCGGCCACATTGGACGGTCTCCTGATGGGATGTGGCGACGCCGTCATCGGTATCAACCCCGCGACGGACTCACCCCAGGCCACCTCGGATCTGCTCCACCTGCTCGACGACATCCGTCAGCGATTCGAGATCCCGACTCAGTCGTGCGTGCTCTCGCACGTGACCACCACGATCGGACTGATCGAATCGGGGGTGCCGGTCGATCTTGTCTTCCAATCGATTGCCGGTACCGAAGGCGCCAATTCCGGTTTCGGAGTGAACATTCCGCTCCTGCGTGAGGGCAACGAGGCCGGGCGCTCCTTGAACCGCGGAACGGTCGGCAACAACGTCATGTACCTGGAGACGGGGCAGGGGTCCGCCCTCAGCTCAGGTGCCCACTACGGCACCGGCGGAGCCCCGGTCGATCAGCAGACACTCGAGACCAGGGCATACGCAGTGGCACGTGATCTCGAACCGCTGCTGGTCAACACCGTGGTCGGCTTCATCGGTCCCGAGTATCTCTACGACGGCAAGCAGATCATTCGCGCGGGCTTGGAGGATCACTTCTGCGGAAAACTCCTCGGGCTGCCGATGGGAGTGGACGTCTGCTACACCAACCACGCCGAAGCCGATCAAGACGACATGGACAACCTGCTCACCTTGCTGGGCGTCGCCGGCGCGGCGTTCGTGATCGCGGTGCCCGGCGCCGACGACGTGATGCTCGGCTATCAAAGTCTGGCGTTCCACGACGCGCTGTATGTGCGTAAGGTTCTCGGTTTGCAGCCCGCCCCGGAGTTCGAGACCTGGCTCCACAACTTGGGGATGACCGACGCAAACGGTCGGGTTCTTCCGATCGATGCCGAAATGTCGCCGTTGCGGGCTTTGACGGTGAACTCATGACCGAAGATCAGGCACCGATCCTCGATTTCTGGGGTCCACTGCGCAAGACCACACAATCGCGTATCGGGCTGGGGCGTGCCGGAGATTCGTTGCCCACCAAGCGGGTTCTCGAATTCAAGGCAGCTCACGCCGCAGCCCGCGACGCGGTCCACGAGCCACTCGACTCCGAGACGCTTGCCAGTCGGGTCGAAGGGGTGGGCATCGGGGCGCCGGTGGTGGTCGCGAGCAGCGTCTCCACCCGCAGTGAGTATCTCCGGAGACCCGACCTGGGGCGCCAACCGGCTGACCTGGGTGCGATCTCGAGTTCCGACAAGGAAATCGGGTTCATCCTCGCCGACGGACTCTCGCCGCGAGCACTGATGGACCACGGCGAGCAATTACTGTCTGCGTTGGTCACGGTGTTGGGGGAGCGGTACTCGATCGCGCCGCCGGTGATCGCCACGAATGCCCGTGTGGCACTGGGTGATCACATCGCCGCCGCGATGGGAGTGCAGACGGCGATCGTCCTGATCGGCGAACGTCCAGGGCTCTCCGTTGCGGACAGCGTCGGGATCTATCTGACTCATCTTCCGCGCGTCGGTCGTACCGACGCGGATCGAAACTGCATTTCCAATGTCCACCCACCCGAGGGACTCGGATACGAGCAGGCTGCTCGTGTCGTCCTGGGATTGGTGACGGGAGCGCGCCAGTTGGGCCGCTCCGGCGTCGACCTCAAGGACACCTCTCGCGCCGACGCCGTTGCGTCGGGAGAAGTGCTGACGCTCGATTAATTGACAACTGCACGGCATACCCGGGTCGATCGACCCGGGTATGCCGTCGTACCCGAATCACGACGAAAACGAGGGAATCGATGTTCCGTTCGCTGCATTCCCGCGCCCTGTGTGCGTTGGCGGTAGGTAGTGTCCTGTTGAGTGCAACTGCATGTAGTTCGGCCGAGAGTGCCCCGAAAGAAGATGTGGCGCAAAGGGGTTCATCCTGTTCTGCGTTGGATCCCAGTCTTGCGTGGTACGGCGACAACCGTGTGACGTTGGATGCCATGATGACGGAGTTCGGAACGTGTGGAGCTGCAGGTGATGTCGATGACGGAGCTCCGTTGGCGCTCTTCGACTGGGACAACACAGTTGTCAAGAACGACATCGGAAGCGCCACCGCATTCTGGATGATCAAGAACAACAAGGTGTTACAGCCTGCCGGAGGGGACTGGGCAACCACCAGCCGCTTCATGACGCCAGCCGGCGCTGCCGCACTTTCCGCCGCGTGCGGCTCCGAGACCGCGCCGGGGCAACCGTTGGCAACCAGCACCGACTTGGACTGCGCGGACGAGATCGTTGCGGTACTCGAAGAGAAGACTCGCGACGGGCAGGCCGCATTCGACGGTTACGATCACCGCCGGACAAAAGCCGCATACG
Source organism: Rhodococcus sp. D-46 (assembly GCF_011290655.1). Taxonomy (NCBI): domain Bacteria; kingdom Bacillati; phylum Actinomycetota; class Actinomycetes; order Mycobacteriales; family Nocardiaceae; genus Rhodococcus; species Rhodococcus sp. D-46. The sequence continues at coordinate 40,283 of NZ_JAANTF010000012.1, read as the reverse complement.
CGTGGGCCGTGCAGTTGATGGCAGGGCACACCGAGGACGAGATCACCGAGTACGCTCGCGCAGCCCGTGCCGAGAATCTCGCTGCTGCAGAAGGATCCGATCAGACCGTCGGTACGACGGAAGTCGACGGCTCGGTGCGGTACTACGCGCAAATCGAAGATTTGGTGAAATCCCTCGGCGCTCATGGATTCGACGTGCGGATCATCTCCGCGTCGGCCGAACCGGTCGTTCGAGTCTGGGCGGAACAGCTGGGATTGGACGCCGATCACGTGATGGGAGTTCGGCCCATCGTCGAGGGCGGGGTTCTCACCGGGCGCCTGCGTGGGTGTGGTGGCGTTGCGGACGGCGACGACTCTGTCATTCCGTACATCGACGGCAAGCGGTGCCAGGTCAACGAGGTTGTCTACGGGGTTCAAGGGCCTACGGCGTTCGAGCAGTTGGCCGCCGATCGACGTCAGGTATTTGCTGCCGGTGATTCTGTCACCGACGTGACGTTCCTCGGAGATGCGACCGGTGCGCGCCTGGTGATCAACCGCAACAATCCCGAACTGATGTGCAATGCCTACGACAACAGTGACGGGAAATGGCTGGTCAACCCCATGTTCATCGAACCGAAGTCCCGGGCGGACGCTCCCTATCGCTGCTCGACCGATGCTTACACCGACGCGGCCGGGGCAAAAGGTGCCGTGACTCGCGCAGACGGCAGCGTGATCCCCGATCAGGCCGATACCGTCGCGTGACGGTCGACTTGTCGCGGTGACTTCACAACGATCGATCGGGGTGTGATCTGATTCTGTCGAGCCCTTTGTCGGGCTGCGGAAACCCACGGGTGTCCGCTGTGATGCTGGAGCCGCAGAGGCGGCACGTGAGTAGGAGAAATCGATGGCCTTCGCTGGCAATGTGGACGAGTTGGCACTGCTCCAAGCAGTACGTCTCAAGGAGCGGGTCGGAGCGGTCGTCCTGGCCGAGCACCTGGGCGTCAGCTCGGCTTCCGGTCAAGCTGCGTACGACGCACTTGTCGCGCAGGGCAAAGCGGTCGAAGCGGAAAACGCCATCAGCCTGACCGAGAAAGGTTTGGCAGAACTCGAAGATCAGTTGGACGCCGAGCGCGTCTCGATCGACGAGGACTCCATCGGTGAGGTGTACGAGGCGTTCCTTCCCTTGGACGAGGAGTTCGCCGCGCTCATCGACGACGCAGATGCGGATTCCCTTGCAGAGCTGGATCGCCGGGCGGCAAACCTGTTCGACGATCTGTCGGCATTCGTTCCGCGGTTGTCTCGTTACCAGGATCTCTTCTCGGATGCTCTCGCGAAAGTGCAAGCGGGGGAGTCCAAGTGGATTTCCGAACCGATCATCGACTCCTACGCCACGGTGTGGGGCGAGATCCGTCAGGAACTGTTCGGGGCTGCCGGTAAGGCTTGATCCGTAGCGTTGCACCGTGACGCCGTTTCTCGAGGGCCGTCCGATTCGTGAGAGCGAATCGGACGGCCTGCGGCATGTCGAGGGTCGTGAAACTCGTTACCATTGCATACAAGTGGTGACCGAGATCACTCCTACCCCCTTTCGGGGGTAGTGCGGGGGTGAGCCACATCACTACCTTTCCTCCTATCGACGGTGATGCCCACAGGGCGACACCACGGGACCACGGAGGAATCGAGTGACCACAGTCTCTCCCACAGGCGGCACCAGTGCCGCCGGCGCCGGGGGTGCGAGTGCCGCAGGTGCGACGCAGCCCCCGCAGAACACCACCAGTGTGCGGCGCGTCGCAATCGCGAGTTGCATCGGCACGACTATCGAGTTCTACGACTTCTTCATCTACGGAACCGCTGCGGCACTTGTCTTTCCGACGGTGTTCTTCCCCGCGCTCGGTGCCACTGCGGGAACTGTCGCATCGTTTGCGACTTTCGCAGTCGCATTCATCGCCCGGCCCGTCGGCGCAATGTTGTTCGGACACTTCGGTGATCGCATCGGTCGCAAGAAGACGCTGATCTCGACGCTCCTGCTCATGGGTATCTCGACGCTCCTGATCGGCTTGCTGCCGGGTGCTGCAACCATCGGTGTCGCGGCCCCGATCATCTTGGTGCTCTTGCGATTCGGCCAAGGTTTCGCGGTCGGTGGTGAGTGGGCAGGCGCAACCTTGCTCACCGCGGAATACGCTCCGCCGGGCAAACGTGGTCTGTATGCGATGTTCCCGCAGCTCGGCCCTGCAATCGCCTTCGTTCTCTCGAGCAGTACCTTCCTCATTACCGGCGCAGTTCTCGGCGACACCAACCAGGCTTTCCTCGATTACGGCTGGCGTATCCCGTTCCTGTTCTCCATCGTGTTGGTCGGCATCGGCCTCTACATGCGACTCGCTATCGAGGAGACTCCCGTCTTCAAGGCGGAGCAGGCAGAGCGCGTCGCGGAGCAGAAGAACGAAGCACCGCGCACCCTTCCGTTCCTGGATGCTTGGCGGTTCCAGACCAAGGAGATCCTGCTCTCGGCAGGCGCCCTGGCTTGCCTGTTCGCGTTCTTCTACATGGGCACGGCTTTCCTGACGAGCTACGGAACAAAGACCCTCGGCTTCTCCCGTCCGTTCGTCCTGTCGGTCGGTATCGCTTCCGCGGTTGTCTTCGGTGCGGCGATCGTCGTTTCCGCTCTGTACTCGGACCGCATCGGGCGCCGCAAGGTCATCATGATCTCGTGTGGTCTGGCCGTCGTCTGGGCGCTGGTGCTGTTCCCGCTCCTCGACACGGGATCGCCGATCGCGTTCATCATCGGAATGTTCGGCACGCTCATGATCTTCGGAATCGCCTACGGCCCCTGCGGTGCGCTGCTTCCGGAAATGTTCCAGACCCGCTACCGCTACACCGGTGCCGGCCTCGGCTACAACCTCGCCGGAGTGCTCGGTGGGGCAGTGCCGCCGCTGATCGCCGCACCGCTGGCCTCGGCCTACGGGAGTATGGCCATCGGAGTCATGTTGGCAATCCTCGGTGTGGTGAGTCTGGTCTGCACCTGGGCGCTCGTCGAGACCAAGGACCACGCGCTGTAACCACTGTGCGCCTTTATTAACCGCCGGCGGTTAATAAAGGCGCACAGCAGGCGGGTGGGGTGTCCGGACTCTGAACAGTTACGGCCACCCCGCACCGGGAAGTATGTCGTGCATCACACCGAATCGAGTAAATTCGTAGATGAGAGGGTCCGCTGCGGCGGCCCCTCTCATAGGTGCCTGAACAGGTAACCGGAGAGGACAGAACACATGAGTACGCCGCTGCCCAGCTATACGTCCGGAGTATGGGACGGTCCGATGCTGGGCGACACCATCGGAGACAACCTCGATCGCACGGTTGCCGCACACGGCGACCGCGATGCGTTGATCGACCACGCCAGCGGTCGACGATGGACGTACCGGGAGTTCGCCGAGCAGGTGAACGGGCTCGCTGCCGGACTACTTTCCCGTGGTGTGGGGAAGGGCGATCGGGTAGGAATCTGGGCTCCCAACTGTCCGGAATGGACGTTCACGCAATACGCGACGGCAAAGATCGGCGCGATCCTGGTCAACATCAATCCGGCGTACCGCTCGCACGAGTTGCAGTACGTACTCGAGCAGGCCGGGATCTCGACGCTGGTGTCTGCGGCCAGCTTCAAGACCTCGGACTACGCGTCGATGATCGAGACGGTGCGGCCGCAGTGCCCGGATCTGACGTCGGTGCTCCTGCTCGGTTCACCCGAGTGGGACGCGGTGCTTGCAGACGGCTTGGCGGCGCAGGCAAGCGATCCGGCTCCGCTCGCCGCAGCCCAGGCCGCGTTGTCGGCCGACGACGCGATCAACATCCAATACACCTCGGGTACTACCGGTTTCCCGAAGGGCGCGACGCTCAGTCACCACAACATCCTCAACAACGGCTATTTCGTCGGCGAGTTGTGCCACTACAGCGAGGTCGATCGGGTGTGCATCCCGGTGCCGTTCTACCACTGCTTCGGCATGGTGATGGGCAACCTTGCGTGCACCAGTCATGGTGCTGCCATGGTCATTCCGGGTCCGGCTTTCGATCCGCGTGCTTCGCTCGAAGCCGTTCAGGCCGAAAAGTGCACGTCCCTCTACGGCGTTCCGACGATGTTCATCGCGGAGTTGGCGTTGCCGGACTTCGACAGCTTCGATCTGTCGTCCCTTCGCACCGGCATCATGGCGGGCTCGCCCTGCCCGGTCGAGGTGATGAAGCAGGTCATCGATCGCATGGGCATGTCGGAGGTGTCCATCTGCTACGGCATGACGGAGACCTCGCCGGTGTCGTTGCAGACCCGCTCGGACGATTCGATCGAGCAGCGCACCGAAACGGTCGGACGGGTAGGGCCGCATCTCGAGATCAAGATCGTTGATCCGGCAACCGGATTGACGGTGCCCCGTGGCGAGCCGGGTGAACTGTGCACGCGTGGTTACTCGGTCATGCTCGGATACTGGGAGAACCCGGAGAAGACCGCCGAGGCGATCGACGCTGCCCGGTGGATGCACACCGGAGACATCGGAGTCATGGACGAGGCCGGATACGTCGCCATCACGGGACGCATCAAGGACATGGTCATCCGCGGTGGCGAGAACGTCTATCCGCGTGAGATCGAGGAGTTTCTCTACACCCACCCCGACATTCTCGATGCGCAGGTCATCGGTGTACCCGACGCAAAGTACGGCGAGGAATTGATGGTGTGGGTCCAGATGCGCGAAGGTGCAGACGATCTCGACGCCGATTCGGTCCGCGCGTTCTGCACCGGCAAGCTCGCGCACTACAAGATTCCGCGGTACGTCCATGTCGTCGACGAGTTCCCGATGACAGTTACGGGCAAGGTCCGCAAGATCGCGATGCGAGAACAGGCGATCGAATTGATCGGTCAGGCCTGAGAGTATGTCCGCGAACCCAGGGGAGCGTGAGCCGGTACGCCCCGAGATCGCGCTCTCCTGGAAGCGTTCTCGACTCAGTGGCCTCGACCCGTCGTCGGCCATCGCCGTGGACACCGAGGAGCAGGACGGTGAGTCTCGTCTGCTCCGGGCCGCCGCACCCGTGCTCGACGAAGTTTCGCAACAGATCGCGGGCACCGGTTTCTGCGTGCTGCTTGCTGATCGCGAATGCCGCGTGGTCGCTTCGGTGTACTCCGACAGTCGCGTCGAGCGAACGATCGAGCGGTTGGGTGTCGTCAACGGTTCACGCTTCGGTGAAGAGCACGCCGGCACCAACGCGCTCGGTACGCCCCTCGAGGTCGGACGAAGCGTGGTGATCCACGGTGACGAGCATTTCCTCGACAGCCTCAAGGGTTTGAGCTGCTACGGACAGCCGATCCTGCATCCCGTCACACGTCGTGTCGAAGGCATTCTCGACATGACCGGCGTTGTCTCGCAGGCCAACCCACTGTTCGCGCCCTTCCTTGCGCGTGCTGCAGCGGACATCGAGAAACGGCTGCTCGAAGGCTCGAAAGCATCGGAGCAGCGGCTGGTCGACGCATTCCAGCGAGTTTCACATCAGCGCCACATTGCCGTCGCGGCCATCGGCGACGACATCCTGCTGAGCAACCGAACCGCTTTGGATCTGCTCGACACCGCAGACCATGTATCGCTCCGTTCCTTGATTGCCGACCTGAATCCGGACCAATCACGATTGGTGACAGTCGAATTGGCGTCCGGCGCGCTGGCGCGAGTTCAAGCCGACCGGATTTCCGGGGCTGACGGTGGTGCGCTCTTCCTGGTCGAACCACTCCAACGGGAACGGGCACCGATCCGCAGAACGCACGAGCGGGCACCGTCTCCCGGCGAACGACTGCGGCGCGACCTGATGCGGGCGCGGGCAACCTCTGCCGCCGTGGCGATCTCGGGTGAAGCGGGATCCGGCCGAACCTCGGCAGCATCGGACGTAGTCGGCAGTGTCGATGCGAGTTGGCTCGATGCCACGCGAATCGCGTTCGACGGCCGTGAGCAGTGGGTCACCGATCTCGTGCGAGCATCCCGTAAGCGTTCGGGCGTGGTCGTGATCGAACAGGTACAACTCCTTCCTGACTCGGTGTTGCCGCTGGTCGCAGACCTGATCGACGCCAGCGCCGAGGGGCCGAAAATCGTACTGACCAGCGGAGCGGCAGTTGATCTTCCGCCGACCATCGCCGCGCTGCTCTCACGATGCGCCTCCCGGGTTGTCATCACCCCACTGCGCGAGCGACAGGCTGAGATCGCCGAGTTGGCACAAGTCATGTTGGAGGGGATCTCACCAGAACTGAGATTGACCGCCAGCGCTGCCGAAGCACTCGCGGCGGCCAACTGGCCGGGCAACCTGGCCGAATTGCGCGTCGTGTTGAATCGCGCCTCGGATGAACGCTCGAGCAATCGCATCGACGTCGCTGATCTGCCCGAGGACTATCGCACCACGACCAAGGTGTCGCGGTTGGCAGGGCGGGAGAAAGCCGAGCGCCAGGCGATCATCGGAGCGTTGAAAGACTGCGGCGGCAACAAGGTTCACGCGTCGGCGCAACTCGGAATCAGCCGAAGCACTCTCTACACACGGATGCGGGCGCTCGACATCACTGTGTAGTTTGCTGTCCGACTTCAGTTGTACAAAGTTCGGACAGTTAGCACCCCTGGAGGCGCGGAAGTATGGCGTGCATCACATTCGCACCTCACTACTTCAGGGGAGTTTCCGATGACGGCAGTAGCCGAACACACCATCAGTTCCGCGGTACAGGGTTTCCTGAACGGACCGAAGAAGCTCTACATCGGCGGCGAATTCGTCGACGCCGCTTCGGGTCAGACCTTCGCGACGTACAACCCGGCTGACGGACAGAAGCTCGCAGACGTGGCACACGGTCAGGCCGAAGACATCGACCGCGCGGTACGTGCCGCTCGAACGGCTTTCGAGGACGGCCCCTGGTCACGTATGAAGGCAAACGAGCGCGAGCGGATGATCTGGCGCGTCGGCGACATTCTCAGTGCTCGTGCCGAGGAATTCGGTCAGCTCGAAGCTCTCGACAACGGCAAGTCCGTTGCCATCGCCACCGCCGTCGACGTGGCTTGGGCCGCAGACGTTTTCCGCTACTACGCGGGTTGGGCCACCAAGATCGAAGGCAGCACCGTCAACGTGTCGATGCCCTTCTCTCCGGGCGGCGAGTTCCACGCCTACACCCTGCGTGAGGCGATCGGCGTCTGTGGACTGATCGTGCCGTGGAACTTCCCGCTGCTGATGTCGTCGTGGAAGCTCGCCCCCGCGCTCGCCGCCGGCAACACGGTGATCCTCAAGCCCGCTGAGCAGACCCCGCTCACCGCACTGCTTCTCGCGGAGGTCTTCGAAGAAGCAGGCTTCCCGCCCGGCGTCGTCAACATCGTTCCCGGCTTCGGCGATGCAGGTGCTGCTCTGTCCGGCCACGACGACGTGGACAAGGTTGCGTTCACCGGTTCCACCGAGGTGGGTAAGAAGATCGTCGACGCCGCCAAGGGCAATCTGAAGAAGGTTACGCTCGAGCTCGGTGGCAAGAGCCCCAATATCGTGTTCGCCGACGCCGATTTCGATTCCGCGGTGGAGGGTTCGCTCAACGCGTGGCTGTTCAACCACGGACAGTGCTGCGTTGCGGGTACTCGTCTGTACGTCGAGGACACCATCTTCGAGAAGTTCACCGAGGCCGTCGCGCACGCAGCGAGCCAGGTCAAGATCGGACCCGGCCTCGATCCCACCACCCAGCTCGGACCGCTGGTCTCGCAGGAGCAGTTCGACAAGGTGACCGGCTACCTGCGTGAGGGAATCGCCGACGGCGCACGTGCACTGACGGGCGGCAACCGCTGGGGCGATCAGGGCTACTTCGTCGAGCCGACCGTCTTCGTTGACGTCAAGCCCGAATTCTCCATCGTTCAGGAGGAGATCTTCGGACCCGTCGTGGCGGCGCTGCCGTTCAACGCGGACGACGGACCGATCACTGCCGCAAACGATTCCATCTACGGCTTGGCCGCCGGCATCTGGACCCGGGACATTTCCAAGGCTCACCGCACGGCGAAGCGCTTGAAGGCCGGCTCGGTGTGGATCAACCAGTACAACGGCTTCGACACTGCAATGCCCTTCGGTGGATACAAGCAGTCCGGCTGGGGCCGCGAGCTCGGCGCTTCGGCTATCGATCTCTACACCCAGACCAAGGCCGTCAACATCGCTCTCTGACCGACCCCATCGCTCATTCTCTCGTCCGACAATCAAGGAGATCACCAGTGAAGACCAAAGCTGCTGTACTGCTCGAGCCCGGAAAGCCTTTCGAGATCATGGAACTCGACCTCGACGGCCCGGGTGTGGGTGAGGTACTGATCAAGTACACCGCTGCCGGACTGTGCCATTCGGATCTGCACCTGACCGACGGTGATCTCCCGCCGCGTTACCCGATCGTCGGCGGACACGAAGGCTCGGGCATCATCGAAGAGGTCGGCCCAGGCGTCACGAAGGTCAAGCCGGGCGACCATGTCGTGTGTAGCTTCATCCCCAACTGCGGCACCTGTCGCTACTGCTCGACCGGTCGCCAGAACCTCTGCGACATGGGGGCCACCATCCTCGAAGGCTCGATGCCCGACGGTTCCTTCCGTTTCCACGGCAACGGAATGGATTTCGGCGGAATGTGCATGTTGGGAACGTTCTCCGAGCGCGCCACCATTTCTCAGCACTCGGTAGTCAAGATCGACGACTGGCTTCCATTGGAGACGGCAGTGGTCGTCGGCTGCGGCGTGCCGTCGGGTTGGGGAACTGCCGTCAACGCAGGCAACCTCCGCGCCGGTGACACCGCGGTGATCTACGGCATCGGTGGCCTCGGCATCAATGCCGTTCAGGGTGCGGTTTCGGCCGGCTGCAAGTACGTCGTTGTGGTCGATCCGGTTGCTCTCAAGCGTGAGACCGCACTGAAGTTCGGTGCCACGCATGCCTTTGCAGACGCCGAGAGCGCCGCTGCCAAGGTCAACGAGCTGACGTGGGGACAGGGTGCCGACGCTGCGCTCATCCTTGTCGGCACCGTCGACGAGGACGTGGTCAGTGCAGCGACGGCAGTGATCGGCAAGGGTGGCACCGTGGTGATCACGGGACTCGCCGACCCCGCCAAGCTGACCGTTCACGTGTCGGGTACCGACCTGACGCTGAATCAGAAGACGATCAAGGGCACGCTGTTCGGGTCCATGAATCCGCAGTACGACATCGTGCGACTGCTGCGTCTCTACGATGCCGGTCAGCTCAAGCTCGACGAACTGATCACCAACACCTACAGCCTCGAAGACGTCAACAAGGGCTACCAGGATCTACGTGACGGCAAGAACATCCGGGGCGTGATCATTCACGACAAGTAACCCCAAGTGCTGTGCGCCTTTATTAACCGCCCGCGGTTAATAAAGGCGCACAGCACTATTTCTTGGCTTTCGACAAAATCTGCATCAACTGAAGTAGCGCCGAGAACTTCGCGAACACCGAGCGCGAGACCACCGGACCGAAAGCCGCGGTGTCGGTTGCGTCGAAGGCGTCGAGCAGATCCCGAAAGCTTTCGATCTGCTTGATCATCGCGTCCAGGTCGACGTGCGTGACGGCGTCGGCTTCGCGCAGAGCGAGCAGGTACTGCGGCGCCGTCACCAAGGCGACCGCCGGGATCTTCCGCTCGAACAATGGTTCACCCTCACCGAAATGAATGACCGGTCCCGGCGCCACGATTCGGCGATCGCCCGCCCCGATGTCGCGCCACAGCGGTGCAACGATGTCGTGTACTTCCCGACTCGTCGCGTAGAGCAGTTCCGGTTCCGGAGTGGTCTCCAACGAATAGCTGCCGATCGAGGTGTTCTCGGTATCACCCAGTGCGCCGAGGTGTTCGATTGCGATCCCCGCTACTGCGCGCGCCTGACCGTCTTCGCCCTTCCACATCTCGGGGTGTGCTTCGAGCCAGGTGGACGTTGCCTGTCCGTGCTTGGACACCGCTGGAATACGAAGGTGGCCAGTCGTCAGGACAAAAACGTACGACCGTCGATGCGGCTGCGCCACGGCGTGCCGCGCCAACGCCAACATTCCCAGATGGCCGTTCTCCTCGACACCGTTGGTTCCGTCGCTGTGAGTGATGAGCAGAATCGTCTCTTCGGGTGAGGTTCCGGGGGACACCGCCCACACCGTGTCGGTCCGGGTGTCCGGATGCAGAGTCGCATCCAGTACCAGAGTCGCCAGCTGACCGGAGCGAGCTGCAGCGACAACCTTCGCGCCCTCGTCGCCGGCCACCCAGACGGCGGGGATGTCGGGATATGGCTGCGTGAACGGAAGATATTGTCCCAGTGCGTTGTCCGGAGCGATGTCACGCCACACCGCGATCACGCCGAGGACACCGGCCTTGCGGGCCTTGTCGAGCTTCGGGCCCAGAAGTGTTGCGGAGAGAACCGGATTTCGAAGTGTCTCGTCGGTGGCGATCGGGCCCCACTCGCTGACCAGTAGCTTGCGGGGGAGATCGATGTGCGGGACCTCGATCACTGCGATCGCGCCCTTGGCCGCCGACCACTTGGGGCGTCGCGCGCTGACGTAGACCAGGGGAGCGGAGATTCCCTGTGGCCCGGTCAATCCGGAGTAGGGGAATGCGGACGAAACTCTGATCGGTCCCGTCGGCAATTCGATGCGAAGTCCGTCAGACGTTGCCGGTAGATCCCAGCGTTCGAAAGTGTGTGAATCACGCCGGACTTCGAGACCCAGTTCGGTCAGTTCGTTCGCGACTTCCTCCACCACCGCGTGGTGTGAAGGTGATCCCGTCAATCGTGGCCCTCGCGCGTCGAGTCGCTGTTGGCCTGCAAGGAGGAGATCGCGATCGACGGCCTGGCCGTGATTCATGGGATTGCCTTTCGTACTACGCGACGTCTGCTCTGGTGAGGCGCCTGCCCGTGTCGTGTCCACGGTACCGAGCGGTCTGAAAAGGAGACGGAGAGCGCGCCGGATATGCCGTTTTCGCAGATATACCAGGTGCCAACGAGCCGGTCGGTCCGTACCGTATGACCTTGGCACCGAAAGACTCCGTGTTCTTCGGACAGACCAGTCCACGGCGAGAGAGGCCTACGTTGGCTACGTATCTTTACAGGTTGGGGAAGTTCGCTTTCCGCCACAAGTATCTTGTGGTGGCCGCGTGGATTATCGTGATTGCGGTGGTGGGGGGCGCTATCAGCGCCACAAATCCGACGTTCTCCAAAGAATTCAACCTTCCGGGCACCGATTCACAGCGTGCGACCGAGTTGATGAACGAAAACTTTGCAACTGCAGCGGAGCAGCAAACTCAGGCGTCGACCAGTATTCTCATCGCGGCAGACGACGGGCTTGCCGCGCACAGCGATCAGATCGATCAGTTGATCGCGCAGGCGAAGACGTTGCCGGACATCGTCGATCCCGAGAAGATCGTCAATCCGGTCACCCTCGCGGAGGCCAATCCAGCGGTGGCGTCGGCCGTTCTCGGCGACAACGGCAAGGTCGGGCTGATCCAGCTCAATCAGTCGATTCGCATCGAGGATCAGACGCAGGCCAACAAGACCGCGTTCCTCGACTTGATGGCAAAGTTCCGCACCGGCGGCTTGCAAGTCGAAGGAACCGGCTCGATGATGCAGGTGCAGGCCGCGGGCGGTCTGTCGGAGATGCTCGGCTTCGCGGTGGCGTTCATCGTGATGATCGTGGCGTTCGGTGCACTCATCGCGGCGTTCATCCCGTTGTTCACTGCAATTCTGGGAATTGCGCTGGCCACTCTGACTGTCACCCTCGGCTCGGGCTTCTTCGACATCAACGAAGGCGTCACGGGAATCGTCACGATGATCGGCATCGCAGTCTCGATCGACTACGCGTTGTTCATCGTGTCGCGCTACCGCAGTGAGCTCAACCTGGGCGGAACCAGAGAAGCCGCCGCCGGACGCGCAGTAGGTACTGCCGGTTCGTCTGTCGTATTCGCAGGCCTGACAGTGGTGGTTGCGCTGGCGGCCCTGGCGGTGGTCGGGGTTCCGATGATCACGCAGATGGGAATCTCGGCAGCGGTTGCCGTCATCATCGCTGTGCTCGGCGCAATCACATTGATCCCAGCGGTTCTGGGTATCTTCGGCCGATTCGCGTTCTCGCCTCGTATCCCCGGGCTGCGCCACGGTGACGAGCCCGAGACGATGGAATCCAACGGACATCGCTGGGCCAAGATAGTCACCAAGTACCCGTGGCCGATCGCGGGTGCTGCGCTGGTGCTTCTGGTGATCGCGGCTATTCCGATGACGAAGCTCGAACTCGGACTCTCGTTCACTCAGGACGAAGAGCGGCCGGCACTTGCCCTGCTGCAACGTGGGTTCGGTGAAGGCGTCAATGGCGAATTGTTCGTCGTGCTCGACGCGCCTGACGGCACCGACATCACCGCGATTGCCGAAGGCACTGTCGCGCACATCAAGGGCCTCGACAACGTCGCAACTCCGGATCAGTTGATGTGGGTCGGAAACGGACCCGACGCGGCAAACCCGATGGCGGGCGCCAACTCTGCGCTGATCGCGGTCACCCCGCAGATGTCACCGAGCGGCCCCGAAACCCACGAGCTGATGAATCAGATCCGGAATTACGGATCGACGGTGAAATCGGAAGGCGCAGAACTCGGTGTAGCGGGGCAAACCGCGATCGTTGCCGACATGTCGTCGAAGCTCAGTTCCGCGCTCATCCCGTATCTCATCGTGGTTGTGGGGCTGGCGTTCATCATCATGATGGTCGTCTTCCGCTCGATCCTGGTGCCGCTGACCGCAACTCTCGGATTCCTGTTTTCCGTCTGTGCGACCTTCGGCGCCACGGTGGCCATCTTCCAGGAGGGCGACTTCGGGCTGATCGAGCACACACAACCCATCATCTCGTTCCTGCCGATCTTCATGATCGGTGTGGTCTTCGGGTTGGCGATGGACTATCAAGTGTTCCTCGTGACGCGAATGCGCGAGGAATACGTGCACGGATTGTCGGCCAAGGACGCCATCATATCCGGCTACACCCATGGTGCTCGCGTGGTCGCGTCGGCGGCCATCATCATGATCTCCGTGTTCGGCGCATTCATGCTGTCCTCGGAGACGACAAGCAAGATGATGGGCTTCGGCCTCGCGGCTGCAGTCTTCTTCGACGCCTTCATCATCCGCATGATCGTGATCCCTGCGGTCATGTCGATTCTCGGTGATTCGGCGTGGAAGTTGCCGGCGTGGCTCGACAAGATCCTGCCGAACGTCGACATCGAGGGTGAAGCGATTCGACGGATTCCGATCGAGCAGGATCCGAATTCCGATCCAGACCCGAATCAGGTGCCTGTGAGGGTGTAAGCACTCAGGTCGTCAGGACGGGGTGCCGGTTGCACAGCAACTGGCACCCCGTCCTTCTGTGTTCATACGGCGCTCGTGCGATAGGAAACCATCCGGTTGGTAACAAAAATCGCTGTGATCGCGACAGGACTTCCAGAGGCGACGCGCATCGGGAGCGAGCCGTGACAGTGACTGCGAGGGTACGTGTCGAAGGAGCAAACCGATTCGAAGCGGGCCGAGAAGTGGACCTTCGCGCTGACGGTCGTCTCCCTGATCGCCGGTGGGACAGTGGTTGCCGGGCTGGTAGATCGGTGGAGCAGCTCGCCGTCCGATGACATCTCTGTAGCTGCGTCATCTTCGATCACCATGACGTCTACACCGGACGAGATTCCGGCGGAGGACGTGCCTGAATTCTCGTACGTCACGCCGAGCGCGGTGTACCCGACAACGATTCCGGGTTGTGAAAGCGTCGAAGCGCCGGAGGAGGATTCGTTCTTCTCCTATATTCTCGACGGATCTGATACGTACGACGATCCACGCTTTCCGTGGTTCTCGAGTGCCAAGGCCGCCGCGATGTCGGAAGCGGTCAAGCAGGCGCTCCCGAAAGATGTCGAGCTGAAGTTCGCCAGCCCGGGTAATTCGCTGCAGTTCGGGCCGATCTCTGCACCTTCGAACACAGATGGGCTGCCCGAGGGTTTCTCGCTCGAGGAGTTGGCGTCCACCACTGCGTCCGGGACGCTGATTCGGGACGGGAAGATCGGCGCGCTCAGCCTGATGCTGCACTCGAGTTCTGATCCGATCCCATCGTGTGTTGCGGGGTCGCTCGTCGAACGTCGGGTGCTGGCTGACCAGTCGGTAGTGGATCTGCAGGATACGTGGAGCGAAACCAATGGTGTACGCACCCTTGGTCGGTCGGCGATGTTGTACGGAGTCGACGGGACCCGTATTCAGGCGTATGTCAACGACACTAACAACGACGGAGGTCGGAACGCCGAGAGTTCCGGCGTGGTGCCACTGACTCTCGACGACCTTGTAACCCTTGTCGAAATGCCACAGCTGCGAATCACTACTCCAGTTCCCCCGGGTACGGCACCCCTTTCGCCCGGGTGCCACGGGATCCCTCGAGACTCTAGCGACGTGGCTGAACTCGATCGCGCGACGATCGAACGTCTCAACGCGGTACTCGAGATCAGATGGCGCGCTGTATCTCCGGGTTTTCCGATTCTTGATACCGGACCGGGCACTCTGACGGTGGCGGAGAATGACAAGTCCACTGCATGTCAGAGACTTCTCACCCGGACGGGAGACAGCGAGTCGACGCTCAACATGACAATTACCGGCGGACAACCACTCCCTACGGAGCCCAACAAATACGACCCTTCCTACGACGGGCACCCCTTGGAGGTCGTGACGCGACCGGATGGATCCGTGATCGAGCGAGACGAACGGAACTACGCGACCGTGCCCATGACAAATGACGGCTCGAAAGCAGAATCGACGCAGGAAACGAGCAGGTCGGTGGTCGTCACCCGCCCGAATGGGACCCAAGTCTCGGTTTCGTCGTCGGCTGCGATCCCGAACGATCCGATGACGTTCGCGCAGTTGGAGTTTCTCGCGACGACCGAAGGCTTGGAGATTCGATGACCACCAGATTCTCCCCGAAATCGCGACTTCGGATCGCGGCCGCCGCAGCCGTAGTCACCGTCACTGCCGCCATCGCCACGGTGGTCACGTCGACGAGTTCCGAACCGACAGCGATCTCGTCGCCGCTATGGAGCGTCGAGGCCTCCGAGATTCTCGGGCGCGAGTTCGCGATCTTCCGGAGCCCACTTGTTGGAACCGAATTCAACATGGACATGGGCGGATTCATCGACGCCGGATCACTCGTGGTCACGATGATCGGTATGCCGGATCGTCAGGCGTATTCGTTGGACGACGCAGAATTGGTCGGATTGGACGCCGAAGATGGCACAGTTCGTTGGCGCACGTCGGCGGTCGACATCGGTGGTTGCTCCGAGACTCTGCTCGGCAGTTCGGTGCTGTGTTTCTCCGGGCCGTACGTATCCGGTGGTTCGTACTCGCTGTTCGACATCGAGACGGGAGAGCGGCGAGACATCAAGACACCGTGGTCGCCGATCGTCGCGGTTGTCTCGGGCGACACCGTACTCGCGCTCGAAGGTGATATCGAGAGCAACGACGTTCGCGTGCACAGCGGAACCGTCGACGATCCGGAAGCGAACTGGTCCAAAGCGTTCGACGTCGGTGGATCGTGGGAAGCCGGATACGTCGATCCGGTGATGTCGGTTCACGGCGACCTGGGCGTGATCGCTCTCGACGAGTCCTTGGGATTCGACGTGAAGACCGGCGAACAGCGGTGGGTACACGGTTACTCCACCTGTTCGACCGCGCACACATCGTCCGACGGGGTGACATTGGTGTCGGATGGCGGTTGCGAAGGCAATGGCCGTCCGACAAGTGAGTACGCGCTCGATCAGTACGGGCGCGAGTTCGCCAGGACGGACGAACTGCCTTCGGAGTCCTCGTACTACGGCGGACGATACAGCCGAGATGATCCGGCGGGAGGATCGACTCCGATCATTCTGGGACACAGCGGTTTCGACCGGACTTCGGGCGAGAAATTGTGGTCCAACAGTGAAGTCTTCGACACCGCACAGTCGTTGGCGGTGATCGGCAACGTGATCGCCGTGACCCGCTCCGGTTCCGAGCCCGAGGTCCAGTTCGTGGACCTGCTCACCGGGGAGGTCCTGTGGCGCTCGAACGCCGAGCGCGCCGGAGAGATCGCCTGGCACGGGGATGTCGTTATCGACGAGGGCAACGTCTACGGAACAGATGTCAGGACCGGCCAACGGAGTTGGGAGGTCCAAGTCGTCCAGGACGGGGACGACGAGTTCACGCCTTGGGTGATGCCGCGCGAGCTGTGGGCGGGGGAGAAGGTGCTGTTGCGTTCCAGTGAAGACCGCATCACGGCGTTGAAACTGTCGTGAAATTCGGTGGCTGCGAACCTTCGGCGATTAGCGAAATTCGATGGGTTACTGGTGAACTGGCATGATTCGACCTTTCGACATGCCGAACAAGCGCCTGAACTCCAGGCGCTCCTGCTCGAAGTTGTAGATGCGGTAGACGGGCCACACGAGCGCATGGAGCATCGAGTCGCCCCAGATGGTCAGTTTGAGGCGCCAATTCATGATGTTGTGAAGGTGCAGAACCGATTCGGATGCTTGGTTGTACTTCAGGTACTCCAACGGAGGGGTTTCACCGCGTCGACCGGACGTTTCTGCTCGCATGTCGGCGATCTGACCGATCGTCATCCCTTCCTCCCGAAGGCACAGTGAA
This sequence comes from Rhodococcus sp. D-46, assembly GCF_011290655.1. NCBI lineage: Bacteria > Bacillati > Actinomycetota > Actinomycetes > Mycobacteriales > Nocardiaceae > Rhodococcus > Rhodococcus sp. D-46. The sequence continues at coordinate 23,659 of NZ_JAANTF010000012.1, read as the reverse complement.
AGGTCGATATCTTCGTGGATGTCCGGCCGGTCACTGACTTGCTCGCGGACCGACAACCATGCGCTTTTTCTGATCGCCATGTTCGCTCCGGCGACAGCGAGTACTTGACGTTCGCAATCGAACTTCCCCTGCTTCACCTGCCTGTCCAGTGCGTAGCGGTGGATTCGAGCAAACGGCGATTCGAAGAGGTAGGTGAGTCCGGCAACTGCTGAATGAGCGGTGCTGCGTTGGAAGAAACCCTTGACCGCATCTGCCCATCCCGGTTGTACCCGTGTGTCCGCGTCGATACGACCGATGATGTTGCCGGTCGAGGCGTCGAAGCCCGCGTTCCGGGCGTGTACGACGCCTTGGCGGGCCTCGAAGACATATCTGACTTTGTCGTACTTCTCGGCGAACTCCTGGATGATCGATGCAGTACCGTCCGTCGAGTTGTTGTCGACAATCAGAATCTCATCGATTTCCGACTCGGTCACTAGACGCTCGATGCAGCCGGAAACCGCGTTCTCTTCGTTGAATACCGGAACAACCACCGAAAGTCGATTAGTGGACAAGTGTTCAATATCCTGCATGGATGCGGTCACTGTATTCCTTTGCTGGGCAATTGGGTCCAGTCCTTCGCAAAGGTTACGATAGCAATAGGTGACCATTCGGACAATTTGAACCGAGGGCCATATGATCAATCCCGCAACAGCTTATTGCGGGAAACTATCAGCATAAGTGCAGCTGGCACGGCATAAATGCATGCAGAATAAGGCTTTCGGAACTGATTGATTTTTACCCACTCGAGTCTATTCGTCGGTCGAACACCGGACTTTAGTCCTTCTAATTCCGGCAAATATAATGCTGCCCGTTCGCTGAATTGTGAATCGCCACTGCGGCAACCGTCGGGCAATATCTAGATGTCGCAAGTTGCTTTTCAGTGAAGTGGAGTCGGTGCAGCGCAAGTGCCATATTTGTAGATTCAACGGACCCTTGACGGCAAGGTTGCCGCCATCTGCAAATATTTGCTTTTGTAGCTGTCGGTCTGGATTTTCCAGTGAAGTCTGCCCCCGCGACTTTTCAGCACCGATTTCCGATGTGCAAACAGCAGCCGGCACCTACCTATCGGGTCAGGATGCCTTCGGTTTCGGGTGCCGGAACGGTTTTCCCCGTGATCGGATCGACTTCCTCGAGCGGTGGAACGTCTTCTCCGTCGAGCACTCGGCGCATGCGCTCCTTGTCGAGCTGCCCCTCCCAATTGGCGACCACGAAGGTTGCGACACAGTTCCCGAGCAGGTTCACCGACACCCGCATCGAATCCATGATTCGATCGGCGCCCAGTAGGAGAGCGACTGCGGCAACTGGAATTGCGCCGTGACCGATTGCGGCCACGGTGGCCGACAGCGCCAGGAATGACGATCCCGGCACGCCGGCCATTCCCTTCGAGGTGAGCATCAGAACCAGGACGGCAGTGATCTGTTCACCGAGTGTCAGGTCCACGCCGAGTGCCTGCGCCAGAAACAGCATGCAGATCGACAGGTACAGCGTCGCGCCGTCGAGATTGAACGAGTAGCCGGTAGGCACCACCAATCCTGTTGTAGTGCGCGAGCATCCGGCGTTGGTGAGCTTGACCATGATTCGGGGCAGAACTACTTCGGTCGACGCCGTTCCCAAAGCGAGGAAGAGTTCGTCCTTGATGTACTTGACGAACTTCCACAGGTTCACGCCCGCGAAGTACCTGACTATCGCGGCCAGGATGAGGATGAACAGGACGGCGGCGAGATAGCATGCGGCGATCAGCTTTCCGTAACTTCCGAGCGAAGCGATCCCGTACTGACCGACGATGTACGCCATCGCGCCCAAAGCGCCCAACGGCGCCAGTCTCATGATCCAGCCGATAATCGTGAAGAACAGATGGCTCAGACGATCGACGAGTTCGAACACGATCGGTGGTCCACTCTCGCCCGCCTTGGCCAATGCGAGCCCGAACAGTACGGCGAAGAAGAGGACTTGGAGGAGTGCGTTCTCGGCGAAGGCCGAAACTATCGACACCGGAATGATATTGAGCAGGAATTCGACGGTGTGGGGAAGTTCGCCACTTCCGGTCTTGGCGGCCACGGCGTCCGCACCGTTCGCCAGCGTCTCCGGATCGATGTTGAATCCCGCACCCGGCTTCATCAGATTTCCGATGAGCAGCCCGAACAACAGGGCGAAGGTGGTCACGACTTCGAAGTAGATGAGTGCTTTGACGCCGATACGCCCCACGGCCTTCAGATCCCCGACGTGGGCGATCCCGATCACAACGGTGCAGAAGATGATCGGCGCGATCAGCATTTTGATCAGCTTGATGAACCCGTCGGCGAGGGGCTTGAGGTTCGCGCCGAATTCCGGCCACAACCAGCCGATGAGAACACCGATGACGATAGCGGCGATCAATTGCACGAACAGTGATCGGTACCAGGGCGGCTTGTTGGCGAGTCGCGCGAGCTCGCTGTTCGGCAGTTTTACGGAAGTTGGCATGGATGGGAACGGTAGGTCCGCTTGATTGCGAAAAAATAACTCGCGAATGTCGTGGATGTAACGCGTCGAGGTTGCATCTCGGACAACAATTCGGTCAACAAGCGACAGTTGTGTGTGACTGTGGTTATTGTTTCCCTGAGCGGTGATCTTCCGTCCGCGTGCATGCACGACGTGTGAGAGGGGCTGTCATGGGGCAAATTATCGGAACCATCATTTTCGGCGCAGTCATCGGAATCCTGGCTCGTCTCGTACTGCCAGGTAAGCAGCAGTACGGCATGATCGTGACCGTCGTGCTGGGTATCGCCGGAGCGCTTATCGGGTACTGGGTCTGGGGAGCGATCTCGGACAAGGGCGACACGGGTGGAATCGACTGGATCCGCTGGATCATCAGCATCGCCGCGGCGGCCGTGCTCTCGATCGGCTACAGCGCCGTCACGGGCAAGAAATAGCAAGCCGACCCAATTCGAGAAGTGCGCCCTCCCGAAGTTCGGGAGGGCGCACTTCTTTTTGTTTGCCCTAGTTGTCCGACCCCAGTTGTGAGCGAACGGCACTTTCGTCGCCTCAGATGCGCCGAAAGGCGCGTTCGCTCAGGGCAGGGGACCGAATTCAGAGCGCCCGTCGCTGAAGATGCAGCGCCTCGAGGAACTGCGCCGGCAGATCCTGCTCGAGGATTTCGTCGTCAGGATGCGGTAGCGCTTTGATTTTGGCGAACTCGTCGTTGAGTCGTTCCATCTTGACATCGAGACGGTGTGCCGCGGCAGCAGCCTCGGTGAGTTCGTCGAGGAGTTCGACGGGAACCTCGCGGTTGTACTTGTAGTAGATCTTGTGCTCGAGGCTCGCCCAGAAATCCATCGCGATCGTGCGGATCTGAAGTTCGATCGGTACGTGCCTGACGCGGTCACTCATGAAAACCGGGACCTCGACGATCAAGTGCAAGCTCTTGTAGCCGTTGGGTTTCGGATCGGCGATGTAGTCCTCGCGCTCGATCACCCGAAGGTCCGTCTGGCTGGTGAGCATCTCGGCGATTCGGTACGTGTCGGAAATGAAGCTGCAGGTGATACGTACTCCAGCGATGTCGAAGATGTTCTTCGAGATGTCGTCGATCGTGAGCGGGATGTTCAGGCGTTGAGCCTTACGCAGGATGCTGTCCGGCGACTTGACCCGTGACGTCACGTGTTCGATGGGGCTGTACTGATTGATGTGAGTGAACTCGTCCTTGAGGATGTTCACCTTGGTCATCAGTTCGGAGATTCCGAATTGGTACAACATCATGAAGCGGGAGAACTCGGTCCGCAGTTCGGCGAAATCGGCCCTGCTGACCCCACTGCTGTCTTCCACGTTCGGCACCCTCATCTGTTAGCTGGTGTAACCAGTCTGCCACCGATTGTGCCGTGTCCGGTTTCAGTGGGTGCGCAGTGCGGCGAGCGTCATATCCCGCAGGACTCGACGCGCGCGTGCCGGCGAAGCGGGGTTGGCGCTGTGAGGGGTCGAGTTGATCAGACCGAAGGTGGCATGCGCTTTGATTCGTGCGTCCGCCTGATCGAGTTGGGGATCGAGTTGCTCGAGCACCCCGACCCACACCTCGACGTACTTGCGCTGCGTCTGGCGTACCTGTCGACGCGCGTCGGCCGGCAGGCTTTCGAGGTCGCGGTCCTGGATGCGGATCAGGTCCGGCTCGCCGAGCGCGAAGTCGAGGTGGAACTCCACCAGTGCGTCGAGTGCGGCGCTCGGTGAGTCCGCTGCCTCCGCTGCCGCAGAGCCGCCTTCGTGCAGGCGCGTGCTGATGCCGACGAGAAGTTCCACGAGGACGGCATCCTTGTTGGGGAAATGCCGGTACACGGCCGGGCCGCTGATGCCGACGGCGGCGCCGAGGTCTTCGAGTCGCACACTCACGAATCCGCGCTCGGCGATCAACCGGGCGGCGGCGTCCAAGAGCTGACGTCGACGGTCGGCCTTCATCTGATCGCGTCGCGTCGGAGCTGCTACCTGCTCAGAGGTCATTCTCTCGATCTTTCTTCGCTTGTGTTCTGGACAACTCAGTTAATCATAGTTAATCTAGTTTCAGTTATCGAGCATTAACTCATGGCGAAGGCGGCGGGATGACTCCCAGTGGAATCACGCAAGGATCGGGCTACCGGTCCGATCACACCGTTCTGGTGGACGAACTGAAGAAGAAACTGGCGCAAGCAGCGCTGGGTGGCAACCAGCGCTCTCGCGAGCGTCACGTGAGCAGAGGGAAGTTACTGCCGCGAGATCGCGTCGACTCGCTGCTCGACCAGGGCAGCCCGTTCCTCGAGCTGTCCCCACTGGCGGCCAACGGCCTGTACGACGACGAGTGCCCGGGCGCCGGCGTCATCACCGGTATCGGTCGTGTGTCGGGTCGCGAGTGCGTCATCGTTGCCAACGACGCGACGGTCAAGGGCGGCACCTACTACCCGATGACGGTGAAGAAGCACCTGCGCGCGCAGGAAGTTGCGCTGCAGAACAACCTTCCCTGCATCTACCTCGTCGACTCCGGCGGCGCCTTCCTGCCGCGCCAGGACGAGGTCTTCCCGGACCGTGAGCACTTCGGCCGGATCTTCTACAACCAGGCGACCATGAGCGCCAAGGGGATTCCCCAGATCGCCGCGGTTCTCGGTTCGTGCACCGCGGGCGGCGCCTACGTGCCCGCGATGAGCGACGAAGCAGTGATCGTCCGCAACCAGGGCACCATCTTCCTCGGCGGCCCGCCGCTGGTGAAGGCAGCCACCGGCGAGATCGTGACGGCGGAAGAGCTCGGCGGCGGCGACCTGCACTCCAAGGTTTCCGGCGTCACCGACCACCTGGCCGAGGACGACCGCGACGCACTTCGGATCGTGCGCAACATCATTGCCACGCTCGGCCCCCGGTCCGAGCGCCCGTGGGACGTCATCTCCACGGTTCCGCCCGTCGCCGATCAGAGCGAGCTGTACGACGTCGTTCCGACTGATCCCCGTACTCCGTACGACGTGCACGAGGTCATCACCAAGCTCGTCGACGGTGGCGCGTTCCAGGAGTTCAAGGCTGAATACGGCAAGACGCTCGTCACCGGTTTCGCGCACATCGAGGGCCACCCGGTCGGCATCATCGCCAACAACGGCGTGCTCTTCGGCGAATCCGCCATGAAGGGAGCACATTTCATCGAACTGTGTGACAAGCGCAGTGTGCCGCTGCTGTTCCTGCAGAACATCGCGGGCTTCATGGTGGGACGCGACTACGAGGCCGGCGGCATCGCCAAGCACGGCGCCAAGATGGTCACGGCAGTCGCGTGTGCGCGGGTCCCCAAGCTGACAGTTGTCATCGGCGGCTCGTACGGCGCCGGCAACTACTCCATGTGTGGACGCGCGTATTCACCTCGCTTCCTGTGGATGTGGCCGAACGCGCGCATCTCGGTCATGGGCGGCGAGCAGGCAGCTTCGGTGCTCTCGACGGTTCGTAGCGAGCAGCTCGACAGCGCGGGTAATCCGTGGTCGGCCGAGGACGAAGAATCCTTCAAGGCGCCGATCCGCGAGCAGTACGAGGCTCAGGGCAATCCGTACTACTCCACTGCGCGGCTGTGGGATGACGGTGTCATCGATCCCGCAGATACCAGAACTGTTCTCGGCCTGGCCCTTTCGGTGTGCGCGAACGCGCCGATCGAGCCGGTCTCCTACGGCGTCTTCCGGATGTGAGCGAAATGACTGAGTTGCGCACTATCGATACTGTTCTCGTGGCCAACCGCGGTGAAATCGCGGTTCGCGTGATCCGCACGTTGCGTGAGTTGGGAATTCGCAGCGTCGCCGTCTACAGCGACGCCGACGCGAATGCTCGCCACGTCCGCGAGGCCGACACTGCCGTCAACATCGGACCGGCCGCGGCGCGTGAAAGCTACCTCGTCATCGACAAGGTCATCGACGCTGCCAAGTCCACCGGTGCTCAGGGTATTCACCCCGGTTACGGCTTCCTGTCGGAGAACTCGGCGTTCTCGGCTGCCTGTGCGGCTGCCGGAATCGCCTTCCTCGGTCCCTCCGAGCACGCCATCGAGGTGATGGGTGACAAGATCACCGCGAAGAACGCCGTTGCCGCGTTCGACGTACCGGTGGTCCCGGGTATCGCTCGCCCCAATCTGACCGACGAAGAACTGATCGCAGCGGCCGAGGACATCGGCTACCCGGTGTTGGTCAAGCCTTCGGCCGGCGGAGGCGGCAAGGGAATGCGTCTGGTCGAGGATCCGGCCAATCTGGCCGAGGCTCTTCGCAGTGCCCGCCGTGAGGCCGCGTCGTCGTTCGGCGACGACACCCTGTTCCTCGAGCGATTCGTCCTGCGGCCCCGGCACATCGAGGTCCAGGTTCTCGCCGACCAGCACGGCAACGTCGTTCACCTCGGTGAGCGCGAATGCAGCCTGCAGCGGCGTCATCAGAAGGTCATCGAAGAGGCTCCCTCGCCGCTGCTCGATCAGGTGACCCGTGACCGGATCGGCGCGGCAGCGTGCAACACCGCTCGAAGCGTCGATTACACCGGCGCCGGCACCGTGGAGTTCATCGTCTCCGCCGACAAGCCGGACGAGTTCTTCTTCATGGAGATGAACACCCGCCTCCAGGTCGAGCATCCCGTTACCGAAATGGTGACCGGACTGGATCTGGTCGAATGGCAGGTCCGTGTGGCAGCAGGGGAGAAGTTGGCCTTCTCCCAGAGTGACATCACGCTGACCGGGCACGCCATCGAAGCTCGTGTGTACGCGGAGGATCCGGGCCGTGGGTTCCTGCCGACGGGCGGCCGCGTCGTCGATCTGGTCGAGCCGTCAGGTTCCGGCGTGCGCGTCGATTCCGGACTGCTCGCGGGCACCGTCGTCGGCAGTGACTACGACCCGATGCTCAGCAAGGTCATCGCCCACGCTCCCGACCGCGCGGGCGCACTGCGCAAGCTCGATCGCGCACTCGGTGACACCGCAGTGCTCGGAGTCGTGACCAACATCGAATTCGCACGGTTCCTCCTCGCTGATCCGGATGTGATCGCGGGCAACCTCGACACCGGTCTGCTCGATCGTCGCGTCGAAGACTTTGTCGCAGCCGACGCCTCCGACGAGGTGCTCATTGCTGCCGCGGCGTATCGCTGGCTCTCGCGGTGGACAACCTCGGAATGCGTTGATCCCTGGGATGTCCCGAGTGGGTGGCGCGTCGGAACTCCCGCTCCGACCAGCATCAGGCTCTCCGCCGGCACCCGAACGGCGCACGTTGCGATCGTCGGCGTTCCCGCGGATGCAAAGGTCGAGGTCGAAGGTTCACAGCCTCGCGCATTCAGCGCGACCCTGACGGGATCCGAACTGGCGGTGGTGATCGACGGACGTCGACGCACGTTTGTCGTCGCCGAGACCGATGGTGGTCTGTGGCTGGCAGGCGGCGGAACCTGGCACGTGCGCGAGGTTGCCGAAGTCAGCGTTCGCGGTGAGGACAAGCACGCCGGTGACGCCGAAATCGCCAGCCCCATGCCCGGTGCCGTCATCGCAGTCAACGTCGAGAACGGCGCGGCAGTGAGCGCGGGACAACCACTCGTCGTGGTCGAGGCCATGAAGATGGAGCACTCCTTGACGTCCCCGATCGACGGAATCGTGGAAGTGCTTGTCCGTCAGGGCGATCAGGTGATGGTGGATCAGGTTCTGGCCCGCGTGGTACCTGTCACGGACGAAGAGACTGCAGAAGTAAAGACCGAGAACACGACGCAGAAGGAAGACGCCTGATGTCCGATTACCTTGCCACCGGAGCTCTTCCGGACGAATACCAGCAGCTCGCCAAGACGGTTGCAGATTTCGCGAAGACCGTAGTGGCACCGGTTGCTGCCGAGCACGACGCCAACCACACCTTCCCGTACGAGGTAGTGGCCGGGATGGCCGACATGGGACTGTTCGGCCTGCCGTTTCCCGAGGAGTACGGCGGAATGGGCGGCGACTACTTCGCACTCTGCCTGGCGCTCGAAGAGCTGGGCAAGGTCGACCAGAGCGTCGCGATCACTCTCGAAGCTGGTGTGTCCCTTGGTGCCATGCCGATCTACCGTTTCGGTAACGAGGCACAGAAGCAGGAGTGGCTTCCGCAGCTCACCAGCGGCAAGTCGTTGGCTGCCTTCGGCCTGACCGAACCCGGTGCGGGTAGCGACGCCGGCGGAACCAAGACCACCGCGAAGTTCGACAGCGGTGAGTGGATCATCAACGGCAACAAGCAGTTCATCACCAACTCGGGCACCGACATCACCAAGCTCGTGACGGTCACCGCGGTCACGGGTGTCAAGGACGGCGGCAAGAAGGAGATCTCGACGATCCTCGTGCCGACCACGACGCCCGGCTTCACGGCCGAACCGGCGTACAACAAAGTCGGTTGGAACGCATCCGACACCCATCCGCTCACGTTCGCCGATGTTCGTGTCCCCGAAGAGAATCTGCTCGGTGAGCGCGGCCGCGGCTACGCGAACTTCCTGCGCATCCTCGACGAAGGCCGCATCGCCATCTCCGCGTTGAGCGTCGGTGCCGCCCAGGGCTGCGTCGACGAGTCGATCAAGTACGCCAAGGAGCGCGAGGCGTTCGGTCGCCCCATCGGACACAACCAGGCCATCGCGTTCAAGATCGCGCGTATGGAGGCTCGTGCCCACGTCGCACGTACCGCGTACTACGACGCGGCCGCACTCATGTTGTCGGGCAAGCCGTTCAAGAAGCAGGCGTCCATCGCCAAGCTGATTTCCTCCGAAGCTGCCATGGACAACGCCCGTGACGCCACGCAGATCCACGGCGGATACGGCTTCATGAACGAGTACGCCGTCGCGCGCCACTACCGTGACAGCAAGATCCTCGAAATCGGTGAGGGAACGACCGAGGTGCAGTTGATGCTCATCGCTCGTGAGGCAGGGCTGTGACGAACCCCAAGAAGATCACTCAGCGCGGGCTCTGGTTCGAGGAGTTCGAGGTCGGCGCGATCTACGAGCATCGCCCAGGCCGGACGGTGACCGAGGCTGACAACGTCCTGTTCACGACTTTGACCATGAACACGCAGGCGTTGCATCTCGATGCCGCGTACAGCGAGGACACTCAATTCGGTGTGCGGCTGGTCAATTCGATGTTCACCCTGTCGACCATCGTCGGCCTGTCCGTCGCGCAGTTGACGCAGGGCACCATCGTGGCGAACCTCGGTTTCTCCGAGATCAGCTTCCCGAAGCCGCTCTTTCACGGCGACACCTTGTATGCCGAGACGCTCATCGCGGACAAGCGCGAGTCGAAGAGCCGTCCAGGTGAGGGCATCGTGACGCTCGTGCACACCGGGCGCAACCAGCACGGTGACGTCGTCGCACTGGCCACGCGCAAGACACTGGTGCAACTGCGTCCGGCAGAGGTGTCCTCATGACGTGGACACCGCCGGGGCCGGCGTGGTTGTTCTGCCCGGCGGATCGTCCCGAGCGCTATGCGAAGGCCGCGGCTGTTGCCGACGTCGTGATCCTCGATCTCGAAGACGGTGTGGCTCCGGCCGACAAGGAAGCCGCACGTGCAGCCCTGATCGACACGCCTCTCGATCCGGAGCGGACGGTCGTGCGCGTCAATCCGGTCGGTACACCTGATCACGAACTCGATCTGATCGCGCTGGACGGCACACACTATTCGCGTCTCATGCTGTCCAAGTGCGAATCGGCCGAGGACGTCCTCTCGCTCGCACCGGCGGACGTGGTTGCGCTCGTCGAGTCCCCGCGAGGAGCCCTCGCCGTGGCCGACATCGCGCTTGCTGCGAACGCCATCGGTGTCATGTGGGGAGCCGAGGATCTTGTGGCCGGTCTCGGCGGTAATTCGAGCAGGCACCCGAACGGTTCGTACCGCGACGTTGCCAAGCATGTCCGATCGACGTCTCTCCTGGCCGCGAAGAGCTACGGCCGGTTGGCTGTCGATTCCGTGTACCTCGACATCAAGGACCTCGTCGGCCTGGGCGTCGAGTCCGCTGATGCCGTCGCAGTCGGCTTCGACGTGAAGGTTGCGATCCATCCGAGTCAGGTCGAGGTCATTCGCGGGGCCTTCGCACCTTCGGAAAAAGAGATCGACTGGGCCACACGAGTGCTTGCCGCGGTGTCTACTGAACGTGGTGTGTTCGCGTTCGAGGGCAAGATGGTCGACGCTCCCGTTCTCCGTCACGCCGAGAAGCTTCTTCACCGAGCCGGAATCTTTCAGCAGAAGGAGAACTAACGGATGAGCAAAGTCGTGAATACGGCAGCTGAGGCAGTTGCCGACATCGCGAGCGGATCCAGGCTCGCAGTGGGCGGCTTCGGGCTGTGCGGTATTCCCGACGCACTGATCGCGGCGATCGCCGACGGCGACGCCACCGATCTCGAGGTGTTCTCCAACAACTGCGGTGTCGACGACTACGGTCTCGGCATTCTGCTCGGCGCGCACCGGATCGCCAGGGTGACGGCGTCGTACGTGGGGGAGAACAAGGAGTTCGCGCGCCAGTATCTCGCCGGTGAGCTCGAAGTGGAGTTGACGCCGCAGGGGACGCTGGCCGAGCGGCTGCGAGCTGGAGGTACCGGCATCCCGGCGTTCTACACTCCGGCCGGCGTCGGCACCCCGATCGCCGAGGGCGGCTTGCCGTGGCGATACAACCCGGACGGTTCGATCGCCGTGGCGTCGCCACCGAAGGCGACGGCAGTGTTCGGTGGCCGCACGTATGTATTGGAAGAGGCGATCACCGCTGACTTCGCGCTCGTGCACGCGGACTACGGCGACACCGAAGGAAATCTCGTCTTCAACAAGACGGCGATGAACTTCAACCCGCTTGCTGCCATGGCCGGCCGGATCACCATCGCGCAGGTGGAGAACCTCGTCGAGCCGGGCGACATCGACCCCGCACACGTGCACCTACCTGGAGTGTTCGTCGCGCGCGTCGTACACACAGGCCCACAGGAGAAGCGGATCGAGAAGCGGACCGTCTCAGGAGGTACCAAGTGAGCAGCGCAGAGGAAACTCGTATCGGTTGGACCCGCCACGAGATGGCCGCTCGCGCTGCCGCCGAGATGCGGCCGGGGGAGTACATCAACCTCGGCATCGGCCTGCCGACTCTGATCCCCAGTTACCTGCCCGAGGGCGTCAAGGTGGTCCTCCACAGCGAGAACGGCATCCTCGGTACCGGACCGTATCCGACCGATGATCAGGTCGATGCCGACCTCATCAATGCCGGTAAAGAAACCGTCACCGTCAATCCTGGTGCCGCGTTCTTCGACTCGGCCCTCTCCTTCGGGATGATCCGCGGTGGTCACATCGACACCGCGGTGCTCGGCGGGATGCAGGTATCGAAGACCGGTGACCTTGCCAACTGGATGGTGCCGGGCAAGATGGTCAAGGGCATGGGTGGGGCGATGGACCTGGTCCATGGAGCCCGCCGCGTCATCGTCGTGATGGAGCACACCGACCGCGACGGCAATCCCAAGATCGTCGAGGCCTGCACGCTGCCGCTTACCGGTCAGAGCGTCGTCAACCGGATCATCACCGACCTGGCAGTGCTGGACGTCACCGCGGACGGGCTGCAGCTTGTGGAGCTGGCTCCAGGGGTCAGCAGCGAGCACCTGAAGAGTGTGACTGGTGTGGGCTTTTCCTGAAGCTTCGTACCGTAAATCGAAGAACGCGCCGACCGCTGGTCGGCGCGTTCTTTCGTCGGTCTGTCGGCGAGTACCGATAGTCTCGATCAGCGACTGTCGAATCTTGTTCGAGCTCAGACACCCAGTACCCGGCGGCCCTGTAAATTGTCCGAGGTGACTGATGTGGATTGGGGTGTAGATCGTCGGTTGCAATTGATTGTCCCAGGGGGAGAGGTGTCGCGCGCCGCGTCTGAACGGTGCGTTTCGGCAATGCGATCGGGGGGTAGATGAGCTGGGCGATTTGTAACGAATTGCAACAAAACCGTCGATACACCGGGGTATGGATTTCTCTTGTCACCTATGTATCGGAGACAATGGGTGGTTCTGGCTCGTCGAGGTTGGATGAGGTCGGTAGCTGCTGCGAATCGGACGTTCGGCTCGCACGGGTGCGCAATGGTGTGGAAGAGAGGCTGTGGGCGTGAATTCGCTGGGTAACGGAGAACTGGGGAGCGGCAAGCCGGAGGTCGGCAGCTCGCCGGAAGACGTTCAGCGATCCGACGCATTCCCGCTTTCCGCGGCCCAGCTCGGTATGTGGTTCGCGCAACACCTCGATCCCGCCGTTCCGGTCAACATCGCTCAGTACGTCGAACTCCGTGGTGCTCTGGAACTTGACGCCCTTCGGCAGGCCTGCGCAGACGCCGGTCGCGAAATCGGGTCGGCCTTCGTCCGGATCTTCGAGATCGACGCCCAGCCTTACCAGATCATCGACCCCACACTCGATGATTCGGTCGGTTACGTCGACCTTCGTAGTGAAGACGACTCGCACGACGCTGCCATGCGGTGGATGCGAGCAGATCGCAGCCGGCCGATCGACATGCTCACGGACCGCTTGATCTCTGCCACGATCCTGCGGCTCGGCGAGAATCGCTACTACTGGTACACGCGGGTCCACCACACAATTCTCGACGGATTCGGTGCGTCGACGTTCGTCACTCGTGTGGCGGAGCTGTACTCGGCGCGCGTGGAGGGCCGGGATCCGGAGCCGAGTGAGGCCTCCGATCTCCGGAACGTCTACGAGGTGGACAACAAGTACCGCCAGTCGAGTCGTTTCGAAACCGATCGCAAGTACTGGGCAGACAAGATCGAGAATCTCGACGAGATCTCGAGCCTCGCGGGTCGAAGTGCCGCGCCGGCTCCAGTCAGTCGGATCGACAGTGCAGCGCTGTCCAACCACGTCGAGGCTCTGCTCGGGCGGTTCCTCGAGCGCATCGAGAAGACCACTGTTGCCGGCACTGTCGTCGCGGCGTTTGCGGCGTACCTCGCTCAGATGACCGGGCGAGAGGACGTGTCGCTGAGTCTGCCCGTTTCCGGTCGAACAACAGCCGTGCTGCGTCGATCCGGAGGCATGGTCTCCAACGTCGTGCCGCTGCGACTGACCGTCACTGCGGACACCACCGTCCAGGAGCTTCTGGACGACGTCAGGAACGAAATGTCCGGCGCACTGCGCCACCAGCGATACCGACACGAGGACATGGTTCGCGGCGGTGACGGGCCGGGCCGGGGCGGATTCTTCGGCCCGTGGATCAACATCATGATGTTTTCCACCGAGTTGGCGTTCGGGCCCCTCGTCGGCGAACTTCACATCTTGTCCACGGGTTTGATCGAAGACCTCGGTGTCAACCTGTATCAGAGCGTCGGCGATACCCGCACACACATCGACTTCGAGTCGAATCCCAATCTGTACGCGCCCGCGGACGCCCAGCGAAATCACTCGCGGTTCGTAGAGTTTCTCGAGAAGTTCGTCTCGGCCGAAACGAGCCGCAAGGTCTGGGATCTTCCTGTCGCAACCGACGAGGAGCGAAACAAGGTTGCCTTGTGGAACCGCACCGGCTTCCACGTTGCCTCGCAGACCATCACCGAAGCATTCGAGCGTCAGGTCGAGAGAACTCCCGATGCCACCGCTGTCATTTTCGAAGGCGCCAGCCTCACGTACGCCGAATTCGACTCTCGCGCAAATGGTTTGGCTCGTCAACTCATCGCCATGGGTGTTGGGCCCGAATCGCTTGTAGGACTGTCGATCCGCAGGTCTTTGGACTTGATGGTCGGTCTGTACGCGATTGCCAAGGCCGGCGGAGCCTGGGTACCGGTGGATCCCGACCACCCAGCCGACCGCACCGCCTACATTCTCGAGTCGGCGCAGCCCACGTGTGTTGTGACCACTGCGCGGGACGACGTGGATCTGCCCTCGGGCACACGGGTCATCGAGATCGACACACTGGACTATGGGCAGCTCGACAGCAGACCGATCGTCAACGCGGATCGCCTGTCTCCCTTGCATTTCTCGAACACTGCGTACGTGATCTACACCTCGGGTTCGACCGGTCGACCCAAGGGTGTCGCGGTCACTCACTCGGCGATCAACAATCAGCTTCAGTGGATGAACGCCGAGTACGGGCTTTCGGCGTCGGACATCTACCTGCAGAAGACCGCTACGACATTCGACGTGTCGCTGTGGGGATTTTTCATGCCGTTGCAGGTCGGCGCCACGCTCGTCGTCGCGACTCCGGACGGTCATCGAGACCCGATCTACGTGGCGAACAAGATCGCGGAGCTCGGCGTCACGATCACCGACTTCGTGCCATCCATGCTCACGCTGTTCACTGCGAATGCACCTGCCGGATCTTGTGATTCGTTGCGCCACGTGTTCGTCATCGGCGAGGCGCTCCCGCCCGAGACGTCTTCCGCCTTCCGCGAACTCTGTGGAGCCGGACTGCACAACCTGTACGGTCCGACCGAAGCCGCGGTATCGGTCACGTACTACGAGGCCGTGGCCACGGATACTACTTCCGTGCCGATCGGTATGCCGCAGTGGAACACTCAGGCGCACGTACTGGACGGACAACTTCGCCCGACCCCCATCGGGCAGCCGGGTGAGCTCTATCTCGCCGGCGTTCAACTCGCGCGCGGATACGTTGGTCGACCGGACCTGAGCTCGGATCGGTTCGTAGCCAATCCGTACGGCACGGCCGGTGAGCGTATGTACCGGACCGGCGACCTCGTTCGTCGCCGTGAGGACGGAAATCTCGACTACATCGGGCGTACAGACTTCCAGGTGAAGTTCCGCGGGCAGCGCATCGAACTCGGCGAGATCGAGACCGTCCTTCTGGCGCACCCCGACGTTTCGCAGGCTGTCGTTTTGGTGACCGTCACCCCGACCGGTGATCAATTGGTCGGCTACGTCGTGCCGGGTCCAGGCCGAAACATCGATGCTGCGGTGCTCAGTGAGTTCGCCGGCCGAAGCCTCCCGTCGTACATGGTTCCGGCCGCGTTGATGGTGCTCGATGCGTTGCCGCTCAACACGAGTGGCAAATTGGATCGTGCCGGGTTGCCCGAGCCGGTGTTCGCGAGTGCGAAGCAGTACCGCGAGCCCCGCACCGAAATCGAACGCATCGTGGCGGACGTGTTTGCCGACGTTCTCGGTGTCGAGCGCGTCGGTATCGATGACGACTTCTTCGAGCTCGGTGGAAACTCTCTGGTTGCAACACAATTAGTGACGCGAGTGGGTTCGGCATTGGGAGTGCAACTCGGCGTTCGAGAGCTCTTCGAATCCACCACGGTCGCCACCCTGGCGGCCCGCGCCGAGTCGGTGGCGGGCAACGCCAGGCAGCTCACCCCGCTGATCGCCAAGCCTCGTCCCGAGGTCGTCCCGCTCTCGCTTGCGCAGCAGCGCATGTGGTTCATCAACCGTCTCGATCCGTCGACGCCCGCCTACAATCTTCCGTTCACGGTCCGGCTCACCGGTTCGGTGGACCCGTCCGCCCTGCATGCCGCGGTGATGGATCTTCTCGAGCGACACGAGTCCTTGCGGACGATCTACCCTGATGTCGACGGAACCGCGCAACAGCTGGTTCTGCCGGTCGACCGGGCCGCGGTGGAGTTGAATCCGGTCAAGATTCGGAATTCGCATCTCGACGCGGCGCTGTTCGACGTGGCGTCTCGCGGCTTCGACGTGACGCTCGAAATCCCGGTACGGGTTGCCCTCTTCGAGGTGTCTCCGACGGACTACGTCCTGGTGATGGTTCTCCATCACATCGCTGCAGACGGACTGTCGTTCCGTCCGCTCGCACGTGACCTTCTCGTCGCCTACTCGGCGCGAAGTGAGAAGTCTGCGCCGGCGTGGACGCCGCTGCCAATTCAGTACGCCGACTACGCCCTGTGGCAGCGCGAAGCACTGGGATCCGACGAAGACCCGCGCTCGGAGTCGTCTCGCCAGATAAACTTCTGGCGCCGGGCACTTGCCGATCTGCCGGATCAGTTGGATCTGCCGACCGACCGACCTCGTCCTGCCATCGCGTCCAATCACGGCGCCAAGCACCATTTTCAGATCAGCGAACGCACGACGCGCAAGTTGAACGAGTTGGCGCGCTCGAGGAGCGTCTCGCTGTTCATGGTGTTGCAGGCGGCATATGCAACGCTGTTGAGCCGGCTCAGTGGTACCTCCGACATCGCGATCGGTGCCCCGATCGGTGGGCGAGGCGATCAAGCGCTCAACGACGTGATCGGCATGTTCGTGAACACCCTGGTGCTTCGCACCGAGGTCGATCCGAACGAACGATTCGAAGAGTTGCTCGCTCGGGTAAGGGAATCGGGCTTGTCTGCCTACGGGCATGCCGATGTGCCGTTCGAGCGGTTGGTCGAAGTTCTGAGTCCGGCGCGTTCGCAGGCTCGACACCCGCTGTTCCAGGTTGCGCTCACTGCGGAGATCAGTGGACGACGCGAACTGGAATTCTCAGGTGTCAAAGCAGTTGCAGCTGAATTGGAAGTACCGGTCGCCAAATTCGATCTCGAGCTCATGGTGTCCGAGAATCCTGAAGGCAGCGAAGACTCGGACGTCTTGAGCGCCACCTTCACCTATGCCACGGACCTGTTCGATCCGGCCACGGTGAACACTTTCGCTACTCGGTTCGTGCGCATCCTCGATGCCGTGGCTACCCGACCTGAAACGATCGTCGGCGATATCGACCTGCTCTCACGCTCCGAGCGCACCGATCTGACGGTCGTAGCCGCGGATGACACGATGCCCCGGCAGAGTCTCGTCGACATCTTCCTGTCCGGCACGGCTGAGGCGGATTCGGTTGCTGTGCGCTTCGAGGGTCGATCGATCACCTATCGAGAGCTCGATGAGCAGTCGTCGAAGCTCGCACGGGTTCTGATCGGACGTGGCGCCGGCCCCGAGACCATTGTTGCTCTCGCCTTTCCTCGCTCGTACGAGATGGTCTGTGCAGTATGGGCGGTGGCGAAGTCAGGGGCGGCATACGTCCCAGTCGACCCGAGTTATCCGGAAGATCGTGTCCGGCACATGCTGGCCGATTCTTCGGCCGCGATGGGACTCACGTCGGGACAGTTCGTAGATCAGCTTCCTGCGGTCACAGAATGGTTGGTCCTTGACGGCCAGGCGCTGAACGGAGAACTGTCGGCGCAATCTTCAGCGCCGGTCACGGACGAGGACCGAATCGCTCCGATTCACAGTTCTCACGTTGCATATGTCATTTACACATCCGGTTCCACGGGAAAACCGAAGGGTGTCAGCGTCACTCACGGTGGACTCCGTGGGGTCAGAGACGCAGCACAGCGTCGCTACGAGGTAGAACAGTCCTCGCGCTTCCTCCATATCTGTTCACCGAGCTTCGACCCGTCGGTACTCGAATGGATGGTCGCCTTCTCCGCGGGTGCAACTTTGGTGATCGTTCCGTCGACAATTATCGGTGGACACGAGTTGTCGGATCTTCTTCATTCCGAGAAGGTCACACACGCGATCATCACTCCCGCAGTACTCGGGACCATGGAGCCGGCAGAGCTGCCTGAATTGCGAGTCGTCTCCGTCGGCGGTGACGTGACCACTCCCGAGTTGCTGGCGAAATGGGCCCCAGGGCGCGCCTACTTCAATGGGTATGGTCCGACCGAGACCACTATCATCTCGTCGTTCGGCGATCTCGCGATCGGCCGATCGATCGACATCGGGCGTCCCGTCGAGGGCATGTCGGCACTGGTACTCGACGAGCGTCTGCATCCTGTTCCAGTCGGTACCAGGGGAGAGCTCTACTTTGCGGGCGCTGCATTGGCTCGCGGCTACCATGAGCGGCGAGGCCTTTCTGCGGAACGGTTTGTCGCCAACCCGTATTCGCCGGATGGCGAGCGAATGTACCGGACCGGCGATGTCGTGCGCTGGACCGGCGGAGACGCGCGCGGTGACGCGGGGGTTCTCGAATACGTCGGCCGCAGTGACTTCCAGGTCAAGGTTCGCGGATTCCGTATCGAACTCGGTGAGATCGACGCAGTTCTGTCCTCGCACGAGTCTGTGCGCTTCGCGGTGACGGTCGGAAGCGAAGGCGCGGCGGGTGTCACAACCCTCGTTTCCTACGTCGAACTGGCTGACGGGTCGAGTTTCGATCGGGACGTGCTCGCCTCGTTCGTGGCGGAGGCTCTGCCGAGCTACATGGTTCCGTCCGTCATCATGGAACTCGCTGAGGTTCCGTTGACCCCGGTGGGCAAATTGGATCGCCGGGCTTTGCCGGAGCCTGTTTTCGAGGTCCGCGAGTTTCGTGCACCCACCACGCCGGTGGAAGAGATTGTCGCGCAGGTGATTGCGGATGTTCTCGGAGTGGAACGAGTCGGCCTCGACGACGACTTCTTTGAACTCGGTGGCAACTCCCTGGTGGCTACTCAGGTCACCTCCCGATTGGGGCGGGCGCTCGACACTACGGTGCCGGTGCGAACGCTGTTCGACGTTTCCACCGTCGAGGCGCTCGCCGCACACATCGAGTCGCACGTAGGTAGCGGCGGGCAGAAGGCGCTCGTCGCACAGGTGCGTCCCGCGGAAATTCCGTTGTCGCTGGCGCAGCAGCGCATGTGGTTCCTGAACCGCTTCGACACCGACTCAGCTGCTTACAACATCACTTTTGCTCTGCACCTGACTGGTCATCTCGATACTGCCGCGATGGAAATGGCGCTGGAGGACGTACTGGCCCGGCACGAGGTGCTCCGAACGGTATATCCGGACGGGGCTTCCGGACCGAAGCAGTCGATTCTGTCGCTTTCGGAGGCGTTCGGCGGGCTGACCGTGGAGTCGGTTTCGGATCCGGACGAGCTCGAAAGTCGAGTCGCTGCAATCGGATCCTCAGCGATCGACGTCACTGTCGACGTGCCGATCCGTGTCCGCCTGTTGACGGTCAGCGACACCGAGCACACCCTTGCGATCGTGGTTCATCACATCGCCGCTGACGGTTGGTCGATGGCGCCCCTGGCTCGCGATGTCATGATTGCCTACTCGGCACGCAAGGACGGGATCGCGCCGGCGTGGCAGCCGTTGACTGTGCAGTACGCCGACTATTCGTTGTGGCAGCGTGAGGTTCTGGGGTCGGAAGACGACTCGGAATCACTGATCTCGCAGCAGATCTCGTACTGGACCGAGACTCTGGCAGACCTACCGGATGTGATCGAGCTTCCGTCGGACCGGTCTCGGCCTGATGTGGCGTCGATGCGCGGCGAGCGATTCGCGTTCGAGATCTCCGGGGATGTGCACCGTCGATTGGACGCGCTGGCACGGGAGAACAACGCGACGCTCTTCATGGCGTTGCACTCGGCGCTTGCCGTTCTGATGGCCCGACTGAGCGGAACCTCGGACATCGCCGTGGGCACTCCCGTTGCCGGTCGTGGCGACGAGGCGCTCGACGATCTCGTCGGCATGTTCGTCAACACGCTTGTTCTGCGGACCGAGGTCGACCCGGCCCAGGCATTCACGGATCTGCTGGCTGCGGCGAGTGATTCTGCGCTCGGAGCGTTCGCTCACTCGGACGTGCCCTTCGAGCGGTTGGTGGACGTCTTGGCTCCCGCCCGGTCGCAGGCCAGACATCCGCTGTTCCAGGTCGTGCTGTCCTTGCAGAATCTCGCGCAAACGGCATTGGAACTGCCGGGACTGGCGATCAAGGCCGCCGAAATCGACACGACCACTGCCAAGTTCGACCTCGAACTCGCAGTAACAGAGTCGATCGGCGAAGACGGGATCCAGCAAGGGCTCTCGGCCGAATTCACGTTTGCTGCAGATCTGTTCGACGTTTCGACGGTCGAGGGGTTTGCTCGGCGTCTGGTTCGTATCCTCGAGACCGTCGTGTCGGTTCCTTCGATTGTCGTCGGTGACATCGATATTCTCGATGCGGCCGAGCGGGGTGTGCTGGCCGATGTTCATGGAGGTCAGTCGGTCTCGGGAACCCTGGTCGAGATCCTCACAGCGGCGGCCGCTTTGGATCCGTCGGCGGATGCGATTCGCTTCGACGGTCAGTCAATCAGCTACCGCGAACTCGACGAGCGGTCGTCGCGACTCGCTCGTGTTCTGATTGAGAAGGGCGTCGGGCCGGAGGATCGGGTCGCGATCGCGATTCCGCGTTCGGCCGATTCGGTTCTCGCTCTGTGGGCAGTGGTGAAAACGGGTGCTGCATTCGTGCCCGTCGACCCGACGTATCCGGTTGACCGTATCGCCCACATGATCTCCGATTCCGGTGCGGTGCTGGGTCTTGCGCTCAGTGACGTCGAGGCAGGATTGCCGTCGGCGTTGACGTGGGTTGTTCTCGACGACGAGAAGACAGTGGCGGCGTGCGCGGCAGAATCTTGCGCGCCGGTGAGTGATTCGGATCGACGCAGTGCGATCGACGAGCGGCAGCCTGCTTACGTCATCTACACCTCTGGCACCACGGGTCTGCCCAAGGGCGTTGTGGTCACCAATGCGGGTGTGGCGAACTTCTGCGCCGAGCAGGTCGAGCGCTATGCGCTGACCGCGGATGCTCGAACGCTGCATTTCGCCTCGCCGAGTTTCGATGCTTCTGTTCTCGAGTTGCTGATGGCATTCGGAGCAGCATCGACGATGGTGATTGCGCCGACGACGGTGTACGGCGGCGCGGAATTGGCCGAGATCTTGCGCTCGGAGGGCGTGACGCATGCGTTCGTGACGCCCGCTGCGCTGGCATCAGTGGATCCGAGCGGGCTCGACGCGTTGCGGGTGGTTGTCGTCGGTGGCGAAGCCAGTTCGCGGTCTCTCGTTGCCAAGTGGGCGGTGCCGCTTCCGGATGGCGGTGTGCGTGGATTCTTCAATGCGTACGGTCCGACGGAGTCGACAGTCGCCTCGAACATCAGCGATACGCTGACCGCGTTTGATCGTATGAACATCGGCGGCCCGATTCGGGGAATGGCCGCGCGGATCTTGGACGGCCGCTTGCAGCCCGTTCCGGTTGGTGTCGCAGGTGAGTTGTACGTGTCGGGTGTTCAGGTCGCTCGTGGATACCTGGGACAGCCGGCATTGACAGCGGGTCGTTTTGTCGCAGACCCGTTCGGGGCGCCGGGAGAGCGGTTGTACCGCACGGGTGACGTGGTCCGGTGGATCGACGGTGGCGCAGTGGAGTACGTGGGCCGCAGTGACTTCCAGGTCAAGATCCGTGGGTTCCGTATCGAACTCGGCGAGATCGAGGCCGCGCTGACCCGTTGCGCGGGCGTTGCGCAAGCTGTTGCTCTCGTTCGTTCCGACGATCACTTCGGAGATCGTCTCGTTGCATACGTCGTGTCGCAGGCCGGCGCCGAGGTGGATCCCGCACAGGTCATCGAGTCGGTGTCGACGTTCCTGACCGGCTACATGGTCCCCGACTCGGTACTGGTGCTCGATTCGATTCCGTTGACCACCGCGGGCAAGACGGACATCAAGGCTCTGCCCTCGCCCGTATTCGAGTCCAAGGTGTACCAGGCGCCGATCACGACCGTCGAAGAGACTGTCGCGCAGGTGTTCTCCGAAGTTCTCGGAGTCGCACAGGTTGGCCGCGACGACGATTTCTTCGAACTCGGCGGCAACTCGTTGATCGCGACCCGTGTCGCCGCTCGGCTGGGAGAGGCGCTCGACACAAGCGTTCCGGTTCGTGCGCTCTTCGAAGCGTCGACCGTGCAGTCACTCGCCGTCCGGCTCGAGCTGCACGCCGGTTCGGGCGCCACCGCCCCACTGGTGCAGCAGCCCCGGCCAGCTCGGATCCCACTTTCGTTGGCGCAGCAGCGCATGTGGTTCCTGAACAGGTTCGAACCCGCGTCGGCAGTGAACAACGTCCCGGCGGCGATCAGGATTTCGGGCGCCCTCGATGTGGCAGCTCTTGACGCCGCCGTGATCGATGTCGTGGGCCGACACGAATCACTGCGAACTGTGTATCCAGACGTCGACGGCGTCGGCTATCAGGACGTCCTCGACGTCCAAGACGTTGTCGTCGATCTCAGCCCCGTGTCGATCACGGAAGATCGCCTGGCTGCGGGCGTCGCCGAGCTGGCGACAGTCGGCTTCGACGTGACGTCCGAAGTCCCGTTGCGCGCCAAGCTCTTCAAAGTCGGCGACAGCGAATACGTCCTGGTGTTCGTCGTGCATCACATCTCGACCGACGGTTTCTCGATGGGTCCGTTGACCCGTGACGTGATGGTTGCCTACGAAGCACGTACACGAGCGTCGGTGCCGGCTTGGACGCCGTTGCCGGTGCAGTACGCCGATTACTCGTTGTGGCAGCGTGAGGTTCTCGGGTCCGAGGACGATCCGCGGTCCGTGATCGCGAAGCAGATTGCGTTCTGGTCGGATGCGTTGGCTGATCTTCCGGAGCAGTTGGATCTGCCTGCCGATCGTCCGCGTCCCGAGGTCGCTTCAGGGCGCGGAGCCGAGGTCGAGTTCGATATCGACGCCACCCTGCACGAAGCTGTCAATTCGATTGCGCACAGCAGTAACTCGACACCGTTCATGGTTGTTCACGCAGCGCTCGCCGTCGTACTTTCTCGTTTGTCCGCAACGACCGACATCGCGATCGGTACACCGATCGCGGGTCGCGGTGAGGCGCAGCTCGACGATCTGATCGGTATGTTCGTCAACACTTTGGTGTTGCGCACCGAGGTTGATCCGTCGATGTCGTTCACGGATCTGTTGGCTTCGGCGCGTGAGGTGGATTTGCAGGCGTTCGCGCATGCGGATGTTCCGTTCGAGCGTGTGGTGGAGGTTCTCGATCCGGTTCGTTCGCAGGCTCGTCATCCGTTGTTCCAGGTGGCGTTGACGTTCCAGAACCACGAACAGACAACGCTCGAACTGGGCGACCTCGAAGTGTCGATCGAAAGTGCCGATCTTGCGTTGGCGAAATTCGACCTCCAGTTGACCCTGACCGAACGAACCGACGAGGCCGGCGCACCCGCCGGAATGTCCGCCTCTTTGACGTATGCGACGGATCTGTTCGACGAGTCGACCGTTGTGGAATTCGGTGATCGGCTGGTAAGGACCTTCCGTGCGGTGACTGCTGATCCCACCGTAGCGGTGGGTGACGTTGACATCTTGGTCGATGGAGAACGAAACCTGCTGTCCCGCTTCAGTGCCGGCCAGATCGATCATGGTGTGGATTCGACGTTGTCGGCGTGGTTCGATGATGCTGCTGCGCGGTTTGGTGATCGGGTTGCGGTGCGGTTCGGTGGCGAGTCGTTGTCGTATGGTGAGTTGTCGGTGCGGGCTAATCGTTTG